>JAYQJW010000001.1:0-1217 GCA_038142325.1 Gammaproteobacteria bacterium
CATTAAAAGATGCAGATTTTGTTCAAACTACTATCCAGGTTGGTGGGCACAAACCATCTACAATTATTGATTTTAATATCCCCAAAGAATTTGGATTAAAACAAACAATAGCTGACACACTCGGCATTGGTGGCATAATGAGAGGATTACGAACTATTCCTGTCTTATTAGATATTGCAAAGGACATAATGGAGATTTGCCCTAAAGCTTTGTGGCTTCAATATGTGAACCCGATGTGTTCAAACATGATTGCTATTAAATAATTCATTTCCTGAAATTAAAACTTTAGGTTTATGCCATTCGGTCCAAGGAACCGCTGAAATGCTAGCTGATGATTTGGGAGAAAAATAGAAGACATAGATTATGTATGTGCTGGAATTAATCACATGGCTTTTTATCAAAAGTTTCAAAAAAATCTAATAATGAAGATTTATATCCTAGGTTAAAAATTTTAGCTGATAAAATAATTAATGATGAGAAATTATCATCAAGAAGTAGAGAGAAAACTGAGTATTCAAATAAAGTTTTGCATGAAAAAGTTAGATACGAAATACTCAAGCGCTTTGGTTATTTTGTAACAGAATCAAGTGAGCATTTTGCTGAATACGTTCCATGGTTTATCAAACAAAACAGACAAGATGTCATTGATAAATATAAGATTCCTATTAATGAATATATCGACAGATGTGAGATAGGTAACAAAGTTTGGAATGAATTAGAAAATAATATAAATTCAATACACAATGAGCCATTAGCAAGAAGCAATGAATATGCATCTTATATTATGGATGCCATAACAAACAATAATGAGATCACAATTAATGCCAATATTATGAATGATGGATATATAGATAACTTGCCCTCAAATAGCTGTGTTGAAGTTCCGTGTTTAATTAATAGCAAAGGCTATACACCAGAACAAACTGGAAAACTTCCTGAACATTTAGCAGCATTAATGAGAACTAACATCAATGTTCAAATCTTAACTGCAGAAGCAGCTATTACCAAAAAAGAGAACACATCTACCATGCTGCTTTATTAGATCCTCTAACTGCAGCTAATTTAACTATTGATGAAGTATATTCCATGACAGATAAATTAATTGACGCACATGGCAATTACTTACCTAAATATAATTAAACAAAATATATAAAAGCTGATTTGCTCACCAGTAGAATGTTTTATCCACAAAATCTCTCTCATTACCTCATTGAATT
>JAYQJW010000002.1:0-936794 GCA_038142325.1 Gammaproteobacteria bacterium
CATACTATGGGGGACTAATGTTGCATCAACGCATGTGCATATGGTTCCATTTCTTGAGGAGGCGAAAAAAAATGGAGCTAAAATTGTTTGTATAGATCCAAGAGAAACCCGTACAAGTATTATGAGTCATTGGCACCTTCAGCCTAAACCTGGGACTGATTCTGCATTAGCACTGGGTATGATGAATGAAATAGTGAAAAACAATTTACATGACAAATCATTTTTAAAAAAACATACAACGGGTCATGAAGAGTTTCTAAAAAAGAGTTGCCTAAATACACTCTCACTAAAGTTTCAAGAATCACTGGTATTAAACAATCTGAGATAAAACAGTTAGCTCATGAATACGCAAAAGCCAAAAGATCTTATATAAGGCCTAATTATGGACTTAATAGGCATCGAAACGGCGGTATGATGACGAGAACAATAATGCTTCTTCCAGCAATTACTGGAGCTTGGAAACATAAAGAGTCTGGTTGTTTTGTCGGCTCAATTGAGGAGATGTGGAATGTTGATTTACAAAAACTTCAAAGACCAGATCTACTAGATGGTAAAACTCCAAGATCTGTAAACATGGTTCAGATAGGAAATGCCTTAAATGATAAAAAACTTAGTCCACCTATTAAACATTTATTTGTTTGGAATTCTGATGTTGCTAACTGCACACCAGATAGCAGCAATGTTCGAAAAGGCCTTCAAAGAAAAGATTTATTTACAGTAGTGCATGATACTTTTTGGACAGATAGTTGCATGTATGCTGATGTTGTCCTTCCAGCTGACACTCAACTTGAACACACAGACCTTCATGCTCCTTACGGACATTATTATTTCAGTTTGACTCAACAAGCTATTAAACCATTAGGTGAGAGTAAGTCGAATCAAGATCTGTTTAGAGAATTAGCAAAGTACATGGGTTATAAAGAGGCCTGCTTCAAAGAAACAGACGAGAGCATGATAAAAAACATGATTGATTCAAAACATAACCCATTATTTAAAGGAGTTAGTTATGAAAAACTTAAGAAAAATGGATGGGTGAAAGGTGATGTAGATAATCCTAGACGAAACTATCTTAAGAAAGGCTGGCCTACTAAAGATAAGAAGATACAAATCTACTCAGAAGATACAAGAAAAATTGGGCTAGGTCCTTATCCATCTTACACAGAAGAATTTAAAAAATCAGAAATTAAGAAAAAAATATCCTATACAAATATTAAGTCCTGCAACGCATCAATTTATTGGAAATTCATTTGTGCCAGTTGAAAGACTAAGAAATATGGCATCTCGACCTACTGTTGAAATTTCAACCGCAGATGCCAAGAAAAGAAAAATTAAAGATGGAGATTTATGCAAAGTATTTAATGATGTAGGTGAAACTTACGCCCATGCAATCATCAAAGATACAATGCTTGATGGTGTAGCATCTACACAAAAACAATACAGAGGTTCATTAGTCAAAAATGGTCTTAATGCTAATGCATTAAACTCACAAGAACTTACTGATATGGGAGATGGTCCAATTTTCTATACAGTGATGGCACAAATCAAAAAAGTTTAATTATACTTTTGCGCTTTTTATTTTTAAAGAAATGGCTAATTTTATAGCTCTACCAGTAATTTTTATTATACATGTATAATAAAAATATGATTGAGTATAAAAATGATGAAAAGTCTCAAGGAAAACAAACTTTTGATAATGGTGATATATACGAAGGCTCATTTAAAGATGGTTTAAAGCATGGTAAGGGTAAATTAAAAACTAGAAATGATAGATCATATGAGGGTGACTGGAAAAATGATAAACCTCATGGATTTGGAATAAACACATTTCCAAATGGAAAAATTTATACCGGCAGATTTGAGAATGGCAAACCGGTGGGTGATGGGCAATGGACATATGCTGATGGCAGAACCTTTAATGGAACATGGGTAAATGGCGCATTTGTAAATGTAGATAATAAAGCAGATACACAAGAGTATAGATATATTACTTTTATAATAAATGTTCTTGTAATTGGAGCTATGCTCTCTTTCGTTATTTATTGGCTTTTAAAATTTTTGAAAATTATTTAAGGGGTGCCATGAATGCATCTACGATTGCTTGTTGATTGGTTACAACAAAGTAAATATAGAATCCTAGAAAACCAACACCAAAAACTTTTTGATTTATAAGTTTATTTAGTCTAGAAAACTTAGCAACACATTGGCCAAAATTATAAGCAAAGTAGCCGACCGCAAAGAAAAATAGTGTTCCTATAAGTAATAACATATGTATAAATTATCACCGCTTATAAGCACTGACAAGACTCATTCGAGCATTATGTCAATTTTCTTTGGGATCAGACATGTTGAATTATCAAAAGCATTTGTATATCTGACGAACATGCCAAAGGGAGTTGTTGTGTCTACAATTCTATTAAATAAGATGCCTGCGCCAGTGCTCAATATTGTATTAGTATCAATTTCTTTTTTCATTTTCGGGTAGTATTCCATATTCACCTGACAATCTTCCTGATTTACAGATTATATTTATTGGTCCGCAATTTGCCTGATATCTAATATTTTTAGGTGTATCAAACTCTATTCGTGTTTCAGAAGAATATAATTTACATGATGATTTAATGTGATTATTTTGGTTATTATAAGTATTAATTTGCATGGAAAACTCATAAGAGCCTGAAACTCGAGAACCACAGGCAGAGATTAATGTAGCTAATATCAATATAAGAAGATATTTCATTTCATATACTTACTTAATATATTTTCACTATAAGACCACAGCTCCTGACTCATTTGCTCATCATACGATACAAGAGATGATTTTCTTGGCCTACATTTATCAAAATACAAACCTGATACATCACCGATAGCTTCGTCATTCGCAAGATAAATTGATGTTAGGGCACCTTGGACTGTTGATATACCAAAGAGTTTTATGATATTTGATGCAATTTTAAATGGAAACGAATTGTTGTTTGCAAAATCTGAATTGACTAAACCAGGGTGCAAACAATTTACAGTTATCTCATTAGTTGTGAATCTTTTATTTAATTCATAGGTTAAATAAATATTTGAAAGTTTACTTCTCTTATATGCATGCCAACCAAAATAATTATGTTTGTTTTCGTAATCATTGTTATTTAACTCAATACCTCTATGCGCCTCTGAACTAACATTAACAATTCTAAGTTTTTTATAATATTTTGAAAATAAATTGGACAGCGTAAAATAACTCATATGATTTAAAGCAAAAGTTTTCTCTAAACCCTCACTAGTTAGAGACCTTTCCATAAATATTGCTCCTACATTATTAATGAGTATCTCAACACTTTGATATTTTTTAATAACATCATTGTAAAATTTAATATTAGACTCTATGAGTGATAAGTCATAAGCATAAATCATGCATTTAATATTATAAGTTTGCTCAAGTTGATTTTTTATTGATTCTAGTCTTACTAGATTTCTTGCAACAAGTATTAGGTCAATTTTTTTTAGCTAATCCAATTGCAGTTTGATAACCAATGCCATTTGATGCGCCTGTAATTATTGCTGTTTTCATACACTATCTGCTTGGCTAATAATATAATTAAAAATTTCAGATAATTTATTATTATTTGTAGGAAATATTTTACTAAGATAACTGCCAGCCTGAATTTTATAGGCATGACATAAATCTAGTGCATCATTTTTAGTAATATAATTTAATATATTCTTATTATCTTGATCTTGATCTGCATCTATGACGTCATCAATTATCTGAAATGTCCTGCCAACTAAGTTGCCATATTTTTTTGCCACCTTAGCCTCCTTGACCATATTCAGCGAATAAAATGGAGCGGATATACAAAATTCAAATAGTCTGGCTGTCTTGAGCTCATGTATATACAAAACTTTATTCAAACTAATTTTTTTGTTTCATTTTCAACATCAGTAGACTGACCGCCTGCTAATCCATAAGCGCCTGCTATCTCTGCAATTATCTGACAGACATGGGCATTATATTTTTTTGACAAAATCTCAAACGCTAAAGTTAACATTCCATTACCTGCTAATATAGCCTGAGCTTCATCAAACTTTTTATGTGTAGATAATTTTCCTCTTCTATAATCATCATTATCCATACTGGGTAGATCATCATGAACTAGTGAATAACTATGAATAAGTTCTACAGCAAGCATCAGGTTTAAATAGTATGATTTTTTTAAGCCAAGGCTTCTTGATACTTCTCGAACTAGTATTGGACGAATTCTTTTGCCGCCATTGCTTAGGCTATACCACATAGCTTTCATTAAAACATTGGATGTTTTATAAGTATCGAAGAATGTCTTGAGGTCTTTATTAAAAGCCACTCTTTGATTAGATATATATTTTTCTGTAGTCATTAATTAGTCTATTATGACAGAAAGGTAAGATTATATGGAAAGTAAAAAATATCTATTCGCTATATTGTTATTTCTTTTAATTTCTTTTACTTATTACAATATCTCGGTTATTGAAAATATATTTATTGAAAATATTCAAACTCTTGAAAGGCTTTACTTAGATAATCCAAAATACTTTATGATTTTTTACTTTCTTGCTTATATTCTACTAACTATTTTATCTATACCAGTGGCTTTAGTTCTTGGGCTTCTCTCAGGGTTTATTTTTGATGTTTATACTGCTGTAGTAATAATTTCTTTTGCGTCATCTATTGGAGCAACAGGTGCTATGTTGCTTTCAAGATATATTATAAGCGACTATGTAAATAAAAGATTTGCCCCACAAGTTTCTAAAATTAAATATGATTTAAACAAAAACGGAACATATTATTTATTTGCATTAAGAATGTCACCAATATTTCCATTCTTTATAATTAATGTTGCTTTTGGACTGACTAAGATTAGAACGCTAGCGTTTTATTTTGTCAGTCAAATAGGTATGTTACCAGGCACAATTGTTATTATTCTTATTGGCTCTGAATTAGATAACTTTATAATTGAAAAAGTCCATTTAGCTTTGAACTTATAATTTATTTATCTCTTTTGGGATTAATACCTTTATTATTTAATAAGATAACTAAAAGAAATTAGATTCATCATGCAAATAATCTGCCTGGCATCTTTGTCAGATAAGTGAAACTTCATATCTGGCCATTTAATATCTAATTTTGGATCATCATATTTAATGGAACATTCATGTTTGGGTGAATAATAGTTATTTACTTTATACATCACCCTGGCCTCTTCGCTAGTTACTAAAAATGCATGGCCAAAACCTTCTGGAATATATAATTGACGATGATTTTCTGATGATAAGTATTTACCTATCCACTTACAATAACTGGGGGATTCTCGTCTTAAATCTACAGCAATATCAAAAATCTCACCTTCAATTACATGTACCAGTTTTGCTTGTTGCATGGGATTAGTTTGAAAATGTATGCCACGCAATGTACCTTGCTTAGAATAAGATTGGTTGTCTTGAACAGGTCTGAAATTAATACCTGTTAATTAAAAATTTTTCTTCATTGAAGCTTTCATAAAAATATCCCCTATCATCTGTGTGAATACACGGTGTTATTAACAAAACATCACTTAAATCAGTAGCATCAACTTTCATATACTATCGAATTAAATTTAAGAGATATTTACCATAGTCACTTTTAATAACTTTGTGAGCAAGTTCATTAAGTTTTTTCAGATGATATTAAGCCTTTTCTAAAAGCAATTTCTTCAGGGCAAGCTATTTTAAATCCTTGTCTTTTTTCAATAGTATAAATGAAATTACTTGCATCTAAATAAGACTGATTAGTGCCCGCATCTATCCATGCGAAAACCTCTGCTCAGTACTTCGCTATATAAATTTCCTTGTTTCATATATTCTATATTTACATCTGTAATTTCAAGTTCACCGCGTGCTGATGGTTTAATTTGTTTAGCGATATAAGCAGCATCAGAATCATAAAAAATATAGCCTGTTACAGCTAGATTTGATTTAGGATTTGCGGGTTTCTCTCAAGTGCTATAACTTTTCTATCTTCATCTAACTCACAAATACCAAATCTCTCCGGATCACTAACAGCGTATGAGAATAAAGTATTATGATTTGATTGAGATGCATGAATCAGTTTTTTCACTAAATCCACTGCCGTAGAATATATTATCAGCTAACATAAGTGTGCATGGATTATTCTCAATATGTTTTTCAGCAAGTATTAATGCTTGCGCTATACCCTCAGGCTTAGGTTGTATTTGATAAGAAAGATTAATACCCCAGTCACTGCCATCACCTAATAGTTTTCAAATAAATGCTGATCTTCGGGTGTAGTAATAATTAAAATATCAGTAATATCAGCAAGAATCATGGTGCTAATAGAATAATAGACCATAGGTTTATCATAGACAGGCAGAAGACATTTAGTAGATGCTAAAGTCAATGGATAGAGTCTCGTGCCACTTCCACCGGCTAAGATAATGCCTTTTCTATTCATCATATGATTCAATATATTTATCTGCGTAATACTGCCATGAAGGTATTTGAATATCAAATTGCTTGATGATTTTCTGATTGCTCAAAACACTATACATTGGACGTTCAACATTTGATTTAAAATGATTTGATTTCATAGGCTTCAAATCAGATGAGGTTTTCAATTTATCCTCTATACCATCTAAAATATATTTAGCAAAAATCAAACCATGTTGTTTGACCACCACACGATAAGTTATAAATACCATGTGATCTATTTTTCTCAATCATAGAATATTTATAATATTTTTTCATACAGGCAAGTGTGCTTGATGATATGAAGTCAACATGATTAGGTACTCCAAACTGATCATCTATTACTGAAATAGTTTCTATTTTTTTTGCTTGTTTAACTATTTTATTTGCAAAATTATTTCCTTTATTATCATATAAACCCAGCTTGTTCTAAAAATAAAATAGTTGATGTCAGATTTTCTAAATATATTTCACCATTAAGTTTAGATTTGCCATATTCATTAATTGGATTTCTTGAATCTTCTTCAGTATATGGTGACTTCTTTTACCATCAAAGACATAATCTGTTGAAAAATGAATAAATACTGATGAATTCTTATTCATAAATGATGCAATATTTTTGATTGCAACATCATTTACTTTATAGGCAATATCTGGATTTATTTCTGCATTAGAAACATTAGTATATGCAGATGCATTGATTATGAAATCATAGTTATTAGAGGTAAGTGCTCTCGTTATATCATTAGTATTAGTGACATCACAATCTTCTTTAGATAGGGCAGTAAAATTTAAATTATTTTTTTTAAAAAGCTCACAAAAAGATTGACCTAGCTGGCCATGAGAGCCTAACAGTAATATGTTAATATTGCTTCTCCATCCAATTTTTATACTGATCTGTTTCAAAATATTTTGTGACCATTCATTATTATTAATATACCAATTTACGGTTTCATCAATAGCATTCGAAAATTTATGTGATGGTTTCCAGCCCAGTTCATTTAATACTTTTTCTGCATTGATTGCGTACCTTGTATCATGACCTGGCCTATCATCAACATGTTCAACATGTTGGCTAATAGTGTCATTAGGTTTCATAATATGAATAATGTTTTCTATTATTTGAAGATTAGTTAATTCTGAATTTCCGCCAAAATTATATACTTCCCCTAAACGCCCTTGTTCTAAAACTTTTTTAATACCTAAGCAGTGATCTTCAACATAAATCCAATCTCTTATTTGTTGTCCATTTCCATAAATTGGAATTTTTTTGTTATTTACAATTTTATTGATAGCTAAAGGTATCAACTTTTCTGGATACTGATAAGGTCCATAATTATTACTGCATCTAGTTATCATTACTGGGAAGTGATGAGTTTTAAAATATGACATGCAAATTAAATCAGCTGATGCTTTTGTTGCACTGTATGGATTGGTAGGTTTCAAAATTGAAGATTCAGTAAATGCAGGTGCGGTTTTGCTTAGGGAACCGTACACTTCATCGGTTGACACTTGGATGAAACGAAAGTCATTAGATAAAACTCCTTTTTCAATTAAATCATTGCAGCATGTAAGAAGATTATTTGTACCTCTTATATTTGTATCAACAAATTTATTTGATGAATGAATTGATTTATCGACATGAGATTCTGCAGCAAAATTAATAATAGCATCAAATTTGTATTTTTTAATGAGCTCGATAATATCATTACTCGTAATATCACATTCAATAAACTCAAATTTATCAGACATACTGTTGATTGTTTCATGATTGAGATATTTTGATAGGGAAAGATCATCAATGCTTACTATTTCATAGTCGCTCTTAAACATCATCTTTATAAAATTGAATGCTATAAATCCGTTTCCACCTGTTATTAAAAGTCTATTCATAATGATTTCTCTGTTCAAAAGAGTTTATTCTCAAATCAATTATACATTGAACTTTGCCTGTTATAATATTACTTGAAATTCTTTTTCAAATGATAATAGTTTTTTTCAAATATCAAATTAAGTTAACGCTATGATAATATCTTCATATTTAGTCATGAACTACTTTTATTTATATCTTTAAGAACATACAAAGCCGAAATAAAAAATGTAATTGCCTGATGATGTGCAAAATGACTTTGAGATAATTGAGAAGTCACAAGCATCAACATAAAAATTATAAACGCCTGTTTGTTCCCAGATGAAAAAACATCATAAATGAGTAATAGATAAATTAGTAAAAGAAAAATTAGTGCTGGAATACCAAATTTTACTGATATATCAAGAAAGTCATTGTGTAAATGATCTCTAGCAACTGCAAGATATCCAGTCTCATCTAAGTACTTTTGCATACTATCTTCCACGTTGTGCGGTCCAATACCCAGTAGTTGATATTTATCGATAGTTGCAAATCCATAGCTAAAATAACTTCCTCTTTCCCTTAAAGGGACATACTTTGACGAATGTGATTTGAGAACTTTATCTATTGAATTTTTATCAAAGAGACTGATTTCTAAATCGTTGAGCTTGATGAGTCTCTCAGACAAACTATTCTGAAAAAAGAATAGGATAGAAAATGATACAACGGTAAAGAGAAAAATCACTATACTTCTCGACCAAAATAATATCAATGCCAGAGATAATATGAATCCGATTACTGGACCTCTTGATTGAGTCATAACCCATGCGAGAAATAAAAATGAAAACCATAATAAAAAAGATAAAAATATAAAATTTGTTTAGCGATCTTAACTGTAAGAAATGACAATTAAAAGTATTAGAGTGACAGTCATATTGGCATAGGTAATTGGATGGCTAGATGTTCCATAATATCTAGGTATGTCAAAATTATAGTAGCTATAAATTAAATGTAAGCATGCTCCTAACGCAGAATAAAAAAGTATTTTTGTCCATACCTTATCTTCCATTTTTATTACTAGAAGTGGAAGTAAAAGAAACAGTCTAAAATAGTTATCAAGCTCGCTTATGGGTGTATTATGATATGCGCCAACTGCAGATATCCATAAGGTGAAAATAAGCACCGCAACAACTAGATATTTATTTTTAATGAGATGTAACTTTAAGTTTTTATAATCATACAAGCAAGCAGCGATTGTTGTGAGTAGAAACATGTTGCTGATGTCTCTATCGATGAAATTGAATATAAAAAAAAGAGAATATAGTATTAACTGTATCTTGTTCAATGTCTTATTCACTTGTGTCAAAACCCCTGTATTGTTAATAGCCCTCTCCTTTAAGTATAAGTTTAATGCCTTTGAAGATTATACTTACATCGAGCTTTAATAAATCAAACTCGGATAGTTTCAAATACTTATCAAGATAAATATATTCATACTTTGGATCACCAAAGTCTTCTTTGCCTTTTCTAATATGACCAAGACCTAATAATCCACCTTTAAGATGTTTTCTCGTAACATTTCCTTGATTAAGATCTCTCTCATAATGAACAACTGCTAACGGCCTAGGCCCAATAATAGACATATCACCTTTCAACACGCTCCAGAACTGAGGAATTTCATCAAGATAAAAACTTTTTACAAAACTACCTATATAAGTTCTTGAGTCCTTGTTCCACTCAGAGCTATATGCTTCCCATTTACCCTCTTTTGCTAATTCCTGATCTATGAAGCGCATCTTAATAAGTCGAATTTTGTATTTACGGAATATTTTACCTTTCGATACTGCATGATAATAGAAAAGCATTGGGCCTTTATTTTCTGGAATCAATAGACCTTCAATTGTATAAAATATTTTTAGTAATAATAAAATAGGCGCCATCGAAAAGAGAAATGCAAGAGCTATCACTTTATCGAACAATAGCTTCAGCCACCTTTCTGAGATTGGTTCATTTATTTTGAAAATATGAGAGTATTTTTCTCTGATTTCTGCTGATGGCGGTCTATATGGGAATGCTTCTTTTGGCTCAATCATCTCATCAAATTAAATTCATTATTGTAAGGGTTGCTAGGTAAAACCTATGCAAGAGGTATCTTCGACCATTCTTCAAAACAAATAAAGTATTAAAGCATACTCTTGCATAATATGGTCTACTGAAGTTTGATATATATTTTTTTAAATTGGAATCTTGCCTCTTTTCTTTTATTAATTTCAAATAGATATATGAATACATTTGAATCTGTCGTTTATACCACCCACTGACTATTAAGCCAAACCTTCCTATATAAGACTTGAGTGTTCCTTTTGCCCCCAAATCGTTATGATCATGTTGCATGTAATCTAATGATACAAAATCTTTATCAAAGTACCATTTATACTCATAAGCTCTACAAACAATGTATGTTACCCAATCATGTGACTTCACGATAAATTTTTCATCATCGATAACATTTTTTGCAGCTTTTAAGCCATCTAATATTTTACTGTCAAACACATAAGAACATCCCTGTCCTGCCGCTTCAAAGATACAATCATGATCTCTGATTATATCAGTCTGTGAAAGAATTCTTTTTTTTCCTGATGGCCATATTGCTCTTACAGGAGCAGAATATAAATTTGCAGAATTATCCTTTAATTTCATAGCAGCTCTCTCCAATTTATTCACATTCCAGATATCGTCATGATCTGAAAAGGCAAATAAATCAGATTCTTCATACTCTATTAATGATAGTAGATGCAGGAAACTTAATCCTGGTGTTCCGAATCTTTTTTATTCTCATAAAAAATTATATTTGACATTTGTCTTGATAGTCTTTAATAATTTGAAGAGTATTATCATTAGATCCGTCATCAAATACATGTACCTTGAACTGAACATTTACTTGATCAAAAATACTTTTAAGTTGTTTTTGAATGTGCTTTTCAGATTGATATGTTACAAGTAGTATATTTATCATTTTACAAAAGTCTCAAGATTTAATAATTAAATTATATTAAATCTGTTCTCATATTAATGTAGTATATGCTTTTTCCAAATTTTCTAGATAACTTTCTTCTGTGTATTGTCTTAAATCATAATCTTTGAGATTATTTCGCATCTCAATCACTATCTTATCCTCTTCTGCAGTTCTTAATGCCTCCACTAGATTTTTAGGATCAGAAGTATTAAATAAGAGGCCATTAAACTTATGTTTGATGAACTCTGAAGCTGAAGAGTGAGATGAAGCTATTACTGGAATACCGTTTTTCAGAGAGTCCAAGACCACGAGGCCAAAAGTTTCATACCATAGTGATGGAAAGATAACAATTCGCGCCTTTCTAATGTAATCTTCAATTTTATTTTGAGAATTAATCCAGCCAGTAATCTTAGCTTTTGGATAAATTTCGTGAATTTCGTTTTTACAGTTCCCATCGCCTACGAATGTGATGTCTAAATCTAGTTTTTTGCATGCTCTAGCTAATTGAAGTACGCCTTTTTCTTTAGATAATCTTCCAACAAAAAGATATTCTTTACTTAAATTTTTTAATAGTTGTTTTTTTGATGCTTGTTTAATTGGATTAGGAATGAAAAAGCTTTTTACATTTAGGATGTAAGGCTTTGAATAGCTGTTCAGATTTTTTCGATATGTGAATGAATGTTATTTTGTTTTCAAAAGAATTTATCAAATATTTTTCATGCTTTGATCTTATAAATCTTATTACTTTGATAGGGTAATTTCTAGAATCGCAATTTGTTATAAAGCACCTAAATGATTGGGGTTTGATCTACAGATTTTATTTTCAGAAAATTAAATAAACCTCCATTTGGGCAATCATAAAAATAATCATGCATAGTCATAATAACTTTATAGTTATTTTTCAGCAAAAAATACGTTACGGAACTAGTCATGATTTAATAGTACTGTGAATATGAAAGATGGTTGATTTTTTTATCACATTTATCAGCAATTGAGGATATATATCTATAATTAGATCTATTCCAAAAATAATTATTAATGACCTCGTGAGGCTTTGAATTATTTATATCATTTTGATTAGAGCATATACACTCAATGCCATTTTCATTAAAATCTTATCAACTGGACCTTTTGAACAAAAAAAAGTGGAGAAAATAATTTGCTTTTGTTGAGGATGGTGCTTGTATTTATTGCAACTGGGATGCTCCTCCTTGGATATAGACCATAATCACAAATTTGTATAACTTTATTTTTCATGATTCTTTTCAGCTAAATTTGAAATTTAGAAGTAAAATATTAAGATTTAGTAAGAAAGATAAGTTGAAGTAACCAATTCCTCTTACAAAGAGATAAGATAATAAAAGAATAGATGATATGAATTTAAGTGAAATTATGAAGTTGGAAGTATGTTCATTTTTAGTCTTAGAAAATCTAATAATATTTCTAAAGCATATGTAAGATAATACTAATATTATTAATATACCGATTACTCCGAATTCTGAAATTAGTTTCGATGCTAGGAATGAACCATCCTCAGCGTTTAAAATATCATAGTTATAACCAGGATGACTTGGAAAAGACAAACCAACATTTGTATTTATACCCATATTATTGAAACCAAGGCCAAGGAAGTTTGAATAAATAAGATTATCATATGCCATAACCCATCCATTAATCCATATTAAACCAGACAAATATGTTTCAAGTTCTTTAAATGTAATCACTTTTATTTTATCTAAATTGTCTATAAAGAGAAGTACGCCTTCTACACGAGCATACAAAAAATCAAACTGGGATATAATTAAGATAACAGCTAGAAAAATGATGAAGAGATATTTTAAGGATTGCAGGATAGAAAATAAAGATTTAAGAAATAATATCCCAAAAAATACCCTAGTCCAACAATCAGAGTAAGGCTATTAAAAAAAAAATATAGTGAATACCAATAAAATATATGGTAGAAAAGATTGAATCTTAACAAACTAAAAATATTAAAGGTAGAGAATAAATAGCCAAATGTGATCTTTCGCTGAAAAGCCCAGATCCTCTTACTGCACCAGTAAAATAGTCCTTTAGATCGAACGAAAAGTATTTATCAATAACTAGGAAGAATAAAATAATTAATAAAAGTTGGTGATTAATCGACCTATCTGTAACTATTTTATAAAGTTCAATCTTATCAATTATTAAAAATATAGAAATCATAACTAATAGAGAGAAAATACTTTTTTAGTAAGTGTGTTTTCATTTAGAAAATATATTATTGTTGAGTAAAGCACCAGCAACATAATTAGAAGGAGCTTATTATTCGATATCGTCTCTAGAAAAACTTTTTGATATTCAAGAAAACCATACTTATTGCAGAGGCTGGATTTATACCTGTCAGAAACCAACCCTGATCAAATACATATAAATACTTTTTGATTGTTAAGAAAGATAACACTGATTTCAAGTTGATTTTTTGAAAAAAATCTGATTAACGTAGTTAAAGAAATTATATATTTTAAAATATACATTACTCAATAAATGATCTAAATTTTGGAACTTTTGAATTTAGATATTTTGAAAAGAATATTATGTTCGATTATAATGTTTATCTTTTCCGTTTATGGTGAGAGCATTCTGAATGCATGCGGAATTTAGAAAATGATTCAGCTAGAGTTATAACATTTACAATTTTTTAAAATTCTAGTATAGAAATCTGTATCGCCAAGTAGTTGATAAGTTGAATCGAAACACCAATTTTTTCAAAAACTGAGGATCTCCAGAATGAGAAGGTTGACCAATCATAGAATAGTTACATGATGCATAATTTCTCCAATCTTTTTGGATAATTTCTTTTAAATAGATATGTACTATCTGCATCAACAAAATCCATAGAGCCATATAGAAACTCTATGTGATTATTTTCTTTAAAGTAATTGACAACTTTTTCAATAGAATTATGATACAACAGTCATCACTGTTTAAATATGTAAAAAATTTTCCTTTTGCATACATTGATGCCTTTATTGATTGCATCATACATTCCTTTGTCCGGTTCAGAAATGACTGTGAAATTTTATCTTTATATTTCCTGATGAATTTATCAAGAGTTGCATCACTAGAACCTCCATCCACGATTATATATTCAATGTTTTTGTATGTTTGATTGAAAATTGATTGAATTGTTTCTTCTATGTAATTTTCACTGTTTAAGGTAGGTGTAACTATTGAAAATAATGAATTATCTTGATGCACAATTCATTGTTTTTCAAGATATTGAAAAATTAAAAATATTGAATGAGTTTTTTTTATTAGTTTTCGAAACTATTGCGGATAGAGCGAAATAACTCTTCAGAAGATAGTAGATAATCAATCACACACTTGGCGTCACATTTTGGAGCCCAATCTAAGCTTTTCTTTAATGTCTGATGAATTAGCTATCTTGTATTTTATATCAGATTTTCTTAAGAATTATCACTGACTTTTATGTACTCATTATAGTCAAGATTGATATTTAGAAAAGAATACTCCAATAGCTCCCTGATAGAATAATTATTAGGACTACATATTATTACTTCATTTTCATTACTTTTCATAAGAAGATAAAAAGCCTTTAACAAATTCTTCAGAAAACCCCAGTTTCTAACAATATCAATATTTCCGAAAATAAGTTTTTCATTTTTGTCATATTTTTTATCATTCAAGTAGTTGCAGATTTTTTTAACACATACTTATTTTCTCTTAACTTTGATTCATGATTAAACAAGAATGCATTTTTATATCAATGCCATTAGAGAGAGTTCATATTTTTTGGATAATTTATATATATAGTTTTTAGATTTAGAATATGGAGAATTATCATTCAATGAGTATTTATATTAATGTAGTATTGCCGATATCCGAAAAGCAGTCTGATGACATTGGATTAAATATCTTTATCTTTGGATTAGCATTAGTTATTGACTTTAGAATATATTCAAATGGTTCAACAAATGATATAAACGTCTCGCCGGATGTTTCAAATGAATATTAATATCAGATTGTCCTGAAAGGTAATAAATTTGATCTTGGTTTTATTATCGTCTATAAGTGGTTTTAATATCTTGAGTTTGTTTTTTGCTCTATAATGACATCTTCTGAATGTATTTTGGCTCATAAAAGTCAATAAATCTTTTTTTTGGTTGAACTTTTGAGATCTCTTGTTACAGACGTATATCTTTTTTAAAGACAAAAGGTATTTTGTCAGATAAAATCCATCCTGTCCTGATACACCATATATTAAAGCTTCATTATTTTACAGCAAAGAGGTATAAATTTTTTAGTAGATGAAACCATCTTATCTATTGTAAATGTTTTAGTACCTTACGACATTTATCTAATATATTTTCATAATCATCAGTACACAAATCAAGAATATATTTAAGTTTTTCAATTAAGGTCATTTTATCATCGAAGTAAATAAACTATCTTTGCCTATTTCTCTAAAAACATGGGATGTTAGAACACAATCGGAATGCAAGAAGAATTTACAGACTCTATTATTGGGATACCAAAACCCTCATATAATGATGGAAAAGACGAAGACTTTAGATTGATTGTAGAGCAATAGTGAGGTCATTTTTCGGATCCACCAGATACAAATTGAATACATTTTGACAAGTCCCATCTGCTTCCAATAATGTTTTTCTCATGGGATGAAACTTTCTCACCACCAAAACATATTAACTAAAATTGATCCGTAGAGTATCTTAGTTTGATAATGAATCAAAAAGAATTCTAAAATTTTTATAATAATTTCTATTTCCAACATATAAATTATGTTTTTTGTTTTACGATTTTCAGCTTCATTATTGAATGAACTTGATGCATTAAGGTAGACTACAGATATCTTATTCTCATTGATATCTGTATACTTAAGAATATCTTTTTTGGTAGTATGTGATATTGCTATTATATGATCTGACTCTTTCATTGCTTTATTTTTTTTCGAATAAGTCTATTGTTATTTGGTAACTTAAATTCATCGCCGAAATTTTTCATTAATCATGTCATAAACAGTAACTACCTTTCGTGACTTATTGTTTTCAAAAGAAAGAGCTATAAAACGTACTATGATAAATAAAGTTTGATTTATTGATACTCAAATTTTTGACTGTCTTGTTTATTAATATGTTATTTAACAAATGATTAATTATAAGTAGTTTGGTTTTTACATTGATATATCTACCTGAAATTTTTTTATAATTTTCATTCTGATATTCTTTGAGATGAATATTATTATGGAAAAATATGAGGGAGTATTACATTATTATTTCTTTTAATCATCTCTGACATCAGATCTGTGTAGTATCGAGAAATTCCACCAAATTTTTGGTTTGAAAAGATTTCTGGAGTGTATATTATTTCCATTTTATAGCGCAAACGTGCCTAACTGTAATTAGTGTATACCTGAACTGTCGTTCAATTGATATTATTTTTTGGCATTATTCGTTCATCCATTTATTCTCTAAAACAAAATAAATGCTAACATTGCTATTCTGTATTTCTTTTCAATAATTTTCATCAATTAACTTTTCAGTTGAAATAATAATACCATCGAATTTAGATTTTTTATCTTTAATATCATTGATATGCTTTAAGAGCATTGGTTGACCATATCGTTCTATCTCTGCTTCTTGGCCCATGATGTTCATCTGCCTATTCTTGCAGCAGCCTTCTATGAGAATATGCTGAGCTGAGGTATCTAGTACTTTGCTGCCTCTAATATATTTTAGAAATTTATAGTCTTTATTTTTATACCTATGTGTTAGGGTATCGTTTTCGAATTTAAGGTAAGTAGATAAATCTTTATTTGATGTTGAATCATTCACATTACCAAATCGAAAATCAAAAGACATCCTCTCTATGTTTGTTTCATTACTTAGCGAGCTATGCAACTGATTGGAATCAAAAATTAACGCAGACTCATCAGGAGGGAGCGCGGGCATAGTTTCACAGTCAAGTAAATCAAACTCTTTTTGCTAATAATTCTGGGTTAGATGAGTAATAATTCACTAATTTTTGATTACAATCGGGCGATAAAACTAGTTGAAAAGTTGCACCTGGACTGATTCCTTTTATTGGCACCCAAACAGTTCTAAAAAGTTTCGCCGTGACCATACCAGAAATCCGTATGCCAACTTGTTGCCATGATCGCCGGGCGAAATATTCTCGGTGTTGGAACAGGTTGAACTACAAACTCATTAATTGGTATTTTATATTTCACGCATAATTCTTTGCAAAATTTATTTATAATTATTTTGAATTCTTTTGATCTAAAATAACTAAAGAATACAGATCTTATATCATTACCTGATGTTGTTTTTTCCATCAATGCCTAAATTAAGGAGATGTTTAAAAGTGAGTTTTTAAATTCGCTTATATATCGGCTATTTAAATATTCGTGCATATGAAAATTATACTATGACTAGTATGGGAATTCGTAATTCTTAATGTGATTTTCTAAATGGAATATAAAATAAAAATATTCAGTACAATTATATATGCATATAGTTATCAAGTAAACCTCTCAAGAAATTCTGAAATAGTTTTATACTCCAGAAAATTAAAAGTAAGAACTAGAGCAAATACAAACAGCGTGTTAATGAAAGCCAAAGATATGTTCTTTTCTGTGTAGTGATTAGAAAAAGTGAAGAATGAGCTAACTTGAAGAAGTACAAGAATAATCATCTGTAAAGAATAAAATTCAAAAAACTTTTATATGACTGGTCGAAAAGAGAATCATAAAAGAATATAATCAAGTAATAATAAGCTACAGACACAATTACAAGTAAAACTGATATTGAAGCAATGATCATATATATGAAGCGTAAATTTTTTAATTTAATCTGATCTAATAAATAAGGACCAGTAACTTTATTAATGGCTATAGCTATAAAAAATATTAGTTGATTTAAAGATGTGCCAAATGCATACAAACCAAAGTCATACAGGCCAAAGATTTTTTCTATAAAATATTTATCTATATTCATAATAAAAAATACAAATAGCGAGGATATGATAATTGGTAATGATTGGGAAAGAAGCCCAGTGTACTTTTCGAAAATGAAAGCTGGATACTGATAAAAATTTATAACCTATTCTATGAAACATATATAGTAAGCCAATTGAATAGGCAATAACTATTCCATATATTCTTGAAAGCCAATTCATCTCAAAAGTAATCAAAAATAATAATGTTGCTAGTAAAATAATTGAGGAGATTATTATTTGAATTTTTTAATATTTCTCTAGGATTTTTCTCATACTGATGAAATGTAAGTATTATTTGATTTAAAGCAAATAGGAAAGCAATAATTATAGATATTATGATGTACTGAGTTATTGGTATATATTGTTCAATCGATGATACATTTGGTATTACATTTGATAGTGAAGTAATAACTATAAAATATGCTGCGGATGTTATAGCCATTAATAACAAACATATTCTTAGATACGCCGTTATGTCTTTCTTAAGATATGCGAAAAGTTTTGTATGAGAATAGTATCTAGGCCGAGACCTATTAAAATGACAATTAATGAATTAAAAAAAGAATAAAATAATTTAGTAGGCCAGATTCGTTAACAGATAAGTATATTGTTAATATAGGAAGAATAAAACCTACAACTCTGCTCAATGATAATGCAAATGAGTATGTAAAAAAAAATCTCCTACTATTTTCTTTAAGTTTTATAACTGAATCTCCTATGTCTTATTTTATGTTACGATTGTATTTGATTATGTAATAAAATGTTGCATTATATCAATTAAATATAAAAGAGAACTTGGAAGTGAAATATCCAAAACTATTTTATAAAGACACAGGAATGTATATAGATTTAGACCAGCTGAAACAGCTCCCGCCTATAGACACTTTAATAGATATTGGCGTAGCACCGCATGGTACTCCTGAATTATATGAGCTATTCAATGATGCGAATCTCATTCTTATAGATCCATTGTATGAATCAGAAAAATATGCAAAAGAAAATTAACTCAAGAGGCTATAAATTCTACGAGACAGCAGTAGGCTCTGAGAACAAGAAAATGAAAATGAATATCTTTTCTGAAACCGGTTTGTCTTCACTCTTGGAAACATCTAAAATAAACTTTACAGATGAACCTATCGAAAAAGATCAGTTGATGTCACTACACTGGATGAATTGCTTGGAAATGAGAAAGGGGTTGGGAAATTTAGGAATAAAATTGGATACTGAGGGTTATGAATTAGAAGCCATAAAAGGAGCTGGAGAAATACTCAAGAAGACTAAGTTTGTTCTTTCTGAAACTCGACATAATCATGAATCGCTTGTGAATGTCTATAAACTACATGAGTTTGTTAATGAGATGCATAAAAATAATTTTATTCTAACTAAAATAATAACTGCAAAGCCGTTTATTGCTGATTTAGTTTTCAACCTTTGTGTGAAGTAGATCAAATTAATTAAAAAGTATCTAGTCTATGTCTCATGAGTAATAATGAAAAATAATAGTTTAGAAGAAGTATATTATACGGTGCCTCATATCCAGATTCGATCAAAATAATAGAGCAATTTTCTATTTTAATATTCTGGAATTATAGATGATACGCAAAAGCTAAAAGGTACAGATTTCTTTTGCAGTATAGAGTAGTTGGAGGAATTGACTATTGTGATAATAAAAATCTTAATATAATAAATAATGTTTTTAATAGTTCTCATGACCGATTTGAAGTATATAAAAAATTATTGAAACCTAATATCAAAATTAAATCTATTCTACCTCCAATAATAAACTATGATTATGTTCAAATTGGAAATGGGGTTTGTATTAATACTGGAGTGAAATTAGGAGCAGATTCAGTTTTGGGTGATAATGTTGCAATTAGATATAACTCTGTGGATAAATCATGGATGTAAAATAGGTAATCATGTTTTTATTGGTCTGGAGTAACTCTTTGTGAAATATAATTATAGAAGACTTTGTTATATAGGTGCGGGAGCTACAATACTGCCTAATTTAAAATTGGAAAATTCAATAATTGGAGCAGGCTCAGTTGTTACAAAAGACATTAGGGGAAATCAAAAGTTTATGGTGTTCCTGCATCTGAAATGTAACCATAGATTGATGCCTCTTTCAACAATAATCCTCTATGTAAATGACATATTAGATTGCGTTCTTATTTTCGACATTTAAATAATAGTCTTTTGTGTCCGTTCAAGTGAGTCTCATTCTCGCTTATAATCTCCTATAGACAAAGCAACCAAAAGATTCAAATATCTTTATCATTTCAGCTCTTGTATTGTTGTTAAGGAATGACATAAAAGCTTCGGTCCAATATTGTTCTTTCTCTTCATACTCACCAGTCTCAAAAAAGTGTCCTTGGCATTCCATAGATAGTGTCCTATCAAAATATGGATTACTATCATAGCCTTGAAAAATCATACAATGTGATGAAAAACATAAAAAAGCAGATAATATCTGACGATTTAAAAGTATCAACATTTTTTACATTAATCTCCTCATTGATAAAAAAAGCTTTTTTAAAGTCATTTAAATCTGCAAGTCCATCTTTGAGAAAACATAAAGAAGGATAACTCATTTCTACGTAATAGAAGTAAATCTAATTTTCAGCATTGAAGACAAGTAATGTTGCGAGATCAATATCCATGAACGATGTTAGGCTAATCTATATTTTTAGATATGCTCTCCATCTAAGTCTGACGGTCTCTTTACCTGTAGAATCTTTTTTTAAAAAAAATATTCGTTTGCCATTAGTAAATGCAGGTTGATAGTTCTCATTTTTAGAGAAATATTTCAATAGGTTTATAAAAACGATTTTTTAGAGCTACAAAAATATAGTTAAATAGTCTAATAAATTTCATTTTTAAGAATCTCACTTATGTTTAAAATTTCATTTTCTCTTCTAATATCAAATGAAGTATCACTAAGATAGTATGACACAAATCTATTAATCCAGAGTTTCATAAATAATTTCGATATGTTGTGTATTATTTCCTAAATGATGGGCAATAATTGTACAATATAATAAATTAATTCTGATTTGGCCTTGAAAGACTTTGTTTTAAATGTACTTAACAAATCGGAATAGTAGTACCTTTTTTATAAAGCATCAAGTTAATCAATTCCACAAATTCGGAAAACTACAACACATTCTATCCGCATCGTAAAAATAATATGCAAGAGTCTTTTTTTGTTATATTATCAAATGAGTCACATGTAGCAAACATATTTTGAATGTTTTGATTTATATTAAGACGCTTTTCAATAGGGATACATAGATTACTGTATCTCTTTTTGTAATTGTTGGGTACATTCGTTAAAATTGCTGGCCTCTTGCCCATAGCCTACCAGTTGATTCTCACCTCGATCACGTTTCGTATACAATCTAGATAAAGTAGCTATTATCTATTTATGATCAGATAAAAACATATTTTTATCAGTTGTGTTTTGTAGTCAAGTCGCCGTCCGATGTTTCTGGTGATATTGCAAGGTCGGAAGTGACAATATTATCAGTGGTTTTGGAAATAGAATTTGAACATTTTGAATTCCTGAATATTCATTAGTGACTGGTAGTTTCTAATATTAGAATCTTTACCTCTACTATGTGATATTTTAATTACTTCATCCGAATTAATAATAATGAGAGTATTTTTAAATGAATAAAATATGTTAGTTTCTAATGCGACCAATCTTATTTTATTAACTACAGCAGCAGGTAAAATAATTATCATTTACTCTTTTAATAATCGTAAATTTAGAGTCACTATAGTTATATGGAATAGAAATACTTTTGAAGAGCTAAAAATTATCTATTGCACAGCATACTTACAATGAATAACTGGAGATAAATGGTAATTAATTTCAATTCCTACATCACAAAGTCCTAATTTAAGAATCTTTTAATTTTCTATATTGATTGATAACGCCACGATTGTTATTGTAAAGTTTATATCCCGCATGTTGGAAATCTGCCAAGAGCTTCTTACGTATAAGTTTTTATTATAAAATACTTTACAATTTAGATCTACTACTCCGGATGATTCATCTTCGGACATTGGCCGTGCCCATATGGTGTCCAAAGTGCGGCCATGATAAGATGTTGACCCCAGTCACCCACTTCTGGGTTCTCGACCTATGAGAATAAATCAACGAATAAATCCTTTTGACTTTTGATATCTTCTTTTTAGTAATTTATGATTTTGCTTATGAATCGTTTATCTTCATCTGAAATGAACCATTTTTAATTTGAATTTGTATACTTTGTATTCATCTACATCCTCTTTCATAATTATGCAACTATTAATATTTGGTTTGATTCGGACATTATTCTAATATATAAACATTCTTTTGATAATCAAAATTGATCTTTTATTTTTGAATCTTTGGTATATGACTGGTATTAAAATCATGTAGGGATCGATAGGAACAGATACAAACAAGGGTACGACATTCGTCTTCTCTAAATAGTTGAACAAGCTTGAAGTTATTTTTGATGGAATATTTTTTAGGTATCAAATAAAAACCAATAATAGAATTAAATAATTTTGGGATTCTTTTGTATATATTTTTATGTTTAAACCTGGTTTAATCTCTTGGCCAGTTACCAACTTGATATCCTTATGATTTGAAAAATTATCGACATTTTTGCCCAATTAAAGTACTCAATAAAAAATTGGCATTGGATGTTCTGCAAAGTATTTTCCTATATTATTCTAACTTACTTTAGGTAGTATATTTTCTTTTTAATTTGATGAAAGTATTCTTGCATTTTCTAGCCCTCCGGTAGCTAATACTACATATTTAGATTTTACAGTATATTTTTCTTCAAGTTGAAGCCACTTCTACCATATCAATACTATTTTGATTAAGTTTCATGTTAGTAAATGTTGCATTTAAGAGCACGCTAATATTTTGATGCATACAACTTTTGATAAAAAATTTCTCCTAATCTATATGGGTACTTACAAAATATCCATTTAGTTATCAAAATTCCTGTATGTAAATTTATTCATTTTATTACAAGTTTTATCTTTGAAACTTACAGATAAATCTAGGAATCTCTCTGCTTTATCAAGATATTTCTCATACTCCTCATAACCAAAAGGCCAATCATATTCAGGTCTTGATCTGCTCTCAAAGTCACATCTAGAAAGCGGAATATTATTGCCTCCCAAAAATAACTAGACCCTCCTAAAACTCTGGCTCTTTGCATATTAAGGATTTGTATAGGATAATCCAACGTTATCATAGTTTGTTAGTTTACTGGTTTTTATATTTATTGTTTTCCACCAGACTCAATGACAAGTTTTTTTATCTGTTCTAAGAAATTCAAGAGCAATTGCCATTCCCGCTGGTCCAGAGCCTACAATACACAAAGTCATATCCATCTTTACTGATAATATAGCTTTTATCTAAATCAAATATCATGTCTATTTATATGAGTTATATCGCCAACAGTCATTCCAAGAATCTTGCCACAAGCATGGTCAATAGCATTGTCCTCGAGATGAGATATTTCTTGTGAAGATAAAATATGATCATAAAAAGTGAATTTTTGTTTACAATTTTTGATTGAAGACCTTTATTAAAATAAAAGTAAGTAAAATATTTTGCGAATTTAATTTGCGACTCACTCAGGTACTTATATTGTCCATGCTGGTTTTTATGAAATCTAAATATGATGCTTTGTCTTTAAAATCATTCGTCATTCCTAAGTCGGAATAAGGGCTTTCGCCTACATTAATTACTGGTTTCCCCCATACATAGACCTCAAGACCGATAGTTCCTCTAACGGTGAACACTATATCGCATAGAGCAATCAGAGAATACGTATTGATTTCTGAATTCCCATATAAGAAAACTGATTTTCCTCCCCAAGGTCATTACATATATCATGATAGTCTTGAGAGCATGATTTATTGTTCCTCAGGCAACCTCAGCTGGGTGCGCTTTTTACAATAATAAATATGTCATTTTTTTCTTTAGAGATCTCAGAGTTTCTTTAAACCATGACTGATAGTCTTCGTAAACTGATTTATAATGAAGCGGGTCATCCCAATAAAGGTGACAGGCTAAAAGTACTATTTTTCTATATTTAGTGTTTATTTTAAATTTTTTTCAAATCATCTTCACAAATTTTTATTGTTTTTGTGATAATAACCTTCAAATAAATAATCATTACCGTTGAATCTTGTTTCAATATATTTTTCTATAAGATCTTCATGTATGTCTTTCTCTGAATGCTCTCTAACAATATCGATTGTCTCATTACTCAATGATAAATAAAAAGATTTATCTTTTTCCGTGAAGTCTTCAAGCCTGTTATAACATTTACCGGCAATATAGTCTTTTCCATAAGGTATAAGAGCTACAGTGTATATACCATTAATAAGAGCATTTCCAAATAATGAGCCAAAACCATCATAACTCTGATGAGAAATAAGCATCATTTGGGTTTAAACTTTTTACATAATAGCTAGCATTATCCCAATAGGTTTTGCTGAGGATTAATTTATTTGCATCAATTGAATCAAAAGGACCCAATTTTTTCATTCCTTAAAATCGTTGTGTAGATATTTACGCCATAATTATAATTATTAATGAAATAACCTAATAGTCTATTTCTTGAGACATTTTCACCAGATAATAAGTCATTAAAATCATCAGTGGTGTGAGATTTACCAGCAAGGTTTAAAAATCTTGAATTACTCAATAATCCAAGGAGTAAATTTGCAAACTTAAATTTATGGAAATATGATTTTACTAAGATGACTGGTACTACTTTATTTTTCGATTTTCTCGCTAATCTTGTGACTACTAGAAAATATAATATGCTGACTAGATCAAGCAGATTATACCGTCTATGAAATATATATTCTTTTTTTTTCTGCAGCCTCTTTTCTTTGATCGTATCTCTGAATTTTTAAAAGATTTACTACTAGAATAATATTTCTTTTACTTAGCACCTCTCTAAAGAGAGATATAATTTTGATTAAATTATTATATACTTCATGAAGTATTTTCATTGTTTCCATCCATCACCTTGCTTATATTTCGAATTATATTTACGAATATCATCATTATTTCTCAGTATCTCGACTATTTCCCCCACAGTGCCGTATAAATTTAATCTAGACAGTTCATGGTAGATGAATTTTATAACGTCAAGGTCCTCGGGATAATCAAGGGTATATCTGTAATCTGATAAATCATTTGGAGTAGTCATTATATATGATGAATATCTGTACTGATCCTTCCAAAATTGGAAGGTCACATGCTCATCTGATTTAAATTTGTTATCTTCACGGTATGCATTCTCAAGTACATCAAAAGAAAAAACACCGACATCAGAGCCATCTGGATAAGTAGATTTTTCTGGGGGAACAGTATTAGCAATGAAATCATACTCATTCTCTAAGTACAACGTGAAATTGCCTCATCAATCGTGTCTCTTGAAACAAGCGGACAATCTGCGGTGAGCCTAACTATTATATCTGCTGAATATTTTTTTGCACACAAATAGTATCTTTCCAAAACATTATCTAAAGGGCCTCTAAATACAGTCATATTCTTTTCCATGCACAAATCGAATATTTCATCATCTGTGTGATGATTACTTGTTGCTATAATTACATGATTGGTTTGCACTGAAGAGATGCTCTCTGATAAATTTTTCAAGAACAGTTATACCATCTATTTTCATTAGAACCTTTTTTGGTAGTCGTTTACTAGAACACCTAGCCTGAATAATGCTGACAACATTTCTCATATAACCATTCCCAATGCATTACTTATTAGATACTCACTGATTATTATTCAATCTTACGAAAGCGTCTGAGCGCTTAGATGTTTTGAGGAATTGATTGATGTTTGATTCTAATGCTGATCTGATGATACTAAATACTTCAGTGCATGCTTTTTTATATCTCTAGCTCTCTATCATTATGCGCATGTTACATAGACACTTTTTTGATGACAAGATTCCGCGTTTTAGCATCTCTTGAATAAATAAAGTTTCTATCTCTTCTCGTACATCTGGGTATTCAAATTTTACTGTCACTAGCGGATAATAGTCGCTTACAGTAATATTTAAATTATTTTCTTAGCAGCCTGGATCCATATCTGTGCGATAGCTTTTCCAGTTTTTTACCAGATGCTTGTGTAGCTTGATTTTATGTATTTTCTTTAGTGTTGCTAGTGCTGCTGTAAACCCAACACGCTCTGTCCACATAGTTGAGCTTATAAAGATTTTTTCCAGCCTGCATGACATCGCCCTTCCCAACTATTGCAGATGTTGCAAAGCCATTTCCTAGCGCTTTTCCATAAACAACCATATCCGGATCATATCCATATTTTGTATATGAGCCACTATTACAGATCCTAAAGCCTGATGTTATCTCGTCGACTATTAGAATAATCTGTCTTTGTTTTGTTATTTTCTAGATGTTTAATAAAATTCATATCTGGAGCGTTATATCTTGCCCCCTCTATAATAACAGCAGCGACATTTTGAGTATTACTTAATTTTTTTGTCGAAATCCTTAATATCGTTGTAAGAAAAGGAATTGCAGTACCTTTCAATGATTTTGGAACACCTACTGGACTCAAACCTTTCAATAAGTGTTCATCAAGATTATTTGAATCAGAGACGTTAGCGGCGATATACCAATCATTCCATCCGTGGTAACCACTAAAAAGAATATTATCTTTACCTGATGATGCTCTAGCAATTCTTACAGCCATCGACATGGCTTCACCCCACCTCTGCCAAACTTAACCATATCCATCTTTGGATTTAACTTGATCAGTAATTCTGCTAACTGAACTTCCTCCCAGGTGCATTTAAAGTTGTATTAACTGAATTATTAATAGAGTGATGACTTGCTTTGTTAACATCGGATCACAATAACCTAGGATAGCGCTACGATTCCATTTGCGCCATGTCTAGATATTTATTATTATCTAAATCCCAAACATATGCGCCTTTAGCTTTTTTTACATAATAAACTGGCCACATTTCAGGGAAGATATCTCTGGACGTTTGGAAAGTAAACCATTACCACCTGGAATTATACGAGTAGCTTTACTCCAAAGCTTTTGACCTGAATTATGTAGTTTTTTCATAACAATGTATCAATATATTTAAGATTATAAGCAGTAAATATTCAGCTTATTCTTCTAGATGCAACAGTCCCTTTTTCAATATCTTTGATACCAAAGTCTGGTGTAGAAATAATCTTTTCTAAATTCCTAATATTGTTAACCATATCATAAAACTGTTTTTTCAGATATTGAAACTGGCTCATCAATACAATCATGATTATCGCCTAAATAGAAGTGCTTCTCTATGATTGAAGCGCCTGCACAGACAGCATAGAGGAATATCGATGGTTTTAGTATGATCTAGAATAACCAATTCTACATTTGTAAGCTCTTTTAGTTTATGGATATTTGACAGGTTACATCCATCTACTGGGAGAGGATAACTTGAAACACAGTGTAATATGCCTAACTTTTTATCTGGCAGATTAAGATATTTTTTGCATTATCAATTTCATCTAAAGTGGCCATCCCAGTAGAAAATATAACATTCTTTCTTGTTTCTGCAACTGCTCGTAGTAAAGATGTATTAGAGACATCGATTGATGCGATTTTATATGTTTCTACTCCTATATTCTCTAGAATTTCTATGCTTTCCTCATCAAAGGCTGTAGAAAAAAATCTATGCCTTCTTCATCAGCATGCTGTTTCAATGATGAAAATTCCTCATGTGATAACTCGCAATTTTTAAGAATGTCGAATTTTTTTCTTGTTGCTTTTTAGGTACCCTTTTCTCAGTCTAGTAGGTTTGAAATTTTACTGCATCAGCGCCTGCTCTTTTTTCAGCTGTGATTAGTTCCATGCCTAATTTAAGGTAACCATTATGATTTATTCCTATCTCAGCTATACAAAAAGTTCTATTAAGATTATAAAAAGAATTATTATTCACCATGAAGTAAATCCTCCATCACAACGATGTTTTGACCAGTTAAATAGTTAGTTTTAATTTTAATAATACTATCTATCACTTCTACAATTTCATTTACATCAGCCATCCTTCCATCGGTGTTTTTGGCTGTAATTTTTAATAAAATCATCTCCCTGTAGGTTATCCTTGTCAAAGATCCTCCTGGACTTATACAGTTAACAGAGATATCTCTTTGTGCCAAATGTACAGCAAAGTATTTTGTCATTTGAATAAGACCTGCTTTAGATGCCCCGTAGCATTCAGGACTTTTTCTGTTACAGTCCGTGTAATTTCTAAAATCAGAACTTACAGAGCCAAAAATTGAACCGATATTAATTATTTTGGATGAATTTCTGTTTTGACTCATCAAATTTTCTAACAAAGTTTTGAATGTCAAAAAATATACTTTTCAAATTAGTGTTTATGACTAAATCAAAGTCATCTTCAGTTCTATTCTCAAAATCGTCAAATGTACTGATGCCAACGTTATTGATCAAATAGTCTACTTTCATACCGCTTCAAAAATATTGTCATAAATTTTTCTTCTCACTGATTTTATTCACATCATGTTTGATAAAGTGAATTTTTGATTTAATTCTTTTGGATCTTTATAATCTAACCCCACTACATTAATATTTCTCTCCAAAAAGTACAGAGGCTAAGTTAGAACCTATTCGTCCTGATATGCCAGTAATCAGTGCAGTTTTATTCTGAGTCATAAACTAGTTTGTTAGAGACTTGAACTTATTGAGTGAGGCAATTAAAAGTTCGACATCTCTGTAAAATTCTATTGTTAAATATTTTATGCCTTCATAATTATCTACTAAATACTTTACTTCGGAGTATTCAGAGTCACGCGGGAGATTGTGAGCGTCAAAAGCAAGTCCTTTTTCTTTTTATTGACATCGAATTCACAAATATGAACTTGTATTGCTCTATTTAAATTTAGCGCATCTCTATAAGTTGTATATCGAATCTTTTGATTATAAGAAGTGACTTTTGCGTGGGCTATATCGAACAGAAGAAATAAATCTGAATCAGACATTACTTGATTAATGAATTCTGGCTCAGTTATATACTTATAGGCATCCGTTGGATAATAATTATTATTTTCAACAGCAATAGAAATATCATCTCCGAGTATTTTCTTTATAATCTTAAAATTATTTTCAGCATTAGTGAGTAATTGCTCCTCTGTATAATTCACATCATGTCCTGGCACAAACATTTTATCAACACTTTGGTGACCTGCACCGGGGAGGCTAGGTGAAAATGTGTAACGAGCTCAAGATTTTGTTTATGTTTTTTGATACTTTCGATGTAGTGAAAGTCTGAATCTCTCAATTCATGTATTGGTTGTATTTCACAATGAAAAAGTGACTGATTCTTCGAACTATAGCTAAATGTCCTATCCCTGCATTCTAGTGTATCAGAATGCTTGGTTATTAGCTCGGCATGCTCTTTATCATTGAATAAGTGCGAAACTGAGTCGCAAGTACTGGATAAGAACTCATTTATTTTTCCTACATATTGCAAAATCAACATCCCTTAAAAGTTAAATCATAATACATTGAAGTCTAAGTAATTTTTGACTTTCTTTTGTGGTATATTTATCTGAACCATGAAATCTATTATATATTTTACACTTTCGTGACTCATGCAAAGGTATATAGTGGAATGTGGCATTTATGCCCATTTTAGAAAGATAAGAAATAAGGTGTTTCCTTTGTTCCGGACATACTAATTTTATATAAAATGTATGTGCATTATGAGAACTGCGTCCTGGTAGTGATGGTAAACTCATGGCTTTATGTTTTGAGAGGTTTTGGTAATATCTCGACCATAATTTTTCCTCTTTTTAGTGATAATATCTAATTTATGCAGTTGAGGAAGTAAATATGCAGCATTAAATTCTGAAGGAAGATAACTACTTCCTACGGATATCCATCTATACTTGTCCACTTTACCTCTGAAAAACTGTGATCTGTTAGTTCCTTTTTCTCTTATTACTTCAGCTAACTCAAAAAATCTTCGATTGTTAACAATTAGCGCCCCACCTTCCCCACAATGAATATTTTTTGTTTCATGAAAACTTAAGCAACCAAAATCACCAAGTGTCCCTAGTTTTTTATTTTTTATATGTTGAACCAATTGCTTGTGCGGCATCTTCTATTAGAAATAATTTGTATTTTTTCTTTATTCTCATAAGTTTATCCGATATCACATGATATTCCAGCATAATGGACAGCAGCAACTATCGCCTTAGTTTTTTTAGTTATGGCTTTCTCCACAAGGGATTCGTCCATATTCATAGTCTTAGGATTGATATCAACGAAAACAATTTTAGCACCTCTTAGTACAAATGCGTTGGCACTAGAGACAAATGTATAGCTTGGCATGATAACCTCATCACCCTTACCTATTCCACAGATGAGAGCAGACATCTTCTAGAGCATGTGTGCAAGATGGGTAAGTAAGCATTTATTTTTGAAATGCTTATCTAACCACTCATGACACTGTTTGGTAAAAGGCCCATCACCGGAATAGTGTCTGTTAAATCATCATTATGCCAATTTTGAAAATCCATCATCGGTTAAACTCTATTTGTGAATCCATCCAAGATTAATTAATTTTGAGCAAGATTAATTTTTTTCTAATAATTTTTGGAGGTTCCATCTGGTTTAGATAATCAATTTTTAAATCACCGTTGTAATCAACTATGTCTTTTATCATGTAAGCTAATTCAATTATTGATAGATCACTTCATCACTACCTATTTAATTATTGGCAGCTACTGGGAAAGATCTAATTTGATCAAAAATTTCATCAGATCTATCAACAAACATTTTTATGCAACGTGCAAAATCTAGAGAAAATAAAAACTCCCTTTTGACTGTCCCTGTACCCCATAGGGTTACATTTGTCTTTGTTGATTAAAGCATTATGAATCTTTAAAATCATTGCTGGAATAACATGAGAGTTTTGTGTGGTATGAATCATTCAGGGCCATACAGATTAGTTGGCATAGTAGCAATATATTTACGTTATATTGTCTATTATAAGCACTGCATAGCTCTATGCCTGCTATTTTAGCTAGTGCATAAGGTTTATTAGTTGGCTCTAGTTTTGATGTGAGCAAATATGATTCTTTGATAGGCTGTTCATTGTTAAGGATATATACATGAACTTCCAAGAAAAATTAAGTTTATCAATATTCAGTAAATGGGCAGATCTAATTAGATTATTCTGAATATTGAGATTTTTAAAAATAAAGTCTACAGGATAATTGCTATTAGCATTGATTCCTCAACTTTTTGCCGCAGCTATAATTATCATGTCAGGTTTTTTGAGTAAATAATTGTATGTAGATTCATAGTCCTCTAGATCTAGATCACGATGTTTTTTTCCACCTGAATATTATCATATCCATGATGCTTTTTAATTCTGAATATATTGCTGAACCGACAAGTCCAGTATGTCCAGCAATAAAAATTTTACTTTTTTTATGATTATTGTTTGTATTCATTTATTAATTCCAAGTCATTCCTAATCATTTCATCGACGAGTTGATCAAAACTAATTTCAGGTTTCCCATGACAATAACTTCCTAGCTTTACTTGAATCACCAAGCAGTGTCTCGACTTCTGTTGGTCTGTGATACTTCGGATCAATCTTAATAATTGTTTTACCATTCGAAATGCCAACTTCATCAATACCTGATCCATTCCACTCTAAAGGCAAATCAATTTTTTTTGCTACTATTTCAACGAAGTCTCTAACGCTATGCTGCTCGCCTGTTGAAATTACCAAGTCTGTAGGATTATCATGCTGCAACATTAACCACATTGCTTTAACATAATCTTTTGCATGACCCCAATCTCTTTTCGCATCCAAATTACCAAGTAACAAGCAATCCTGCAAGCCTGCTTTAATCCTTGCCATTGCCATAGTTATTTTTCTAGTTACAAATGTTTCCCCTCTGATAGGGCTTTCATGATTAAATAGAATCCCGTTACAGGCGAACATATCATATGCTTCTCTATAATTCACAGTTATCCAATATGCATAAAGTTTTGCAACCGCATATGGACTTCCTTGGATAAAAAGGAGTTGTCTCTTTTTGAGGCGTCTCTCTGACAGCACCAAATAATTCTGATGTAGATGCTTGGTAGTATTTCACGGACTTGGTCAGGCCTAATATTCTTATTGCTTCAAGAATTCTAAGAGCACCAATTGCATCAGAGTTTGCAGTGTATTCAGGTTCTTCAAAGCTAACTTGAACATGAGATTGTGCAGCCAAGTTATATATCTCACATGGATTTGACTTTTTTATTATGTGGAAAAGCGAGGATGAATCAGTCATATCCCCGTGGTAAAGGAAAAAATCTTTATTTCTATGTCTTAAATCATTGAATATCTCGTCAATTCTAGCTGTATTTATAATCGACGTTCTTCTTTTAATACCGTGAACAATATAACCTTTGTTAAGAAGAAGTCGTGCTAAGTACGCGCCATCCTGACCAGTTATACCTGTTATTAGTGCTGATTTTTTATCTGCCATATTGATCTTCGAGTCTTTCTATATCTGATTCTAAAAGTCTTGTTCCCGATTGTACCTCTATAATTTCTAAAGTGTCATCTGATTTATTTTCTAGTCTGTGAATCTCCTCTTTCTCGATATAAATTGATTCATTTGAAGACAAAGTAAGAGTATCAGAACCTTTGGTTACAAAAGCCGTACCTTTGATAACGACCCAATGTTCTGATCTGTGTTTATGGCGCTGCAAACTTATTGACTTGCCAGGCTCTATAACTATTTTCTTTACTTTATATGAGTCCCCTTGGTCAAGTTGTTCATACCATCCCCATGGCGTGAAGACTTTAGTATGTTCATCAACGATATCGTTATTGTGTTCACCATGAAGCTTGACAATGGATTTAACATTTTTTGCATCATTAATATTTGCTACAAGTATCGAGTCTTTTGTTTCAACTACTATTAAATTATCGACATTCACAAGACTAATATTTCTGTTCGTTGAGATCGCGATGTTATTTCTTGCTTCAAAGCTCACCACATCACCGGTGCATGTATTACCAGAGTTATCTATTGGATACTGGTTCTTGTAGGATAGAAAGGATCCCATGTCATCCCATCCTACATCAAGCATACTCAAATAGACGCGTATGCCCAACATGTTAAATTTCTCCATTACAGCATAATCAATCGAATCACTCTCTAATGATTCGAAAGATTTTTTTCTCAAGTCGAATAAACAAGTTATCTATTTTCCTAGAGTTCCATGCTTGCTGAGAGAGATCATGAATATTTTTACTGGTCCTGCCTATTGCCTTAATCCAAGTTGATGGGTGCATGATGAATATTCCGGAATTCCAAGAGTAATTTCCATCTTTAATCATTAACTTTGCTTTGTCTGATTCAGGCTTTTCAATAAATTCACAAACTAATCTAAAGTCTCTATCACTCTTTGAATAAATGTATCCATAACCAGTGTTAGAATCTGATGGTTCTATCCCAAAAGTATATATAGAGTCATGTTCACATGCTTTTGCTGATTTTATTAATGTATCTGCAAGGATATTTTCATCATTGATATCATGATCTGCGGGCATCACGATCATAACGGAATCCTTATCTGCAGCATTAGCAGCAATAGTTAATGCTGGAGCAGTATTCCTTGGAACTGGTTCCAATATTATCTCAATCTTGTGCATCATGTTCAAAACTTCAGACTGTTTCAAAACTAAAAATCTATGTCTTTCGTTTGTCACTATTATTATTTTGTCAATTTTTGAGCCGCTACAAGCTAGTTTATTTACCCTGCAGAGTGTTTTTTGAAACATTGATAATTGAGTTTTCAAAGATATAAACTGTTTAGGAAAGGAATGTCTTGATAATGGCCAAAGCCTTGTGCCAGAGCCACCGCATAATATAACTGGGGTTATCTTCATTCCAATAAATCTCTATTTTGCGTTATCAAACATTGATTGTCACAATAATTAAGTAAAACATCATTATTAATAAATTTTAACATAAACAAGGATTTGATATAGAAAACAAGTTAAAATTGGACAAATGAATAATAAAGAAACTACTAATGAAATAAACCTTATTGATTTACTTGTCGTACTGATTAAGAGAAAATCACTTTTACTTATTTTTTCTGCCTTAGGCTTGTTACTAGGTTCTGTGTACACTCAAACATGAACCCAGATATCAGACATCATTTACTGTCAATATAGATCATCCTCTTATTCCTAATGATTTTGTTATGACTTCAGATGTTAGAGACCTTATTGCAAGCAGCGAGATGTTCGGAATAGAGGGTATTTCGCCTCATTTGTCATACAGCAAAGCGACTGAAAGATTTACAATCATCAGTAATACTAAAGAAATTCATAATGATGTAGAGACTTTATTTAAAATTTCTTTTGAAGCTCGTATTAAAGATCTGATCAAGACTGCCAATAATATTAGAACAGATCAAATTGATCTTCTAAGTTATGCTGGAAAGAATTTAGCGCCGAGCACGTTACTCTTGCTTATTGAAAAAGATGAACTGAATAATTTAAAAAATGAGGCGATGAGAAGTCTCAAATTTAATTTTGGGCCAACAATTACATTTCATCCTAAAGTAAAAAAGTATGGATTTATCGGAGTTATTTTAGGCTTATTTGCAGGGATCCTAATGGTTATAGTATCTATTTTATTTGATTCAATCAAATCAAGACAAAACACACGAAGCGATTATAGCTAGATGCCGGAAAGTGGAATCGAACCACTGACCTACGCGTTACGAATGCGGTGCTCTACCAACTGAGCTATTCCGGCTGGAATACTATTCATAAATTAGCGATTATATTATCATAGTGAATCGCTAATGAATATTATACTTAACAATATAAAAAATGAAGTTCATGAGAATATTACTGTAGAGAAGTTATTATTATTAAATAATATAAAAACTAAATATATTGCTGTGGAAATTAATAAAAAGATAATACCCAAATCTAGATAAGAAAAGAATGTCGACTGTTGGAAGATGATAAGGTTGAAATCATTACTGCAATTGGAGGTGGTTAATATTGAAAAATTTAATAATAGATAATCAAAAATATAATTCCAGATTAATACTTGGCACAGGAAAATATAAAGACTTTAAAGAAACTGCATTAGCATTAGAAGCAAGTGGTTGCGAGATGGTAACCGTAGCAATACGTAGGATAAACATAGGACAGGAAAAAAATACACAAAATTTATTAGATATAATCTCGCCAGAAAAATATACTATATTGCCAAATACCGCAGGTTGTTATACAAGTGAAGATGCAGTGAGAACTTGTGAAATAGCTTCAGAGCTGTTGTCTGGTTCGATGCTGGTTAAATTAGAAGTTCTCAGTCGAAGTGAAACTTTATATCCAAATGTAGTTGAAACCATTAAAGCTGCAGAAGTCCTTGTAAAAAAAGGTTTTAAAGTAATGGTATATACGAGCGATGATCCCATAGTTGCAAAAGAGTTAGAAATGATAGGCTGTGAGTGCATAATGCCGTTAGGCTCGGCAATTGGATCTGGTCTAGGAATAATAAATCATTTTAATATTAAAGAAATTGTTAAAAATGCGAGTGTCCCTATCATCGTGGATGCAGGAGTAGGCACAGCAAGTGATGCGTGTATTGCAATGGAACTTGGATGTGACGGAGTTTTAATGAACACCGCCATAGCATGTGCTAAAGAACCAATTATTATGGCTAAAGCTATGAAAAATGCAGTCCAAGCAGGAAGACAAGCATATCTTGCTGGAAGAATGCAAAAAAAAATATAGGTTCACCATCGTCACCAACAAGTGGCATCATCACTGATGAATAGACCTGTATTTTACAAATCATTTAGATCGAGAAAATCAAAAGAAACAAATCTAACCTATAAATCATTAAAATAATTTAATTGATAAAAGATCAAAAATAATTCTAGATATTGGATTTGGAACTGGGGATTCGTCCATAGCACTTAAAGAAATGTATAAAAATTATACAGTAATGGGTATCGAAGCTTACATACCTGGCATACAACGTCTTGAATCAAAGGGTATTGCAGCTCATTGTGGAGATGTAGAAATCCTTGAAAGTTTAAATAATAACTCAATATCTCAAATATACATGCTCTTTCCAGATCCATGGCAAAAAGTCTTAAACACAGGAAAAGAAGATTATTTACTAGTTATACTTTTGAGATTATTAAAAATATTCTTGGCAAATGGGTCTTTTCAATTCACAACAGATAATATAAATTATGCTTTCAAGTGCAAAAAATATTATTGAAAATGTCATGCTCTGAAAAATAAATTTTTCAAGATCACGTGGAACAAGGCCAATAACTAAATATGAAATCAAGGCAAAGAAGAAAAGAAATTTTATCTTTGATCTTATTTATTTCAAGCGTTAACAGGCTTTCTCTCAATAATGAGAGATATTAGAAAACCAAAAATAATTCCTGTCCATATATGAGTATTAATTCCAGAAAATAGCTCTATGGATAAAATAGGGAAAGCTAATGTACTCAAAAAAGTAATCCAACAAACTAATCCTTTCCTTGCATCACTTTTATAAAGAGATGACATTTTTTTTATTTTGATTAAAGGTATGACTGCAAAAATCACAATAATACCAAGTGTTGCCTCAGGTAAATCAAAAAGCAAAGGTGTTGCATATAGCAGAGTAATCATAACTATTAATGTTGTTGTAATTGAAGAAACAGGACTATAAGCGCCAACAGACTCATTGACAGCTGATCTAGAAAAAGATCCAGAGACAGGATAAGCTCCCGAAACACTGGATGCAATATTACCTAATCCTTGGCCAAATAATTCTTGGTTAGAATTCACGGGAGTTGGATATTTATATAACTCAACACCTTTCGAGTTTTTAGAAGCCTCTTTTTGCTCTAACTGTCTAGCTATTGCTATCGCTTCCATAAAGCCAACAAAACTTATTATCACAGTGTGAATAATAAACATGATAATTAATTCTGGACTTAGGTTAAATAACTTAAAAGAGAACTCAGGTAGTCCTTCTGGAATCTCTCCTACGATAGGGCCTTGATAATTAAATCCTTTAGATATGAATATTGTTATAACCACTGCTGCGAGCACGGCAATGTTTGCAAACAACTGATACCTTGTTAGTTTATTTTTAAAAATATATAAAACTATCAAAGCAACAAGAGACATCATTACAGCAGATTGATTAATTGGGGAATGTTGTAAAAAACTCTCAAAGTTTATTAGGTTAGTTATAGTTACTTTGTCTAAGCCAAATACTTTACTGAGTTGAGAACTTGCAATGATTAATGCTGCTGCCGAGGTAAAACCAAGTATCACATGCTCTTTTAAAACTATATCAATGAGCTTACCTGCTTTAGAAAGCGATAAGGTAATTTGAAAAATACCGACACTAAATGCGAGCATTATAGCTAGAGGTACATACATACTTTGGTCACCTAGCGATAAAGATGTTATTGCCACTGCGGTAAGCAGACTTACCATAGCAACCGGGCCAGTAGCTAGATACCTAGATGAACCAAAAAAGGCAGCTATTGCTACAGGTATAAAAGATGCATATAAACCATAAATTGGTTCAAGATTAGCCAATGTTGCATATGCCATGGATTGTGGAATTATTATCATCGCAATTGTAGTCCCAGCAATGATGTCTCTTAAAAGATATTCTTTTTTTGAAAATGCATCAGGAAGCCATGATGCAAAATTTAGTACTAATGATTGAATGTATAAGAAATAGTTGATTTTATACCTCAGTGAGACTCTATTAAGTTGCTATAATATAATTAAAAAAGACATGAAATACAAACGCCTTGCAAACACAGATATTGATGTCAGCCTAATTTGCTTAGGAACTATGACATATGGTGAACAAAATAGTGAGTCTGAAGCACATGAGCAATTAGATTATTCAATTTCTCAAGGAGTAAATTTTATAGATACAGCTGAAATGTACGCAATACCACCAAAAGAGGAAACACAAGGAAAAACTGAAGAAATTATTGGCTCTTGGTTAGCAAAAAGAAATAACAGACAAGATATTATCCTTGCAACTAAAGTTGCTGGCCCTGGAATGGAATATCTACGTGGAGGCTCAAGATTAAATAAAAAACATATATTTGAAGCTGTAAATCAATCACTGATGAGACTTCAGACTGATTATATTGATTTATATCAGGTTCACTGGCCAGAGAGAAAATCGAATTTTTTTGGAAGATTAGGTTATGAATATACTGATGATATGGGAACGCCTATAGAAGAAACATTGCAAGCCATGTCTGATTTAGTAAGATCTGGTAAAGTACGACATATTGGTATATCCAACGAAACACCATGGGGAACAAATAAATATCTTCAGTTAGCAAATGAAAAAAACAAGAAAAAATTGTATCTATACAAAATCCATATTCATTATTGAATCGAATCTATGAGGTGGGTTTAGCAGAAATTTCACAACATGAAAACGTAGGCTTACTTGCATACTCTCCCCTGGGTTTTGGACAACTTACAGGAAAGTATATTAAAAAAACGGATAAGAATTCACGTCTTGGCTCTATATGGAGACTGGTTTACAAGATACAGTAATAATGAATGTCTTAAGTCTGTAAAAGCTTATGCGAAAATAGCAGAAAAATATGATATGTCACTAACTCACCTAGCTCTTGCGTTTGTAAATTCTCAGCCTTTTGTAACATCAAATATAATTGGAGCAACCACAATGGATCAACTGAGAGAAAATATTGAATCTGTTAATATTGAACTTAGTGAAGATATTTTAGAAGAGATTAATCAAGTTCACTCATCTCAACCAAATCCAGCACCATAAAAATAATTTCTTCAAGCAAAGTGGTTTATAATTCTTTGTTTAATTTCATCCATATCGCTGAATACTTTAATGATATAGTTTCAATGTTAATAACACCTGGTTTTATTATCAACGAGTTTTTGCTCCAGTACTTTCCTGCATCATGATTCATTAATATAGATTCCATCTTCAAGACATCAAGAATTTTAAAAATTCCCTTTTTCAAACTTGATTGCTCACCATAAGCTATTCTAGTACCCTCAGGAAAAATAATAAGTGTTCGATTTTTATTTATATGATCACCACATGACTTAATAATTTTTTTAGAGACTTCCTTCCATCTGCCCTATCTAATGGATATATTCTTCAACAGATATAAACACCAACCAAAAATAGGAATCATTAGAAGCTCTTTCTTTAGAATAAATATCGGCTTTTGAACAAATGCAGCTAGAAATATAGTCTCCCATGCTGATTGATGCCTTGAGATAATAAGCTGGGATGAGTTAAATCAGGCCCTGATAATTTAAACGATAAAGAACAAAAGTATTTCAAAAAAAAAGATTATATCTACACCAAATCTTAGAAATTAGTTTAAACATAGCCTGTATGAAAATAAACCAAGTAAAAATGCAATTGGTCCTATCAAAAAAACAGATAAAACTAAATTGATCCAAAACAGTATAGATTTAAATATTAAGAATGTATTGCTTATCATAATCTATAACAAATTGTGCTGCATCATATAAACAATCAAACATATCTATATTAGGCATTGAATTAGAAATTTCCTCTCCGTTGCCTGTTCTTACACCCAATGGTTTACATCCAGATGAAAGTGCAGCTTCCATGTCACGTGGTGAATCACCTATTGCAAAAACATCAGTCAAATCAAGATTTAGTCTTTGTGATATTTCTAAATACATGCCGGGCTTGGGTTTACGATTAATAGAATTAGAATCTGGATGATCAAAACAGTAATAGGTCAGATAAATACTTGCACCTATGTTACTGCAACTATTTATAAACTTTTTATGTATCGTTAACGAGTCAGAATAATTTATTATTCCACGGCTAACACCAGCTTGATTGGAAATAATTATAATTTTGTACTGGTTTTGAGTGAGAAGATTAAGAGCTTCTAGGCTCTTAGGAATAGGGTTCCATTCATGTGCTTTTTTAATGTATTCTGAAGAATCAAAATTAATTACACCATCACGATCTAGAATAATATACTTGCTCTTAGTCATTAGAAAAGTAATTAGAGAAGTGTGATTTTAATTCTGTTTTAAGCATTACGGATTGTTCCAATGAATCGCGATCACGAATAGTTACAGTATTTTTTTATAAGCTATCAAAGTCTACAGTTATGCAAATTGGTGTCCCAATTTCATCGTGTTTTCTATAGCTTTTACCTATGTTACCAGTATTTTCAACAACTGTTCTACCTAGCTGAAGTGACTGTAATGAGGATTTAATTGAATGTGCCAAGTTTACAAGATCGGAATTATTTCTTTTTAAAGGTATGACTGCAGCTTTGATAGGAGATAAATGTTTCTTCAGCTTAAGGACTGTCCTACTCTTATCGTCGGCTAGCTCTTCAACAGTATATGCTTCATTTAATAGAGCTAATACACCTCTATCTACACCTGCTGATGGTTCAATAACGTAAGGCGTTATCCATGATTTATCTTCTGATTGTACAGCTAGTCGAGTATTAGACGAGTTATTAGCTTTTACATTAGATGATAAATTAAGTTCAGATTGATTCTTTGTATGAGAACCCAAATCAAAGTCCGTTCGATTTGCAATTCCCTCTAACTCTTCATTTCCATGTGGAAATTCATACATAATATCAACTGTTGCTTTAGAATAGTGAGCTAAATCATCGCCAGTAACATCTAGTAAATTTAATTTATCTTTGGGAATGCCTTGTTGAATCCACCAATTAACTCTCTCATCTACCCATATCTTGTGCCATTTGTCATCTTCACCAGGTAATACAAAAAACTCCAACTCCATTTGCTCAAATTCTCTGACTCGGAATATAAAGTTTCTTGGTGTAATTTCGTTTCTAAAAGATTTACCAATCTGTGCGATACCAAATGGTAACGATCTTGATGTTGAATCTAAAACATTTTTGAAATTTATAAAAATTTGTTGAGCAGTTTCAGGCCTTAAGTATGCAGTTGATGAATCATCGATAACAGGGCCTACATTAGTTTTAAGCATAAGATTAAAAGCTCTTGGTTCAGTTAAATTTTTTGATCCACAGTTTGGGACATTGATCATCTATTTGGTCTTGTCTCCATCTTGATTTACAGTCTTTACAATCAACCATTGGATCTGTGAATGTGTCTTGGTGCCCGGAATAATTTAGTACATCTGGATGTGTAAGTATTGATGTATCTAAACCTTCTATATCATCACGATTATAAACAACAGATTTCCACCAAGAGTTTTTTAGATTATTTTTGAGTTCTACACCTAGTGGACCATAATCATAGACGCCCTGCATACCTCCATAAATTTCATTGGATTGGAATATGAACCCTCTTCTTTTGCAGAGAGCTACAAGCTCTTCCATGGTGTTTGCTGTCAATTTAACTCCTAACGAATAGAGAAATTATACTTGGATATATTGCAAGTTGTATAAATTTTTATTCTAAATATCACTTATTTAGATTTATATTTATCATTATTTATGCTCATTTATTGTGCATATGCATTAATTATAGTGATATATATGTACTATTTATGTGCATATATTGTTATAATATAGGGCATAGTATAGTGATATAAGTGGCATGATAAATGCATTATATGTAATGCATAAATAAAAAACACTAGTGAGGATAAAAATGAGTGCAAAAGATATATTAAAGCTGGTCGAGGAAAAAGAGGCTAAGTTCATCGATTACAGGTTTACAAACACACAAGGAAAAGAACAAGCATGTCACAGTAACAGCTACAGAAGATGGCATTAATACCGATTGTGACGAGGGGAAAATGTTCGATGGTTCGTCTATAGCAGGTTGGAAAGATATTAATGAATCGGACATGATTCTTATGCCAGATACTTCAACTGCATTTGCTGATCCGTTCTATGATGAGCCAACAATCAATGTTACATGTGACGTAATAGAGCCTGCAGACGGATCCAGCTATGAAAAAGACCCTCGAGGAATAGCAAAAAAGGCAGAAAAATATTTAGCAGATTCAGGTATAGCAGATACCGCGTACTTTGGTCCTGAAAATGAATTTTTTGTCTTTGATGATGTTAAATTTGAAGACAAAATTGGTAGCTGCTTCTTTAAAGTAGACTCAACAGAAGCGTGCTGGAATAGTGGCAAAGACTATGAAGATGGAAACATGGGTCACAGACCTGGTGTAAAAGGTGGTTATTTTCCTGTACCCCCAGTTGATGCCTTACAAGATTGTAGATCTGCAATGATAACAACGCTTCAAGAAGTTGGCGTGAAATGTGAAGTACATCATCATGAAGTTGCAACTGCTGGTCAATGTGAGATAGGAACACTATTTAACACCCTTGTAACTAAAGCTGATGAAGTACAAAAATATAAATATGTAGTTCAAAATGTTGCACATGCATTTGGCAAAACAGCCACATTTATGCCTAAGCCAGTTGTTGGTGATAATGGAACTGGTATGCATGTCCATCAATCACTTTCTAAAGATGGCAATAATATATTTGCAGGTGATAAGTATGGAAATTTATCACAAGAAGCGCTTTGGTACATTGGTGGCATTATCAAACACGCACGTGCACTTAATGCATTCACTAATGCATCAACTAATAGTTATAAAAGATTAATACCGGGTTTTGAGGCGCCTGTAATATTAACTTATTCAGCAAGAAATAGATCTGCATCAATCAGGATTCCATATGTCATGAGTGACAAGGCAAGAAGGATTGAAGTAAGATTCCCAGATTCCACTGCTAATCCATATCTAGCTTTCTCTGCAATGATGATGGCAGGCCTTGATGGAATTAAAAACCAAATAGATCCTGGTCCAGCAATGGATAAAGATTTATTTGCAATCAGCAGAGAAGAAGAATCAATGTTACCTACAGTTGCACCTGGACTTGACGTAGCATTAGATGCTCTAGACAAAGATAGAGAATTCTTAAATGCTGGTGATGTTTTCACTAATAATATGATTGATTCGTACATTGATCTAAAAATGGATGAAGTTCAAAGATTAAGACAATCTACTCATCCATGTGAATTTGAGATGTACTATAGTCTATAACTTAGAATATCATGCTGCCCGTAATGGGCAGCATGTGAATGAAATGGAATTGCAAAAAAAGGTACAACTAGACTCTAAATTTCTTCTAGATATTTTAGAGAATATATCAACATCAGTTGTAGTACTAAATGAAGATGGCTCTTATTTATTTGTTAATAGTTCAGCGTTAGATCTTTTAGGTCTAAGTAATAAATTCCCTAATCTATCCTCATTAAAACCAATTATTGGTCATATGAGTATCGATTTTCATATTAAGTCTGTCAATGAAGATAATCATTCTAAGATGCTTAGAGATTTCAAATTTAAGAATTTTGAGGGTCATGAAAAGATTGTTGATTGTAATATATCGCAAGCATCCTTTGAAAACAAAAATGTTACGTTAATTGAATTCACTGAAACAGGACGATTATACACTATTTCTATTGAACAAAATTTGATTGAACAAGAACGCGCTACGCGAGAGATGATTAAAGGCCTTTCTCATGAAATTAAAAATCCACTTGGTGGTATTCTAGGTGCTGCACAGATTTTAGAAAAATCATTAGATCCCTCATATGGAAAATTTACAAACATTATTAAAAAAGAGACAGGGCGATTAGTAAATCTTCTTAATGATATGGCGCTGCCAGTTACATCAGTAAACAAATCATTGATTAATATTCATGAAGTAACAGAACATGTAATAGATTTATTCCAATTTGACTTAAAAAATAAAAATATTATTTTCGAAAAAGATTATGATCCAAGTATACCTGACATAGAAACAAATAAAGAACAATTGATACAGGCTTTGATTAATCTCGTGCGTAATTCTGTACAAGCACTGGATTACAAAGGCAATGTAACTTTAAAAACAAGAGCGGAGCCTAGCTATACTATTGGAAGTTCTAAATACTCACTAGTTGCTAAGATTGAGGTCATAGATAATGGCCCAGGTATACCTGACGATAAACTTAAAGAAATTTTTTACCCTATGGTTAGTACAAAAACTGAAGGGATGGGTCTGGGCCTTACTATTGCACAGTCTATTATTATGCAAAATTCTGGACTAATTGAGTGTACTAGCAAAAAACGTGAAACCATTTTTACAATTGTTTTACCTGTAAAGGGCGATATAAATGAATAAAGTTTGGATTATAGATGACGAGGAGAGCATAAGAACAATATGTACAAGTGCCCTTGAGGATTTATTTGATGTTGAATCCTTTGGAAATGCATCCGAGGCTTTACTATCACTAAACTCATATCAACCTGATCTTATAATTACAGATATTAAAATGCCCGGTATGTCAGGTCTAGAGTTTTTAGATAAGGTATCAGAAAAGTTTCCTAATATTCCAACCATTATAATAACTGCTCATGCAAATATAGATAATGCATTATCTGCATATAAAGGTGGCGCATTTGAATATTTAACTAAACCCTTTGATATAGATGAAATAAGAAAGCTTTCTATAAAGGCTACTAGATCAAAAAGTAATGAAAACAAACATATAAGCGTTGATTCTACTAATAATATTATTGGAAAGGCAGATTCTATGCAGGATGTATTTAAAGCAATTGGTAAAATTTCCAAAACTGATATTACAGTGCTTATCAGAGGAGAATCAGGTACTGGAAAAGAATTAATTGCTCAGTCTGTTCATGAAAATAGTCCTCGCAGTAAAAAACCATTCATAGCTATCAATGTAGCAGCTATACCACATGAATTATTAGAAAGTGAACTTTTTGGCCATGAAAAAGGATCATTTACTGGCGCGCAATCTCAAAGAATTGGAAGATTTGAGCAGGCACTGGGCGGAACATTATTTCTTGATGAAATTGGAGACATGCACCCTGAGTTGCAAACAAGATTGCTTAGAGTCTTATCAAGTCATGAATTTTATAGAGTAGGTGGACAAAAACCAATCAAATCAGACGTAAGGATTATTGCTGCTACTAATCAAAATATTGAGAAATTAATTAAGACAGGTTAATTTAGAGAAGATCTCTATCATCGTCTTAATGTCTTTAGAATAGAACTTCCTCCACTTAGAAGTAGAAAAGAAGATATACCAGATTTAGTTAATTACTTTTTGACTAAAAGTGCTAGTGAACTTAATACTGATAAAAAAACTATTGATGAAAATGCTAAACAAGTCTTAAATAAATATGATTGGCCTGGAAATATTAGACAACTAGAGAATATTTGTAGGTATATGACAGTGATGGCACCATCCTCTTCTATTACAAGTGATGATTTACCTGATGAAATTAAAGGTTCTTATGAAAATGGTGTTTCTAATGCTAGTGATGAGATGTTTGATACAAATATATCCTGGGAACAGAATCTATCAAGTCATATTAAACAGGTAGTATCTGAAACAAATGACTTAAGCGTGTTTTCTAGGGAATTAGAGAAGTTATTGTTAAAGGAAGCCTTATCAGCATGCAATGGAAAAAGGATAGATGCTGCAAAAATACTTGGGCTTGGAAGAAACACAATTACAAGAAAAATAAAAGAATTAGATTTGTAAAAATTCTTTAAGTAATCTTTCGCGCTCCGAGTTCCTAGACTTTAAAATATCATATAAAAGTTTTGTTAAACCATTAGATATATACTTTGATTTTTCTACAAGCGTTTGACAGCAATCATAGCCCTCAACTGTTCCTATACTATTTTTAGCATCTGTAACTCTTGTGTTTGGATTAGATATAAGTTTCCCAAATTGATAATTACGAGATTGATTCTGTTTACAAGTTAGAATCATGTCACCTATATAACCAGGAGAAGAGATAATTTCTTCTTTCTCATGGGTCAGATTAATGAGCTATCCCTTTATATTCATTACCATGAAGAAATTCCCACATTTCTAACGCCTGATGCCATGTCTCATCACAAGCCTTTTTGATAATTTTATTTGTATGAACACCCTTTTTAAAATATTCATCTGTCATGCCACATATAATTGCAGCAATGTTTTTTATAATTCCTGCAATCTCAATATGATAAATATATTTTGTTGGAATCATCTTAAAATATGTACCTTGATTTCATCAGACATGCTTTGTGATAAATCATCATCTAAGATGCAAAGGACACAGCAATTGTTCTCTCATCACATAAATCCTTTGCAAAAGAAGGCCCAGATATGAGTCCATATTTTTGTATGTTTGTAAATTTATTGAATACCAAATCACTAAAAAATTTTCCACTTTGATGATCAATGCCTTTTGTCAAAGATATTAGAGCTTGTTAATCTACTAAAGTAACTCTCATAGTCATCTAGAAGATCGCTAAAGCCTTTACTGTTAACAGCAATAATATTTATTTCATTATCATGTTGAAGATCATTAAGTGAATCTAATGGTTTAATGTGATTAGGTGTTATATTACTAAGTCCAATTTTTTGAATATTTTCAGCTTCTAAACTTATATTTCTTCTGAATATTTCAACATCATGACCTAATTTTAGAAGATATTCTGAAAAAGCTAAGCCCCAAACACCAGCGCCGATTACTCTAAATCTAGATTGCATTAACTATCTTTGCGTTTATCTAGTTCGTTTTGATAGATAGTGTGAAAATCAATTGGTGATAAAAATAGTGGTGGAAAACCACCTTTTTGAATAACATTTGAAATATTTTCTCGCGCATATGGATATACAATTTCTGCACAATGAACATTTAGAAATCTTTTTCTCATTGCTTCATCATCCGTAGAAATAGAAAAAACGCCACATTGTTTCAATTCAACCAAGTATAGTGTTTTATCCTCAACCTCAGCTTTAACATTAAAAAAAAGTGTAAGTTCATAAATATCATCGGTTATGTTATTGATATTTGATTCAAAGTTAAAACCGACCTTAGGCGATGATGACATATTCGTAAATACATCTGGTGTCATCGGTGATTCAAATGATAAATCCTTAAGATAAATTCTTTGAATATTAAATTGAACTTGATTAGCCATTATGAACCCTCAACAAGTGGGAAGTTATTTTCAATCCAAGATTGTATCCCGCCCTCAAGATATAAAACAGTTATAGAATTATTTTTTGATATTTTTTCCGCGCTGCTAATTGATGATGCTTCATCTTTATCGTAAACAACTACTTCATCATGATCAATTTTTTTGTCAGAATTAATATCAAATAATATTGCATTTGATATATGTCCTTTTTTAAATTCAGACTTTTCTCTTGTATCTAATAAAATAATTTTATTATCATTTATCTTTGGTTACAAGATCATTACAGTTAATCACTTTAAATTTTTTTGTAAAATTTTTTATCTCGAAAGAAATTATTAAATAAATAAATATAAATAATGCAACTGATAAAACAGGGTGATTTAAAATAAATTCTAATGAGTTATCCATTGGATGGATTAGTTGTGTTTAGAACAAAAAACTTCTCTCATCATATCGATTAGCTTTAATGTTTTAAAATCACTGACTTTGTAGAAAACTTTATTTGCATCTTTTCGAGCTGATAAAATACCTTTATCTCTTAAAATAGCTAGATGCTGTGAGATGTTACTTTGAGATGTGCCTACGTTATCAACGATATCTTGCACACTAAATTCTCCCTCACCAAGCTTACACAAAATCATGAGTCTAAGCGGATGAGACATGGCTTTTAGGGAGCGTGAGGCTGTTTCTATATCTTTTTCTTGATCTGCTGAAGAGTAGTCGATTTTCTCGTCCAGCTGTACTTGCTCGTTATCCATTGTATTATTATATACCTATATTAGATGAAACTAATAATAAAAATATAAATAAAGTGCTATTATTGTTTTGATTTACTATGATTAAAAACCTCAAAAATATAGCTTTTTTTATTATTTTATCCTCTTTTGGCAATATAGCTATAAGTTCAGATACAGAGGTCCCTACTGAAAAAATTCAACAGTTCGTAGATGTTTATAAAAAAATTAAAGAACAGTATGTTGATGAAGTAGATGATGCAACATTATTCAATTATGCGATTGAGGGGATGGTTACAAAATTAGATCCTTACTCTGATTATCTATCCAAAGATGACTTCTCTGAATTAAAAATTGGCACAACAGGAAGATTTGGTGGCATAGGAATAGAAATCACTATGGAGGATGGCTTTGTAAAAATAATTTCACCAATAGACGATACGCCTGCCCAAAGAGCAGGATTAAAATCTGGTGATTTAGTCATAGAAGTTGAAGGTGTATCACTAAAAGATAAATCAATAAATGACGCAGTTAAACTCATGCGCGGTGAACCAGGCACTAAAGTTACTGTGAAGGTTTTAAGAGAAAAAGAGGATGCTCCTCTAGATTTTGAATTGACACGACAAATTATAGTATCTAAAGGCATTAAAACTGAAATATTCAATGGTGAATTTGGATATTTAAGACTATCAAGTTTTCAATCAAATTCGACAGCTAATGTAAGAAAAGCTATTTATGATCTTAGAAAGAAAACGGGTAACATGATGGTTGCGCTCATACTTGACTTAAGAAATAATCCAGGAGGCGTTCTTGGTGCTGCAGTTGGTATTTCTGATCTATTTCTCAAATCAGGCAAGATAGTCTATACAAAAGGAAGAACTAATAATTCAGATTTAGAATATTATGCTAATAGTGAAGATATTCTAGAGGGACTACCTTTATATGTATTAATTAACGGAGGATCTGCCTCTGCATCAGAAATAGTAGCAGGTGCATTACAAGATCACAAAAGAGCTATAATTTATGGTGAAAAATCATTTGGAAAAGCATCAGTACAATCTATACAAGAGATGATAGATGGCTCTGCATTAAAATTAACAACTGCTAAATACTATACTCCTAATGATAGACATATTCATGACAATGGAATTTCTCCAGATGTAACGGTTGATTATGATGAACTTAAAACACCATTTGGCTATCTTCCTAAGCTCTATAATACAGATAATCAAATAGTTACAATATTAAAAGATCACAAGACCAATATTTCTCAACTCAAATAAAGTTCATGTTCAAGAATCTCTTTTTTTTGATCATAATATTACTATTCATATCAGTCTTGCTCTAAAAAAATATCTGATCCATGTGATGGTAAAAGTCCGCAGTTAAGTATAGGTCATTCAACAAAAAATATTGTTTGTTTCAAAACTATTGATAGTTATGATCTTAATTATAAAAATAAAAAAACTATAATAATCAATGGAGAGTTATTTTTCCCAGAAATTAAAAAAAATAAATATGATGCAGTAATCATGACTCATGGTTCAGGTGGTAAAAGGAGATATCATGAAAAATATATTGAACTTCTAACAGACATGGGTTTAGTTGTTTTTCAAATTGATCACTATGGTGCTAGAAAAATAAAATATGATAAAACATTCTCTAAAGTATCTGGTATCACATTTATGAATGATGCATATGCTGCATTAGAAATACTAAAGACAGATTCTAGAATAGATAATGTTGGTTATTTGGGTTGGTCACAAGGTGGTGTTGGACCTATTTTAACTCACTTCAAGTTTGTTATTAACCTAATACCAACAACAAAAAGATTTCAGTCAGCAATTGCTATTTATCCATACTGTGGATTTACATTCCCTGGAGAATATCAAAGTGAAACTCCATTACTTATGATAACAGGAGCTGATGATGATCTTACGCCTGAGGCAGCATGTAGAAATTTGTATTCAAAGTTTTTTAGAAATGACGATAAACTTGAATTTATATCGATTGACAATGCACGACACGGATTTGATAACCCATTTCTTTACTTTGGCCTCACATTTGATAAATTGCCAAATCTTATGGTCATCAATAATGAGTGTACATTAACAATTAAGGGTACTGGTGAGATAGAAAATTTGAAAGGCGTCGTTATCAATACACCTGAAATAAGTGAATATTTTCTAGATAAATGCTCAACTAAAGGGGTTACTGTAAAATATAATTCAAAAGCAACTCAAATAACATTATCTGAGGTAAAAAGATTTTTTAACAAAACTCTTGTAGATAAATGATTTTAGTTCATTTTAGTCATATAATAATATTATGAGATTATTTTTATCAATTTTCATAATCATGTTTTCTATAGCTTCTATGGCTAATGATAAAGTGCGTCCTGGACCTCATAATAAAATCGGCCTAACTAAACAATCACAGCAAGATAAAGAAAATACTTTCATCTATAAGTTATTTAATAATGAACTCGACATTATGGGTTCCAACTCAACTGGCAATGAAAACTCTATAAATAATGACCAGGCATTATCTCAAATTGAGAAACTTGCTGATCTTAAAGAGCGTGGAATAATTACCGAAGCTGAATTCAATGATAAGAAAAAGATTCTTTTAGATAAAATACAATAGATGCTTGTATTCATAATTTGGTTAGCTCTAATCATATTATGGAATTATGGTTATCCTGAAGCATCTCCTCTTTATGATGTTATTGCTTCGGTTGTATTATTTTTCTTTTCTAAGGCTATAAATTCTTTGTCTATATAGCTTGGATACAATTCAAATCATTGTTCTGTGGTGAATTAACATACGTTGATACTTTATGGATTTTAATTTTGCTTGAAATAATATCCTTGATGATATGACTACCATTCATCCATTGTTTAAGTTGAGACTCTTCTAAAAGGAGAGGTTGTCTATGATGAATATCAAAAATTGGTTTAACAGAGTTTTTAGTTACACATACACAACCAGAATCATTATATAAACCTGCCATAAAAAAAGCTTATTATCAATGTGATGATAATATGGATCTTTTACATGCTCTCTTTTGTTCCAGTTAAAATATCTTTTCCATTCATACCATCCGTCCATAATAAACGCACATCTTCTAGCATTTTTAAAAGATGGTTTTTCGTTGATAGTTTCATACCTGGCATTTATTAGATTCATAGGTTTTTTAGCCCAGCTGGGAGAATAACTCCATTTAAGTTTTTGGATTTCTGATGTAATTATAAAAACTTGAGAGCTTGGACTGATATTATAATTTGGATCAATATCAATATTATATTTACTTTTTACTTCTTCTTTATTTGTAAGCGTGTACCTTCCGCACATATATTAATTACTGAATTTATCCCATCCGTTTTGAGATTTAAATTCATTTAATTTTTCATCCCATTCAGAAAATTCATTTTGGTAATCTGAATTATTTTTATCTGAATCTGGTTCATCTCCTATTTTATAAAAGGCTGCGCTTCGATTTTTGCAGATATGAATATATTGATTTTGCTTCATTAAGTCTAATGAGAGATAAAATTCCTCACATTGCTCTAGTGTACCGTCTCCTATTTTGGTTTTACTTTTTTCAGTAAGCCTTCTGAATGAACCTGTTAATTCTTTTACACAACTGGGCGATAAATTAGTTCCAAACTTTTCATTGAAGTGTTTTTCTTTTCTTAGTTGGTTATCCCAATCAATCACACGTTTTTTAATGATATCAACCATGTTATCTGTTCTTTCTATTTTCTATCAAATCTGTAATTACGCTTGGATCTGCAAGCGTAGATGTATCTCCTAGATTATTATAGTCATTTATTGAAATCTTTCTTAATATTCTTCTCATTATTTTACCTGATCGAGTTTTTGGAAGACTGCTTGTAAATTGAATGAAGTCTGGTTTAGCTATTGATCCAATTTCTTTTTTTACCCATTGTAATAAATCATCTGATAAATTATCGCTTGGAGAAACACCCTTATTTAAAGATACAAATGCATATAGACCTTGTCCTTTAATGTCATGTGGATAGCCAACAACCGCTGCTTCGGAGACATCTTTGTGTAGAACTAATGCAGACTCTACTTCTGCCGTGCCTAATCTATGCCCTGATACGTTTATTACATCATCTACTCTTCCAGTTATCCAATAATATCCATCTTCATCTCTCCGGCATCCATCACCTGAAAAATATCTGCCAGGATATTGAGTAAAATACGTATCTACGAACCTTTGGTGATCTCCATAAACTGTCCTCATTTGTCCTGGCCATGACATATCTATGCATAGACTACCCTCACCTGCTCCATGTATTTCTTTATTATTCTCATCAACTAAAACAGGTTTCACGCCAAAAAAAGGTTTGGTAGCTGATCCTGGTTTCATATCAATTGCACCGACAAGTGGTGTAATCATAATGCCGCCGGTTTCTGTTTGCCACCAAGTATCCACAATAGAACACTGAGCGTTTCCAACTACGTTATAATACCACCGCCATGCTTCTGGATTGATTGGCTCTCCAACAGATCCCAATATTCGTAACGACTTCCTTGATGTATTAGTTACGTATTCATCACCCTCTGACATTAACGCTCTAATAGCAGTCGGAGCTGTGTAAAGAATATTAACTTTATGCTTATCAACAATCTCCCAAAATCTACTTGGTGTTGGATAATTTGGAACACCTTCAAACATTAATGTTGTTGATCCATTGCACAATGGGCCATAAATAATATAGGAGTGCCCCGTAACCCAACCAACATCTGCTGTACACCAGTAGATATCATCATTATGACAATCAAAAATATATTGATGTGTTATTGACGCATACACTAAATATCCGCCTGTTGTATGAAGCACTCCTTTAGGTTTACCAGTTGAGCCTGAGGTATATAAAATGAACATAGGATCCTCTGCTGACATTTCTTCAGGAGGACATACATCTGAGGATGAATTTAATAAATCATGATACCAATAGTCGATTTGATTATTCCATGTGATTGAATTACCAGTTCTTTTTACGACGACACATTTTTTAAAGTCATCTAATTTAGATATTGCTTTATCAACATTCTCTTTTAACGGAATGAGTTTACCGCCCCTTACACCCTCGTCTGCTGTGATAATGAATTTTGAATCACAATCTTTTAGACGACCGGCCAGTGCTTCAGGTGAAAAACCACCAAATACAACAGAGTGAATAGCGCCAATCCTGGTGCAGGCTAACATAGCAACTGCAGCTTCTGGGATCATTGGCATATAAATGGTTACTCTATCTCCTTTTGTTATACCTAAACTCTTAAGGCCATTAGAAAGTTTACAAACCTCATCTAACAATTCTTTGTAGGTTATCTTTTTTGAACTAGAGGGATCATCACCTTCCCAAATAATTGCAAGACTATCAGGATTCTTTTCTACGTGTCTATCTAAACAATTGAAAGATGCGTTTAATGTTCCATCCTCAAACCATTTAACATAAAGATTATTTTTATCATAGGAATAATTACAAATTTTATTGTAAGGCTTATACCATGACAATCTTTTGCCTTGTTCAGACCAAAATCGTTCAGGATTATCAATAGACTCTTTGTAAAGCTTATCGTAATCAAGTTTCTTGATGAATGCTTTATTTTTAACCTTATTTTTTGATTTATAAATTCTTGATGTAGCCATTAGGTAAAAATATATTATAAATTATTAGTTGTGACTTTTAAAAGCACAACATAATAGCCAAACCAGAACAACAAATGCAATAATCGAAATTGTCATTTCTTAACCCCTCTAATATGAGTATCTTCTATTGAAAGACAAAATCAACAAAAATTAATATTAGAAAAGGCTAATTTAGCGGAGTTTATTAGATTTTTTTTCATAAATTATATTCAATAATAAATGTGGAAGCGTTAAACACGCCAGTGTAATAAATATGTATTTAATGATCATCTCATCTAATGATAATGATGCTATAGAAGATATTGTTGTTAGCATAAAGATGGTAAAAGCTACTGTTAGAGCTAGAAAAAAAATAACATATTTTGTTAATGATATTTTTTTTTCAAATAATCTTTGATCATTCAACGCATATAGATAATGACGAATAGAATGATGAAAACAGAAATATAAAATGAAAGAAGCAATAGGTGGTAAGTAGATAAAGTTAATGAATAATAATAAATATAATAAAAGTAATTTTCTGCCATATGAGAATATTATGAATAAGACCAAGATAACATATATGTATTTATATAAGTCTGCTAATAAAATAACTGAAAGTTTTTCATTAAGTAAAATACTAAATAATGAGAAAACATCATTCACGTGGTAAATAATTGGAGTAATAATTGGAACAGAACCAACTGATAATGCCAATAAAGAATTCTTAGATTCAATATTTTCAGTTTCCTCATGAGCAAAATGATACAGAGCCATCAGTAGAAATGTTACAAGACCAATAACTGGTGTAATAAGCCAAATTAATAAGTACACCAGAGATAAAAACAAATATGCAATTATAAATTTTATTAACCAGCTTGGTGCTGATGAAAAAAGATATTTAGCAACTAGAAAATCAAAATATCCATGCGGTATTCCAATGACTGTCACAGTCAATAATAATATTAAAAGTTGTATGTTGAGACTTAATAATTCTGGCGCTAAAAAGAAAATTATCCATGTCACAACACTTAAATCAACCAACAATATGAGTTGGTATTTGTTATACCTTTCTAGCTGTGAATGATCTAATTGCATATTTTATAAAGATTAATTTTGGCATATTCCAAATAATATGGAGTATATCTATTAATGAGGGCGTATCTGACAAAAATCTAATTAATCTATTAGAATTATTATTTTTAAACATTTGAAATAATATCGATTTACTCTCAGCGGGGTTATCTCTTATTATCATCAACAGGATATTATCCATTTTCCTTAGTACTTTGCTTCTTATAGTCTTTGGGTATTCTATATATTCTTTTCCTGATAATTTTTTTATGTATTCATCTGCCTGTTTTTGAATATTAATAAAGGTATAGCCGGTTGATGCTCTTGTGGATCCAGCAGGTATCCCGATGCGTAAATTGTTTGAATTCTTTGCATTTAATTCTACATTAGTTGTTAACGGAATTTCTCCATACTCTTCTCTTAATACCTCATAATGTTCATTACATTTTGATTTAATGTAATCATGTACATCCTCGGATAATTTAGATTTATCTTTTTGAGCTGTTGTGAAATACGTTGTCTCAAATAACATTGTGTTATTCCCAATGGGCAAACAATAAAAGAAGTTGAATTCGTCATTTGCTATAAAGTCCATTAAAACAGGCATAAAGTTTTTAGGAGGCTCACTGAATCTTACAAAGAGACCCTTAAACACTTGCCGCATTTCATAGTTAGTTTTAGTAGGCCTGCTATCAAAGATATATTTTGATTTAACAGGTTGATTATTTAAGTTCATATGGAATTGATCAGCCATATTAGTTATATCACTTATATTTGATTCAAAAATAACTTCTATATTTTTTGACTTCTTAATATTCGAGAATACGAAATTATCAAAGTCATATGAATCAATACTCTTATAATTGTATTTACTACAATCAAGTACTGCTTGTGATTTATTTTGAACAATAAGATTTTCACTAGAATGAACTTCTAAATGCTTAAAGGGATGATTATATACATCCCAATATGACCATGTTTTTCTGATTCTGTCGTCACGTTTTTTGTTGTCTATAACACAAACACTAAATGGTGTGTCAATTAACCTATAAGCTAGGCTTAGGCCTGAACACCCAGCACCAATAATGATTATATCAAACTCTTTCATGGATATATGGTAATCCTGTCAATGACTTATGAAGACGATTATTATGCTCTGCTGAAGCAGGTAGCAAATATTGAAAGATGAATAGAACTGATGTTTTAAGAAAAATAATTAACTTATCAAATTTAGTCGTATTTATTTTTCTATCGATAGATGTTTCCTTATTAGTTAATATTTTATGCCCAATACTTTGATACAACTTCAAAGCATACAATATAGAAAATCTTGAATTTAAAGGAATAAATGGGATGCCCTTTAGGGCGCTCTCATAATATTCATCAGCAAGCTTAATTATGTCTTTAACACATGAAAAAACTTTGCTTTTATTATTTAGTTTAAAGTCTTCATCTGAAATGATGTCACGCGGTAAATAAATTCTATCAATCGAAAAATCCTCTTTTATATCCCTACAGATATTGGTCAACTGCATAGCTATACCAAGATCAATAGCATGGTATTTGGCATTAGGGTTTTTTATATCTAGCACATCACACATCATAATTCCTACACAACCAGCAACTCTATAGCTATATCTTAGTAGTTCTGAAATAGATTCGATTCTAGCGAACTCTTTATCTGAGTTAATGCCAGATTTAAGTTGATCTATCACTCGTTGTTCAATACCTAGGCTAATTAGTTTATTTTCCAGCTCTTGAGTACTATCAGATTTTTTAAATCAACATTATCATCATAAAGACGACAGTAAGCATAAACTGTATATACATTTTTTTTTACAGCCTTGGGCAGGAATAATGATGCTAAGTAAAATGTCTTGCTGTTGTTTTTTAGAATTTTTTTAGCAGTCTGTTCAGGCATTATATTTAAGTATAAGCTTTTCAGTAACTTTTGCAGAGGATAATACTCCTGGCACCCCAGCGCCTGGATGACTTCCTGCCCCAACAAAATAGAGGTTATCAAACTCTGGTGATTTATTTGAATATCTAAAATATGCTGATTGTCTAAAGATTGGCTGTATACCAAACCCACTTCCATTGAATGAATTGAGATCATTTTCAAAATAATCTGGTGTAACAAAAAATTTATCGACTATATTACTGTCTAAATCAGGAAGTATATCTTCACTTAGAATATCAATGATATTTTGACAAAAACTATCGCCTTTAGCATTCCAGTCTATACCGCTCTCATTATTTGCAACAGGCGCAAGAACATAAAAAGAGTCGCAGTTATTTTGAATGTTTTTTGGATCTGTAGCTGAAGGTCGATGAAGATATAAACTTGGGTCAGTGATATAAGAATGATTATCAAAAATATCATCTAAGAGTTCTTTATGGCGCTTATTAAAAATAATAGTGTGGTGTTTTACATCGGTGTAAATTTTTTTCGTTGAAAAATAGAAAACAAATAAACCCATAGAATGTTTTAATATGTTTGGTTTATTAAATATTTTTTTGGTGTTGTTTTTAGTACTGATGAGTAGAAGTAAGAAGGATCAGAGTTACTAACAATAATGTCAGCATCAAAATCGCCTTTGTTTGAAATAACTTTACTAATGTGGTTTTTATTTTTTACTACATCAATAACCTCTGTGTTATAATAACATTCTATTCCTTCCTCACTAAAAAGTTTTTTAAAACCATTAACTATAGATCTAGTCCCACCATCGCCATAATAAACGCCCCATTTCCATTCTAGATACTGAATAAGTAGATAAATTGATGTTGTAGTATATGGGTTGCCGCCAACAAGTAAGGGATGCATGCTTAGAGCCTTAATTAAATTTTCATTCTTTATAAATGATCGTACTGATTGATAAACTGATTGGTAGAACTTAATTCTCATTAATTCAGGAACATACGGAAACATACTTTGCAATGATTCAAACGGGTAATCAGACAATTTCATATAGGCAGTATCGAAAATACGCTTTGAATGTTTTAATAGTTTTATATAACCAATTGCATCGTCATTAGAATAATGTATTTTAATCTCATTGAGCATAGTCTTTAATGAGGAACCATAGTCAAAATGAGATTTATCACTGAACAAAAATCTATAAAATGGTTGAACTTTAAGTAGATTGAAGTAGTCTCGTGAATCTTTGTTAAATAATTCGAAAATTTCATTAAGCAGGTAAGGTGCTGTAATAACTGTTGGACCAGCATCGTATTCAAAACCATTGTGATATAGTGTGCGAGCTCTCCCGCCTAAATTATCTAGTTTTTCAAGGATAGTTACTTCATAGCCAATTGCTTTAAGACGACAAGCTACAGAAAGGCCGCCAAAGCCTGAGCCAATTACAATTGCTTTTTTCATTAGAATGCATGCAAGGGGCTATTAGCCCCTTGCATGTGTATTAAAGTTATCTTTAAGCTGATTCTTCTGAATCTGTTACAGCTGCAGCCCAAATGAATATACCAAATCCAATTTTGTTGACAAAATCAGCAAGGTTATAAACTAAGTTTAGACTAGCCGCATCTGCAGCGCCCATTAGATATCCAAGTAGATATCCTAGTGGATAAATTGCCCAACCGACTAACACGATTGTACGACATGCGCCGAATGCCATTTGAGCACCAACGCTTCCACAAGATTCTGATTTTTGTGCTGCTTCACCAGCATAAATTTCATACAGGATGTATATCCAACCTGCCATCCCGATGATGAAACCAAGCATAGCTGAAATGATACCAGCCTCACCTAAGTATCCACCAATCAACATGATTAATGTACCTATTAATAATCTCCAGAAGATACCGACTGAAACAGCGGTAACAGCTGCAAGAATAAAATAAAATTCGATCATCAATAATGGCACTGTAAGTAGCCAATCGATATATCTAAATACTGTTGGTGAATCACCTGTAGCTACCCATACATCTCTCATATAGAAATAATGTACAGCAGCAATTAAAGTTACTAATGCTGTAACCGTTAATGATGTTTTCCATTTAGGGTTAACTCTGTCTCTTTCAAAGGAAAAACACAGTAGATGCAACCATTGCAATGGATATTATCCAGAAAGTAACACCTACGTAGTCGTTAGCTGCTAGATCACCCGCTAATACAAGTGATGGCATTGTAAAGACTAATATCGCTGGTATTACACGCGATAATAAACTCCTCATAAAAGTCTCCTCTATTTAAATTAATTTAAAATTACTTTTAGAATCATTCTATATGATTACACCGTCATATCAATTATCAATTAAATTATTTATGGTTTATTTTGGTGCAAAATGGCCTAAATACCAGGATATTGATGGATTACAATCGTGGGCAGATTGATAAGTGCCATCAGGATAGGTGATGTGAGTATTCCTATTACACCAAAAAAAATTCCTAAAATTCCGGCTGTGTACTCTTTTTGTAAGCATGCTAGAAGACCAAGTATTAATGCTATAGGACTAAACAAAGGCGAGAGAATAAAAATGCCAATGAATCCAAATATAATACTAAGAGTTCCATAGACAGGAGAAGCCTGTTTAATTATGATTTTTTCATCAGACATTATTTATAAAACTGCCTTCTTTGTGAAAACTTTTTAACACGTTCTCTCCAAACTTTGTAGGAGCTAAAAGATATATTTTGTTTCATCACCCGTTTGATGGTATCACTATCAATATCAAAGCGCTCTTTTATGCTATCAAAACTAACGTCATCTGAAAGAGCCATATAAATAATTTCTCCAATTTCTTTTTCAGATAGTTTAATTTTGTGTTTAGGCATAAATTATAAAGATCCCTGTAAGATATATTTTAATATTTTTACAGCTTGACTTTGATCTTTAGTAACTGCACAAGCTGCTGCATCGACCTCTTTTAAAGGGTGTTGATGTTCATCGCTATGAATGACAACTATTGATTTATTAAGAGCAGCTGCATAGCCTGCGTCAAATGCGGCATTCCACTGTTTATATTTTTCACCAAACTTTACAATCACAACATCACTATCTTCAATAGATTTTTTTGTCCTAATAGAATTAATGTTTGCCCCTTTATTATCCTTCCAAAAATTATTTTCTTCCTGACCTAAAATTTCTACACCACAGTTATCAGATAGTTCATGATTTGTAACGGGTGATGAAAAATTAATATCCAAACCTTCTTTGTTACAAGCATCTATAATTTCTTGTCTCCAATCGGTGTGAATTTCACCCGATAAATATACATTAAGCATTGCGTTCTCCTTGCGTTTGCAGTTGTTGCTATTATATAAGTTATTCTAATAGTTGTATAATGCCGAAAAACAAATCATATAAATCTTAAATATTAAAAAATTATGGATAGACAAATAATAGCAATCGGTGGAGGTGGCTTTGGTAGGAATCCTGGGATTGGTGTAATTGAACAATACATATTAGATCAATCAGACAAAGACACTCCTAATATCTGTTTTATTCCAACAGCAACTGGTGACAACGAAGCTTATAAAGTAAGTTACTACGCAACTATGGCCAAGTTGAATTGCAATCCAACGCATTTAGATTTTTTCAAAAGGACTCAAGACTTAGAAAAATTAATTCAAAAGCAAGATGTAATCTTTGTAGGCGGGGGAAATACTAAAAGCATGTTAGCTGTTTGGCGTGACTGGGGTTTAGATAAAATATTAAAAAAATCATATGAATCTGGAACAATTATGAGTGGTGTTAGTGCAGGTGCAATATGTTGGTTTGAAAAAGGTATTACAGACTCATGGTCAAATAGCTTAAATATTCTAGATTGTCTAAGCTTTACGCAAGGAAGCTGTTGCCCGCACTATGATGAAGAACCTGAGAGAAAACCCACTCTTTCAAACTTTATCATAAACAATGAAATTAACTGATTGTTATGCTATTGATGGAGGATGTGCATTACATCTTAAGAATGATCAAGTATACAAATCAGTTGTTTTTAATGATGGTAAAAATTCATTCTTAGTTGAAAAAGAAAACGGGAAAATAAAAGAAACTGTTTTATCAAAAATAATTAAATATATATTTTTATATTGTTAAGACTATTCTACTGTGACTGATTTTGCGAGGTTTCTTGGTTTATCAACATCAGTCTTTTTCTTTAAAGCAACATGATAACTAAGAAGTTGTGCTGGGATAATATATAAAAGTGGGACAACCAAGTCAGGGCAGTCTGGCATTTGAATAATTTCAACACGTTTTTTATTTCTTGTTATTTTCTTATTAGTAAAAACAAAAGTCTGGCCTTGTCTTGCTTCAACTTCAGCAAGATTAGATAAAACTAATTTTGCTAGATGATTATCAGGTAGAAAACATACTACAGGCATTTTTTTATCAACTAGTGCAAGTGGTCCATGCTTAAGTTCACCTGAATGATAAGCAGAGGCATGTATGTATGAAATTTCTTTAAGTTTTAGTGCTGATTCAAGCGCTATAGGATACGTTGCGCCTTTCCCAAGGAAAAGTGTGTGATCTTTGTTTTTAAATTTAGATGCTATCTTTTTAATTTCAGGTTCCATTAAAAAGATTTTACTGATGATTTTATCTATTTTTTTAATTTCACTGATCATCTTTTTTTCATTAACTTTATATTTTCTTGAAACAATCATAGTTAAAAGAAGTAGAGGCAAAAAGTTGTGAGGTGAAAGCTTTAGTTGATGCAACGCTTATTTCAGGACCTGCATTCATAAGAAAATTTAAATTAGAAAGTCTTGTTAGCGTACTTTCTGCTACATTACAAATTGCCAAAGTATCTGAATAGTTAAGCTTTAATGCCTTTTTTAATGACGAAATAGTATCAGCTGTCTCACCAGACTGAGAGATAGCTACAAATAATGTATTTGGTAAAACATTTATTTTTTTATATTTGTATTCACTTGCAACTTCTGCAGTGCAGGTAATTGTTGTATGTTGTTCAATCCAATCTTTAGCAACAAGTGATGCATGATAGCTTGTCCCGCAGGCGATAAAATGAATATGCTCTATGGTCTCTAGAACTTTATCGGTACCATGCCCAAATATGTTCGGTAAAATTTTATATTTCCCAACAAAACGATTTGTCATGTCTTTAATTATGGAATCGTTGTTCATGAATTTCTTTATGCATATAAGTGCTTGTGGCCTGATAAAGAAGATTGAGATTTTGATAATGTTAGAAATTTTAGTTACTTTGTTTTGTATTCTTTTGCTTTTATTAAAAATGGTTACTTTGGTTGATGAAATCTTTGCAAATTCATTATCATCAAGTGTTATATATTTATCCGTATCAGAAATTATAGGGGCAAGATCAGATGCAATATAATTTTGATTCACACCTTTACCGATAATTAGTGGACTACCTTTACATGCAGCATAAACAGTGCCCTGATCATCTGAACAAATTATTCCAATTGCATAGCTTCCTTCAAGTAAGTTTGTTGTCTCTATAAGAGCAGAATCCATATTATTAGATTTTTTAAAGCTCCAATTTATCAGGTGAGATATAACTTCTGAGTCAGTATCGCTTGAGAAAGTATATTTCTTTTTTTTGAGAAAGTTTTTAAGATCAAGATAATTTTCAATGATGCCATTGTGCACTAAGCAAATATTGTCTGATCTGTGTGGATGTGTATTTTTTAAAATTGGTTGACCATGTGTTGCCCAACGAGTATGTGCAATACCTGTTGTAATTCCAGAAAGCTTATTTAATTTAGTTTTTTAAATTTTTGATTGGGCCAATAGCTTTGATAGTAGATATTTTTGAATTTGAGCTAAGACCAGAAATGCCAGATGAATCATATCCTCTGTATTCAAGTTTTACCAAACCTTGATAGAGTTGATTGCCAATACGGTGCGTTTAGATGCAATGCCAAATATTCCACACATTACTTTCTTTTAACTTTTTGAGTTGTTCTGTTTTTCCAGTTTCTTATAGTCATTTGTTTGCTTCTCGCAATTGTTAGATGACCAGAACCTGATGTATCTTTGGTTATGGTTGAACCAGCAGCTATAAATGATCCTTGACCAATTATCACTGGAGCTACTAGCATTGAACCAGACCCTATGAATGAATTATCTTTTACTATAGTTTTATGTTTGTTAACGCCATCGTAGTTACATGTAATAGCGCCAGCACCTATGTTAACGTTTTTACCAATTGTTGCATCACCCACATAACTTAGATGGTTAATTTTAGTATTCTCTTTGATAAGTGAATTTTTAATTTCAACAAAGTTTCCTATATTGCAGTAGGATTTAATCGTTGTGCCAGGTCTAATTCTAGCGAAAGGCCCAACAGTAGAAGTTATCGCCTATAGTTGCTCCAAAAATAATTGTGTTAGGTTTGATAAATACATTTTTACCGATCTTGCATCTATTCAAATAACAATTATGTCCTATGGTTGAGTTTTCACCGATTGATACGTTATCTTCAAAGACGCAGTTAATATCAATTTCAACATTGCTACTAACACGAAGCTGTCCTCTAATATCTGTCTTTGATGGATCTCTGATAAGAGTTCCACTTTCAAGAAGCTCTTCTGCTTTTTCACGTAAATACTGTCTCTCAAGATTTACCAAATCAACCTTAGAATTAACGCCTTTTACTTCAAGCTCGTTTTTAAATTTAAAAGTAGAAACTTTTTTATCATTAGCAGTGAGTATTTTTATGATATCAGTTAAATAATATTCTTTTTTTGATTATTATTTTTAATCTGACCAATGTACTTTCTTAGAATTTTTTCATGTATGGCGATGATGCCAGTGTTTACCTCACGAATTAAACGCTGTTCGGCAGTAGTTTCCTTATCTTCTACAATACAGTCAAACTTATTATTTATTCTTACAATTCTCCCATACCCTTTTGGTGATTCTAGCTCAATAGTTCCTACGACGGCATCCGCAGTCTTAAGTTTAGCAATAAGTTTTTTTATTGATGCGCTAGTAATAAATGGGACATCGCCACATAAAATTAGTATCTTAGAACTAAATGGATGTTTCTTTTTGAGTGCTGATTTAACAGCGCCTGCAGTACCATCTAAAACAGACTGATATGTATAATCTACTTTTTCTTCATCAAGTAATTTTTTTAATTCAGGCGAGTTATTGTTAATAACACATAAGTTACTTTTAGCTTTAGCTGGCTTTAAGCGATGAGATAATGTGATTGATTACTGGTTTACCAGCTATATTGAATAACAACTTTGATTTATTGGCTTTCATCCTGGTGCTTTTCCCAGCTCCCAGAATAATAGATGTAAACATTAACTACCCCTTTATTTTTTTGTATTACTTCTCAGTTTCTTAATAAGGCGTAATTGTGCAGCAGCTTGCATGAGTTCTGTTTTAGCTTTAGAAGAATCAATTTCATTGTCACTATTTTTCATTGCCTCTTTAGCTTGACGTTCAGCTTCAAGAGCTCTTTCTTCATCTAGATCATCTTCTCTTAATGCTGTATCTGACAAAATAGTTACCTCATTAGGTTGTACTTCCAATATACCACCACTTACATAAAAGGTCTTCATCTCGTCTTTACTAATTTGAGCCGAACATCTCCAGGCTTAAGTTTGGTAATCAATGGCGTATGTTTTGGTGATACGCCTACCTCTCCCATTTCTGCTGGCGCGTATACCATCTCGACTTCCTCAGAAAAAAGCTCTTCTTCGGCACTTACAATTTCTAATTTAATCTTCGATGACATTATTTAATTTCTTCAGCTCGTTTCTCTGCCTCAGAAATTTCACCTATCATGTAAAATGCTTGCTCAGGCAAATGATCATAGTCGCCATTTACAATTGCTTGGAAACCTTTGATAGTATCTTTCAGTGACACATACTTACCAGGTGTTCCAGTAAATGTTTCAGCAACATAAAATGGTTGTGATAAATATCTTTGAATCTTACGTGCTCTATTTACAGCAAGCTTATCTTCTTCAGATAACTCATCCATTCCCAAGATTGCAATAATATCCTTTAGCTCCTTATACTTTTGTAGAACACCCTGAACGGCTCTTGTTGTATCATAGTGTTCCTGCCCTATTATTAAAGGATCCAGTTGTCTACTAGTAGAGTCAAGAGGATCAACCGCTGGATAAATTCCAAGTTCCGCAATATTTCTAGATAATACGACTGTTGCATCTAAATGCGCAAATGTAGTTGCAGGGCTAGGATCTGTTAAATCATCAGCAGGTACATACACCGCCTGTATGGATGTAATTGATCCAGTTTTTGTAGATGTAATTCGCTCTTGGAGCACGCCCATTTCTTCCGCTAAAGTTGGCTGATATCCAACAGCAGATGGCATACGACCTAATAAAGCGGATACTTCTGTTCCTGCTAGTGTGTAACGATAAATATTATCTACAAATAATAAAGTATCACTTCCCTCGTCTCTAAAATGTTCCGCCATTGTTAATCCAGTAAGAGCAACTCTTAGTCTGTTTCCTGGAGGCTCATTCATTTGTCCATAGACAAGAGCAACTTTATCTATAACTTTTGCATCGGTCATTTCATGGAAGAAATCATTTCCCTCACGAGTTCTTTCACCAACACCAGCAAATACGGAGAATCCACTATGCTCTGCAGCGATGTTTCTAATTAACTCCATGAGAATAACAGTTTTGCCAACTCCAGCACCACCAAAAAGGCCTACTTTAGAACCCTTAGCAAAAGGACAAATCAAATCCACAACTTTGATACCAGTCTCTAAAATCTCAACTTCGGATGCTTGTTCTGAAAATGTTGGTGCAGATCGGTGAATAGGCATTGTTTTTTCTGCTGCTATATCTCCAGCATTATCTACAGGTTCACCAAGAACGTTCATTATGCGTCCAAGTGTTTTCTCACCTACCGGTACATTTATAGGTGCGCCTGTATTATTTACAGACAAACCTCTTTTGAGACCATCTGTTGAACCCATGGCAATAGTTCTTACAATTCCATCTCCAATTTGTTGTTGCACCTCAAGAGTTAAATTACTCTCATCAACTTTAAGGGCATCAAAAACTTTTGGCATTGAAGATCTGGGAAACTGAACGTCAATAACAGCTCCAATAATTTCTACAACTTTACCTGCTTCCGTTTTTTTCTCCTATCTTTTTATAGCGCTGCTGCACCAGAGATAATCTCTGATATTTCTTGTGTAATTGCTGCTTGTCTATTTTTGTTATAAATTAATTGTAATTCTGCTATTAAATCTGTTGCGTTGTCAGAGGCTGCCTTCATTGCAACCATTCTTGACGCTTGCTCGCATGCTAGATTTTCAACAAGCCCTCTATAGACCAAAGACTCTATATATCGGGTAAAAAGTGACTCTAGTACAGTTTCAGCGTCAGGCTCATAGAGATAATCCCAATAATAATCATAATCTTCATTTTTAAGTTCAGTATTTATTGGAAGTATTTTTTGAATTGTAGGCTCTTGGCTGACAGTATTAATAAACTTATTGTATACGAGATGAACTTCATCAATGTCTTTGTTTATAAAACTATCAATGGTGCTTTTAATCAAACCAAGAACTTGTTCTACTTTTGGTTTATCGCCAAGTTGTGAAGTTTGTGCAATCACATCTCCGCCCATTCTTTGAAAAAAGATGTCGCTTTACTTCCTACTAAAGCAAAGGCTGGATCAATATTTGATGCCTTATCTTGTTCGATATTTTCTAAAACAATTTTAAAGAGATTATTGTTAAGACCTCCACACAGACCTCTATCTGATGAAATAATTATATATAGCCCTTTTTCCTAACTTCTCTCTTTGAGAAAAACTCTGAAGTATATTCAGGATGAGCATGTGCAAGATGAGTGATAACATTTAAAATCTTATCAGCATATGGTCTTGCCCTAGTCATTTGATCTTGAGCTTTTTTCATTTTACTTGCAGCAACCATCTCCATAGCTTTTGTAATCTTTTGTGTATTTTGAATACTAGCTATTTGTGTTCTTATTTCTTGGCTGCCAGACATTCTTAGTAAACCCCTTTATCTCTAAAGTCGTCCATCAACGATTTCATCTTGGAAGCAATATCATCGTTATAGTCACAATTAGTGTTAATCTCATTTACTAGTTCTGAATACTTTTCATTAGCAAACTCATGCAGTGATTTTTCAAAAGATATAATCTTGTCTATATCGACATCATCTAAATATCCTTCATTTGCAGCAAAAAGCGATAAAGCCATATCAGCAACAGTAAGCGGAGTGTATTGTGATTGTTTCATAAGTTCAGTTACACGCTTACCTCTTTCCAATTGTTTTCTTGTTGCTTCATCTAAGTCTGAGGCAAACTGGGAAAAGGCAGCTAGTTCACGATACTGAGCTAATGCAAGCCTCACACCACCACCGAGCTTTTTAATAATTTTAGTTTGAGCAGCGCCACCAACACGTGATACTGATAAACCAGCATTAATTGCAGGACGTATACCTGCGTTAAATAAGTCAGTTTCTAAAAATATTTGTCCATCTGTAATTGATATCACATTGGTTGGAACAAATGCTGATACATCGCCAGCCTGTGTTTCAATTATAGGTAACGCTGTTAATGAACCCGTTTTACTTTTAACCTTTCCTTTCGTTATGTCAGTGACTGCATCTTCGTTAATTCTTGCAGATCTCTCAAGAAGCCTTGAATGTAGATAAAATACATCACCAGGATATGCTTCACGGCCTGGCGGTCTTTTGAGTAGCAATGAGACTTGTCGGTAAGCCCATGCCTGCTTAGTTAAATCATCATATACAATTAGTGCATCTTCGCCAGAATCTCTGAAAAACTCTCCCATCGCACAGCCAGAATATGGTGCAATATATTGCATTGCTGCAGAATCAGAGGCTGAAGCTGCAACGATTATTGTGTGTTTTAAAGCATCATGTTCCTCTAAGTTTTCTGACCACAGCAGCAATTGATGAAGCTTTTTGACCAATAGCAACATATATACATTTAACACCAGTATCTTTCTGATTAATAATTGCGTCAATCGCCACAGCTGTCTTTCCTGTCTGTCTGTCACCAATAATAAGTTCACGTTGACCGCGTCCAATAGGAACCATGGAATCGATAGATTTCAAACCAGTTTGAACAGGCTGATCTACAGATTTTCTCTCAATTACCCCAGGGGCAATTTTTTCTATGGGTGATTTGGTCTTTGCATCTATTGCGCCTGCATTGTCAATTGGCTCACCGAGCGAGTTAACCACCCTCCCTAATAATTCGTTGCCAACAGGAACCTCTAGAATATTACCTGTACATTTTACAGTATCGCCCTCCGAAATAGATTTGTAATCACCAAGAATTACTGCACCAACAGAATCACGCTCCAGATTTAATGCTAAACCATAAATGTTGTTTGGGAATTCAAGCATTTCACCTTGAAGTGCATCTGTTATTCCATATATCCTGGCAATACCATCTGTTAAAGAAACGACGGTTCCTTCGTTGTGAGATTGTGTTTTTATATCAAGATTCTTTATCTTGTCTTTTATGATGTCGCTTATTTCTGTTGGATTAATAGTCATTGGTTTTACCTATTGTTTATAATTTGTTCTTTCATTAAATTTAATTTATTTCTGATGCTATAGTCTGTCACTTCATTGTTAACAGATATCTTGATGCCCGCAAGGAGGTCCTGGTTAATTATTTCTTTAATTTGTACTTTTTGTGCATGCTGCTTCATGAGGGTCTTAGACAAATTTTCTTTTGTAATTCTGTAAGAGCAAAAGCAGTTTCAACTTCCGCAACAGTGATTTCTTGATCGTTTAGAAGCATGTCATTAAATAACTTATATACTTCATCTATAAAATATATTTTTTTATTATTTATCATGATACTGAGGAAATTAGAAAATGATGTGTCATCTTTGCTCAAAAAACTATTCAGAAATGAAAGTGATTTTTTGTCATCAACTCTTGGGCTTGCAATGATGGCTTTAACTTCAGCATCTTTAATTACTTCTGACAATATCATTAAATTATCAGCCCAAAGCGAGGTGACATTAGACTCGACCGCAATTTTATAAGCAGCCTCTGCATATGGTCTAGAATATGTAACGCTATCTGTCACTTATTAATAACCTCATCAATAATCTGTGCATGTGTTTCTTTATTAACTTCTTTCTTTATTACTTTCTCTGCACACAAAAGAGATAGCTCTACAATATCATCTTTAAGTTTTTCTCTAGCAGCATTCGATTCTTGCTCAAGCTGCTGTGCTGAAGTTTTAGCAATTTTTTGTGCTTCTTCACGAGCAGTGGCCCTTGCTTCCTCTACAATATTTTTCGACTTTGATTCAGCATCAGTGATTATGTTAGATGCTTTTGATTTAGCTTCATCAATACGTGTTGAAAATTCAATAGTTGCCTGTTCAATTTTCTTCTGACCCTGTTCTGCTGCTGCAAGACCATCAGCAATTTTTTTAGTTCTATTGTCCATAGCTTGCGTGAGCGGTTCCCATAAATATGCTTTTATAAACCAAACAAAAACTATAAAAGTAATCATTTGACCAAAAAGTGTAGCTGTAACATTCATGAAATATTTACTCCTTATCCGCCTATAGCTGCAGTAGCGGCACCGACAAATGGATTAGCAAATACAAAGAACATAGCAAAAGCTAAAACGATAAATGGAAATGACTCCATCAAGCCTGCTGTTATGAACATTTGTGTCCTGAGCGCAGGAAGCATTTCAGGCTGTCTCGCTATGCCTTCAATATATTTCATACAAATTAAACCCCAGCCTAAAGCAGAACCAAGTCCAGCTGCGGCCAGCATTATTGACACACCCAAACTAGTTGATGAGTAAATTTGGGTAATCATGTCTGGTGATAGTGTTTCCATTATTTTTCCTCTTATTAATTGTTAATGTGATTCCTCAGATGCCATGCTTATATACATTATGGTGAGCACCATAAAAATGAATGCCTGCAGTGTTATTACCAAGATATGGAATATCGCCCACAAGCTTCCAGGTATTGGGATAATGTACCATGGCAACAAGGCGATTAGTAAGAATACTAACTCGCCTGTGAACATATTCCCAAAAAGTCTTAGTGCTAAACTTAATGGCTTAGCTAATTCTTCTACTAAAGTAAGTACAAAATTTACTGGTGCTAAATATATACCAAAAGGATGTACCATAAATGATTTCATGTAACCACCAAAGCCTTTTATCTTTACGTTGTAATAAATGCAAACAAGAAAATCGATATAGACATAGCAAATGTTGTGTGGGGATCTGTTGTTGGTACGACCTTCAGATAAGAGATACCCATCATATGAGCAAGCTTAGGTAGTAAGTCTACTGGTATTAGATCCATAGCGTTCATCAATAGAACCCAAATAAAAATTGTAAGGCCTATAGGTCCAACAATTTTGTTTGGTTTTTGGAAAAGCCTCTTTAACAAGACTGTTAACAAAATCTATTAATGTCTCAAGTACATTTTGCATACCAGTTGGTGCGCCAGATGAAACGCTTTTCCCAACTCGATATGCAATAAACATTACTATGCCCGCAAGTAATGCGCTAAAAAAGATCGTATCAATATTGATGCGCCAGAAGCCTTCTCCAGCAGCTAAAGGCTGCAGGTGATGTTGTATATAATCAACCGGATTATCTGTAGCTGGTGCGTTGTTATCCATCTGTTACCTAATAAATAGTCTTACTCTTGTTAAAGACATACCCAATTTGTGCTAACGCAAATGCAACTAACATTTGCAAAGCGTCGAGATTTAAAATAACAATCCCGACATAGAAGGCGGCTAAAACAAGAGCCATCCTTACAAGAAGGCTCTTAAATATTACAAGCGAACCTCCACTAAGATTTTGCTCAAGAGCAGCTTCACCTGCTTGGTTAACACTTCTAGCAAGAAGCATGGTGTTCATTATCGCTGTCGCGCCTCCAAATAAAGACGATTCAAACTTTTGGAAGCCCAAAAACATAAATACGAACGCTGTAGCTATCGCTATAACGCTTTGAAAAGCAATTACCATTCTCACTTTCGACGTTCACCATGAGCATTTATGACCAACATTTTGGTCAGGGTTAGTATAGTTGAGTATGGCTATGGATTCAATTTATATGCCTAAAAAACTCAAAGGTCTCTAAGCAATTTAGACAATTTTCCTTATTTTCTCGATAATGCCTTGAAGCTCATTCATTGTCCTATACTTAATAGTGATATTGCCGCCATTGCTAGTGTGTTTGATTGATGTTTTTGCAGCCAACAAATCAGTAAGCTGCCTCTCTAATATAGCCGTGTCTGGATCTTTATGTCTATTGACTGAAGCTTTTTGATTTGACTTACAAAGACTCTCAACAGCTCTTACAGATAAATTACGTTTCACAGCTTCTTTGATTATTTTTGTTTGATCGCTTATATTAAGGCTTAGAACAGCGCGAGCGTGCCCCATTGATATGGTGCCAATTCTAAGTTGGTCTTTCCCAAATGCGCATAATTCATTAAGTCTTATTAAGTTCGACACATGTGCTCTAGATTTGGATATGTACTTTGACACATCATCATGACTCATCTCAAACTCATCAATCAGCCTTTTTAGAGACTCAGCTTCTTCCATAGGATTTAAGTCTTCTCGTTGAACATTTTCTACTATGGACATAACGGCAGATGTTTTCTCATCAACATCAACAATGATAGCGCTTATTGTGTCTTTATTTAGCAGCTGTGTTGCTCTCCATCTTCTTTCTCCCACTATCAACTCATATTGGTTGCCGCTCTCTCTTACTACGACTGGAGCAATTTGCCCGTTTTGAGCGATTGAATCTGCTAAATCTTTTATTTCTTGTTCTTTGAACACTTTTCTTGGCTGGTGCTTGTTTTTAATAATTTTATGAACTGGTATGGAGAGTGTTTCAGATTCATTGCTATTAACATCTAACTTTGATGTGTTAGCAGCAGAGCTCAATAATGAATCTAGACCAGACCCAAGTGCTTTTCGCTTACTCATGTAATTAATATAACCTTACTAAACCTGGTTGTACACATAAGACTACTCATCTTTAATAATTTCACCTGCTAGTGATAGATAAGATAATGAGCCTTTAGACAAACCATCATATTCTAGTATTGATTGACCGAAGCTTGGAGCCTCAGCTACACGAATATTTCTTGGAATTTTAGTTTTATAGAGTTCGTTTGGAAAATATTGCTTAAGTTGTTCGCTAACATCACTGGATAAGTTATTTCTTGAATCAAACATTGTTCTAAGTATTCCCTCAATTTTTAAATTATTATTCGATTTTAATTGTATTTGATTAATCGTATTTACTAATTCACTTAAACCCTGTAGTGCATAAAACTCACATTGGACCGCAATTAACACGCCCGTAGCAGAAACAAGTGAATTGACAGTAAGTATGTTAAGCGATGGAGGACAATCCATTAGAATGTAATCATATGAATTTTTAATAGATGAAAGTTTATTGCGAAGATGAAATTCTCTATCATCATTGTTTAGTAAAGACACTTCACTCTCTGTTAAAGATGGAGTTGATGGGAGAATATCATAACCATCCGATTGTGAGTTAATAATCGTAAAGCCGATATCAGCTCGGTCTAGTAAAACATCATTTACAGACACATTCTATTGAAGCTGGGTTAATGCCAGAGCCTCTTGTCGCATTTGACTGAGGATCTAGGTCTATCAACAAGACGCGCCTCTTCATTTTATGTAGGCATGCAGATAAGTTAATGCTTGTAGTAGTCTTACCAACACCCCCTTTTTGATTAACTATTGATAAAATTTTCAAAGTTTAATCTCAGCTATATATCTGTGTGTATCAAAATATGGCGATATTATTTTATTTATATTTATATTATACATATTCAAGGAAGTCTTTGATAAGTTTAAAACTGGAGTCCCCGTAAGCATGTAGACTCTTGAAACTTGATTGCTATTTTTACATGTATTTAAAAGATAAATAAATTTTTCTTCAAAGTTCATTTTTGATATTTTTTTGTTACTAAAATTCTTAAATATAATAACATCGGTACTTGCATTAAACTCTTTATCAAAAAAATCATTTTCACTTATTTCAGTATTTTGCAGCTTTAAATGTTTTTTTGCTAACTCAAGAAAGTTAATGAATGCTTGTTTTCTATCAAGCAATATAACTTTTTTTTCAGGCTTAATGATAGATAAGATTACTCCGGGTAAGCCTCCGCCTGAGCCTACATCAGTGTAACTATCTCCTTTTAGATGTTTTATTAGCTGATAAGAGTCATAGATTTCCCGTTTAAGAATATACTCTTTGTCTGATGAAGGAATAAGGTTTTTTGTTTGATGATATTTTAATAGTAGATCGAGATATTCTTGAATGCCAGAAATCTTCTCATGATTAACGTCAGAGAAAATTTCTTTGATCATGCCAAGAATTTTGTTCGGCATTTTAAATGAATTGATTTTTCTTAAGATGGATTTTAATAAGAGCAAGACTTGATGAATTTATACCAGGTACATTTGAAGCCTGGCCAATGCTATCAGGTTTTGCCCTATTGAGTCTCTCGATTGCTTCATTAGATAAACCTTGAACATTTGTATAATCAAGACTTTCTGGAATGATTATTTTATAACTTGATTTTAAATTTTGTATATCTTTTTCCTGTTTGGCTGCATACCCCTCATATTTGATGTCAGTTGCAACAAGATGTCCGACAGAGGCATTTGCTGTTAACCCAAAAGCTGATAGATGCATGAGATCAGAATATTGAATTTTAGGTGTTTTTAAAAGAGAGGCTAACGATCTTGATTCTTTCATTTCTATATCGTAGTTGTCTTTTAAATACATATTGTCACTAGAGTTTATATTTATTTTAATGCTCTCTAATCTTTCTTTTTCTGTTTTTATTTTTTTAACTTTCTCTTCGAATAAATTGTATCTTTCTATTCCAACAACACCGAGTTTATAACCATGTTCTGTTAAGCGCATGTCTGCATTATCATCTCTAAGCCTTAGCCGGTACTCTGCTCTACTCGTAAACATTCTGTATGGTTCTGTGACGCCTTGCGTCACTAAGTCATCTATCAGTACGCCAATATATGATTCGTGTCTTCCTGGAGTCCAAGATGTTTTACCTTGTGTCAATCGCGAAGCATTAATGCCTGCTATAATACCTTGTGCGGCTGCTTCCTCATAACCTGTAGTGCCATTAATTTGGCCAGCGAAAAATAAGCCTTTTATATTCTTAGTCTCTAAACTAGCTTTTAAACCTCTAGGATCAAAATAGGTATATTCAATTGCATAGCCAGGCTGTGTAATTTCACAATCCTCAAGCCCTTTAATAGTTCTTAATAAAGTCTTTTGAATTTCAAGAGGCAAACTTGTTGATAAGCCATTAGGATAAATCTCTAAGTTATCAGACGATTCAGGTTCTAAAAATATTTGATGGCTATTTTTATCAGAAAATCTATATACTTTATCTTCAATTGATGGGCAGTATCTTGGGCCAACAGAATTTATTTGTCCGTTGAATAAAGGGGATTTATTTTTATTTTCATGAATTATTTTGTGTGTATCAGAATTTGTATGTGTAATATAGCAAGGTATTTTTCTAATGCTTTTAGGAGCTTGTTCATAGTGATCGTTTAAGTATGAAAGCATAGGAAGAGGTGAATCGCTATCTTGTCTTAATAAATTGTCAAAATTTATTGATTGAGTTTTAATTCTTGGTGGCGTTCCTGTTTTAAGTCTTTTTGTGGCAAAGCCATTATCAGAAAAAAATCTCTCAAGCTCTATAGATGCCTTATCTCCTGAGCGCCCAGAAGAAAATTTTTTTTCTCCCAAATGTATTACGCCATCTAAGAAAGTGCCTGCTGTAAGAATGACAGAGTGAGAAAATATTTTTTCACCTGTATCTATAACTACACCGTTAACTTCATTTGATGCAAAGATAAAAGATTGAACCGTTGATTGAAGAATGGTGAGTGATTTATGATTTAAGATTTCTCTTTGAATTGCTTTTTTATATGCATCCCTGCAGGTTTGTATCCTTGTTGCCCTAACTGCAGCACCCTTACTAGCATTGAGCACTCTAGATTGGAGAGATGCTTCATCTGCCGCTTTGCACATGAGCCCATCAAGTGCATCTACCTCTCTGGCTAGGTGAGATTTACCTATTCCTCCTATAGCAGGATTGCAGCTCATTTGTCCAATCCCATCCAGTTTCATTGTGATGAGAAGGGTTTTAGATCCTAGTCGTGCGCTAGCATGTGCAGCCTCACAGCCTGCATGCCCGCCACCAACAACTATAACATCGTATTGTTTATTCATTTACCTATACAAAACTCTGAGAAGATTTCATTTAACAATTCTTCTGTTGGATTTTGCCCTAAAATAGATGATAAAGCTAGGTGCCCCTCCGCTAGCTCTTGAGCGATGATATCAAAAGATTCATCTTCCAATAACTGTAAGCAGCTGTTTACTCTATTATATGCATCTTCAAGAAATTTGACCTGTCTAGATCGCGCAAGATAGAGATTCTCTGATGAATCTATATTAATAAAATCTTTATCTATGTGATTCTTAATTAATTCTAACCCGTCATTGTTAATGGCAGATATATATATCTCAGAAGGTTTGGTATCTATTATTTTGGGCTTGTGTCCTTTAATATCAATTTTATTATAAATGATTGAATAGTTTTCAATTTCAAAAGTCTTAATGAATTTTTTATCTTCATCATCAAACCCCTTTTTAGTGTGATCAACAACGTAAAAGATTTTATCTGCTTTGTTGATAGATTTTAAAGATCTCGCAATGCCTTCTTTTTCAATTTCATCTTCTGTAAATCTAAGACCTGCGGTATCAGTAATTTTGACAATTTTATTATTTATCTGTAGTTCATATTCAATAGAATCTCTGGTTGTGCCAGCTGAATTTGAAACTATAGATGCATCCTCTCTTAATAAACAATTTATAATTGATGACTTGCCTGAATTAGGTTTACCAACAAACACATAACTCATTTGTGTGATTAAGTTTTTTTCCTTCATAAGAATTACTTAGTAATGACTTAAGTGACGAGCGGCTCGAGATTAGTTTTTTGTTTATACTAGAGACACTGAGTTCAGGAACGTCATCGTCTTCTGGGAAATTTATAACTGATTCTACCTCAGCCCTTATTGATATAACTTCTCTAATTATGTTATTTACTTCATCAGAAAATTTACCGTTTAAAGAATTTTGAGCAGCCTTTAGTGCTTGAACATTAGAGGCTGATATTAAGTCTGATACAGCTTCTGCCTCAGCAAGAGAAAGTTTATTATTCATGTACGCTCTTTGAGTAAATTCTCCGGGTTCTGCACGCGTTGCTCCAGCATCACATAAAACATTAACAATAGAATTTAATATTAAATTATTGCCATGCGATATGATCTCGATGACATCTTCTCCTGTGTACGACCTAGGCCCCTTATAAAAAATAATTATGCAGCCGTCAATTATTCTATTCCCCGATCTAAAGGAGGTTAATACTGCTCTTCTGTCTTGTAATTCTTTATCTATGTATGGAGAAATAATCTCTTGTAAATTTGATCCGCTTAAACGTACTATTCCTAGAGCAGATGTTCCGTGCGGTGTTGCAATAGCGCATATTGCATGATTGCTCATCTCTAACCAACTATTCTTTTATTGATAACATATTGTTGTGCTATAGACAGGATATTATTAGTCAACCAATATAGAACCAGGCCTGCTGGGAAGGTTGCAAAAAGCGCTGTAAATATGAATGGCAAGAACAGAAATATTTTTTGTTGTGTAGCATCGGTTGGAGCAGGATTTAGTTTTTGTTGTATGAACATAGATAAGCCCATCGCTATAGGAAGAATAAAATACGGGTCTGCTGATGCTAGATCATTAATCCAAGCAACAAATGGGGCGTGCCTCATTTCAACGCTCTCCACCAATACCCAATACAAAGCAATAAATACAGGTATTTGAATAAGAATTGGCAGGCAGCCACCAAGTGGATTTACTTTTTCCTCTTTATACATTCTCATTAGAGCTTCGCTAAATTTTTTCTTGTCTTCAGAATATCTTTCTTTTATTGCCTGCATCCTTGGGTTAAGTTTTTTCATCTGCGCCATTGAACGGTAGCTTGTTTCAGAGAGTTTAAAAAATAGCGCTTTTATGAGTATTGTTAAAACAATTATAGAAAAACCCCAGTTGCCGAGTAGACCATTAATAACATCAAGAATCCAAAAAAGAGGTGCAGACAAAAAAGTTAGCATGCCGTAATCAACGGTCAAGTCTAGTCCGGGCGCAAGTTCAGATATTTCAGATTGTAATTTTGGTCCTACAAACATGAGAGATTTATATGAATATTTTTCACCTGGGTTTAAAAGCACATAATCTGTTGTGCTTCCAATGGTGTAAAGGCTTTGGTCTACACTAGTATAAATTGTTTTTTTATTGTCACTTGTTGGTAACCATGCAGAAAAAAAATAATGCTCTATCATGCTTATCCAACCATCATTGGTTTTGAAGGTAAAATCGTCTTCTGTCATTTCATCAAAAGAGATTTTTGTAAATTTTTCCTCGCTATCATAAAAAGCGCTCCCGGTATAAGTAGGCAACATCAAGCTAGCTGAACTGTTACCATCTCGTGATATCACTTCGTAGTTCCTGACATATATTGATTTGGTGGATGTATTGGTTACCGTATTTACAACGCTTATTTGATGTGCTCTATCAATAAGCTTTATCTCTTTTGATAAGCTCACTCCATCTAACACAGCTTCAAGTAAAGCTTTGTTAGTGGCCTTGGAGTTTAAACTATAGCTATATAAATTTGATTTATTTTTAATTTGAATGTTCGATCCAGCAGTGTATTTGCTCGTTAAATGATCAAGTATTGTTACCCTCTCATCTGATTGTAGTTCTACAGGATATTCTTTTAATTGTGCGAATAATAATTCACCAGTAAGTGTGTCAAACTCTACTAAAAGTTTTTTGTTTTCTAGCGTTTCAATAATCGGAGAAGTGTTGTTTGTTTTTTCCGATAGACTATTTTCAGTGCTCTCAGCCGGAGGTTGTTTAGATGATGTGTCTGACTGATCCACCTGTTCAGAAACTACAACTACAGCCGGCTTATTATAATCTCTATCATATGCATCAAAAATTAAGATTAGAATGAAAAGGAACCCGCTATATAAAAACAATCTGTTCATTTTTTATTCTCTTCTGGTACTGGGTCATAGCCTGATGTGCCGCCTGGTCTACATCTAAGGAGTCTATTTATACTTAACGCTAAACCCTTTAATACGCCGTGTTTTTCAATAGCATCCACACAGTAGTCTGAACATGATGGGGTGTGCCTGCATGACGGAGGTAAAATTGGCGATATAAAAATTTTATACAATTTTATAGTCCCTAATGCTATTTTTTTAATTGATTTAGCAAAGATTTCCATTCAGGAATTAGAATAGCATTTATAGTTTTTTTTTCAGCTTCAATTTTGCTGATTAGTCTAACCAACAATAAGTAGCTAGCGTGTTGATCTCTAAATGTTGCTCTCATGTTTCTTCTTAATGAGTTTCTAGAAACTGCTAAAGGAAGATTTTTTTTTGGTATAAGTATGCCTAGCCGCATTGTGTTTGATTTAAGAAAGTGTAGACACAAATGTTTCGTTGATAAGGAGGGGCTTTTACTAAAATAATTTAGTGTAGAGCTGCTAATTGTTATTATATCTTTTTTGAAGGTGTACAAACTATGGACAAAGCACAGCTCTTCCTTTTGCTCTTCTTGCAGAGAGGACGGCTCTTCCTGCGGCAGTCTTCATACGTGCACGAAAACCGTGTGTTCTTTTACGTTTTAAATTGCTTGGTTGAAATGTTCTTTTCATTGGAGTGTATACTGATTTGAATAATGGATTATGTCAATATATTAATTCATTTTTTTTTATGTGATAGTAATCTTCCGACCATGACAAACGAAAATAAAATTTGGACCAAATGCCTAGAAAAGTTATCAGAGTCTCTCACAGACAAAGACATGCGACTATGGATTACGCCGCTCGTTGCGAAAGAAATAGATAAAGAAATAAATTTATATGCACCTAATAAGTTCATGAAGGAAGAAGTTGAAAGTCAATTCATGTCTAAAATTTCTGAAGTGATGGGTATTTTAAGTAATGGATATTCTATAAATCTTGGAGTTTCAACAAGTCAATTAAACAAAAATATTGAAAAAACAATACCGCCTGGATTTAAAACGAACCTAAACAAAGACATGACTTTTGATACTTTTGTTGAGGGTAAGTCAAATCAGTTAGCTAAAGCAGCATGTTTATCTGTAATCAACGAGCCAGGGTCATTTAACCCTCTATATATATATGGTGGGGTTGGATTAGGAAAGACGCATCTATTACATTCAATTGGAAACCAATTAAGTAGTGAAAATAAAAAGGTTGTATATCTACATTCTGAAAAGTTTGTCCAAAACATGGTAACAGCATTGAGGAATAATCAAATAGAGGAGTTTAAGGTATTTTATAGAAACTTAGATGTTTTATTACTTGATGACATACAGTTTTTTGCAGGAAAAGAGAGGTCACAAGAAGAGTTCTTTCATACATTTAATGCGTTGTTTGAATATAAAAAACAAGTTGTTTTGACTTGTGATAAATATCCAAAAGAAATAGACGGCCTAGAAGACAGAATAAAATCAAGATTAGTTTGGGGTATGAATGTATCTATTGATCCTCCTGATTTAGAGACAAGAGTGGCAATACTTCAGGCTAAGGCAGAAGCGTTAGGCTTATCAATCGAATCCGATGTAGCGTTTTTTTTAGCCAGAAATATAAATTCAAATGTAAGAGAATTAGAGGGTAACCTAAGAAGAGTGATAGCTACCGCAAGATTTAAGAAATGCGACATATCGCTCGACTTTGCAAAAGAAACACTAGCTGACTTGGTATCGCTAAACCAGAGGTTAATAACTATAGAACAGATCCAAAAAATTACTGCAGGATATTATAAAATTAGAGTTAGTGATATTTTGTCAGCAAAAAGAGATAAAAAGACAACGCTTCCAAGACATGTTGCTATGGCAATATGCAAGGAATTAACAAATAACAGCTTACCGTCTATCGGCGATGCATTTGGAGGTAGAGACCACACAACTGTATTGCATGCAAATAGAAAGCTAAGCAAACTTAGGAAAGAAGATAGTCAAATAGAGCAAGACTATAACAACATAATACACATTTTAAATAATGGGTAAAAACTGTGGATAAAAATTAAAAGTTGAATTTTTCCACAAGCTACTAACAATAAAAGAAATTTAAAAACACAGTTCATTAAGACCAAAAGATAGGTGTTGGTGTGATAAAGTAGTGAATAAAAAAACTAAAAATAACATATAATATATATATGAAAATAATATTTAATACAAATCAACTTCTAAACAAACTAAAAAATCTAACACCAACAGCTGAAGCAAAACAAACATTAATGATTTTAGGTAATGCTGCTTTCAAAGTGATAGATAACATGGCAGAAGTTGCAACTACAGATCTTGAAATAGAGGTCTCAACTAAAATTGAATGTAAATCTGATAGTGATACAAGCTTTACTATACCTGCTAAAAAGCTACAGGAAGTAGTTTCAGCATTATCTAACCATAATGAAATTGAGTTTCATATCAAAAACAATACAGTAGATATTATTGCGGGAAAAAGCAAGATCTCTTTGCCGACACTTCCTATTGAGGACTTTCCTCTTAATGAGACAAATGGTGAAACTTTCTATAAATTAGAATGTATGAGCTTATTAAACCTTAATAGAGAAAACATCATTTGCGATGGCATATCAAGATGCAAGACATTTTTTAAATGGCATGCATCTTTGTAATGAGAATAATAAAATAGTATCTGTTTGTACAGATGGCCACAGGCTAGCTAAATTCACTTCAAATATATCTATAGAAAATGATCTTTCATTAATCTTACCTAGAAAAGCAGTAAATGAAATTAATCGGATAATAAGCTCATTTAACAACAATAATGATCTTTTAGCAGAATTTAGCTATAATAATAATAATTTTATAATCAAAATAAATGATTTTCTTATCAAAACAAAACTAATAGAAGGTGATTATCCAAACTTCAATAAAGTAATACCACAACAAACAGATAATGTTATAGAAATAGACAAATCTTTATTCAAAAATTCACTTAATGTTATTTCTAAAGTTGTAAATCAACAGTATAAAGGGGTAAAACTAACACCTAACACAAACGGCACATTACATTTAATATCAAGTAACACTGAAAGTGAAGATAGGCGAAGATCACATAGATGCAAAATATACTGGTAGCGATATATCTGTCGGATTCAATATAAATTATCTTCAAGATGTTATAAACGTGCTCTCAGGCGATACGGTGTTTATATGTATTAATGATCAAAACTCTGGCTGTATTGTTAAAGATGCTGAGTCTACATCCTCCACATATGTAATCATGCCAATGCGTGTTTAATGTGGCTATAGAGTCTATATCTATTCAAGATTTTAGATCTCTAAAATTTCTTAACTTATCTTTTTCTAAACCTATTAATATTATTTATGGTGAGAATAACGCTGGAAAAACATCTTTATTAGAAGCTATATATATTTGCTCAAATTTTAAATCTTTTAAAAGTGTTTCAAACACTGAGTTGATTAATAACTTATCTAAATCCTTCAAAATATCTTTAAAATACTGTCAAAATTCATTAAATAATTCTATATACCTTGAAAAGTCATTAAAATCGTCTAAAGTCTTTATAATAATAAAAAACTACTAAAAAAGCTATATCACTTGCCTTTCCTTGCTATTCTTTAGTATTTGGCTTTAACAACATACTGCTTAATGACTCTTCTTACAGAAGATCATTTCTTGATTCAGGGATGTTTCACGTGGAACCTAAATCTGAGAATTATCTAGGAACTTTGAGAAATGCCTTAAACAACGTAACTTTTTACTGAAAACTAAACATTCTTCAAACAATAATAACTGGGATGATCAGTTAGTAAGCACTAATAGAAATCTTAGTGAATTTAGGCAGAACTACTTTAACCTTCTTAATAAAGAATTTATAAAAATAATTAATGATTTAAAAAGAGAGATACCAGAAATTTATAATGATATATCATCTCTATCACTTGATTATTATAAAGGATGGGATGAGCTAAACTTTGAAGAAACCTTAAAAATAAACATCAACAAAGATATACGCGCTGGTTACACAAATTCAGGTACGCACAGAAGTGATTTTTATGTATATTCTCATAACAAGCCGGTTAGAGAATCTGGATCCATGTCTACGTTAATTATAGCTTGCTTGATAATCAATTTAGCTAGGATTAATGTGTTTCACGTGAAACATGGTTTTAAACCAATACTGCTAGATAGACGACCTGTTCTTCGGAATAGATAAAAAAAACCTCACTGCTGTGGTAAAATTACTTGTCTATATAAAAGGGAATATAGTGCTCACAGCACCTAATATCTACATAGATATCTTGAAGCAGGCATGTCAGGAAAGCAATGATATTGAAATAATAAATATGGAAGAGAAGGTATGACCAAGAATAATTATACATCAGACAACATCAAGGTATTAAAGGGTCTAGAGGCAGTACAGAAAAGGCCTGGAATGTATATTGGAGATACGGATGATGGTAGTGGTCTTCATCAAATGATTTATGAAGTGGTAGATAATGCCGTAGATGAAGCGCTTGCAGGATATTGTAAAAATATTGATGTAATTTTAAATGAAGACGGTTCTGTTACAGTTAAAGATGATGGAAGGGGTATACCTGTAGATATACATAAAACAGAAAATAAATCAGCAGCAGAAGTTATAATGACTACGCTTCATGCTGGCGGTAAGTTTGATGATAATTCGTATAAGGTTTCAGGTGGGCTACATGGGGTAGGTGTTTCCGTGGTAAATGCGCTATCAGAGAAGTTAGAGCTAACTATTTATAAAGATGGGTCTAAATACACACAGAGTTATCTTGATAGTAATCCAATAAAACCATTAGAAAAAAAGGGTAATACAGAAAAGAATGGGTACACAAATACAGTTTCTTCCAAGCTTGAAGTATTTCAAGAATCTAGATTATAAAGATGAGTTGATAAAAAAAAGATTAAAAGAGCTTGCTTTCCTCAATTCAGGCATAAGGATTACTCTAGTAAATGATATAAGCTCTAAGACATATGAATATTATTATGAAGGCGGTATTGAAGGAATACATTAATGAAGTCTTGCGAGGCAAGAAAGAAATACATGAGAAATTGATAACTATCCACCAACAGATTTAAATGGTAACTCAATAGAATTATCTCTGAAATGGACAAACTCATATACAGAGCAAATTTTATGTTATACGAATAATATATATCAGAAAGATGGAGGGACTCATCTGAGCGGATTTAAATCTGCTTTAACTAGAACCATTAATAACTATTGCTACTAAAGTAAATGGAAAATCAAAGTATGAGATAACAGGAGATGATTGCAGAGAAGGTATAGTTGCGATTGTTTCTGTAAAAATGTCAGATCCTAAATTTTCATCTCAAACTAAAGATAAACTTGTTTCATCTGAAATTAAGAGCTTAACAGAATCTACATTGACTACTAAGCTTTCAGAGTTTTTAGAAGAATCACCTAAAGACGCAAAACTAATAGTAGCCAAAATACAACAAGCTGCTATGGCTCGTGAAGAAGCAAGAAAAGCTAAAGATTTAATAAGAAGAAAAGATCCGCTTGGGTATAGCAAATCTTCCAGGTAAGCTTGCTGATTGCCAAGAAAAAGATAGAGAGCTTTGTGAACTTTTTATTGTTGAGGGTGATTCTGCTGGTGGTTCAGCTAAACAAGCTAGAGATCGTAAAACACAGGCAATACTACCCTTGAAAGGTAAAATTCTAAATACTGAAAAATCTCAAGATTATAAGCTTTTATCGTCTTCTGAGGTTGGAACATTGATATCAGCGCTTGGTTGTGGATTCAATCATGACACAGATGATTTTAATATTGAAAACTTAAGATATGGAAAAATAATTATAATGACTGATGCTGATGTGGACGGCGCACATATTAGAACACTATTGCTTACATTGCTTGCAAGAAAAATGAAACCATTATTTGATCAAGGCCGTATCTATATAGCTCAACCGCCTTTATATAAAATAAAGAAAGGGAAATCAGAAAAATATATTTCTAATGACATAGAGCTTAATAATTATCTATCTGACATTTATTTTGATAGCAATGAATTTCATACTGGGAAGTCTAAAATTGATAAAAAAGACGCATCATCTGTACTAGTAAATTATCGTAATGTTGAGACAATTTTATTAATGAATTTAGTAAATCAAAAGATCGTGATCTCTTGAAAAGCATGTGCTTATTACCACCATTAGATACATCAAAATCTAAAATTGTAATATCTGATTATTTATCAAAACTCACAGATTTAGTTAATATTAATACACCTATAAACTGCTCATATGATCTCTCATATCAGCCATTAGAAGATAATTCATTTCAAATAGTAGTTAATAAAAAAGTTAATGGCATTCCAGATATATCTGTACTGCCACTAAACAAAAAGTTTTTTAGCTCCAAAATCTATAACCACTTAATGAGTTTGAATCTTCATAAATATTCGAACGAGACACTTACAATTAAAAAGTGAATCTTCCACTAATACCTTTCCAAATATAGCAAAGCTGTGTGAGCATGCATTTTCATCATCTCGTAAACTTATTACTTTGCAAAGATACAAAGGACTGGGTGAAATGAACCCTGAACAGCTTGCAGAAACAACTATGAATCCAAAAACTAGATCACTACTACAAGTATCTCAAATAGATGATGCAGATTACTCTGTTTTTGAAACATTAATGGGAGATGATGTTGCTAAAAGACGTGATTTTATCGTAGCATCCGCTAACAGCGTTGAAAATATAGATATTTAATGAAAGTTTCAACTTGGAATGTTAATTCTATAAATGTTAGATTACCGAATGTTCTAAAATACTTATCTGACTATCAGCCAGACGTACTATGTTTGCAAGAACTTAAATGTAATGATGATAAATACCCATTAGATTCAATACAAAATGCTGGCTATCATTCGATACAAGCATGCCAGAAAACTTATAATGGTGTATCGATCATTTCTAAATTAAAACTTACTGATGTAGAAATTAATCCAGTTCATATTATTTCTGATGAAATGCGCTCTATAGCAGCCACGTTTCAAGGTATTAGAATAATCAATTTTTACGTTGTTAATGGGCAGGCAATTGAGTCGGACAAATACAAATATAAACTAGAGTGGTTAAAAAAAGCAAAAACATACCTTAAAAACCAATTGTCCAAAAACAAAGACCTAGTCTTAGTCGGAGATTTTAATATAGTGCCTTCTGAGCTTGATGCACATAATTTTTCTTCAGAAGACATACTCTGTTCTGATAAAGAGAGAAAATCACTTAAAGATATACTTAAACTAGGCCTTAAAGATAGTTTCAGGACAAAGAATGACGACACACCATACACGTGGTGGGATTATAGAGCCGGGGCTTTTCATAGAGATATTGGTTACAGAATAGACTTAATATTAACCACGAATAATCTGTTATAACGGCATAAAGTCTTATGAAGTTCATAGAGACACAAGACACAAATCATGGTGTTCAGAACAACCTAAAACCTCTGATCATGCGCCTGTTATGATAACTCTTTGATACAATCCTAGACTAATATGATCATTCTGATATATTTAAAATAGAGGTTTATATGTCTAGCATAATGGTAATAAACGCCAAAGGCGGTTCAGGCAAAACGACGATATCGACAAACTTATCATCATATTTTGCTATAAATGGATATAAGGTAACTTTGGTTGATTTAGACCCGCAAGGCTCTTCAACTAAATGGCTTTCTTCTAGACCATTTACCAAACCTAAAATAAAGGGCGTGACATCATTACCACCTAATAAGGTGTCTAAAAAAAATGATGAAGTTACTATTTTCGATGTGCCCGCAGCTATATATGGTGCTCGTCTTCAAACATATATAAAGAAAGCAAGAAAAATTATTATCCCTGTTCTTCCATCACCAATTGATATGGCAGCTGCAAAAGATTTTCTTAATTCTATTAGAGGATTGGGTAGCGTCATAAGAAACCGTACTGATATATGTCTAGTGGCGAATAGATGTAGGGCAAATACTAATATCTTTGAGGAGCTGGATGATTATCTAGTTAAGGAAAAGGGCATTAGATATGTCACTGCCTTTAGAGACAGTACAAATTATATTAATGCAATAAAAAGAGGTATAGGTATATTTGAAATGGGCGAGTCAATGACAGCACAAGACAGAGAAGAATGGAAACCTCTTGTTACATGGGCTAAATCAAAAAAGAAGTAATTATACTTCTTTTAGGCTCTGCTTAATCCCCTCCCTTACATCTTTATATTCAATAATATCAGGAAATATTTTATTCATCAGACTTGTATCTAGCTTTCTTGATTCTTTTATAAAAGATTTTCTTTTTTCATCATATAATTTTTCAGCCACTTGATAGTCAATAAACTCAGGGTATGTTTTTTTAAGCGCATCATAAATGTATAAATAATATTGTGTAGATTTAATCGCAGTCCCATCACTCACGTTTATAATTTTATTTATTGTTTTTTTATTTTCTATTGATGACACGATAATCTTTGCAAGATCTTTAGCATGAATCAAATTAGTATGCCTACATATATCTAGATTTATTAGAGGTAACCTTTGTTTAATTCTATTGATCGGCAGCCTACCATATCCATAAATACCTGGCACCCTCAAAATTGTATAATTCAAATTAGATTCTATAACTTGTTTCTCAGCATTAACTCTTCTTTTTGCACGATCAGTTAGTGGCTGTAAAGATGAATTTTCATCTACTTCTTTGTCATTCTTATCTCCATAAACACCACTTGTGATTATATATATAATCTTCTTAATGTGCTCCCTTTTTTGTATATGCTTTAAAAAATTATTAATTACTTGATCAGTGGCACCATTTTTTTGTGGTGGCGCAAGGTATACTACATACGAGTCTTCATTAATTAACCCTTTTAGCTTGCTTGTATCTTTTAATATGTCTATTTGGATATTTTTATGGCAGTTATTTTTTTGACTTCTGCATACTCCTATATATTTATATTTTTTTGAACCTAGTGATGTTATGTAATCACATACATAACCATTTCCTATCAAATAGATATTAAACATTTATTTTCATTAGAGCGTTGGTTAGTGCATCTATATCATATATATCATTAATCTTTGTTAAAGATTTGACTTGATTTTTCATTAACTATGTTTTCATCTGATTTGTCTAGCACCATAAAATGGAGTTCTTTAAGACTAGTACGTGTATCAACAAGAAGCGGCTCGACACTACTTTTACTGAAGCCAATTATTATAGCCCCATTTTTTGATACCTCTATTACCTTATCTAAATTTTCTCTATTGAGCACTCTCTCATACACATTACTTACACTATAATTAATTTTTCTATCATCTAGATACTTCTTGATAATATTTTTACCACCTATGCCTTTCAGTAAAAGCGTCTTTCCAAGAGAGTCACTTTCTTTTTCTATTTTTTTTATTAAACCAATACTTGAGTAATCATTATCTGGAATAATACAATCTAAGCTAAACTTTTTACTTACCCATGCTCTACAATTTGGCCCGATCCCATATATCTTTTCAGCGTTGTATATATGATTATTGCTGGAATCTATTTTTTTTATTGCGTTTGCGCTCTGTATAATTATTGTTTTATATTCATCATCAATTGGATATCTCTCGATGTGTTGGATATCTTGAATCATTAAATCATAAAAGTTTATATTATTTTCTTTTAAACTTTCTTTTAGTTCATCTTTCATGGAATAGTTTGATACTAATATTACATCTAGCATTTCAGCATCCTTTTTGAGCCCATTGAAATAAAAAGTTTAGACAACTTTAGTGATAGATTTTTATAATCTTTTTTATGCCCAACAATAATATTTTTAATATATTTTGTACCATCCAATTTTGAGACAAAACCTGTCAGCCTCATTTCATTTTTGTTTATTTCTGCATACGCGCCTATTGGAGACATACAATTGCCATCCATAGACGCAGCAAATATTCGCTCCGCACAAGCACAAATTTCTGTGTTTTCATCAACTATATGTTTAATTTTTTTTAACTCTTTTTTTTGATTAGCAAGATATTGAATGCATAGTATTCCTTGACCAGGAGACGGTACAAATCTATCTGTATCTAGCGATTCCGTGATAACAGCACCCATTTCCATTCTATGAAGCCCAGCTCTGGCAAGAATTATTCCATCCATATCTGATTGATCTAATTTCTTCAACCTTGTGTTGATATTGCCTCGTATCTCAATAACTTTTATTTTTCCCCCCATACTTTTTAACAAGGCTTGTCTTCTCGGACTAGACGAGCCAATTTGTCCTTCAGATATTTTTGCAAGTGATTTATGTTTATTTGAGACGAAAACATCACATGGGTCTTCCCTTTTCATTACACTAGTTATGGAGAAAATTTTATTTATTTTAGCAGGAACATCTTTCATTGAATGAACAGCAATATCAGCGGTACCTTTTAACAATGCGCTTTCAAGCTCTTTTAAAAAAAGCCCTTTCCCACCATCTTCTTTAAAGGTTTTTTTGCTTGCTACATCTCCTGTGGTGGTCATAGGCACAATTTCTATTTTTTTAAATATTCCTTTTTCAATAAGCCGGCTTTTTACTATATCAGCCTGTTTTAAAGCCAGAGGGCTTTTTCTTGTTGCAAGTTTTATATTATCGAGCATAGTTGTATATCAGTAAATTCACATATAGTATACTGGCAATATTTGAGATATAAACACTTCTAGAGGTATATTGTGAAAAACTCAACTTGGTCTGGTAGATTTAAAAAAGCGCTTGATAATGAAGTTCTTGAATTTTCTGAGAGCATTAGTATCGACCATTTGCTTTTTGATGCTGATATAAAAGTCTGTATTGCTCATGTTGAGATGCTTGCGACATGCAAGATTATAACCAAATCTGAATCAACAACTTTAGTGAAAGGGCTTAAGCAAGTAAAGAAAAAAATACGATGATGGCAAGCTGTCCTTATCAATCAAATATGAGGATGTCCACATGAATATAGAACAAGCTCTGACTAAAGAGGTTGGTGAACTAGGCAAGAAAGTTCATATGGGGAGATCCAGAAATGATTTAGTAGCTACAGATTTTAGACTGTACTTAAGAGATTGTGCTGACACCATTATTAAAAAGATAAAAGATATTAGATATGCTATCGCATTAGTAGCAAAAGAGAACTCTCATGTTTTGTTTCCAGGCTACACCCACATGCAACTTGCACAACCCGTTACATTTGGCCATCATCTTCTAGCTTGGCATGAAATGTTTGAGAGAGATGAAAAAAGAATGAGTAATGCAAGAAATGCCTTGAACGTTATGCCCTTGGGCAGTGCAGCATTATCTGGAACCCCATATAAAATTGACAGAAAGTTAGTAGCTAAAAAACTTGGATTTGACACTGTATCAGCAAATTCAATGGATGCTGTCAGCGATAGAGATTTTGTTTGTGACTTTGCCTATGCAGTTTCCATGATGATGGTTCACTTATCTAGAATATCTGAAGAACTGGTTTACTGGATGAATACACATATAAAACTTGTTGATATTGATGAAAGCTTTTGCACTGGTTCGTCTATTATGCCACAGAAAAAAAATCCAGACGTCCCAGAGCTCATCAGAGGTAAATGTGGCTCTGCAATTGGATCTCTATCATCTCTTTTGATTTTACTGAAGGGATTACCGCTAACTTATAATAGAGATCTTCAGGAAGACAAAGGCATAATTATAGAAACAATTTCAGAGGTTATGTCATGTCTTAACTTAATGCCTAGACTAATCATCACTTTGAATGTTAACAAGCAAAGAGCTCTTGAGTTTTCTAAGAGTGATTTCTCAAACGCAACAGACCTGCAGACTATTTAGCTATGAAAGGTGTTCCCTTTAGGAATTCACATGAGATAGTAGGAAAAATTGTAAGCTATGCTGAATCAAAAAAAATTAATTTAGATGATATAAAAATTTCTGAATTTAGAAAATTCTCAAAACATATTGCCGAAGATGTTTATCAGGCTATTGATATAGAAAAGTCTATACATAGTAAAAAATCTATAGGTTCAACTTCACCTGCAAATGTAAAGAAAGCTGCAAGCAAGATTTTGTCGTCACTTAAGAAAGATGGATATAATTAGAAAGATCTATTTTATCTATGCAGTGTGCTTTTTAACTTTAGCACATCAGTTTTTTCTGGTAACAAAATACCAACAATTAATGAGTACTTAAACGATAAGACTGATAATTATGACTCATATATATATGGACTAGAGAGTGGACTTGAGTGGGCATCAGAATATTATTACAGAAAACACCAAGTAGAGATTTATTGTAAACCTGCAGACATAATATTACCAGTCTCTAAACTTAGGGCAATGATTGATAAAACTATTAAATCTAAGCCCGGATTTTTTGAAAAATATAAGGATGAGCCTTTGCTTGGTCTAGCACTAAGAAATGGTTATATTGAGTCTTTTCCATGTCAATAAAACTTGTTAGACACAGATGAATTTTGTAATATATCTAGTCTAACAAGGTTAATTTACAGGAGGAGTAAAAATGCCGGATCATCCAGTACCACAAGGAGATGACATTATTTTACCAGACGGAACTAAAGTTGGTTCTTGGAACGGTGAGGATGTCAAAGATCTCCAAGTAGAAGTTCAAAGAATTATGAAGGAGCAAAAAGCAAGTGGAGCCGATAGAAACAATTTATTAATTCGTTTCGGAATACCACATATGGACCAAACTCCAGAACATTTAAAAACTTTTATCGCATACGCTCTTTGGGGCGTAGACAAAAAAGGAATGTGTCTTACTCACAGACGCGCAGATCACTTTGAATCAGTTGAAAAAATCAACGAGAAATATGGAAGTGAAACTGCTATGGCTGCGGCTCAAAGACATCGTGACTGATATTTAATTGAGGGGGCATTCTCTTGCCCCCTTATATTCTCTTAAATAACCAAGAGCTTAAGTCGGTAATCATTGACTTACTTATTGTATGTCCACAATCGTCAACGAATTCTGTAAAGGCTATTTTTTTATCTTCTAAGTATTGTATTGATTTCTTGTGCGTGTCAATTGATATAGTTGTGTCGTTACTACCGTGGGCTATATATATCTCTTTTTCTTTATTATCAACTGTAAGAGAAGACGCAGATGGAATATAACCAGAAATTGCAATAATACCATCGCAATCAATATCTGAGCCCAAACCCATTGACAGGGACAAAGCCGCACCTTGTGAAAAACCTCCAAGATAAAGTTTCTTGTCTTGTCTTAAATGCTTTTTTAATGACAACAGGATATTTTTTTTAGCAAGTTCTAAACCCAGATCATCTTCAATAATCCTTCCATTTTGCTCTGAAGGCAAAGGGTACCATGATCTCTTACCGTTATCCTTTGGTGCATTTGGCATGATTACATGAAACTTTCCGTCTAGATTTAGATTTAACAATTTAATGAATGGCTCAAAACCCCAATTGTTTGCACCGTACCCATGGAACCATACCAAGTCAGCTTCTGCTGCACTCCTGTCTCCAACTGTAATTATTTCAAGATCCATTAATGCTAAAACCAATTAAATCTACATGTGAATTAGACTATAATATCAGAATGTTAAACTTTTCTCGTTCTAATCTTTTAACTATATTCACATTTATATGCGCTTTGGTCATATTATCTAGTTGTGGTAACAAAGGGCCTCTTACGCCTCCAACAAATGTAACTTATTCAAGTGTTATCAATTGAAAAACCTTCATTATAAAAATAATAAGTTATTTTTTGAAAATATTGATCTTGATAATTTATCGAATGAGTTACCGACACCATTCTATTTGTACTCACAAAAGTCTATAAAGGAAAATATAAATGAATATCTAAGTTCTGCTAATTCTCGAACATTGTTTTGTTATTCAGTAAAAGCAAACTCTAATATGACTATTTTAAATCTCATTGCATCTGAAGGCTTAGGTTTCGATGTTGTGTCACAGGGAGAGCTATATCGCGCTCTTCAAACAGGTGTTAGTACAAAAAAAATTGTTTATTCAGGCGTAGGGAAAACAAGAGATGAAATAAAATACGCACTCGAAAATAATATCTTATGCTTCAATGTGGAATCTAAAGATGAGCTTATAACTATTAATCAGGAAGCGTCGTCAATGGGTCTTATTGCTGATATTTCTATAAGAGTAAATCCTAATGTAAAGGTTGAGACCCATCCCTATATCTCTACAGGTATGAAAGATAATAAATTTGGCATCCAATATGAACATGTTATTGATATCTACAAACATGCCAGAAAGTTAGAATCAATAAATATAATAGGAATTGATTTTCATATTGGCTCTCAAATAATGTCGACCAGCCCATATTTAGAATCTATCTCATCAGTAAAAAGAATTGTACAAGAACTCAATGATTGTAAAATTAAAATCACTCACATCGATGTCGGAGGCGGACTTGGTATTTCATATACGGATGAAAGTCAAATAGACAGATCTAATTATGTTGCAAAAATATTAGATAGTTTTAAAGACATCAATGTGGATATAATCTTTGAGCCCGGGAGATCAATAATTGGCGATTGTGGAATTTTAGTTAGTACTGTTCAGTACACTAAAGAGTCAGACCATAAAAACTTTTTAATTGTTGACGCAAGTATGTCGGAGCTGATGAGACCAGCGCTTTATGATGCCTACCACAAAATTACACCTATAATTAAGACTGATGCATCCTGCAAAAAATATGATGTTGTAGGACCTGTTTGTGAAAGTGCTGACTTTCTCGGCAAAGAAAGAGAATTAAATTGTAAAGTTGGTGATAAAGTTGTTGTTGAAGATACAGGCGCATATGGGTTCGTATTATCATCAAATTACAACAGTCGGCCTAGACCTGCTGAATATCTTATTAGTGATGGTAAGGTTAAACTTATACGATCAGCAGAAACTATTGAACAGATTGTTCAAAACGAAAATTGCTAAAGCGTATACCTGAACCAGACTTAATGGATAGTGATGAGCAAGCGCAAGCCTACGCAAGTGCAGACTTTTCTGATGCAAACAAAATCTTTATGTCTAACATGCTATCTGTTATTTCTTCACTACATGGTAAAGCTATTTTAGATGTTGGGTGTGGCGATGGTGAGATAATTATAGATATTAGAAAAAGGTTTAATTGCGCTCTTACGGCAATTGATGGCTCAGCATCTATGCTTAAACAGTTTTTATTAAAATCAGTTAAAAATAACATTCAGGATGTTTGTGTTATAAATGAAAGGATAGAAAAACACCCTTTTAAAAATAATAGCTTTGACTTTGTGATATGCAATAGCTTGCTTCATCACGTAGAAAACCCTCAACTCTTTTGGGAGAAAGTTATCGACATAACTAAACCAGGAGGGTATGTGTTTGCAATGGACTTAGTAAGGCCGCATAGTCTTATGAGCCTTAATAATATTTTACAAAAGCACGGAAATGATAATCAAGTATTAATGAAAGATTTCAAGAATTCCTTGATGGCAGCATATACCGTTAACGAAGTTGAGAAACAAATAAGTATATTCAAAGGAATAAAATCAATAATTAATATTGTCTCTGATAGACATTTTTTTGTTACTATACACGTAGAGAAATGATTCCATATACTAAATTGAACAGCCAAGGTAATGACTTTATCTTAGTTGAGCATAGCAATTTATCATCTCAATTAACCCCTGATAAGATTAAACATTATTCAAACAGGAAGGTTATTGGGTGCGATCAATTTTTTATAGTTGATACCACAACATTAGATAATGTAAATTGTGATGTTTATAATCAAGATGGATCTAAGGCTAGCCAATGCGGCAATGGATTGCGTGCCACAATGTTATATCTTCATAAAAAATATAATATAAACACGACAAATTTAATTGTATGCAATAAAAGCTATCCTGCAGAAATCAACGATGACCTTATTTCTATAGATATGGGAAGTCCACAATATATTGACAATATAATTAATAGCGCACCAGAATACTCTATAACTAAAAATGGACTAGTTCTTACATTGAATCACAACGATACATCATTAAAGTTTTCTTTTATTCCCATAACAATTGGAAATAGTCATTGTGTTGTTTTTTCGGACAACTGTATTGATGTAAAAGAGCGTATCAGCAAAATAATTGATGATATTTATGATAAGACCATGAACATTGGTTTCATAGAAAATGCATCTAACTTTCTCAATGATTGTACCACTGTCGTCAAACTTACTGTAAATGAGCGTGGTGCTGGTTACACCAAGTCATGCGGTAGTGGAGCTACTGCTGCTGCAATATGTTTATTTAGACTCTATGAACTCAAATCCGAGTCCAAAGTAAAAAATTCTCTAATAAAAATCAGACAAGTTGGCGGGGAACTTGAGATTATTAAAAATTATAATCCAGATAGTTTCAAACTAATTGGCCCAAGCTCTATTGATGGTGAGGGAAATCTTGAATAGCAGTGATCAACAAATAGAAAGCTTCTTAAGCTATCTTAGGAATGAAAAGCTTTACACTAAGGATACTCTCATAAATTATAAAAATGACCTTACGCAATTTCAAGAGTATATGAAATCATATCAGTCTAATATTATTAATTCTGATAAGCAGAATTTAGAGAAATTCTTCATGAACCTCCACTCTTTTGGCTTATCTCCAGCATCTCTTGCAAGGAAAGCCTCAACGTTAAGATCATTTTTTTTATACTTATTAAAAACTTCTCAAATTTCATCAACGCCAATGTCGGGCATTAAGACACCTAAGCTATCTAAAAAATTACCTAATATTCTCTCTATTGGCGATATAGATAAACTATGCGACATAAGAGAAAGCAATAATGCTGCTAAAAGAGACAAGGCAATAATTGAAGTAATGTATAGTTCTGCTTTAAGGTTAAGTGAATTATCAACATTAGATATTGATTCGGTTGATCTCGTTTCAAAATCTATTAAGGTTCTGGGAAAAGGGAAAAAAGAAAGAATACTACCGCTGGGCATGAAAGCCATAGAAGCTATAAGTGAGTGGATATCAAGAAGAGAAGAGTACAAGCCTGAAAACAATGCCTTATTTTTAAATAAGTTTGGCGGCAGATTATCTAATAGATCTATACAAAATAGGATTGATTATTGGGTGAAAAAACAAGGCTTGAATTGTAAGATATCGCCCCATACATTACGTCATAGTTGTGCAACACATTTATTGGAAGCATCTGGAGACCTTAGAGCAGTACAAGAGTTTTTAGGTCATGAGGATATAAGTACAACACAGATATATACAAATTTAGATTTTGAGCATTTAAATAAGGTTTACAATAATAGTCACCCTAGGGCATAAATTATGAATACTAATGAGAAATTTCATGGGACAACAATAGTTGGAGTAAGAAGAGACAACGAAATAGTTGTTGGTGGAGATGGACAGGTAACACTTGGAAACACTGTTATGAAAAATAATGCCAAGAAAGTTAGAAGATTATACAAGGATAATGTTTTGGCAGGCTTTGCTGGCGCGACAGCAGATGCATTTACACTTTTTGAAAAATTTGAAGGCAAGCTAGAAAAATACAGTGGTCATTTAACTAGATCAGCTGTTGAGTTAGCTAAAGAATGGAGAACAGACAAGATGCTACGTAACCTTGAAGCTTTACTAATTGTCGCTGATAAGGACGCATCATTACTTATATCTGGTAATGGCGATGTTATAGAACCACAAGATTCAATAATAGCAATAGGAAGCGGTGGTTCTTATGCACAGTCAGCCGCTAAAGCCTTATACGAAAACACTAAACTTTCTGCTGAGGATATAGTTAAAAAATCTCTTACAATAGCTTCAGATATTTGTATATACACTAACGCAAACTTAACTATAGAGAAGATCAATGTCTGAAATGACTCCAAGAGAAGTTGTGCAAGAGCTTGATAAACACATAATAGGCCAATCTGATGCGAAAAGGGCGGTAGCTATAGCTCTAAGAAACAGATGGAGAAGGCTTCAATTGTCAGAGAAAATGAGCAATGAAATTACACCTAAAAATATATTAATGATCGGTCCTACAGGAGTAGGTAAGACCGAGATAGCAAGAAGACTTGCAAAACTTGCCAAGGCTCCATTTATAAAAGTAGAGGCTACAAAATTTACAGAAGTGGGTTATGTTGGCAAAGAAGTAGATTCAATAATTAGGGATTTAACTGAATTAGCAATTACTCAAGTAAAATCAGAGGCCATGTCAAAGGTTAGGCACAGAGCAGAAGAAATTGCAGAGGAAATAATATTAGATAGACTCCTACCATCAAGAGATAACGACCTTGTGCAAGGACTAAATGATGCTGACAAAGAAGATAATAAGAGCACGCGTCAAACTCTTAGAAAAGACTTACGAGAGGGCAAACTAGATGATAAAGAAATTGAAATAGATGTTAATACAGCATTGCCTTCATTTGAAGTAATGGCACCTCCAGGCATGGAAGAAATGACCGATCAACTTCAGGGCATGTTTAAGAATTTATCTAACAACAAAACTAAACCTCAAAAAACAAAAATAAAAGATGCAATAAAATATTATCTGAACAAGAGGCCAGAAAATTAGTTAATGACAATGATCTTAAGCAAGAAGCTATTCAAAAAGTTGAACAGAGCGGAATAGTATTTATTGATGAAATTGACAAAGTTGCATCTCGAGCTAATGCTGGGGGAGCAGATGTTTCTAGAGAAGGAGTACAAAGGGATCTATTACCCTTGGTAGAGGGTTGTACTGTTAATACAAAACATGGTCCTATAAAAACTGATCACATTCTGTTTATTGCCTCTGGAGCATTTCATCTCTCAAAGCCCTCAGATCTTATTCCAGAGTTACAAGGCAGACTTCCTATAAGAGTTGAACTAAATGCTTTATCTATAGATGACTTTAAGTCTATACTTGTAGAGCCTGATTATTCACTTACTCAACAATATAAAGCGTTAATGGATACAGAAGGCATTGACGTTACTTTTGATAATAGCGCTATTGATAGATTGTCAACAATAGCATGGACGGTAAATGAAAAAACTGAGAACATAGGAGCAAGAAGACTGCATACTATTATGGAAAGACTTCTAGAAAACCTTTCATTTGATGCAAGTGATTTGAAAGAAACAAAGATTACTATTGACCAAGACTACGTCGATAAATATTTAAATGAATTTGCAGATAATGAGGACTTAAGCAGGTACATTTTATGATAAGACCAACTGAGTTAAGATATATAAAAAAAACTAATATATTATCGATCACATTCGAAGATGGTTATAGCAGCAATATGACATCTGAATATCTAAGATGTTTTTCTCCATCTGCAGAAGTTAAAGGGCACGGACCAGGTCAAGAAAAACTTCAAATAAATAAAGAGGATGTTGCTATAGATAAATTAGAGCCCGTTGGTAACTATGCAGTGAGAATAATTTTTGATGATGGCCATGACACAGGACTCTATTCTTGGGAGCATCTATATAATCTTTGTAAAAATTATAAAGATAATTGGCATAATTATCTTGAGAGACTTAAGGAAGCTGGTCATACGAGAAAAAAACCATGACAAAGAAACAAATTACATGTGATAAAGCACCATCAGCTATTGGTACATATTCTCAAGCTATTACAGCAGGAAAATTTACATTTGTTTCTGGACAGATACCGCTTAATTATACTGACATGAGCATTGTATTAGGTTCATTTGAAGATCAGGCTGAGGTAGTAATGAATAATCTTAAACATATTGCAGAGTCAGCTGGGTGTAGTCTTGATAATTGTGTTAAATTTACAGTCTATCTAAAAAATCTAGAAAACTTTTCAAAAGTTAACGCAGTTATGGAAGCGTATCTATCTGAGCCATATCCTGCTCGTGCAGCTGTTGAAGTGAGCAGACTTCCTAAAGACGTAGAAATAGAGGTTGATGCAATTTTATACAAAGACTAAATAATGCAATCAAAATCTGACGAATTATCTCAGAGTGTTTCATCTTTAAAAGGTATTGGTCCAAAAACTAGAGATCTTTTTAATCAATTAGGAATTTATTCAATTTTTGATCTTCTTACCACTATCCCTAACAGCTTATCTGATAAAAGAGAAGTTGAATTATTAAGTCAAATTGATAACGGTGACAATGTAGTTCTGTCTGGTGAGATAATTAATACATCAAGAACTAAAGGGCTACAAACCAAACTACATATTAACAGTCAGGTCTGATACAGGGATATTTAATGTACGATTTATTCATAAAATCGTTGTTTTTCTAAATTTACAAGTTGGAATGTCTATACGTATAGAAGGAAAAGCCATTAAAAAAAGCACTAAGCTTGAATTCATTCATCCAGAAGTTGAAATCATTCAAAAAAATAAATCATTGGCAAACATACTCCCAAAATATTCAACGAAAGGAAAAATATCACAACAAAAAATGAGAAAAGCTATCCATGAAGCCTTTATAATGCTTTCAAAAGAATTATGAATTTACATGTCTTGATATTTTATTTAATAATGATTTTAATTTTATGTCACTTCTCAAAGCTGTTAAAAAGCTTCATTATCCTGATGGTGATTATGATGATGCCATCAATGAATTTCAAAGCGCTAAAGAAAGATTAGTTTTAGAGGAAATATATCTTCATAAACATGAGCTTCTGAAAACGTTGTCTAATTATTCAGGCAAACCATCGTATCTAATCAATACAGAGCAGAAAGAGATAAATCTTTTTATTGACTCTTTATCATTTTCTCTAACAAAAGGTCAACAAAGCGCTATTGATGATATAAATCAATCTTTACAATCTGAAAAATCCAGCTAAATTCCTCATACAAGGGGATGTAGGCTGTGGTAAAACTATTGTTGCTCTAGTAGCTTGTTTTAATGTAGTTAAAAATGGTTATCAATGTTTAGTCTTAGTTCCAACCGAAGTATTATGTAATCAACATTTTGATACATTCAAAACTTATCTTGGATCTTTAGTTAACGTTGTTTCTATGAGCGGTAAAGACTCAAAGAACAAAAAAGCTGATATCAAAAAACAACTAAAATCTGGCGCAATTTCCGTTTTAATTTGTACTCATGCTATTTTACATGACGATTACTTATTTAATAATCTTGCCCTTGTTATTATTGATGAGCAGCATAAATTTGGTGTTAAACAACGTGAAAAAATAACATCTAATCATGAAAGGCAGCCACATATAATTCATATGTCTGCAACACCTATACCAAGAACATTAGCTCTTGTGCTTTATGAAAATATGAAATATGTAAAAATTTCAGATAGACCGTATAATCGTCTCGAGACAATAACAAAGATATTCAATAGTAATCAAAGGCAATCTGTTTATGATGTTGTAAATAATCATCTAAGACATAACACTCAAGTTTATTGGGTTTGTACTCGTGTTGAGGATAACGATGATAATCAACAATCAATCAAAAGCTTTCATGAGGTTATTAGAGCACAATTCTCAAACTATAAGTGCGATATACTTCACGGAAATATGTCTTCAGAGGATAAAATTGAAATTATTAATAAATTTAAAAATGGAATGATTGATATATTAATTGCTACTAGTGTTATAGAAGTGGGTGTTGATTGCCCAAATGCTAACTGTCTTGTTATAGAAAATTCAGAAATGTTTGGATTATCACAATTACATCAGCTAAGAGGCAGAGTAGGACGTGGTCATGCTCAAGGATATTGTTACTTATTGCATACTGAACACATAAAGAATGATTCAATTGAAAAACTCAATTACTTAAGTAAAACAGATTCTGGTTTTGAGATTGCAGAATATGACCTTAAAAACAGAGGTTCTGGCACATATTTAGGGAACAGACAATCAGGAATGCCAGATAACTATAGGGTTACCAACATAAATGATCTTATGGACAATATTCATTACATAAAAAAATTTACATATGACCTCGCTTCTGAAAAAATTAGCATTCTTAAGAATAGATGGAAAATAAAAAAGGTAAATGAAATACAACTATAAAAAAAGATGGCTTGTTGAGAAAAAGCTTAAAGGTCTACAAGAAAATCTCAAAAGGATATTAATTGATAACTCATCACTCACAAGTAGAGTGGCTGAAAAGAAGAATCCAATAAAACTTATCTCTTCTAGAACATATTTAACTAAACAAAAAGATAAATCTTCAAAAAAGTATTCGCTTGTTAGGGAAGTAAAAATACAAGGCTATCTTGATAACGATGTAATAGCAAAATCAACTATTCCTATTCAGCAAATAACAGGTCAATTGACCTATATAAAATTTCTAGGAAATAAATCACTTGCAACACTTCTTTTTTAAAAAACCTATTTTCTTCAAAGAGTCTATTGAGTATATTGTTAAACAAAACCATGTAGTAAGAATTACTTTTTTCAAAAGAAAAAAACATACCATCAAAGTTGAAGAAAGGTTTCCTATACATAATAACTATGAGTATATGAATCTAATTAAATGTAGACAAAATATCATTTATTGATGAATGCATCACAATATTTTTTCTCTTACTGAATTCCTCATTTCCTAGATAAACTGCTCCACTAATGCCCGCAGATAGACCAACTAAGATATTTTTTATAGTGTCTTCAATAAGTATTGTTTTTTTAAAGTCTAGTTGATACTTTGAACGAAGCATATACCAAAGCTGAATATCTTCTTTTACGTAATGCAATTCATGTGCACATACCATGTCATCAAAATATGGAGATAAATCATATTTTTTCAATTTAATATTAAGCGTTTTACGGTGAGCATTTGTTATTAAAATAATTTTCCTGTCTTTTTTTATCTTCTTCAAAATATCAAAAACACCATCATATAATTTAATTTTATCGTAACTCTCTGGCAATCTTTTCTGTTCTTCTATATCTATGCCCAACATATTTGACCAGTAATCTAAATCATACCAATCCATCGTATTTTTTTTATAATTAAATATTTGTACAGCTAATCTTTTAGCATCTTCAAAACTACACCCCTTCTTATCTGCAAGAACTGCAGGTATCTGGTTTTGCCAAAAATTATTGTCATATGTATTATCCAATATAACTCCATCCATATCGAATAAGATGCACTCTGTCTCTTTAAATATCATATCTCTTACTGTATCATTTTCTTCAACTTATCACATCATGCCAAAAATTATCAAACAATCACCTATTTTCAAGAGTAAACTTTTTACCATCAACGAAGCCCAGATACAATTTGAAAAAAAAGTGCTTAATTATGAAATTATAGCTGGAACAGGAAAAGGTGCTGTTTTAATCATTCCTATTCTTGATGAGTGCGTGCTATTCATTAAGGAATACGCTTCAGGTGTTGATGATTATATGATAACTCTTCCTAAAGGTAAGATTGATGACAATGAAGACATGTATGCAGCAGCAAACCGTGAACTCCAGGAAGAAGTAGGATATAAATCTAATAATATTAAATTCATACAAAAGATATATCTTGCACCTGGTTATATAAGTCACGTTACCAATATGATGACTGCAGATAAACTTGAGAAGTCTACTCTTGTAGGCGATGAACCTGAAGCTCTTGAGGTTCACAAAATACAAATATCTCAGATAAATTCATTTTTAAAAGATTATAAAATTATAGATTCTCGTGTTTTTGCAGCTGTAAATTATTTAGAAACAAGATATGGAAAAATTTAGAAATTCAATTGATGGATTTGTAGAACTTTGTACTAAAGTTGGGCTCATACAGGTAAATGGCCAACAAGATTTAAAAATAGATTTTAAGTCAGATAAATCACCAGTAACAAATATTGATTTGTTATCAAATGAAATGATCGTAGACTACTTATCCAAAGAGTTTTCAGATGATGTTGTTATATCTGAAGAGAGTATCAAAAAAGTAGGACATGCTGACTCGTATTGGTTAATTGATCCAATTGATGGAACAAAGGATTATATAAAAGGCGGTAGCCAATATTGTATTTGTCTATCATACATTGAAAACAACTATCCTGTTTTTGGTATAATTTATATTCCCTCAACAAAAGATTTTTTTTATGGCATTAAAGGCCATGGATCTTATTTAATAAATAGCTCACATAAATCGACCCGACTTAATGTAAATAGACAGATTGAGGATAATATCTATGTTAGCACTACAATTAGAAAAAGTGTTTCGAGTATATTAACTGCCAATTTCTCAAATTCAACGATGATTTATTTATCAAGCGCAATAAAGTTTTCATGTATTGCACAAGGTATGGGACATTTTTCACTAAGATTAGGACCAACATATGAATGGGATACAGCTGCTGGTCAATGTATTATTGAAGAGTCAGGGGGGCAATTTTTAGACAAAAACCTTAAGAGGTTTTCATATGGAAAAGATACTAATTATTTAAACGGCCCGTTTTTCATATTTAATGGTGAATTGACTACATACAAAAATACAATCAATCAGTGCCTTTCTTTGATTTAATTGATTTCTCATAAGCCTTCTTGTTCATCATTTTCATTAGCTTGTATTTACCTTGGACGCTTTTGCACCAAGTAATGATTGTTTTTTCATATTCTTTTAATTTATTATTAGCCGCCATAGAATTATTTGTATGTTATTATTTTTATGATTATGTTTAAGACTTTATTATCCAAGATTTCCCCTGAAGGCTATTATAAATTTACTTCATTGATAATACCATGGCTTCTTTCTTTTGCTTTTATATTTATTTCATATGGTTTATATCAAGGCTTATTTATTGCGCCGCCAGATTATCAACAGGGAGATGCATTCAGAATTATGTATGTCCATGTACCAAGCGCATGGATATCTTTATTTGCATATTCTGTCGTTTTTATATCAGCCGTCATCTCACTAATATGGCATGTGAAAGTGTATGATGTGATCTTGTTAGCGTCTTGTAAACTCGGCGCTGTCTTCACTGTTTTCACTTTAGTCACAGGAGCTATCTGGGGCAAGCCTATGTGGGGTACATGGTGGGCATGGGATGCAAGATTGACTTCGGAGTTAATATTATTTTTTATATACATATCTATTTTACTATTACATGGCTCATTTGATGATAAAAAAAAGGCATCGTCTGCAGTAAATATTCTAGCAATAGTTGGTTTCATAAATATTCCAATCATTCATTTTTCTGTCGAATGGTGGAATACTCTTCATCAAGGTCCATCTGTCATTAAGCTGAGTGCGCCTAGTATTGCAGCGGACATGTTGACACCTCTAATTGTAACCGCACTTGGATTCACATTATTCTTTTTAGGCACTATGTTGAAATCATCTCAGAATATTCTTCTTGAATATGAGAAAAATAAATTATGGGTTAAGTCAATCTAGACTATTCTTTACACCAAATGATGCTGCAAATGGAGCAATCACCAAAAATAGAATCAATAGTAATAGCATGAATAATAATTCAGAATCATAATTCAAACCAATTGACGAATTATAAATAGCGCTTGTTCCAAAAATCAAGACTGGTATATCTAGAGGCAAAACTATAGTTGATAGGAGAAGACCATTACCTTTCAAGCTTAATGTCAAAGATGATGCTATTGAACCAATTAGTGATATTGTCAAACTACCTATCATTAAGCTAATAAAAAGGGTTATAGAAACTGAGAGATTTCCTGTTAACAAAAAGTTTATTAGAAAGGCAATTATTACTAACGGTAGTATAGAAAACAACCAATGTGATAATACTTTGGCAAGTATACAAATTTCTAGCATATCAGAGTTAATAACAATTCTATCGAGCGTCCCATCTTCATAGTCATCCTTAAACATAATCTCTATATTTAGTAGACTCACCAATAAACATGAAAGCCAAATAATTTGAGTTAGAATTTTATCATAGCCACCCAATACAGTTCCTTCTAAACTAATTGAAAAAAACGTAATTATCAGAAATAAATAAACAACCGGCATGAATATACGAGAGTTAGAGTTTAGAATAACTCTCATGTCTCTCAGAATAATTGAATTAAACTTATTCAGCATAGTTCTATATTTTTAAATTTATTTTTTGGTGAATGACTTGTTATTATTACGGTCCCATTGTCATTAATATGATTTTGCATTTTTTCAAAAAGAATAGAGGCTTTATCTTGATCAAGTCCAGTAAACGGTTCGTCAAGAATCCAAACTTTGAAATAACTAATTGTCAGCTGTATCATGCTTATAATTTTTTTTTGCCCATGAGATAAATATTTAACTTGCAGATTCGATAATGATTGCATGGCATATGATTCTAATTCTGAAATTATAGAGCTGATTTTTTTTGTGCTTGAAAAGCTCATAGCATATTCAAGATTTTGAAGAACCGTGAGTTCATTTTTTAGACCATATTTGTGACCCACATAAAAAATATCGTCACTGATATCTAAGTCTGAGTGGAATAATATTTCGCCTTCAGTTGGTTTGCTTAGCTTAGTTACTAATTTCAAAAGCGATGTCTTGCCACACCCATTCTCACCGTAGAAATTTATTATCTCACTTTCACTAATATCTACAGAATAGTTTTTTATGATATCTTTATCTTGTTTAGTTAAGCTAACATTTTTGAGGCTTATTAGAGGAGTGTTCACTTATAATAGCTCTGATGAGGAGACAACAATTCCATCAGGATCAGAGTATAAAAAATCATTTTCTCTAAATACTATACCAGCAAATTTTAAATCTATTTTATACCGACCTATATCTTTTTTCTGACTTTTATTCGGAACAAGGTTAAGCGCTTTGATTGAAATCTTTATTTTGCTTATCTCAAGACTATCTCTTATACATCCATTAACAATAATACCAGCCCAGTTATTTTTGGCTGCAATTGCAGCAAGATTGTCTCCAACTAAAGCACACTTCTCAGAACTTTTACCATCAACAACCATTATGCATCCTGTGCCGTCCTCCTGGAGTAATTTCTTAACATACGAGTTATCTTCTACAGCTTCGACAGTTCTTATTCTTCCGTGACAATGTGTATTAGCACCATAGGATTTGAAAGTTGGTTGCGCGATTGCAAGTTTATGATCATCACATAAATCTGCAGTATTAAAATTATTCATCTTTAATTATAAACTTTATTTTTTTTAATATTATCAGAGCAGGTATGGCTATTAAAGAACAAAAAATGAAGTAAAGGTCCCAGTTCAGCATTTCAACAAGATAACCAGATGTTCCTGATAAAAATGTTCTTGGTAAGGACATTAGCGCAGTCATCAAAGCAAACTGAGTTGCCGTGAATTCTTTTGACGTCATGTGAGCAATAAATGCTAGGTAGGCTGTATATCCCATACCTGCAGCTAAATTTTCAAGGGATATGACAAGAATTAACATTAGTATATTATCACCTGCATAATATAAAACTGAGAATCCTAATGTAGCTATAAGTTGAAATACTCCAAAATATATAAGCGACCTATAAAGCCCTATTTTCAATGATAATATTCCGCCAAGAAACGCTCCTATTAAAGTTGCTCCCAATCCAAAAAATTTAACAATTGTTCCTATTTCAGTTTTTGTGAAGCCAATATCTAGGTAGAAATTTGTACTAAGAGAATGCGCCATTGTGTCACCTACTTTGTATAAAAGTATGAACAATAAAATAAAATAGGGAGTTAATATTTTCAGCTCACTTGATCTTGATGTAAATCGTGTAAAAAATTCCTTGAATGGTTCGATGATTGATTCGCCAAGAGTGTAGGGTTTCATATCAACCTCAGGTTCATCAGATAGTAGGGTTGTTACTACACCTAAAATCATTATTGAGGCCATTATTGAATAGACAAATGAGTAAGAAAAAATATCTGCAAGTATTAATCCACCTGCTCCGGCCGCAAGAGCGCCGAACCTATAACCTAAAACATATGCGGAAGCCCCAATGGTCTGTTCATTTTCTCTTAAACTTTCTCTCCTATATGCATCAATGACGATATCTTGTGAGGCAGAAAAAAAGGTAACTGCCAAAGATAACAAAGCAACATTATATAAATTAATAGAGGGCTGTGATTGACCCAAGAGAAAGATTGATGAGATAAGGAAAATCTGAGAGAGTAATAACCAGCCTCTTCTTCTTCCAAGGGCTGAGATAACATATCTGTCGAACAATGGCGCCCAGAGAAACTTTAGAGAATACGGTAACCCGATTAACGCAAATAAACCAATTGTTGATTTTGAGATATTCTCATCAGTTAACCAGGCTTGAAGAAGTGTTATTGTTAGCAACAACGGAAGCCCAGAGACAAAGCCCATTATCAAGGAGATAATAATTCTTCTTTCTAAATAAGGTTCAATACTTTGTTTAAGAAAATTAATCATTATAAGAAATTATTAAAGGAGCATGGTCAGAAAACTTTTTATCTTTATAAACAGACACGCTTTTTACTTTGTCTCTTAAGTCTGCAGTAACCATTTGATAATCTATCCTCCAACCAACATTATTCGCATATGCATTTCCTCTATTAGACCACCAAGTATAAACATCGGTCTTTTTGCATTTCTCTCTAAATGCATCACACAAACCAATCTTGCTTATTAAATTTGTCATCCATTCTCTTTCTTCAGGTAAAAAACCTGAATTTTTTTGATTTGAACGCCAGTTCTTAATATCTTCTTTAGTATGAGCAATATTATAATCGCCACAAATAATTAGCGCTTTTCTTTTTTTCATTTCTTTTCTTATATATTTTTCAAAATAATCCATAAATTCATATTTTAATTTTTGTCTCAATTCACCGGATGATCCCGAGGGGAAGTATATAGAAATAACTTTATAATGTTCAAATTCTAATGATATGAACCTGCCTTCTTTTTCAAAAATTGATTTAGAAAAACATGTTTCAGTTTTAAGTGGTTCATGTTTAGTATATATGGCAACACCACTGTATCCTTTTTTTTCTGCGACATTCATAAACCTTTTGTAACCAGGTATTTCAAAATCACTGCTATTAATTTGATCTTCTAGAGCTCTAGTTTCTTGCATACATATAAAATCAGCTTTAGAATTTTTTAGCCATTTAAAAATCCCCTTTTTTTGACTTGACCTAATACCACAGACATTAATAGTTATAACTTTCATCTTAACTTTTATGATATGGTATCATTAATTAAAGGTTACCCTCTATGTTTAATAACAAACAAGATTTTATAGAATTCATTTTAAGTGAAAAAATTTTAAAATTTGGTAATTTTACACTAAAATCTGGAAGACAAAGCCCATACTATTTCAACACTGGGTTATGTCATAATGGAGAACTTATTACAAAACTATCTAGCTATTATGCTAGCTATATTACACAAAAGGCTCTTGAATTTGATTTTATTTTTGGTCCAGCCTACAAGGGAATTACGTTGTGTTCATCTATATCACAAAGTCTATTTGTGAACCACCAGCTTAACAAACCATATGCTTTTAATAGAAAAGAAAAAAAAGATCATGGCGACATGGGTCAATTTGTCGGTTGTGATATATCAGGTTCAGCATTAATCGTTGATGATGTTGTATCATCTGGATCATCCATAATTGAGTCAATAGACTTGATTAATGAAAAGAAATCAAAATGTCATGATGTTCTTGTTGCTTTCGATAGAATGGAGATTGGTACATCTAAGATGGCAACATTGGAACTGCATTCGGAATATAATACAGTCGTTCATAGCATTATTAATTTAGACGACATAGCCGACGTTGTTAAATCTAAATCAGAATACAAGTCTTTCATAAATGCTATGAATGATTATATGTCTACATACCGATCAGTCTAAAACAGCAGCTTATATGCAACTATCAGTGTGACAATCTGGTAGGCAATCTTAATAAATATATTTGATCTACTAATTGCTATCATAGCTCCTACGTAACCTCCAGCTAGTGAACCAATCAATAAAACGGGAAGAATTGTTATGCTTATAGCTGATATTAAATAAAGTACAATAGCACCAATGAGATTATAAAAAAGCCCCACGACAAGTAATGTGTACCCAATTGCTTCTTTAAATGAGAATCCATATATTTTAGTCAACATTAAAGTATACAAAAGTCCTGTGCCAGCAGAGAGGGAACCATTGAGAAAGCCAATGACAAATAATAAGAAATATACCATAGAGGAATTTACTTCCTTCGTTTTCTGATTTGTGCCTTTTGTAAATGACAAAATGAACACAATAAAAATCAGTACACCCAATAGCTTTCTGGCTATATTTTCATCTATATAGGTAATAGAGAATGCGCCAATAATGACAGCAGGTAAACCAACTATAAGACCTTCATTGAAAATTCTTCTGTCTGGTTTATTTTTTTCAAAGAATTTTAAAGAAGCGCCTATGCCAAGAAGAACAGTAGAAATTTTGTGTGTTGCCAAGGCTACAGGGAATGAAATCTCAAAAAGTAATAATATTGCAGGTAGTTGTATTATCCCTGCACCGCCACCTGAGAAAGCAGAAAAAAGATTAGAGACAAAAGATATAAAAAGAAGTAACGCGTATTCCAAGATTTATGTTCTGCGTATCATGGTGCCGACACCTTCGTCAGTAAATAACTCGAGAAGTAATGCGTGATCAATCGTTCCATCAATGATTTGAACATTCTCTACACCAGCAGACACAGCCTCTAATGCTGATTCAACCTTTGGCAACATTCCAGAAGATATCACCCCTTTTTTAATCAATTGTCTTACTTGCTCAGCATTCATTGATTTAATAAGGTTCCCATCATTATCAAAGATTCCTGTTGTATTGGTTAGAACAAGATATTTTCCTGCTTGGAGTATTTTTGCAATCTTACCTGCAACAATATCTGCATTGATATTATAGGTTGTATAATCTTCACCAATACCTATTGGTGCTATAACTGGTATAAACGACGTAGAATCAAGTAAATTAACTACACTAGGGTCAATACTTGAAACCATACCAGTATTTTTAAAATCAAAATTCTTATTCTTTCCTTCACCAATCATTTTTTTGCTCTTATAAGCCCTCCATCTTTACCAGATAATCCAACAGCTCTCCCACCATGACTGGTTATTAAATTAACTATTTCCTTATTTATTGATCCACCTAGAACCATTTCAATCATTTCGATAGACTTTTCATCTGTAACTCTCATGCCATCAACAAATTCAGATTTAATACCCATCTTTTCTAGGTAGCTTGTTATTTGAGGGCCTCCTCCATGAACTATAACAGGATGAAGACCAACTTGTTTTAGTAGGACGACATCTCTTGCAAAATTATTTTTTAGTTTATTATCAATCATTGCGTTTCCACCAAACTTTATAACAATAATTTTGTTTGCAAGTTTTTGTATATAAGGCAGTGCTTCAATCAACACGTTTGCAGTTGATGGAATATTTGCTGTATTCTCTCTTAGTATTACTTTATTGCTCATAATTTTAGAACGGTAAGTCTAACGTATTATCAATTTTAAGAATAGCATTTTTGATATCATTTTTAATAATTTTTAAACCATTCTCACTAGAAGATTCAAACCTTAGTGTTATTTTTGGAGATGTGTTTGAAGGTCTTATCAAACCCCAAGAAGTCTGATTCAATATTTTTATACCATCAGTATTAGAGACTGTATAGTCATCAAAAGAAGCTGTTTTCATAAATTTGCTCATGAATTCAAAATGTCCATTACCATTAAAATTAATATCAAGCTCTGGTGATGCATATGTCCTAGGCATCTCATCAACAACGGAAGTAAGTTCATCATCATTTGTAAGTATTTCGAGAAACCGCAAGAAAACATATATCCCATCATCAAATCCATACCACTTATCATTGAAAAAGATGTGACCGCTCATCTCACCGCCTAACATTGCTCTTTCTTGCTTTATCATATTTTTTATATATGAATGTCCAGTTCTACATTCTATGGGAATCCCATTGGATTCAAGTATGCTTTTTCTCAAATTCATTGTACATTTAACATCAAAAACTATTTTTGCTTGATTAACTTCTTTAAGAATAGATTTTGCGAATATGATCATAAGTTCATCAGGCCATAAAACGGAACCATCATTTTTTATAATCACAGTTCTGTCGCCATCACCATCGAATGCAACGCCATAATCTGCATTAGCATCCTTAACATGTTTCTTAAGGCTTTCTAAGTTTGTTTCTTTTGTAGGATCAGGAGAGCAATTGGGAAAATTTCCATTAACCTCTTGATTAATATAATCAGCATCAATGTTAAAAGAATGAAATATTTTCTTAACAACATTGCCAGTGACTCCATTCATGCTATCAACAATAAATTTTTTAGATGTTTTTATATCGAGATCGTTAATAACTCTATTGATATAATTTTCTAGTATTGATTCATCATAAGATAGCTTTCCACAATGATTTTTTTTTATCTTTTCTTGATTATTTATTATCCAGTCACGCAATGCGTAAATATCTTTGTCAAATAATGGATCTCCATCAATAATCATCTTTATTCCATTATAATTTTTTGGATTATGACTTCCCGTTATCATGAGGCCGTTGGATATTCCTAGGTAGTAGGTTGCAAAGTATAAAAGAGGTGTTGGTAACATGCCACAGTCAATTACATCTACCCCGCCTGAGAGTAAACCAGAAATAAGCGAGTTTTTTATTGCATTGCTACTTAATCTTCCATCCATTGCAACAACAAATCTTTTGTCATTACTAGCTTTGTATGCGAGGGCTATACCAATTGCGAACGCAGCCTTCTCATCAAAATCTTCAGGATATATACCTCTAATATCATATGCTCTAAAAATATTCTCTTTTAAGCTACTTTGTTCCTGATGAACCAAAACCTTTATCTCCTCTATCTGTTTGATCAAATGCATCCACTATTTCAAATCGTGGATGCTCAACTCTTATAAAAACCAATTGTGCAATCCTATCTAATGGGTTGATGATATATTCATTAACACTTCGGTTCCAACAGGAGATCATGAGCTCGCCTTGATAATCAGAATCTATTAATCCCACTAAGTTTCCCAGAACTATTCCTTTTTTATGCCCAAGGCCAGACCTAGGCAAAATTGTAGCTGCATAATCTTTGTTTTTTATGTACACCGATAGACCCGTTGGGATTAAAATTGTTTCATTTGGCCTTAGATTAATCTTATCATCAATGGCTGCTCTGAGGTCTAGTCCTGCTGACCCATCTGTTGAGTATACTGGAACAGATTTTATTAATTTATTAATCAGCCTAATTTCAACTTTATCTAGCATTTTTAACTTTGATCAAGTTGTCTCTAAGATTATTTGCCAGCTCCTTGATTATTCCTTTTGCAAGTTCTTTTTTCGAATTAAGAGGTAAATGCTTTGTACTGTTATTTTGTATTAAAGTAACTTCATTTTCATCTGAGCCAAACGCCAGTCCTTTTTGATGGTTTGCTTCATTTGCGATAATCATGTCTATATTTTTGCTTATCAGTTTGTCTGCAGCATATTTAAGCACATCATGTGTTTCAGCAGAGAATCCTACTGTAAATAATGAAGGATTTTTTTCCTTTGCCGTCTTTAATATATCAATTCCTCTTTTCAGCGTTATGTGAAGATCTCCATCTACGCTTTTATGTTTTTTTGTGATTAGCTTACTTGGTTTATAGTCTGATATAGCGGCTGCCGATATATATACATCAAAATCAGAGACTTTATTCAGAACTTGTTCGAGCATCTCTGAGGATGTTTCAATATAGGTGACAGGTATTTTATCAGGAGGGTCAATAATTACAGGCCCACTAATCAATTCAACATACGCCCCCATATCTCTTGCTGCTTCAGCTACCGCATAACCCATCTTGCCTGAGCTGTAATTACTTATAAATCTTACCGGATCAATTGGTTCCCTAGTAGGACCCGCAGACACTAATACTTTTAGGCCGTTGAGTATATTTTTGGAAATTGCACTGCTTATATGATCTACTATCATTTCCGGCTGACTCATTCTTCCATATCCTTCATCGCCACATGCATGTTTGCCATAATCTGGGCCAATTACACTGAATTTACTCTTAGGCATATTATGTAAGTTCTTTTGGAGCAGTTCATTATTCCACATATCAGGATTCATAGCTGGTGCTATAAATATTTTTTCCTTAAATGCTAAGCATATCGTTGAAAGTAAATCATCTCCTAAAGCATTAGTTATTTTATTGAATGAGTTAGCTGTACATGGTGCTATTAAAACTATATCTGCCCATTTTGCTAAATCAAGATGAAGAAAATGCTCATGACATTCACTTTCATCAACGTAGACTTTATTTTCCGATATACATTCCAATGTTCTCTCTGTAATAAAAGACGTTGAAGATTTTGTCATGACTACTTTTATACACGCCCCTGCTTTCTTTAGTCTGCTAATAAGATCAGCAGCTTTGTAGGCGGCAATGCTTCCTGTGATGCCAACTAATATATTTTTTTTGTTTAGATTATTCACAGAGAACATTTTGTAAGGTATTTAAGACTTTATCAATCTCTTTTTTTGTATGTTTAGCTGATAATGTAATTCTTATTTTATCCTGATTCTTAGGAACAGTAGGATATCTTATAGCTTGAACTAGTATATTTTCTTCTAGGAACCTCTTTTTTACCTTGATTGTCAAATGTGGATCACCTAGTGTAAATGTTTTTATTGGGACTTGATTCAGATTACAAGTAATTCCTTTTGAGAGACAACTATCATTAAAATATTTTATGTTTTCATGAAGTTTCTCGTAATAGCTTTTATCTGAAGCTAATATATTTAGACTTTTTCTAGTAGCATCTATTATACAACGTGGTAGTGAGGTTGAATAAATATAGGGTTTGCCTTTTTGGACAATCATTTCTATTAAATCCTTACCTCCACATATAAATGACCCCACTGTTCCAACTGCTTTACCAAATGTTCCCATATATGCATCAGCATCTGATGGTTGCATACCAAATGATTCACACGTAGTCTCAATTGATAAGACGTTTCCTTTATTCTCTGCTACGGCAAATCCATGTGCGTCATCTATATATAGCAGCACATCACTCTTATTCTTTTCATCTAGATGATTCTTTAAATTTGTAATATCACCACTCATACTAAATACAGCTTCACTAAAAAGAATGTTTTTCTCTGTGTGAGATTTAATAGATAAGCCGGGATCAGTGAGATGATTATATCTTATGATATTAACTTTATTGATTTTTGATGATTCTATAATTGAGTTATGTGATTCTTTGTCTTGTATTACATTTATTGTTCTATCAAATATGCTTAAAAGACATAAATTCGCCATGTATCCGCTATTTAAGACAATACAACTCTCCGTACCAAGATATTCCGTTAGTTCTTTTTCTAGGTAATGATGTGATTTAATATAACCAGTTATCAAAGGTGAGGAGCCTGTTCCGATACCATGCATGCTAGCAGATTTATTCATTTCTTTGATTACTTCTGCATTAGATGACATACCCAAGTAATCATTACTGCTAAATGATGAAAATATATTATTATTTATTTTTGCTTTTGTTGAGGAGTTTGATTGAACTACATCTCGAATTCTTTCGTAACCATTTCGTTTGATTTCATCAAGCAGATTATTAAACTTTGCCAAAATTAAATAGTTTCGATGCTAAGTTTACTTAGTAAATTTTTATCATGATTGATTGATGAGTTTTTTGTAGTGAGTAACTCCTCTCCATAAAATATTGAATTGGCACCAGCAAAAAAACAAAGCGCTTGCATTTCATCATTCATTGTATCGCGACCTGCCGATAATCTTACGTATGTCTTTGGCATTGTGATTATTGTAATTGCAATTATTCTAATGAAATCAAAGTTATCTACATCATCATTATTTGAATATGGAGTACCCTCAATTCTAACTAATTTATTCATTGGAACAGACTCTGGTTGCTCATCCATGTTACAAAGCACCTCAATTAATTTAAGTCTATCAAGATTCTCCTCTCCTAGACCCAAAATACCGCCCGTACAAACTTTTATGCCTGCATCCCTGACATATTTCAAAGTGTTTAATCTATCTTTGTATGTTCTTGTAGATACAACTTTACTGTAATACTCTTCAGAGCTATCTAAGTTATGATTGTAATAATCAAGTCCTGATTCCTTAAGTGATTCAGCCTGCTCTTTTTTCAACATGCCAAGAGTGAGGCAAGTCTCAAGCTCTAATTCTTTAACCGCTTTAACCATATCTTTTATTTTTGATATATTACTGTCGTTAAGATTTCTCCATGCAGCACCCATGCAGAACCTTGATGCTCCTGATTTTTTTGCCTCTTTTGCTTGTGCAATTACTTCATCGACTGTTAAAAGTTTTTCTATTTCAACGTCAGTATTATACTTTATGCTTTGTGAACAATACTTACAATCTTCCGGGCAGCCGCCAGTCTTAATTGACATGAGTGTTGATACTTGAATTTTATTAGGATCATGATTTTGTCTATGCACAGTTTGTGCTTGGTAGATCAAATCATTAAATGGCATATGATATAATTTTTCTATGTCCTTAAGAGACCATTTATTTAGTTTTTTATTCATAAAGATAGTTTAATAGTAGTCCAAAAAAGATTATTAATCCAAAAATATTATTGTTTTCAAATGCCGATATACATTGATAAGGCAAACGATTTTTAACCAATATTTTTTGGTAGGCTGCTATCAGAACTGCTATTAATAAACCCAAGTAATATAGAATTCCAAGCGCATTAATTAAACCAACGATTACCAGAACAAGAATACTCAATATATGAAAATAAAAAGGATATTTAATATCATTATCTTCAAATAATATTGCTGATGATTTATTTCCAACTTTTATATCATCTTTTTTATCTGCAATAGCATAATATGTATCATAGGCTATAGCCCAAGATATAGTTGCTACATACATTAATAAACATGATAAGTTAGTATGACCGGTTTGTGCGATATATACCATTGGTATGCTAGAACCGAAGGCAATCCCTAAAACCATTTGTGGTATTTTTAAATATCTTTTTGAAATAGGATAAATAATAATTAAACAAAAAGCGGCTAAGGCATATACAAAAACCTCTAACCCGATCATCATTAAAATTAAAATACAAAGTGATATTAAACCTAAAAAAAGAATGACTGCCTCTATTGAACTAACTTTACCTGATGCTAGCATTCTATCTTTAGTTCTTTCTACTTTCTTGTCTAGCTCTTTGTCGAAGTAATCATTAATTACACATCCAGCAGATCTTGTAAGCACTGTGCCAATAAGAAACAGTATCAATAAAAATACGTTTGGATGCCCATTAGAAGATATAAGAAATGCCCATAACATAGGCCACATCAGAAGGTAGATGCCTATCGGCCTATCCATTCTCATAAGATAATAGTAATTATTTAAGCGATCAATCAACTTTATATTTTTCCATCTAATCCCATCTGATAATATTTATGGACAAGATCATCTTGGTTTTCTAGCAACCAATCAATCGAAGGCTCGTTGTTCATAGCTTTTTTAATTGCTTGATGTGTAGCTTTTCTATGAATATCAAATAGTATTTTGTGATCAAGGCTGTCGTCTTTTGATACGCTTGGATTAAGCCAAACGGAAACTATTATTCCAAGATCATTAGCTTTTTCTTTTTCAATTGTTCCGTCTCTAACAGAGTCTAATACACCGTTTGCAATAGCTCCCTGAACAGTTCCCATCAGAATATTTGTGTATCTTGTATTATCTACAGTGACCTTACTAACCATTAAGGTTGCTGGCTTGACCATTATGTCTGTATTCATTATTGCAAGAACTTTTGAATGACCCTTTGCCTGATCACCTAACAGGTTTGCAAATGCTGTTCCAAATGGCCCATCAAGTTCACCTATGATTACCTCTGGTTCAGCCGCAGTCCCTGGCGGTCCACCAGCAACTAAAGACTCACCAACTCTCATTGTAATTTTTTCCGACATTTTTACTCCTATTTTATTTTGTGTCTATGATATAGTTTTTAGGTAATTATTTAAACATACAATATGATTAGGAAATTCAAATCACATGTCCCTCAATTAGGATCTCGCGTCTTTGTTGATGTGCAAGCAACTGTAATTGGCGACGTTACATTAGGAGATGATTCTAGCATATGGCCACAAACAGTAATAAGGGGAGACATTAAGCCAATATCTATAGGCGAAAGATCCAATATTCAAGATGGTAGTGTTGTTCACGTAACACATAAGAGTGATTATTCTCCAGGGTATGAGTGTATTATCGGTTCAGATGTAACCATCGGGCATGGTTGTATTATTCATGCTTGCACAATTGAAAGTTTATCCCTCATCGGTATGGGCAGTACAGTATTAGATGGAGCTGTGGTCGAATCCCAAGTTATGATAGGAGCTAATTCATTGGTCCCTCCAGGAAAGAAATTAGAGTCAGGTTATTTATATATGGGTTCACCATGCAAAAAAATACGTCCACTCAAGGATTCTGAAATTAAATTTCTAGAGTATTCTGCTAGCCATTATGTTCAAACAAAAGATGATTTTTTAAACAGCTCTGAGTAAGCTCTCTAAATTATTTTTATCGGGTATAAGATTATTCCAAATGTTAAAGGAGTGTTTTGCCTGATGTATTAGCATCCCCAAGCCGTCATAACAAAGTTTAGCACCATTTTTTATAGCCCATTTTTGAAAAGCTGTCTTGTCATTGCTATAAAATAAATCATAGCAGATTGTATTTGAGCTCAATAAATTATAAGGAAGGGTAATTTTTCCATTATTCATGCTTATAGGGGTAGTATTTACAATAATGTCATATGTACTCTGGTTAGTGTGAGGCAATAATCTTGGGGATTTAAAAAAGCTTAATAATTTTTCAGCATTGAGAGGTGTTCTATTTAATATTGACACAATAGCGGTTTTCTCATTTCCTAAAATGGCACTTATTAAACTAGATGCTGAACCACCAGCACCATATATGAGAATTTTTTTATTGTCTAGCTGGATATTTTTAGACGAAATATCGTCTACGAAACCAGCTCCATCTGTACTGTAACCTTTTAGTTTTCCTGATTCATATTTAATGGTATTCACGCTACCACAATTCATCGCTGAACTATCCAAAACGTCACACAAATTATATGCAGCATTTTTAAATGGGACAGTTATATTTAGTCCTGAACCATTATTTTGAAAAAATTCTCTTACAGTTATCTCAAAGTCATCATGCGTCGCTTTGATTTTTTTATAGCTAAAGTTATTAAGGTTGAACTGTGAAGCAAAATTATAATGTATCTTCGGAGATAGGCTATGATCTACAGGATTACCAATAACACCAAAAATTAATTCAACCATCTTGCTGCTTCTTTTGCATAGTATGTAATTATTGATGACGCGCCAGCTCTTCTTATTGAAGTCAAAGTTTCTAAGACAATATGTTCTTCATTAAATATATTTTTTTTTAAAGCAGCTTTTATCATTAAATACTCTCCACTTACATGGTATGCAAGAACGGGAATTTTAAAATTATCTTTAATATTCGATATTATATCCAAATTTGGAATCGCAGGCTTGACCATAACCAAATCCGCACCTTCTCTCAGATAAAGATCAACTTCCCTGATAGCTTCGTCTTTATTTGCATAATCCATTTGATATGTTTTTTTATCTGATTTGCCAAGTGCTGCGAGCGATCCAACTGCATCTCGAAATGGACCATAATAATTAGAAGCATACTTAGCTGAATACGATAAAATTTTTGTGTTATAAAATTTATTTTTTTCCAATTGTTTTCTTATTAATTTAACTCTTCCATCCATCATATCTGATGGTGCTATGATATCTGAGCCAGATTCTGCGTGACTTAATGCTTGTCTAACGAGAATATCATTTGTTGCATCATTTAATATGTAACCAGAATCATCAATAATTCCATCTTGACCATGAGACGTGTAAGGGTCGAGGGCTACATCACTTATTATTAAAATATTCGGAAATTTATCTTTTATCTTTCTTATAGAGTTTTGAATCAATCCATTTTTATTATATGCCTCATTTGCATTTAGTGATTTTTTAGAAGAAGAAATTTTTGGGAATATTGCTATTGCTACAATGCCAAGAGCACATAATGATTTAATTTCTTTCAGTGCACTATCAATAGAGTATCTATAAATATTGGGCATAGACATAATTTTTTCTTTTTTGTTAACACCATCTGTCAAAAATATTGGCTGTATAAGGTTATGAGCTGACAAAGATGTCTCGCGTATAAGTTTTCTTATACTACTGGAATCCCTTAATCTTCTCATCCTGAGTGAGGGATAACTTTGTCTTGATAACTTTTTCATCAGACTTTTCATTTTAAGAGAAGATGATATATTAATCTATCAAGTTTTGACATAAGAGGTAGATTGATGAAAATTTGGCATGAAAATTACACATTAGAACATGTTATTGCGCTTAGAGATAATAATCTTAATAAACATTTAGGTATTAAATTTACAGAAATCAGCGATGATTCGATCTCTGCAACTATGCCAGTGGAGGATTTTACGCGTCAGTCACGGGGCATTTTACATGGTGGCGCATCTTGTGTTCTAGCCGAAGCTTTAGGAAGCATTGCGTCAAATTTATGTCTGGATATGAGAAAACAAAAAGCTGTAGGACTAGAATTGAATGCAAATCATATTAGACCAGTTCGCTCGGGTATTGTTACTGGAGTAACTAAGCCGGTAGCATTAGGAAAATCTATACATGTATGGAATATTGAAATTTTCAATCAAGCTGGAAAGATTAATTGTGTATCTAGACTTACTACTGCAATAGTGGATTTGAAAGATGATGAAATAAAGATAAACTCAAAGCTGGTTGATTCATTACTTTCTAGCTAAAAGTAAAATATCATTCAAATTTTTATCATAACTTTTAAAATCATACTTACTATTCCATGAAACTATTGGTGGCATTGACATTAAAATTGAATCAGACCTTCCTCCCGACTGTAATCCAAATAGAGTTCCGCGATCATAAAGTAAATTAAATTCAACGTATCTTCCTCGTCTATAAAGCTGGTAAGCTTTTTCTTTAGTAGAAAATTTTTTTTCTTTTCTAAGGTTAAATAAATATTCATATGAATTAATAAATGTTTTTGCACAATCTAAAGTAAATTTCTTACAAGTATTGAAATCAGGTGTAGATATTTGATCAAAGAAAATACCACCTACTCCTCTTGGTTCACTTCTGTGAGGCAAGTAAAAATAATTATCACAATTGTCACTATATTTTTTGTACCAGTTGGAGTCATAGCTATCACAAAGCTTCTTAGCAGAATCTTTCCAATAAATTACATCTGATTTATTGATGAAGTATGGAGTAAGATCAAAACCGCCACCAAACCACCAAATTCTTTTCTTGCCAACATTCGCTTCAAAAAACCTTATATTCATATGTGCGCATGACGTCTTTGGATTATTAGGATGGATAATCACGGAAACACCAGTCGCCTTAAACTTATCGAGTCCTTTTAGACCATTTTTATTCAACGCACTTACTGGAAGATTATTACCCATGATGCTAGAAAAATTAACAGCTGCTTTCTCTACATATTTTTTTCCAGATATTGCGCATGTAATTCCTCCTCCACCTGATTTATGTTTCCAGATTGTTTTATCTACCACTGATGATTTATCTAAAGATTTAATTGAGCCAACAATCATCTTTTGAACATTTTTATATTTATCAGATATTTCTTTTGTTTTCACGGTCTAAAATCTCAAAGTTTCTTGAGTAATTATATTCTTTATAGTTGATGATTTTTTTTCATCACCTAGCTTACCTTGCACGATACCATCAACTTTATTTTTAAAAATATTTTTAATTTTATTTATATCATTATCATAAGGTGTCTCTGACAAGTTTGCACTAGTAGATATTAAAGCTGTTTGCGACAGCTCACATAGCTTTGATACAGTTTTATGATTCGTAAGTCGTACAGCAATCATTTCATTTTTTATAAGCCATGATGGGCATCTCTCGTTATTTGGGACTAGCCATGTCGTGAAATCTTTATTAAGAAGCTGTTCGTTCTGGTAGAATTCATTGTGAATGATATCGATTAGATATTTAATATCTGGAGAGAGTATAATAAAGCTCTTCTCTTTACTTCGACCTTTTATCTTGAAGATATTCTCAACGCTGCTCTTATTAAGCGGATCACATCCTAACCCATAAATTCCCTCTGTGGGATAGATGATTATACCTCCCTTTTTGATTATTTTAGCAGCTTCAGATTCAGTAAGTTCAGGTATCATCGTTTTGCACGCGATCTCCGTGCTCTACGCTTAGGTGCATTTTTTATCATTTCAATGCAAGTATTTTCGTCAAGAGTCTTTGGCTCAATGTCTTTAGGCACACGAACATTTTTTTTACCATCTGTAACATATGGACCATATATTCCATTCAAAATTTTAATTCCTGTTGATTCAAAAATTTTTATTTCTCTATTAGCATCAATTTCTCTTTTCTCTTTAATCCGTGTGATAGCCTCATCTTGAGATAATGAGAATATATCAACATCTTTCAGAGAGACATTCGTTTTTCCACAATTTACATATGGCCCAAATGGACCAATATTTATAAGAATATCATCACCTTCAAATTCTCCGATTTTCTCTGGGAGCTTGAAAAGCCGTATGGCATCATCAAGCGTAATTGCATCTATGTTTTTTTTCTGTTCAGGAGTTAGTGCAGCCCATTTAGGTTTTTCTTCATCTTCTTTTGTTCCCATCTGAATAGTTGGGCCATATCTAGTCAAACGAACTGTTACTGGTCTATTTGTTTCAGGATGTACGCCTAGATCCTTAAGTTCTCTTTGTTCTGAAATATCAACAGTTTTAATTTTATCATCAAGATTAATTTTGAATGGTTTGTATGTGCTTTCAACACAATCCATGTATTCCTTTTCGCCACTTGCTATTCTATCTAAATCTTCTTCAAGTCTTGCTGTAAAATCATAATCTACTAAATCAGTTTTGAAGTGATTGATGAGAGTATCATATACTACTTTAGCTAGGGCTGTAGGTTGGAAGTTACTTTTATCTGGGTCAACATAGTTACTTTCCATTATTTTATTGATGATGGTGACGTATGTTGATGGTCGTCCAATCCCTAGTTCTTCTAATGCTTGTATGAGACTTGCTTGGTTATATCTGGGCGGGGGTTGTGTAAACTTCTGCTCTGTCTTAACAGAGCTTATTTTAAGTTCATCATTAGTTTTAAGGCTTTCAAGTACTTTTTTATTTTCTTTTTCCTTTTCATCATTATCACTAAAACTATAGACTTCCTTGTAACCTGAAAACTCTAAATATGATCCTGAATATCTAAATGTAAAGTCATCACCGGTAGCAAGACTAACAGAAACAGTTTTGCTAATCGAATCCTTCATTTGAGATGCCAGTGTTCTTCTCCATATTAAATCGTAGAGTTTATAATCATTACTCTCTAAAAATTTTTTGATTTTTTCTGGTGAATTAGACATAGATGTTGGTCTAATCGCTTCATGTGCTTCTTGTGCATTTTTAGTTTTACCTTTATATACTCTAGTCTCATCTGCTGCTAACCCAACAAAGTTTTTGTTCAAATACTGAGATATGTCATCTAGAGCATCCTTTGATAAATTTGTGGAATCAGTTCTCATATAACTTATTAGGCCTACTGGTTGACCTGACCCAATATCAATTCCTTGATATAATCTTTGAGCTATTGCAGATGTTTGTTTAACAGACAAACCAAGGCTTGTATAAGCTGTTTGCTGAAGCGAGGCTGTAGTAAATGGCGCTCTTGGTTTAGTTTTTCTTTGTCCATGTTTGATATTAGTGACTTTTACTTTATTGTATTTTTCTATGGATGCTTTAATTTCACTAGCACTGATACTGTCTTCTATCGTAGTTATATTATCTTTCTTAATTTTTTTACCATTTACTTCAGATAACTCTATTTCAATTTCACTGTCATCGTTAGTAACATTTGCAAATACATTCCAATATTCCTGTGGTTCAAATTCATTTATCTTATTTTCTCTTTCTACAATTAATCGCAATGCTGGACTTTGTACTCTCCCTGCGCGGGCATGTCTACTTACTTTTTTCCATAGAAATTCTGAAATGTCATAACCCATTAAGTAATCAAGAGTTCTTCTAGCTAAATACGCATCCCATAAATTAGTTGATATCGGCCTTGGTTTTTTAAGCGCCTCTGTAACTGCGTTTTTTGTAATCTCATTGAAGACAACTCTATGCGTTTCTTTTTCTTTAAGTATTTTTGCTTTGTCTAAAATGTCATATAAATGTTTGGAAATAGCTTCGCCCTCACGATCAGGGTCAGTTGCAAAGTAGATAACCTCAGCATCTTTTGTAAATTTTTTTATGTCATCAATTACTGTTTTTTTATTACTTGAAACCTTCCAAACGGGTTTAAATCCTTGCTCTACATCTATTCCCTTTCTAGCAGATGAAACTAAATCTCTAACATGACCAACTGATGCTATTACTTTAAAGTCAGGCCCAAGAAATTTCTCTATACTTTTAACTTTGGTCGGCGATTCAACAATCATCAGGTTTTTCATATGTATGCCTAGGCTTAATTATTCTGTTTTTTACTTTATACTATCAAAGTAATAATAAGTACAAGATATTAGACTAAAAAAATGAGTTTGAGAACAATACTACACTATCCAGATAATAGACTTAGACAGGTTTGCCCTGAGCATACAGAATATGACGAGAGCCTTAAACTTCTTGTATCTGATATGTTTGAGACCATGTATCATGAAAAAGGAATTGGCTTGTCAGCTATTCAAATCAATGTCATTACACGAGTAATAACGATTGATGTTTCAAAGGAAAGAAATGAGCAACTTGTACTCATAAATCCAATTATTACAGAGAAAAAAGACCCAATTTTTTTTGATGAAGGATGCTTATCTGTTCCTGGGTTTTATGAGAAAGTCGAAAGATACAATTATATAACACTTGAGGCAAATGATGTGAATGGTAAAAAATTTTCCTTAGATGCTTCAGAATTATTAGCAGTTTGCATACAGCATGAAATAGACCATCTTGATGGTAAGCTTTTCGTGGATTACCTATCTGACATGAAAAGGTCGAAAATAGAGAAAGGACTTCTTAAACAGAATAATAAATCTGCTCTACACAGAAAAGAAAACCCATACCTAAAGTGAAAAAATTGAAGATTATTTTTTTCGGTAGCCCAAGCTATTCTGTTCCTTTATTAGACAGAATGATCAACTTAGGCCATGATGTTGAGCTTGTTGTATCACAAGGAACTAATAAGACAAGAAGAGGGAAGAGAGTTATTACTGCAATACATGAATATTGCCTTGATAACAATATTGATTGCATTACTCCATCAACATTTGATAGTGAAACATTTGAGATTATAAAATCATCTCATGCAGACTTAGGCATGGTATATGCTTATGGCAAGTTAATTCCAGAGGATATTATCAATTCATTTAAACATGGAATAATAAATCTTCATTGTTCTTTGCTGCCATCATATAGAGGTGCCGCACCTATTCAACATGCATTAATAAATGATGAAAAATTTACAGGCTTTACATTTTTTAAAATTGATGAAAAATTAGATGAAGGACAAATTCTGCTCAAAGAAAAATATGAAATAAAAGAGATAGATAACTGCTCCAGCATTCAAGAAAATTTAACCTTTCTAGCTACTGCTAAATTATCTGATGCTATTACTAAAATTATTAATAATGATTATTTAGCCTCTAATGAAAATATAAGAACATCATATGCCCGCAAAGTTTTAAAAGAAGATAGTTTTTTTAGTTGGGAAGATGATGTTCGAATGATATTTAATAAAATTAGAGCCTATCATTTATGGCCAATTGCATCTACAGATCTTTTCAATGAGAAAATCAAAGTAATTGATGCAGATTATTTATCTGAGTCACACGGTTTACCATTTGGAAGGATAAAGGAGTTTTCTAAAAAAAATCTTGTAGTTACAGCAAATGGCGGTTATCTGTCTATTAAAAAATTACAGCTTGAGGGGATGAGACCTATATCAAATGTGGATTTATTCAATGGTCATAGCAAATTTAGAGATAGATTATTACTAGACTTAAGTGATAATTAATACAAATTATTAACACTTCATATATTTATGATGTAGAATTGTCAGCAAAGCGAAACCCATGAAAAAAATTGCAGTATTAGGTGGAGGTCAAGTTGGCTCTTCTGTAGCTAAAATTCTCACTGATGATGGTAATGACATTACTCTAGTTGATAGCAACGCATCTGTCCTAGAGGCTCTTCAAGATGACAATGACATTAAAACAATACAAGGCAATGCATCATCACCATCAGTTCTAAAACAAGCTGAGATCGAGGATTGTGATATATTGATTGCCACAACAGCAAATGATGAAGTTAATTTAGTATCTTGCCACTTAGCTAAAAATCTCTTCAATGTTCCAAATGTAATTGCCAGGCTGAGAAATGCTGAATACCAAACAAAAACTTCTGATTTTAATCTTGACTTATTCTCAATTGATTCTGTAATAAGTCCTAGTCAGCTTGTAACAGATTTTATTAAAAATATTATAGAGCATCCTGGGGCATTCCAGGCATTTGAATTCGCTGACGGTAAGCTCCAGGTTATAGGTGCGACTGTTTTAAAAGATGGCCCATTAGCTGGAAGGAAACTCTCTGAATTTAAAAAACACATGCCTAATGTATCTGTCAATGTCATTGCTATATATCGTAATAGAAAAATAGTACCCGCTGAAGGCTCTACAATTATTCAAGAAGGCGATGATGTTTTTTTTCTTGCTACTGAAGAGAACATGAGATTCATGAGTGAGCTAGGTAAAAATCAATCTCGCGTCGAAAATATTATGATTGCCGGTGGAGGAAATGTTGGAATTATCCTTGCTGAAAAGTTATCGGAAAAGTATTCTACAAAATTAATAGAAAAAGATTCTGCACGTAGTAAATATCTCTCTGAACGACTAGAGCATGTAGTTGTTCTTAATGATGACATATCTGATGAGTCTCTTCTTAACAATGAGGGGATAGCAGATGTGGACTATTTTTGTACTGTCACAAATGATGATCAGATGAATATTCTATCAGCAAAACTCGCAAAAGATCTTGGTGCAAAAAAGTCAATAGCAATAATTAATAAAGCTTCTTATAGAAAATTAGTATCAAAAGAAATAGATGTTGTTGTATCACCTGAAGATGTAACGATTGGATCGCTATTAGCTTCGGTTAGAACTAGTGACGTTGTTAAAGTTCATTCACTAGGCTTCGGTGATGCTGAAATATTTGAAGTAATAATTCACGGTGATCAGAATACATCAAAAGTCGTCGGTAAAAAATTTCTCAGCTAAATCTCCCATCAGGCTGTAAAATAGGTGCAGTTTATAGAGGCTTAGATGTAATAATGCATGATGATAATTTAGTGATAAAATCTGAGGATAGATTGATAATTTTTCTTCACAAAAAACAAGATTTCCCTAAGTTAGCTAAATTGTTTCAAGTTGGCATCGGTTTCTTTTAAATGAACTACTATCAGATTCTCAAGATAACAGGAATTATTTTACTGATTTTCAGTTTCTTTTTATTACTTCCAATTGCTGCATCAATGTTTTATGAGGAAAATATTAATCCATTTTATATATTCTTTTCTTATCATTTTCTTGTTTGGATTGCTGAGTTATTTGCCAAATAAAGATCAAAAAACACAAATTAAGGTTAGAGAGGGATTTTTTATTGTCGCGCTTTTTTGGTTCATTCTTAGTTTCTTTGGTTCACTTCCATTTTTCATGGATGAAAGCCTTAATTTAAGTTTCGTAGATGCAGTTTTTGAATCAACATCCGGATGGACTACTACTGGTGCAACTATAATAACTAATATAGATGATCTTAATAAGCCGTTATTATTATATCGACAACTTTTACAATGGCTTGGTGGCATAGGTATAGTTGTACTAGTTCTAGCAATACTGCCAATTCTTGGCGTTGGAGGTATGTACTTATATAAAGCAGAGTCATCTTCACCTATAAAAGATAATAAATTATCCCCAAGAATCACAGAAACAGCAAAAAGTTTATGGAGCGTTTATATTCTTTTAACTATTACATGTGCAGTTATGTATAAGTTTGCAGGGATGAATTATTTTGATGCTGTTGGCCATAGCTTTTCAACAGTTTCTATTGGTGGATTTTCTACACACAATTCAAGCATTGGTTTTTACTCTAATGATCTAATAAAAATTATTTGTATCTTATTTATGTTTTTATCTGCTTTAAACTTTGTACTACATTTTTTATTTTTTAAAAATAGATCGCTTACAACGTATACAGCTAATTCAGAATTTAAAACTTTTGTCTCAATTATAATAATTTTGTTTGTTCTCATCTTTATATTCTCTTTGAATGGTAAACTAGAATCTATAAGTAATATTGATATTATTTTTCAAGTATTTTCCTTTGTAACAACATCTGGATTCACAACATCTAATTACAGTCTGTGGCCTAGTTTTATAATCCTACTTATTTTCTTATCAAGTTTCATAGGTGCTTGTGCTGGATCAGCTGGAGGAGGAATGAAAGTTATCAGACTTACTATTGCATTAAAATCAATAAAAAAACAACTTCTCAGGGTTATTCACCCTAAAGCTGAAATAACGATAAAAGTAAATCACAAAAAGGTAGATGATACGACCGTAGAAACGATATTGTCGTTTATAATTTTATATGTAGTGGTATTCTTCATTTCTTCTATATTGATTATGGTATCTGGCCATGATTTTGTTACATCATTTTCATCTGCTGCTGCATGTATTAATAATCTTGGACCAGCATTAGGTGATGCTTACGGTAATTATGCATCATTAAACAGTTTTTCAAAGCTACTGCTTTCACTGATTATGATAGTAGGCAGGCTTGAGATATACACATTTATTATTTTAATTACAAGATATTTTTGGAAGTATTAGAATATGAGTAAAGCATTTATATCAAAAAATAATCCATTTAATGAGGATCCAGCAGTTGGTGAACGCTTCTCTTATTCATACCTTCTTCCTAAATATTGGATTAGCTGGATATTAATTTTTTTATCATTTCCTCTTGCGTACTTACCAAAGATCATCAGATCATTTCTTGGATCAATTTTAGGAAAGATATTATTTCAAATTAATACTTCAAAAAAAGAAATTGTTAAAATTAATTTAAAAAAAACATTTAAGAACTTGAATGATAATGATTTAGAGAGATACTCAGTTAAATTTTTCAAATATCTTGGACATATTTATTTGTGTCTACCATTATTGTGGTGGAGATCTGATTCATATCTTCAAACAATGATACATAAAGACGGTACACAACATGTTGATGATATTTTAAATAACAACCAAAGTGTTATTTTGCTAGCTCCGCATACCTTATCGCTTGATTTTGGAGGAAGGGCTCTGTCTCAATATAATTTACTCAGCATTTATAAACCTTTCAAAAACAAATTAATGAATTGGTTTATAGGTAAATCTAGAAGTAAATTATCGGATAAAGTAATTGTTTATCCAAGACATGGTAGTAGTATAAAAAATATTATTAAAAAAATGAGGCAACCATCAGTTTTATATCTTCTTGCTGATGAAGACATTAGTAGAGATGATTCAATATTTTGTGATTTTTTTGATGCTAAAAAAGCTGTACTTAAATCCATTAGTAAGCTTTCTCGGTTGACTAACTCAAAAGTGCTTCCCTGTGTATGTAACTATAATTTAGATTCACAAGATTTCTATTTTAAAATATTTCCATCTATAGAGAATTTCCCATCAGAAAATATTGTCGATGATTGTTCTAAAAATAAATCGCGTTCTTGAGAAACAAATACTTGAAGATAAATTACAATATATGTGGACTTTACGTATTTATAAACATCAACCAGATTCTACTGATATATATAAAATATAATTACAATGACATATTATGAGATAAAAGAGCCTACTAAAACTCACTATTTGAAAGTTAGCGACCTACACAAAATTTATGTAGAGGAGTATGGTAATCCTGATGGAATTCCAATGTTATTTCTTCATGGTGGTCCAGGAGCTGGTTCCTCACCGATATATCAAAAATACTTTAATCCAAAAAAGTATCATTTGATTATGTTTGATCAAAGAGGTTGCGGTAAATCTATTCCTTATGGTGAGATAAGTGAGAATACGTCTGATGACTTAATCTCAGATATTAATTTGATTTTGGATTACTTTTCAATTGATAAAACTCATGTTTATGGCGGGTCATGGGGATCAACTCTAGCCTTACTGTACGCAGAAGCTAATCCATCTAAAGTTTTGTCTTTAGTTTTGAGAGGTGTATTTTTATGTCGTAAAAAAGATATTCATTGGTTTTATCAAGAAGGCGCATCACAGATTTATCCTCAATATTGGAAAGAATACGTATCTTTAATAAATCATGAGGATGTTGATAATATTCTAGCGGCATATCACAAAATGATACATTCTAAAGATTTAGATGTATCAAAAAGAGCTTGTAAGGAATGGTCATTGTGGGAAGGTAGATCCTCATGTTTACTCCCATCAGATGAGGTAATTTCTGCTTTTGATGAGTGCTCAATATCATTAGCTAAAATTGAATCACATTTTTTTATTAATGATTGTTTTATCGAAGAAAATCAAATTATTAAAAATGTTTCGAAAATACAAGATATCCCTTGCAGGATAGTTCATGGACAATATGATATTGTTTGTCCAATTGAACAAGCATATGAATTGCACACAAACTACACTAATTCAGAATTAATAATAGCCAAAGACTGTGGACATTCAGTACTTGAGCCTAACATTAGTTTAGAATTACTGAATATTTTTGACAATGCTATTTCATAGAGCTATTGCTATAACAGGAATATTATATCTCTCTTTGGTTTCAGCATCAGATCTTAGGCAACCAGACTATGAAAGAGAGTCGTTAATTTATAATCAAAACTTAACTGACATATTTGATGGCGAGATACAGTTCATAGATTATGAATTTGGCAGATTTCCAGTTATTGAGATTGCTGGCAGTAAAAAAACAGCTATCCTATATTTACATGGAAGAGGATTAAGTCCAAATGATTATAATCTTGCGTATCCTATTAGAACGCAGCTAAGCGATGCTTACAATACCTTCAGCATCCAATTACCTGTTCTTGCAAAAGGAGCTAAATATTATGATTACCTAGAAATATTTTATGATTCTGACCAGAGAATCAAAAGTTCTTTAGAATATATCCAAAAAAAACATGATAATCTGATAATTATTGCTCACAGTTGTGGAGTTCATATGCTCATGTCATATATTGATAAGTATAATCTTATATCTGGAATCAAGTTATTGGTATTAATTGGTAGTGGAGCTGTTGATAAAGGACAAAGCATGCCTAATGAATATCCCTATAAAAAAATTAATATACCAATATTAGATATTTACGGCGAATATGATTTTAATTTAGTAATAAAAGAAGCTAATAATCGTTATAAAAATATAAAAAAATATCATCGCTATCTGAACAATATGAAATAAAGTCGTCAAGCCATTATCATGAAGATGGTGCAGATAGAATTATTGAAATAGTAAAGAAATGGCTAAGTGATAAATAATATAATAATATATGCCCATGAGAAAAATTAACGAACATCGTAAAACAAAAGAAACTGATATCAATTTATCGTTAAATCTAGATGGGTCAGGGATAAGTAAATTACAAGCCAATCTTCCCTTTTTAGAGCATATGCTTGATCAGACTACTAGATATTCATCGATAGACTTAGATCTTAACGCTAAAGGAGATCTGGAAATTGATGCTCATCATACAGTAGAAGATATTGGTATAACACTTGGAGCGGCTTTTGAAAAAGCTTTAGGTGATAAAAAAGGAATACAGAGATTTGGTTATGCATACGTACCTTTAGATGAATCACTATCACGTGTTGTAATTGATTTTTCTGGGAGACCTGGATTGATATACAATGTTACTTATCCAAGAGCACGTGTAGGTGAATTTGATGTAGAACTTCTAAGTGAATTTTTTCATGGTTTTGCTAATCATGCAAAATCAACTATTCATATTGATAATATTAGAGGTAAAAATGCGCACCATATTGCTGAAACAATATTTAAGGCTTTTGGCAAAGCTCTGAAGATGGCAATAGCTATAGATCAAAATAATATTGATAAAATTCCATCTACCAAAGAATTTCTTTGATGAATAAAATAGCTGTAATAGATTATGGAATGAGTAATCTACATAGTGTAGTCAAAGCTTTTCAAAAAGTTGTTGATAAGAACTACAGCGTATATGTTGCAAATTCTGAAGAGAAGCTGAATAAAGCTTCCGTGGTCATACTTCCGGGCCAAGGTGCGGTTAAATCGTGCATTGATAGTTTAGCAATTAATTTTCCAAATCTGATTAACACCATATCAAATAAGCCGTTTTTTGGAATTTGCCTTGGTTTTCAGATTTTGTTTGATAAATCTTTTGAAGATGACGGTGTTGACTGCTTGTCTATTATTAAAGGGGAAGTTAAGTGTTTCTCTAGTGAAATTAAAAAGAATCTTAAGGTGCCTCACATGGGGTGGAATCAAATTACCCATAATAGTGATCATTTAATATGGCAAAACATACCCAATGAAACCTTCTTTTACTTTGTTCATAGTTATTTTGCACAAGCGTGTAACAAAGATGATATATCATCGGTAACTAAATATGATATTCCATTTACGTCATCAGTTACAAAAGAAAATATTTTTGCATGTCAATTCCACCCAGAGAAAAGTTCTAAATATGGATTAAAACTTATAGAAAACTTTATTAAATGGTCAGAGGTTGAATTGTGATCATTTATCCAGCAATTGATATCATTGACGGAAAATGTGTTCGATTATCCCGAGGAGATTATTCAAACAAAACAATCTACTCTGATAATCTTGAGGAAATAGCAAGAGACTGGATTGTTAAAGGCACCAATCAACTTCATCTAGTAGATTTAGACGGTGCTAAAGAAGGTTTACCCACTAACAAAAATAAAATAATGAATTTAAGGGATATGTTTCCTGAGATATTCATACAAGTTGGAGGAGGAATCAGAGATAACCAGTCTATTGAGTATTATTTAGAAAATGGGATCAATAGAGTTATTCTTGGTACAAAGATACTTAAAGATAAGGATTTTATTTTTTCAATTGATGCATCACTAAGAAAAAAAATTGCGATAGATATTGCCATAAAAGATGGACAGCTTGCTGGTGATGGATGGGAAAATACTCAAAATGAGGAAATTTCTGAGTACATAAAGTTTCTTGAAGGAAATGGTATTGAAGTTTTTATAATTACTGACATCAAGAAGGACGGAATGATGCAAGGAATTGATTATGCATCAATAATTGATGTCCTGAGTCATGTTAATACTAAAGCAATAATTTCAGGTGGCGTTACCACCATAGATGATGTTCGTGCTATTTGTAAAATGGATAGAACCAAGGTTGATGGGATGATAATTGGAAAAGCATTATATGAGAAGTCAATAAATTTAGATGAGGCCATAAATGAGTGTAGCTAAGAGAATAATACCATGTCTAGTTGTTGATAAGGGTAGAGTAGTAAAAGGTGTTAATTTTGTCGATATTATAGATGCAGGCGACCCAGTTGAGATTGCTAGAGCCTATGATCAGGAAGGAGCTGATGAAATTACTTTTCTTGATATAACTGCTTCACATGAGGGTAGAAAAAATATTATTAGCGTTGTTGAAAGCGTTGCTAATGAGGTATTTATCCCTCTTACGGTGGGTGGCGGTGTGAAAAACTTCATTGACGTAAGAGATTTATTGTCTGCTGGTGCTGATAAGATCACAATCAACACTGCAGCTGTCATGAATCCAGATTTAATAAACCAAGTTACAGATAAGATTGGTAGGCAATGTATTGTTGTTGCTGTAGATGTAAAAAAAAAATTAATGATGATTATTTTGTCTTCACGCACGGTGGAAGAAAACGAACTGATATCAAAGCTATAGATTGGTGTATTGAGTGCCAAGAAAGAGGTGCCGGAGGATTACTTGTTACGAGCATGGATAAAGATGGAACAAAATCTGGTTTCGACATTAATATTCTCAGTCAGATATCAAAAATCACAAATATACCTATTATTGCTTCTGGTGGAGCTGGCGATTTGAATCATTTTTACGATGCTATAGAATTAGGAAAAGTAGATGCTGTATTAGCTGCTAGCGTTTTTCATTTCGGAGAGTATAGTATTCATCAGGTAAAAAATTTTCTTAAAGATAAAGGAATTTTTATGAGATGATACAGGATAAGATTAAATGGCAGATATCATAGATCAACTAGAGCAGGTTCTTGATGAGAGAAAAGATGTAGAATCTGATAACTCTTATGTCGCCTCCTTATACAGTAAAGGCAATGGTTATATATGTGATAAAATTCTTGAGGAGGCATCTGAATTAGTAGAGGCATCAGAAGACACTACACAACGAGTTGTCCATGAAACTGCAGACTTATTGTTTCATGTGTTAGTTTTATTAGCGTCACGAGATATTAAATATGCTAGGATAAAGGAAGAGCTTGAACGTAGATTTGGAACGTCTGGCATTGATGAGAAAAATAATAGAAATAATTGAGGATTTAATATGCTAAGTGGTATTTCTCCATGGTCAATATTACTTATATTAATTATCGTTGTAGTTTTATTTGGCACTAAAAAAGTTAAGAAATATAGGTTCGGACTTAGGTGCAGCAATGAAAAGTTTTAAAAAATCGTCACGCGATGAGACAGCAAATAATAAAAGTATAGACGATAATAATCATAATAATACTTAGAAATGTTCGATATAGGTTTTTGGGAGTTATTTTTTTTATTCCTTTTGGCGCTTTTTGTTCTTGGCCCTGAAAAGTTACCCGTTGTTGCCTCTTATCTTGGTAAACAATTCGGAAGGATACAGAAATATTTCAGCCATGTAAAAAATCAAATTGATGATGAGGTTGATAATACTGATATAAAATCAATATTAAAAGATCTGGAATTGTCGATCTCCGAGCTGCAAAAACGAATCAAAGAAACACAAGATGCCGACAGAACAGACAAATCAAAATAAAAGTTCATTTATACCCCATCTACTTGAACTAAGAGGAAGATTAACCAAGATACTACTTTTCGTATTAGTTATTTTTGTTTTACTCATACCATTCTCTGGTGATATTTATAACCTATTGTCTGTACCTCTACTTAATGCATTACCAGATGGAAGTGAAATGATTGCTATAGATGTTGCATCACCATTTCTGATACCGTTTAAGCTTGTAATATATTTATCAATTTTTATCACGATACCTTACATCCTCTATCACCTGTGGTCTTTTATTGCACCAGGTTTATATACACATGAAAAAAAATTGGTTTTCCCTCTAATTGTGTCAAGTAGTTTTTTATTTTATCTGGGTGCCTTGTTTGCATATTTTGTTGTCTTCCCATTAATATTTGTTTTCTTTATAGGCATAGCGCCGACAGATGTAGCTGTAATGACCGATATTGGAAGATATCTTGACTTTGTAATCGCACTATTTTTCGCATTTGGTTTTTCTTTTGAAGTTCCCATTGTCACTGTACTTCTTATTACATCAGGAATTACTACTAGAGAAAAATTATCCGCAAAGAGACCATATATTATCGTAGGTGCTTTTACTTTAGGGATGTTATTAACACCACCTGATGTAATTTCACAAATATTATTAGCGTTACCAATGTGGTTCTTATATGAGTTAGGTTTATATTTTTCTAAATATTTTCAAAGTAAGAAACTTTTCAAAACAAAAAGATAACGAAGTGTATAATGATATTGCAAAATAGTTATGACTGAAGCCAAAAGAAAGATCTGGTTTGTGCGACATGCGCAATCTGAATACAATAAGAAACATCTTTTTACTGGCTGGCACGATCCCAATCTCACAAAGATAAAGGCATAGAGGCAGCATTAAATTTAAGAGAAGAACTTTCGCCAATAGATTTTAATTATGTTTTTTGTTCTCCCTTAAAAAGGGCTTCACAAACAGTACAGCGTATTACAGACAAGGATAAAGTAATTTATGATGATCGTCTTAAAGAAAGGAGTTATGGTGATTGGGCTGGTTTAAACAAGACTGAAATTAAGGAAAAGGTTGGAGAAGATTTATTTTTATCAGCACGTCGTGGATGGAGTACTAAACCTCCTAATGGGGAAAGTCTTGAAGATGTAAGCAAAAGAGTAAAGAGTTTCTTAGATGCTCTCCCAGATGTAGGTAATATTTTAGTAGTTTCACATGGAAATACGATAAGGGCCATAAGTGTTCTTTTAGGTATTAATAAAAAGGAAGACATTTCTTCTTATGAGATTGTTACAGGTAGTTATTTACTAGTTGATAAATAGAGCTAACTTCATGTTAGCTCTATTATACGGAGGAGGTTGTATATAAGTATATTAACATATAGTTATACATATTCAAGTCTAATTTGTGCATAGACTCTATCCCAAACCTTTAGTCTCAACTCGAGAGATGTGACTGCTGAACTATATGCTGTACACATTAATGTAGGAGTATCGCAAACGTTATTAAGAAGAGATAGAGATAATGGCCCATGTCTTTCACCATCAACAACTATATGCCTTTCCAAATACGCTTTTAAGTATTTTATTTTTTTATCATTATTGAGTGACTGTAAAATATATTTAAACATATTTGGTATTACTTTTTCTCTACCAAGTGTAAATACACCAACAAGCTGAGCTAAGCTGCCAGATGAAGCTATCCTTAAATCATGTTTTAAAAAATCCTTAACTTCTTTGTAGATATTTATTTTTTTTAGGTTAGAGACAATGTTGTTATTATTTTTCATAAGTTTTATAAATTTCATTAATTCATTTGGATTCGCATTAATGTTTTTCATAGCAAGCATGTAAATTTCAAAATGTGATATGTAACCAATTCCATCAATGTAATCAGATTCTTCACCTAAAATAATCTCATTGACAAAGTTAGCTAATCCATTTCTTGTATTTGTATTCGGTATCCATGGGATATTTTGAGGAGTTATTTTTATTTGTATTTTTTTTAGCAAACTCATGAAACCCCAAACAGCAAAAATATGAGCTTCCATGAAGAGTTTTAATTCATTTTTATCTAAATTATTTTTGAATAGCGGATGTTTATTGATCCTCATCTTTCAAAGAGGCAAGTTCTTTTTTATGATTTTGAAGACTATCCATATCTTGTAATGGGCCCGGCAGGACTCGAACCTGCGACCAATGGATTATGAGTCCACTGCTCTAACCAACTGAGCTACAGGCCCTTGATTAATTATAAAATCATATTTCTCTTTTTCCGTATGTATTTTTGATGGTATTCCTCTGCAATCCAGAAACTTTTTGCCATCGATACTAGCAGTTACAATTTTATTATTATATTTTTCTGCATTAATTTGTCTAATATAGGCATCAGCTATCAAATATTGATCATCATCTAAACAGAAAATTTCTGATCTATATTGAGTCCCTATATCCGGACCCTGTCTATTTAGTGTAGTTGGGTCATGGATTGAAAAAAATAACTCTAATAAGTCTCGTGTATTTTATTTTATTATCATCGAACTTTATTCTGACAGCTTCTGCCTGTTCAGTTGTCCCACTACAGACATCATGATATGTTGGATTTTCAGTTATGCCACCTGTGTAACCAACTTCTGTTTCTAAAACACCTGGATAGGATAAGAATTTTTCTTCTATTCCCCAAAAGCATCCTGCAGCAAATATTGCTAAATTAGTCATTATCGAGAAAGCTCTTAAGGTTCTGTGCTCTCGACGGATGTCTAAGTTTTCTTAGCGCTTTGGCTTCAATTTGTCTTATTCTCTCTCTTGTTACGTCAAATTGTTTGCCAACTTCTTCAAGTGTATGATCAGTATTCATGTCAATGCCGAATCTCATTCTCAACACTTTTGCCTCTCTAGGAGTCAAACTGGATAATATGTCATGAGTTGAATCTGAGAGATCTTTATTTATTGTTTTATCAAGTGGCTTCTCTGCATTTTCATCTTCGATAAAATCACCTAAATGAGAATCCTCATCATCACCCACAGGTGACTCCATAGATATTGGTTCCTTTGCAATTTTAAGAACTCTTCTAACTTTCTCTTCAGTCATGTCCATATGTTCTGCTAATTCTTCAGGCGTTGCTTCTTTACCATTTTCCTGAAGTAATTTTCGTTGGATTCTATTCAGTTTATTAATGGTTTCGATCATATGCACTGGTATTCTTATTGTTCTTGCTTGATCAGCTATTGACCTTGTAATTGCTTGCCTAATCCACCATGTTGCATATGTTGAGAACTTATACCCGCGCCTGTATTCAAACTTATCAACTGCTTTCATTAAACCAATATTGCCTTCTTGAATTAAATCAAGAAATTGTAGGCCACGATTCGTGTATTTTTTAGCAATTGATATCACTAGTCTAAGGTTAGCTTCTACCATTTCTTTTTTTGCATTTCTCTCTTTTATTTCACCAGATCTTCTATCTTTGTTTATAATTTTGATATCTTGAATTGTTAGCTTTTGGTTATTTTCAATTAATACTAATTTTTTATTTATCTTAGAAAATTCTTTTTTAAATAATTCTTTATCAGTTGAGGTTTTAAGATGACTATTTAGAATCTGATTTAAGATATCAATATTTGTCTCATTATTTTTAAATATTTTTAAGAATTCCTTTTTATTTAATGTTGTATATTCCGTACATAAGGAATATAAATCTTTTTCATATTTTGCTATATCAGATGATATATTCTCGATTCTTCCTGTTAGCTTTTCTATAAATAGACTTGTAAATTTAAAAGTAGATAATTCTTTCTTAATATTATCAAATAACTTATCAGCTTTTTTTTGATCCTTTTGAGATTTAAACTTTTCGTAATTCTCTTTAATGAATATTATCTTTTGTCTTACAAGTTCTTGATCAATTGAATTGTCAACTATTTCGTCATCAGAATCTTCTATATCATCATCTTCTGGAATCTGCTCTGTTTTAAATTCTTCACCATGTTTTTCTTTAACATCAAGAATGTAATCTGATATTAGGGATTCAATTTCTTCATCATCCTTAAATATTTTTAAAAAAAAGTTTATGGATTCTGGAAATTTTTGTATTGCTTGATAAATTAATTTTTGTCCCTCTTCAATTTTTTTTGCAATCACTATTTCGCCAGCACGATTTAATAGCTCTACAGTGCCCATCTCTCTCATATACATTCTTACTGGGTCTGATGTTCTTCCAAATTCTTCGTCTAAATTAGACAAAACTTCAACAGCTTCTTGTTCTGTTATCTCATTATCATCGTCGTCTGACAATTCATCGTCACTGAGCACAACCTCTGTTTCAATATCCTTATTGCTTTCGACAACTTTAATTTTAAGGTCAGTTATTAACTTGATAATTCCATCAATCTGATCGCTGTCATAAGAATTTGTTGGAAGTAAATCATTTATCTCGCTAAGTGTTAAAAACCCTTGGTTTCTACCTTTCTCTATTAGATCTTTTATCTCTTTTTGTTTGCTTTTAGATAAATTATTGTTTGGCATTGATATATTCTTCTGTGAAAGTGAGCTATTATATCATCAATAGTTTTGTATATAATAGCAAATTTAAACTAATTCCTACTAAATCTAGGGATGAATAACTTTTTTTCAAGATACTAGATGGTTGAAACTTACACACCGGTTTGTGATTTAGATGTAAAAGCCTCCTCATTTGAGCTTAAGGGCGTAGATGGAAATCTATATACTTTGGATAGTTTGATAGGCACTAAAGCTACCTTAATAATGTTCATATGTAATCATTGCCCATATGTTAAATCCATACTTGAGCAATTAGTTGTTGAAGTAAGCGTCATGCAAAAGAAGGGAATCAGCTGTGTTGCTATAAACTCAAATGATTATGATCAATATCCAGATGACTCTTTTGAAAATATGAAAATAATCTCTAAAAAATTTGGTTTTAGTTTCCCTTACCTTCTTGATGAAACTCAAAAAGTAGCACAAGAGTACAAGGCAGTTTGTACCCCTGACTTTTTTGGTTTCGATCAAAAGCTTAATCTTCTGTATCGTGGTAGATTTGATGATAGGAAAATGTCTAAGCAAATGTCCGCAAATTCAAGCGAACTATTTAAAGGTATGATTGAAATTGCTCGAACAGGCAAACAGCCGATAAATCAGATACCTAGTGTAGGGTGCTCAATCAAATGGAGATAATATGAACAATAAAATAATCTCTAATGCGATTAGATTTCTTAGTCTAGATGCAGTTAACGCAGCAAATTCAGGCCATCCTGGTGCACCTATGGGTATGGCAGACATTGCAACCGTTCTATGGAGAGAATTTTTAAAACACAATCCAAAGAATCCTAACTGGTTTAATAGAGACAGATTTGTTCTATCAAATGGCCATGGGTCAATGCTTTTATACTCTCTTCTTCATCTCACTGGTTACAAATTATCTATCAATGATATTAAAAATTTTAGACAACTACACTCACGTACCCCAGGACATCCTGAGTGCGATATAACCGAGGGTGTTGAAACTACTACTGGTCCATTAGGACAAGGACTTGCAAATGCTGTGGGCATGGCAATTGCTGAGAAAAATCTAGCTGCAGAATATAATAGAAATGGTCATAAAATCATTGATCACTACACATATGTCTTTGCAGGTGATGGCTGTTTAATGGAAGGAGTATCTCATGAGGCATCCTCATTAGCAGGCACATTGAAGCTTAATAAATTAATTGTTTTTTATGATATGAATCAAATATCTATAGATGGAGATGTAAACGGTTGGTTTACTGAGGATATTCCATCACGCTTTGAAAGCTATGGTTGGAATGTAATTAAAAATATTAATGGACATGATTTTTCAAATATCAGAAATGCGATCAAATCAGCAAAAGCTGAAAAAGAAAGACCAACTTTGATTTGCTGTAAAACTGTAATTGGTTATGGTTCTCCTAAATTTCAAGGCACATCTAAAGCTCATGGTGCACCATTAGGAATAGATGAAGCTAAGATAATCAGGGAAAAATTAAACTGGCCTCATGCGCCTTTTAAAATTCCAAAAGACATATATCAGAGCTGGGATGCCACAAAGAAGGGAAAAAAGTTGGAAGAATTATGGACTACAAAGATTAGTAAATATAAAAAAGAGTTCAGCAAAGAATATAAAGAGTTAAATAGAAGAATTAAGCGCATTAATACTCACACATCCCTAGCTAAACTTAGTGAATTTATGCACAAGTCACATAAACCAATGGCTACAAGAAAATCTTCACAAGTAGTGATGTCAGAATTTGGTAATTTAGTTCCCGAGCTCATTGGCGGTTCAGCAGATCTAAAAGGTTCAAATCTTTCTTATTATGATGAAATGAAAGCTTTTTCAAATGAGAACCCAACAGGTAAATACATATACTATGGAGTAAGAGAGTTTGGAATGTCTGCAATATCAAACGGAATTTTTCTACATGGAGCGATGAGACCATTTGCAAGTACGTTTTTGATATTTTCTGAGTATGCAAAAAATGCAATTAGAATGTCAGCGCTGATGAAATTACCTATTGTTTACATATTCACGCATGACTCAATTGGGCTTGGTGAGGATGGACCAACACATCAAGCTGTAGAACAGTTATCATCACTTCGGCTTGTTCCTGATTTGGATGTGTGGAGACCGGCAGATACACAAGAAACCGCTGCAGGTTGGATTGCGGCATTAACATCTACTGAAAGGCCATTGGCATTTGCTTTATCAAGGCAAACTCTTCATGAAATACCAAAAACCAAGTCACAAATAAATAATATCTCTAAAGGTGGTTATGTAGTTTGTGGAAGTTCAGGAGATCCAGATGCAATAGTTATTGCTACAGGCTCTGAAGTTTCATTAGCTGTGGATGCTGCAGATCAATTGAGGAAAAAAGACTTGAATATTAGAGTTATTTCAATGCCATGTCAGGAACTTTTTCTAAGACAATCAGATAGTTATATCAATAAATGTATACCTGATAGTTTTGAGAATATTCTTGCTATAGAATCCGGTGTTGGTGATTCATGGCATAAATTTACTGGTAAGACAGGCGCCACATTAACTATGGATACATTTGGACTTTCGGGTACGGGTGAAGATGTGATGGAGCATTTTGGATTTACAGTTAAAAATATAAAGAAAAAAATTATAAATTTAATCAACAAAAATAGGTGAACAATGACAATAAGAGTAGCTATAAATGGTTTTGGGCGTATTGGTAGAAATATCTTAAGGGCAAAATATGAAAATGATAAATTTGATGATATAGAGATTGTAGCTATTAATGATTTAGGTGACAGTAGTATTAATGCCCATTTATTAATTCATGATACTGTTCACGGAAAGTTTCAAAAGAGCGTTGAAGTAAAAGATAATAAAATTCTAATTGATCAAAAAGACGAAATACTTGTAATTTCTGAGAGAGACCCTAAAAGCTTACCATGGAGCAAGCTTGATATAGATGTAGTTTATGAATGTACTGGGATCTTCGTTTCTAAAGAAAAAGCAGGACTACATATAGAGGCTGGTGCAAAAAAAGTTATCATTTCAGCTCCTGGTAAAAATGTTGACAATACAGTTGTGTATGGAGTCAATCACGAAACATTGACTGAAAATCATCAAGTTATTTCGAATGCATCATGTACAACTAATTGTCTTGCAACTGTAATAAAAAATATTCATAAAACACTTGAGATTACAAATGGACTTATGACTACTGTTCATGCCTATACTAATGACCAGGTTTTAACTGATGTTTATCATACAGATTTAAGAAGAGCAAGATCAGCAACTCAATCAATGATTCCAACAAAAACAGGTGCAGCAGCAGCTGTTGGATTAGTTATGCCAGATCTAAATGGAAAACTTGATGGTTTCGCTATTAGAGTTCCAACTACAAACGTCTCAATAGTTGACTTATGTTTTAATACTAAAAAAACATCATCTTTAGATGAAATAAATAATCTTGTACTTCAATCATCTGAAAATGATATGAAAGGTATTGTTGGCTATAATAACTTGCCTCTAGTTTCTGTTGATTTTAATCATTCATCATTCTCATCTGTTTTTGATGAAGGCCTCACGAGAGTTTCTGAAAATAAGCTTTATAAGATATGTGCATGGTATGACAATGAGTGGGGATTTTCGAATCGCATGTTAGACGTTACAAAACATTGGATAGGTTAATTTGCTATTAGAGGATATAACATCCAAGAGAGTCCTTATAAGATTTGACTACAATGTGCCTATGAGTGAAGGCAAGATAGTTAATGACTTTAGGATTAGGCAATCTTATGAAACTATTAATGCATTACTTCAACAAGACAATAAATTAATTATTGCATCACACCTTGGAAGACCGACTGAAGGACAGCATGACTCATCACTTTCAGTTTTGCCTGTCTGTAATTATGTCTCTGAAAAATTAAACCAAAAAATTAAGTTCATTCCAAATTTTACTGATTCTATAAGTTTTGATGATTATCATATTGCTATGCTTGAGAACGTTAGATTTAATATTGGTGAAAAAGCATGCGATAAAGACTTATCTAAAAGTCTAGCTTCTATAGCAGATATATTTGTTTTTGATGCTTTTGGTGTAGCTCATAGAAAAGAATGTTCAACATATGGTTTATCAGATTATTTAGATACAGCTGCAGGTCTAAATTTCAGACATGAAATATCAACAATAAATAAACTTGTTAATGAAGAGTCTCGACCTAAAACAATAATAATTTCAGGCGCTAAAGTTTCTACAAAAATAGTAGTAATAAAAAAACTACTTGAAAAATGTGATCATATGATTCTTGGCGGCGGAATACTTAATACTTTTTTAAAAGCAAAAGGATACGAAATTGGTCAGTCATTAATAGAAGAGAGTTCAATAGGTTTGGCAGAAGATATACTTAATTCTGATCTTTCATCAAAGATATTTATTCCAACCGATTTCACATGCCAGACTGATTCACAAATTTCAAATATAGAACTAAATCATATTTCTAATGCCGACACTATATATGATTTGGGTGATAAGAGCTCTGTCAATTTAATAGAAATTATAAATAAATCATCTTCAATATTTTGGAATGGGCCACTTGGATATGTAGAAAAAAAACCTTTTGATAGATCAACAAATTCAATAGCAAATGCAATCGCTCAACATAATTGTTTTTCTATAGTTGGCGGTGGTGATACACTACCGATTATCGAAAATTTAAACTTACAAAATGATTTTACTTGTTTATCAACAGGCGGAGGATCACTTTTGACATATATAGAAAATGAAACATTACCAATATTAGACAAATTAAATATATAAAATGAAAAAAAGAACGAAAATTATTGCAACTCTTGGCCCATCATCAACTTCACCTACTAAAATTGCGAAGATGATAGAAGCTGGGACAGATGTATTTAGAATCAATCTTTCACATACATCAGTGGAAGATACAAAAAAAATTATATCCTTAGTTAGAAATCAAGAGAGTAACTTTAACAGACCAGTAGCAATTATGATCGATCTTCAAGGGCAGAAGGTTAGGATCAAAAGTTTCGGTAAATTGCCATTCGTTATGCTAAAAACCCATGACAGTTTCATCATTGACTCTTCTTTAGGTGAAAATGGTACCTCAAAAAAAGTTGGAGTTACTTTCAAGGATTTATATAAGAATGTCAAAGCAGGCAATGAATTACTTTTGAGTGATGCTTTAATAAAGTTAAGAGTCGATAAAGTTAACGCAAAAAAATTTACACAACTGTTTTAAGAGGTGGAAAGCTTAAACCTTATCAAGGAGTGAATAAAAAAGGTGGCGGTTTATCACTATCAGGTATTACTAACAAAGATAAGTCAGACCTAAAAAAATCACTTCCACTTGAATATGATTATGTTGCAGTGTCGTTTGTTCAAGATGAGAAAGATATAAATGAAATCAAAAAAATACTTAAAAATAAAGATGTCAAAATAATTGCAAAGATAGAAAGAAATGAAGCAATAAAGAATATTGATAAGATTACCAGAGCAGCGGATGGATTACTTGTAGCTAGAGGGGATCTAGGTGTAGAGATTGGTATTGAGCAGCTTCCAGCCACACAAAAACTACTCATTAGAAAAGCGATATCTTTTGATAAAATTGTTATTGTTGCAACGCAAATGATGGAATCTATGATTAAAAATAGAGTTCCAACTAGAGCGGAAGTATTTGATGTTGCTAACGCTGTTACATCTGGAGTAGATGCTATTATGTTTTCTGCAGAGACGGCGATTGGTAAATATCCATCTGATGTAATATCTGAAGCAAGTAGAATTTGTGTTGAGTCTGAAGGAGCATACATAAGACCATTATCTGTAGACAGAGTTGTTCCTAAAACACTTCCAGTGGATCAGGTCATTGCATTATCTGCTGTATATAGCGCGAAACTTACAAAAGTTGTAGCTATTGCTGCACTTACAGAAACTGGTTCAACTGCTTTATGGATGTCTAGAGTACAATCTAATATTCCGATTTACGCAATGACCCAAAACATTAAAACAAGTAGACGGATATGTCTTTATAAAGGAGTGCAATCGATAAAGCTAGATAAACTTGAAGAGAATCATGCACAAGCAAATTTGCAAGTTATCTCATTAATGAAAGAAATTGGCACAGTGAAAAAAGGAGACTTAGTAATTATTACAAAGGGTGACCTGCTTGGTACAAGTGGTGGAACTAATGCAATGAAAGTTGTTGAGGTTGGTAATATGATTGAGATTAATAATTAGGGAGAAATACAAGTTGATAATAATATATTAAGTGAAACTGCTCAAAAAATGATGTTAAAACCCAAAGGTATTTTAGCTATGGATGAAAGTAGTCCAACAATAGCAAAACGCTTAGCATCAATAAATGTTGAAAATAATGAGAATAACAGAAGACGATATAGAGAATTAATTGTTACAACTCCTGAGTTATCAACATGCATAAGTGGTGCAATATTGTTTGAAGAAACATTTGATCAAAAAATGAGTGATGGGACTTTGTTTAGAGAATACCTCAATTCAATTGGTATACTCCCTGGCATAAAAGTTGACAAAGGAGCAAAAGATTTTTCTTGTCATCCAGGAGAAAAAGTCACTGAAGGATTAGATGGCCTTGGTGATAGACTTTCAGATTATTATGCTAAAGGCGCTAAATTCTGTAAATGGAGAGCTGTAATTACAATAGGAGATAATATTCCTTCAGATGCGTGTATAGAATCAAATATGAACGCGCTCGCTAGATATGCGTCACTATGTCAAGAAAATAACCTTGTACCTATTGTTGAACCAGAGGTCTTAATCAACGGAGCTCACAGTATTGAAACTTGTAATGAGGTTACTAGAAGATCCTTAAAATCTCTTTTTAATAATTTAGATATGCTGAACGTATATCTACCAGGTACTGTTTTAAAACCAAGCATGGTTATCTCTGGTCAAGAAAACCAATCTAGAGCAGACAGAAATACAGTGGCATCGATGACACTTGAGTGTTTACAAGATTGTGTTCCAGAACTTACTGCAGGGATAGCATTTCTATCAGGCGGCCAAACTGATGAGGAAGCAGAAACTCATTTAAATATTATTAATAATCACACGAACCTACCTTGGAGGGTAACCTTCTCTTATGCAAGAGCAATACAAGCAGCTGCACTTGCTTCATGGGGTGGTAATGACGAAAATATAAAAAAATCTCAAGAAATTCTCTTTGATAGAGCAAGTAAGTGCTCTATGGCCTCAGTTGGAAGTCTATAGTAAGTTGAAGATTTTTTTAGAAATCATCTTTATTGAGCTTGCACTAGTGTAGTTTACAACTGGTATTTTGCTGTGTTTTTTTATCTCTTTGAAATTCTCCATCTGGTTTTTATTGTTTGAATTAAGTATTACTAAATCTAACGATGTTTTAAGTCTCTCAAAAGCTAACATTGTTGATACTGCGGCACCTATGCAACCTAATTCATCTTTAACGATAAGAATATTAAATGATTTGATTTTTTTCATGAGATTAATATTGAGACCGTCTGTAGCTAGAGGAGAGAATGCTCCTCCTGCTCCTTCAACAACACATGGTCTATTTTGAATGATTTTTTTGTATTTCATTATGTAATCTTTTATATAAATCTTTTTATTTGCATTTTTAATTGCTAAATATGGAGATACAGGTTCTATAAACCTATAAGGATTGATCTCATCATGTGTTATTTTTTTGCCAAGCGCATGATAGTATTTAGTCGAGTCTCTCGGTATCAGCAAACCCTTTCTAACTTGACAGCCTGTTTCAATCGGCTTGAAAGCTAAAAAGTCTTTTTTCTTGTTTAATTCTTTTAGTAACTTTATTCCAATATATGTTTTACCAACATCAGTATTCGTTCCAGTAACAAAGATACTATTTTTCATGAGTTAATAAAGTTAATACTTTTCTATACTTATTTAGTATTTCATCTTTGACAATTGTTGGAATAATAATTTGTTTACGATTCCAGTTGATCTGATCAAGATAGTCTCTAAAGTATTGTTTATCAAAAAAATCTATATCTTTATTTTCAAGGTCCTTTGTTAAGCAATACCTCGCACAATCAGGAGTGAAAATTTCATCAATTAATATTACATTCTTTTCATCATCGTAACCAAATTCAAATTTACAATCTATCAGCGTCAGGCCTTTTGTAAGAGCCAATCTATGCGCATACTCATATAATTCAATACTTTTATCTTTTATAAAATTAGATAATTCTTCTCCAATATTTTTGCACATCTCTGCAAATGTTATATTTATATCTTTACCACCAACTTCAGCTTTTGTAGATGGTGTAAATAATGGAGAATCAAATTTATCATTAATATTCATTTTTTTGCTAATAATAATATCGGAGACCTTACCCTCTTTTTTATATTGCTTGAAAGCAGATCCAGAAATATAACCCCTCACAATAGACTCTATTCTGATTGGTTCACATTTTTTTACAAGCGAACAACTTTTAAATGTATTTGGAACTAGTTTAGCTAGTTCATTATCTATAAGTAAATGATTATCTATGATATGTTCTGTTTGCTTGAACCAAAATTTCGATATAGTCGTTAGGAGTTCACCTTTAGTTGATAGTTCATCATCAAACACAAAATCATATGCTGAAATTTTATCTGATGTCTTTATTAGAAGTTTATCTTCATTAAATTTATAAACATCTCTAATTTTTCCAGAGAACAGTGGTTTGTTCTCCAGAAAAAATATGTCAGTTCGATCCATGTATTATTTTAATTTATTTATGTAACTGGAAAATCTTTCTTTATTAGTGGCAAACTTCTTTTCTTCAGCAGCAGCGAATTCTGAGGCATTTGCTAGATTCTCTAAATTATCACCAACGGCAATTATACCAACCATACCAAGAATATAGTGGGGCGTGCATTTATATCCATACACACCTTCTTCAGTGAATGTAATTGTGAGTTCTTCATTAATCTTACCATTCCATTGAAGACTATTATCAGCTGTCATTGCATCAATTGATGCTGTATTGTGTCCAGGATTAGATGCTTTCCATGTTACAGTGTCTCCAGGTTGAATTTTCAAGACTGCTGGTTTGAAAACCATCATTTCTCCATTTGATGAGCTCAACATTTCAACTGTATGATCTTCTGACATAGCTGGCAATGCTATTACTAGCATGACAGCAAACAATGTATTCTTAATTAGTTCCATAATATTTTCCTCTTATCTTCATGATGTTAAGTCTCATCAGTTTATCAAAAAAAAAAATTTAATTCATTGTGCTTATGAATTATACTGACAAAGAATAATCAGGTGTCCATGAGAGATTACAAAATAGCCCCATCTATTTTATCAGCGGACTTTGCTAATTTAGGCAAAGAAGTAACCGATGTGGTCAACGCAGGAGCAGATTTCATTCATTTTGACGTAATGGACAACCATTATGTGCCAAATCTAACCATTGGCCCAATGGTTTGTAAATCTCTTCGAGACTACGGAATCAAATCAGTGATTGATGTTCATCTGATGGTTTGTCCTGTAGATGAAATAATTCCTGAATTTGCTAGAGCGGGAGCTGACTTCATTACATTTCATCCTGAGGCGACAAACCACGTGGATAGAACTATTAAACTTATAAGAGATAACGGATGCAAGCCTGGCTTAGTACTCAATCCTGCGACAAGTGTTTCTGTTCTAGAATATTGCTTGGATCAGATAGATATGGTTTTGTTGATGTCTGTTAATCCAGGATTTGCAGGTCAAAAATTTATTGAATCCACTTATGACAAAATATCAGATGTCAGAGAGATGATCGATGCAATTAATCCATCAATCAGGCTGGAAGTTGATGGCGGTATAAATCTCGAAAATATTGGTAAAGCTGCGAAATGTGGAGCTGATACCTTTGTTGCTGGTTCTGCAATATTTAACTCTAAAAACTATACCTCTACTATTTCTCAAATGAGAGAAATTATAGCTAAATCATAATTTTGATTAATGAACTTTAATGATTTTTCAAAAATTGCCCAAGAGGGTTTTAATCTAATACCGTTAATCAGAGAAATTGAAGGATATGACAAAGAAGCCATTGATGTTTATTCTCAACATTTTGATGACAAAAAATCTTTTTTCTTTGAATCTCTTGAGGGTGATAAAAATTGGAGTAGATATACAATTATTGGTTGTTCCTCAGGTGAGTATATTGAAATCCATGGAAATATAATTCAAAAATATTCTGATTTTTTATGTGTAGAAGAACATACTGAAAATGACCCCATTGATTGGTTAGAGAAATATTTTCATTCATTCAAAGCCTATATTCCAAATCAATTTCCCTTATTTTCAGGAGGGCTTGTAGGACACTTCTCTTTTGAATCTGTCTGTTATTTTGAAAAAACCATTCCCAAAAAGAAACTTCAAAACGATATTGATGCACCAGATATTTCACTAATTATTTGTAAAGAATTCATCGTATTTGATAAAGTCAACGATAAGGTTTATGTTGTTGTCTTTTCTGGCTCCGCACAATCTGACTACGATAGAAATATAAAAAAACTTGAACACTACACTCAACTGCTTAATGAAGATTTTGAAATAGGCACACATTATTACAATAATAAAGAGACGATTGTTAATTATGATTTTAAAAAAGAAGATTTTATCTCTGCAGTACAAAAGATAAAAAATTACATTTCATCGGGTGATGTAATGCAAGTAGTATTGTCACAAAGAATGACTGTAGATTTTTCTGAAAAGCCAATTGATTTTTATAGAGAATTACGAAAGATTAACCCATCGCCATACATGTATTATTTAAATATGGGAGATTACACTGTTGTTGGTTCATCACCTGAAATATTGGTAAGACTTGAAGACAAGAAAGTCACTGTAAGACCTATAGCAGGAACTAGGCCTAGAAGCGATGATATAGATACTGATAAGAAATTTGAAATTGACTTGTTGGATGATAAAAAAGAACTTGCAGAGCACCTAATGTTAATTGATTTGGGTAGAAATGATATCGGAAGAATCTGTCAAACTGGAACTGTTAAATTGACTGATAAAATGATAATTGAGAAATACTCTCATGTGATGCATATGGTGTCTAATGTCGAGGGTGACGATAAAGCCGGATTATTCACAGTTTGATGCACTAAAAGCTACCTTTCCAGCAGGCACTGTATCAGGAGCACCAAAGATAAGATCGCTACAAATAATCTTTGAACTTGAAAACATTACAAGAGGTATCTATGCTGGTGCAATTGGTTATCTTGGATGGAACGGGAACATGGATACAGCTATAGCGATAAGAACCTGTGTTATAAAAAACAAGAAATTACATATACAATGCGGCGCCGGTATTGTTTATGATTCTATTCCTGAATCAGAATGGGAAGAGACAATCAATAAAGGTAAAGCAATTATTAAAGCTATTGAAAGATTGAGAGAAAACTGATGATTTTGATGATAGATAACTATGATTCTTTCACATTCAATATTGTTCAATATTTAGGTGAACTAGGAGCTGAAGTATTTGTAAAAAGAAATAATGAAATAACGATAGAGCAAATTAATACATTAAATCCGGATAAAATAGTGATATCACCAGGACCTTGTACTCCTAATGAAGCTGGTATTTCTCTTGATGTAGTTAAAAAGTTCTACAAACAAAAAGCAATATTGGGCGTCTGCCTTGGTCATCAAACTATTGGACAAGCTTTTGGTGGAAAAATTGTTTCTGCAAAAAGAATAATGCATGGTAAGACATCTAACATTACTCATAATGAGAAGGATTTATTTGATTCAATAGCTCAAAACTTTACTGCAACTAGATATCATTCACTAGTAATTGAAGAAGAAAGTTTACCTGATTGTCTATTAGTTACGGCGCGTTCAGATGACACTGAATCTGAAATTATGGGAATCAGACATAAAGAATATAATTTATTTGGTGTACAATTCCATCCAGAATCTATCTTGACACAATCAGGACATAAATTACTTGAGAATTTTTTAAATGTATAACTTTGAGAAAATTATTTCAAAACTTCACAATAGTATTAACCTTACACAAGATGAAGCTTGTTATGTCTCACAACAAATGTTCAAAGGTGAACTGAAAGAAAATAATATTATAGAGGTTCTAAGCCTATTAAACTCTAAAGAAATATATCCTGATGAGCTAATCGGATTTGCTAGAGCTATGAGAGAAATCTCTACTAAAGTAGAAATTGATGAAAAAGTTATTGATTGTTGTGGTACGGGTGGCGACGGTAGCGGCACATTTAATATCTCGACTTGTGCGGCATTTATTGCTGCGGCATGTGATATAAAAGTTGCAAAACATGGCAATAAGGCAATTACAAGTAAATCTGGTAGTGCTGATTTACTTCATGATGCTGGTGCAAAAATTGATCTAAACCCCACCCAAGTAAGCGAGTGTATCAAGCAAGTAAATTTTGGTTTTATGTTTGCTCCTATGCATCATCAAGCCATGAAAAATGTTGCTGAGTCACGAAAAAAAATTGCTCCTAATAAAACAATATTTAACATGCTAGGGCCTATTACAAACCCTGCACAAGCAAAACTTCAACTAATAGGAGTATATGATCAAAAATCAATGAATCTAATTGCTGACGCACTTGTTGAGTTAGGTACAGATAGAGCACTAATTCTTAATTCGAGAGACGGAATGGATGAAGCAAGTATCTATACTGAAACTGATGTAATAGAAATTATAGGATCAAAAAAAACCAACTATTCAATCGATCCTAAAAAGCACAATATCACTTGTTCCAATATAGATAACATAAAAACAACGGATAATAAAAGCAGCCTTGATATGGTGTTTAGTGTTATTAATAATGAAGATTCTGATGCAAAAGAGATTAGTTTATTTAATGCTGCACTATCCGTTATGTTATATAAAGAAATTTCTCTAGATGAGGCAATAAAGCAATGCAGAGATGCTCTGAATGAATACAAAGTTCGAGATAAATTTAATCAATATATAGATTTCACAAATCAGGTTTGATAACAGTGTTAGATGAAATAATAAAAAATAAATTTAAAGAAATTGATAGGCTTAAATCATCATTTGTTGTATCTGATTTTGACAGTATTTCTAGTGATAGGTCTTTTTACAATAATCTTTTAACACGTCAAAACTCTAATAAAAACTCAATAATTGCTGAGATAAAAAGAAGATCTCCTAGTAAAGGAATTCTATGTGAAAATCTTGATGTATCTAAAAAGGCAAAAGAGTATGAAAAAGGAGGCGCAACTTGTATATCAGTATTAACAGAGAGAGACTACTTTAATGGCTCTAATGATGACTTAGAGATAGTAAGAAACTCTGTAGAAGTCCCAGTTTTGAGAAAAGATTTTATTCTTGATCCTATACAAGTATACGAAAGTAAAGCGATAAATGCTGACTGTATACTGTTAATTGTTTCTGCACTGAAGAAAAAATTATTTATAGAATTATGTACATTAGCTTCTTCACTACACCTTGATGTCTTGGTCGAAGTTCATGATATTTATGAACTTGATTTTGCTTTATCTCAGAACATCAAAATCTTAGGTATAAATAATAGAAATCTTAAGAATTTTAAAGTAGATCTCAATACAAGTGTAGAACTAGCTAAACATATTAAAAGCGAGGATGTGGTAATTATTAGTGAGAGCGGTATTAGTCATAAAGATGATGTACTAAATCTTAATAATGCTGGTATTTTCACATTTCTTATTGGGGAACATTTGATAAAATCCTCAGATACTGAAAAATCTATACAGGAATTAATAAATGTTGGATAACCTAGGAATACGTCACTTAGCACTAAAGGTAAAAAACTTTGAAGAATGCTTGAAGTTTTACACGCAAATATTAGGTATGAAAGTTGATTGGCAACCAGATCACGAAAATGTATATCTTACTAATGGAAAAGATAACCTAGCTCTTCATTATGACGAAGATTTATCTTTGGAAAGCGAGTCCAGGCTTGATCATTTTGGAATTTTTGTTCGAAAACAGGAGGACATTGACGTTTTTCTTAAACATATTCAGGAAAACAATATCAAAATCCACAAAGAAAAAAAGACTCACAGAGATAACTCTATAAGTTTTTATGTAGAAGATCCTGATGGAAATATATTACAAATATTATGGCATCCTACGTTAAGCAATGAGTCTTAATTTATCGAATACTAGTCAATCATTAATCATAAATACATACTATGTCTTCAAATGCGAAGAAACTAACAGGATGTCTGTGAATAATAAAATTGACTCGAATTTTAGTATTAAAAAAATGATACATATGCTTACATCAATATCTAAAATACTTGACACTAAAATAATAAATACATCAAGCCATAGTTTTGAACCATCTGGGACAAGCGTTTCATCAATTATAGAGTCTAAGGATTATATTACAGGAGCCTCTGGAGTAATGCATCTGAACGAGAGTCATATCAGCTTTCATTCATATTATGAACACTCAATATCAAATAATATTATCCTTAGATTAGAATTACATATTTCTTCGTGTAGTAACAAGAGCGTGTACAACTCGATAAATGTTTTATCAAGTGACAATAACTACGAAAAATATTACGCTATGACCCTTGATTATTTTCATAGAGGTTTGAATTTAGAGAATATTAAACAAGATGGCGGTGATATTTTTAAGACATATATTCAGAGTAAAGTAGGGCAATACGACATAATCGAAGACGAGTCTAGTCTATCGTTTCAACATACTAAGATCATAAGGAAAAAAGAGCATCATGACTCTGATGCCCTTATAGAATGTCTGAATAAATTTTTAATTTAAAAATAGAAACTTATTTTTTTCATTACTTTAGATGACAAGGCCATTAGATTTTTTACTTCGATACTCAAATCACTTGACCCAAGGCTCTTAGCCGTATTTTTATGTTTAGACTCATCTATTTTTATATTCTCTAAAATCTTTCTACTTTTGTCGTCGTTGCTAGGCAGTTTTTTTGTGTACTCATCAAGATGCTGTTCTACCTGATCTTCTGTTTCATAGATAAATCCTAGTGATTTATCTTTATCTAACAATCCTACGTAGGCCCCTAATAAAAATGATGACGCATACCATAAACTATTAAGGTTGCTTGTCTGACCAGAAAGCTCTGTAAGTCTGTTCTCACACATTGTTAAATGATTCATTTCTTCTTCACACATCTTTAATATTATCTTTTTTGTATTTGAATCTTTGGTTGTCATGGCTTGCCCTCTATATAGTGCTTGCGCACACACCTCCCCCATATGATTAACTCTCATTACTCTTTGTGATTGTTTTTGATCATCATTTGTTAAATTTGTCTCTAATTCATCTGATAGTCTTGAGTTATGAAGGACATCAATAGCATAGTCCAATTCTTTCAAAATATTATCTAAACTCGGCATAAATTAGGACCCATTTGATTGAATTTTAAATAATTGCTTGTATACATTAGCTTATGTGAGTAAAATCTCTATCCGTGAGTATAAATGATAGCAATAAACAGTGGTATGTCATAGACGCTACAGACGTTATTTTAGGACGTTTAGCATCTAAGGTAGCAATGATGCTCAAAGGCAAGCATAAACCTCAATATCAACCCCATACTGATGAAGGTGACTATATTATTGTTATTAATGCAAAGAAGATTAAGGTAACAGGCAATAAATTATCAGATAAGATTTACCATAAACATACTGGTTACATAGGAAATTTGAAGTCTACTCCTCTGGCTAAAATGATTGATAAGAAAGCTGATTTTGTCATTAAGAATGCCGTTAAAGGAATGTTGCCAAAAAATCCTCTAGGAAGATCCATGATTAAAAAACTAAAAGTATTTGAAAATGAAAAACATAGTCATGGAGCACAAAAACCAACTGTTTTAGAGATATAAAATTATGCACAAGACTTACGGTACAGGCAGAAGAAAGACATCAAGTGCACGAGTCTATTTATACAGCGGAACTGGAGATATTAAAATCAATTCACAAAATGTCGACGAATTTACCAAGTCTGCAACACTTTCAGCATACCTACTTGCGCCTTTGACAAAAACGCAAATGCAGGACAAAGTAAACCTAAATGTATCTGTCGTGGGCGGGGGTAAAAGTGGTCAAGTTGGAGCCATAGTCCATGGATTAACGAGAGCATTAGTTAAGTATCAAAATGATCTTCTTCCTATACTTAAAAGAGAGGGTTTTGTCACCAGAGATGACCGAAAAGTTGAGCGTAAAAAGGTAGGTTTACGTAAAGCTAGAAAAGCTACTCAATTCTCTAAACGATAGGTTCAGAAATCTCAACCCCGCTCTCGTTCGCGCATAACAATAAATTTGCATGATCGAGCGCAAAAATACCATTTGTTACTACACCAGGGATGTTATTAATCTTTTTCTCAAGGTCAATTGGTTCCAGAATTTCTAAATTATGAACATCTATAATAAGATTACCATTATCTGTAACAAAATCACTTCTCAAAACGGGCCTTCCGCCAATTTTTATTAATTCCATGGAAACAGAACTTCTAGCAATAGGTATAACCTCAATAGGCAGTGGAAATTTTCCCAGAACATCTACCTTTTTTGATTCATCGACAATACAAATGAATTTTTCAGAGTTATGCGCCAAGATTTTTTCTCTTGTCAATGCGCCTCCTCCACCTTTGATCATTTGAAGATATTTATTAACTTCATCAGCACCATCTATATATTTTGTTAACTTTCCTACTTCACTTAATTGCGATACTTTAAAACCATTAGCTAATAGTAGCTGGGTTGATTTTTCTGAACTTGATACGACACATTCAATCTTATTTTTTACTTTTGCAAGTTTATCAATAAGTATGTTGACAGTAGAACCAGATCCTATGCCAAGAGACTCATTGTTATCGATATAATCTAAAGCTGCTTCTGCAACTTTTTCTTTTTTAGAATTCTGGCTCATTTATGAAAATAATTGTTTTTAGTATACACTATATCGTGTATGTCAATAAAAGATACATATACTAAAACATGTTTTAATAAGATTTTAAAAGCTGACCGTGTATATGATGTAGCTACTATTACACCTCTCCAGTCTGCTCCTAAAATCTCATCAAAATTTAATAATAAATTTGTTATCAAGAGAGAGGATTTACAACCTGTATTTTCCTTTAAACTAAGAGGCGCATACAACAAGATCTCTAATCTTAAAAATGTTAAATATATTGTAGCAGCATCAGCTGGTAATCATGCTCAAGGAGTTGCATTGAGTTGTAGGAAATTGAATATCCCATCATTGATTGTTATGCCACAGACTACACCTACTATTAAAATAGATGCTGTAAAAAAATATGGGTCAAAAGTTATTTTATTTGGCGACACGTATGACGAGGCATACAACTTTGCCGTGAAGTATTCTAAAGATAATAATTTTAGCTTTGTTCATCCATATGATGATTTAGATGTAATTGCTGGCCAAGGAACAATAGGGGTAGAGTTATTATCACAGTTAGAGAAGCACCCTGATTATATTTTTATCCCTGTTGGTGGTGGTGGGCTACTAGCAGGTATAGCGGTATATATAAAAATGATTGATCCTAAAATTAAAATTATTGCTGTGGAAGCTGAAGATTCTGCATGCTTTAATCTAGCTTACAGGCATGGCAAACCAATATCATTAAAACATGTTGGTATATTTGCTGATGGTGTTGCAGTAAAAAAAATTGGTGATAAAACATTTAGACTTTCGAAAGATATCATTGACTCATGTATTACAGTTACAACGGATGAAATTTGCTCATCTATTAAGGATATTTATGATGAAAAAAGAGTAATTGCAGAACCAGCTGGAGCATTATCATTGGCTGGTGCTAAAAAATATATTACATCGAATAAAATTGAGAATAAAAATATAGTGATAATTTTATGTGGTGCAAATATGAATTTTGACAGGCTTAGACATGTTTCAGAAAGAGCTGATATTGGAGAAAGTACTGAACTTATTCTCGGTGTGACAATCGATGAAAGACCAGGAAGTTTTAAAAAATTCTGTTCTATAATAGGCAAAAGAGCAATAACAGAATTCAATTATCGTTATTCAGACAATAAAAATGCACAGGTGTTTGTAGGCATTAAAACAACCAAGGGAATTAGCGAGAAAAAGCAAATTATCTCTAAACTTAAGTCAAATAAATATAGATGCCATGATTTAAGTGATAATGAAATGGCGAAGTCGCATGTTAGATATATGGTTGGAGGTACAAGTAACAATGCCACAAATGAGAGAATTTATCGATTTATGTTTCCTGAGAAGCCAGGTGAACTTTTGAAATTTCTTAATAATATAGGTTCCAAGTGGAACATAAGTCTTTTCCACTACAGGAATCATGGAGCTGATTTTGGAAGAGTTTTAATTGGATTACAAGCTCAAGAAAGTGACGTGAATAGTCTAGAACGACATCTTCGATCATTAAATTATAAATTTTATGATGAATCAGATAATTCAGCATATAAACAATTCTTGAAATAAAAAAAAGGCCCTTAACAAAAGGGCCTTTTAATACTATTTTACTAAGAATTAACGTCTAGTTTTACGTCTAGCAGTCTTTTTCTTAGCTACTTTACGCTTAGCAGTTTTTTTCTTAGCTACTTTACGCTTAGCAGTCTTTTTCTTAGCTACTTTACGCTTAGCAGTTTTTTTCTTAGCTACTTTACGCTTAGCAGTTTTTTTCTTAGCTACTTTACGCTTAGCAGTCTTTTTCTTAGCTACTTTACGCTTAGCAGTTTTTTTCTTAGCTACTTTACGCTTAGCAGTTTTTTTCTTAGCTACTTTACGCTTTTTTAGCAGTAACTTTTTTCTTAGCTACTTTACGTTTAGCAACTTTTGTTTTTCTTTTAGCTTTTGCTTTCTTTTTAACCATAAATCCTCCGCGGTATTGGTGGTTAATTTTTAGTTTAGTAAATTATTTTTCAAAAACAAGTATTAATTAGTTATTTTTAAATTTATTTTTTAGTTACTTTGTTAGATTAATTATAAAATCCCATTCTTTTTTTTCTATCTTTGTAATTGATAGTCTATTTCCACGTTGAACCACACGCATGTTTGATAAATCTTTGTATGATTTCAAATCCTTTAGTGTAACTATCTTTTTAAATTTCTTTTTAAATTTTACATCAACCATGAACCATCGCGGTGCGGACTTATTACTTTTTGGATCATAGTATTTAGCCTTCTTATCAAATGCAGTATGGTCTACATAAGCTCCAGAACATATCGTCATTAGGCCATATATCCCAGGAATTTCACAGTTTGAGTGGTAAAAGAAAGCATGATCACCAATCCTCATATCATCCCTGATCATATTACGAACTTGATAATTTCTTATACCATCCCATGGTTCAATTTTGTCTCTAGCAAGATCATCAATACTATAATCTTCTGGCTCGTTTTTCATAAGCCAGTAATTCATTTAAGTATATTAAGTAGTTTGTTATTAATCGCTTCAATACTTGATTCTACTGAGCTTAATTCATCAAGCTTTATCTTATTTTTTATATCAGACCCTGCAATGTTTAACAGTAGTAGTACTAAAAAGTAATCATGACCAACATTTTTTGTTTGTTCTTTTACATTCTCAGCTTCTTCTATAATGCGGTCTCTCGATTTCAAAAGTATTTGCTTTTCTTCTTCTGAGCACATTACAGACACATCTTGTCCTAGTATATTTATGTCAACTTTAGTCTTTTCCATCATCTTTCATATTATTGATTCTTTCTAATAATGCTTTAAGTTGAGACTTTGCGGTCTCATTTTTTTTAATCAGATCTGACTTTTCACTAACAAGTTTAGTCTGTTGATGTTTCAAAAGTTCGTTTTCAAGTTTTGTAGAATCATTTTGTTTGTTTAGTAAATCTAAATTCTTTTCAAGGTTATTCAATTTTTCTAATAAAGTAGACATACTGTATAATATAATTACACAAACTCGATTAATCAATATATATTATTAATTTACATGACTAACTTATGAATGTTTCTATGAACAAGCAATTAACTAATTTAATTGAAGACTATGACAGTCCGTTCACATCATCTGAGGTTCATGGTTTCTTTACTGGTCTGATACTTTTAAAAAAGGATAATGCATATGTCGATGAAAAAATATTAAGTTTTTTAGATATATCAATTAATTCACTACCTGCATGCCATATATTAATGGATCGACTAAAAGAAGATATAAAATTAAATAGATATAAGCTTCCCATAGAAGATATGAAAAATTTTTCAGAAAGCATCTTCGTCTATTGCTGAGTGGTCATACTATTTCATGATTGCATTTCAAGAAACAAAAGATGCTGTTACAGATCCAAGAATAATGGAAATACTCGAAGTTTTTGATGAAATTAGTCAACTTAATCAAAAATATGTAATTGATGTTGATGAAGAAGTTAACATAAACAGCTTATATGAAATACACAATTTTATTGATAAATCAGTTCAATATATATTTAATAAAAGCAATGATTAATTCTGAATACAAAAATAGAAGAACATCGGTTATATCTCAAATAAAAGACGACTCATTATTAATTCTATTTTCTGCTTCTGAAAAGTATAGAAATAATGACGTTGCCTATAAATATCGACAATCCAGCAATTTTTATTATCTAACCGGCATAAATGATCCTTCCACAATATTAATGATAACTAAAAATGGATCTAACATTAATACAACTCTTATTTGTAAGAGGCCAAATGATTTAGATAAGGTCTGGCATGGACAAGTTCCGTCGAAACACACATACAAAAAAAAATATGATATTGAACATGTAATTTACTCCGACGAAGTAAATAAGTTATCTGTTAGAAATGTCAGCAATTTATATTATGAATTTTCTGACGAATATAGATTTACAGATCTACTTCAAGAAATTAACTTTGATACTGAAGGTTCTAGATATTTTAAGCATAATAACTCTCAATCTTCAAAAAATGATTTGTACAGTCTTGTTTGTAATATGAGACGTGTTAAGTCTGATTTTGAAATTAATGAGATAAGAAAAGCTGCTGATGTGTCTATAGTAGCTCATACAAATTTGATGAAGAATTGTAAACCTGGGATAAACGAAAATGATCTGGAAGCAGAGTTTGTGAAAATATGTAAGAGTAAAGGATGTGAGCAAGCGTATCCTGCTATTGTTGCGTCTGGTAAAAATGCATGTATCTTACACTATACTCAAAATAACTCTAAACTTCGGTCTAATCAACTTATTCTAGTAGATGCTGCTGCAGAGTATAATAACTATGCTTCTGATATTACTCGCACAATACCTATTAGTGGTCGATATAATTATTATCAAAAAATAATTTATAATATTGTTTTAAAGTCACAAATGATGGCAATTAAAGCTTGTAAGCCTGGCAATACATTAATCGATATACATAATGTTGCTGTTAAATATATTACTAAAGGTCTAATAGATGCAAAAATTTTAAGAGGGGCGCTTGATAAGAACATAAAGAAAGGGCTGTACAAAAAATATTTTATGCATAATACAGGTCACTGGCTTGGTTTAGACGTCCATGATCCTAGTTCATACTCTCAAGATGAAAAACCAATAACACTAGAACCGGGTATGATTTTCACTGTAGAACCAGGTATTTATATTGATAATGACAAAGCTATTGATAAAGGCTTTCACCACATTGGAGTCAGAATAGAGGATGATATTCTTATCACAAAAAAGGGTTGTGAAGTTTTAACTAAGGGTGTTCCAAAAACTATTGAAGCTATTGAAAACTTGATGTCATATGGCCAAAAAATTTGAATATTTAGTCATAGGCGGAGGTCTAGTTGGCTGCCTTGTCAGTCTGATATTGTCAAAAAAAAAATATAATGTGTGCTTATTTGAAAAAAATAAGCTCAAAAAAATTATATCTAATAGTTATGTACCTTTGTCACTATCAATAAATTCAGTTAATTTCCTCAAGGATAATAAGATCTGGGATAAGGAAATTTTCCAGTCGAATGAGATAAATAATCTTACCATCAAGCTCTTTAATAGTTTCAATGTCACAGAGCTTGTAGCTCAAGATATAAATGAGGACCATCTTGGCTGTGTAGTAAATAAACTAAATTTTTTATCCTACTTAAGAGATCAGTGCTTGAAAAACAGATATATTGAAGTGATTGATAATTGCGATATAAACATTTCAGATTTGTCTTCACCTTTCGAAGCATATGAAGCAGATCGTAAATTGGATTTATCAGGGACTAATCTTATTATTACTGATGGAGCTAATTCTAAATTTGCTAAAAAGTTAGATATTAAAACTGATAATATTAATTATGATCAAACATCATACATGTTCAATGTAAATTGCAATTCTTTACCTAATACCGCTTATCAGATTTTTAATAAAAAAGGGATATTTGCCGTTCTCCCCGGCACAGAGAATAAAGCATGTGTTGTAGCAAGCATATATAATCAATATAAAGATTTTTTAATTTTGAAAGTCAATCATGTAACTATAAATTTCTTGAAGAAACACTTAGACCATTTATAAAAAAGATAAATGATCCAAGTCTAATTTATAAATATGATTTAGATACGCAAAGGCTAGATATTTGGACAAAGAATAATATTTTGTTTCTTGGGAATTCATCACAGCTACTTCATCCTGCGGGAGCACAAGGATTTAATTTTGCAGTTGATTGTATTAAGGAGATTGATAGTTTAACAGGAGATTTATTTACACCAAACGAACTTGATAGCTCTGTTAAAACGGCAATTAATACTAAAAGATCTGAGTTATTGAAAAGTATAGATATTATCTCTAAAACTCTCATGAAAAATAAATTGTTAGCAAACATTGCATCTTCAGTTTTTTCAAATGTGCTAAATATATCATCAACTATGAGAGTAAAATTCATTAAAAACATTCTAGGAATATCATAAAAATGCGATTAATTATCCCTGGCAACTCACTTCTTTCTTCTATTGCTGCAGTGCATTTATCAAATATTGAGAATATAGAATTAAGCCTCAAAAAAGATGATTTAAAACATTATGATCGCTTTCTACAGTATTAATGAGTTCAGCAAAAGATATCTTGATTATGTAGGCATTTGGAAAAACTTAGATACAGATAAAATAGTTAGTTATAACGAGATAGATATATATCTTAAGAAAGATAAAACAGTTAATTTTAATTGTTGTGATTTAAATACTGAAAATCTAGGGTATATAGTCTCAGAGAAGGATCTGTTGACTGCTGTTAAAACAGAGTTAAATTCATGTAAACTCATAGATGAATTTATAAATCTTGATACTCAATCTTCAAATAAAGATTTAATCATATATACAGACATTAAAGATGTTTTAGCAAACAAGATTGCTGTAAAGTATAGTACTACTGACTATAAACAAATTGCTTTGAATATTAATCTGTCTCATCAGAATGATAATATGAGAAAGCCACGTCAAATCTTTTATGATCAGGAAATATTAGGTCTTTTGCCACTAGACAACTACACATATAACCTAATATGGAGTCTTCCTAGTAACATGCATGGTAAGTTGATGAATAATTCTTCCGATGAATTGTCAGCATGTTTATCTGATCGTATTGAATTTATTGTTGGTGATATCAAAAAAATTAGTATAGGTAAGTCATTTCCACTTTCATCAAGACACACAGATACATACTTTTATGATAATAATTTATTTGTAGGTGAGGCAGCTCATAAGTATCATCCGCTCGCGGGTTTAGGTCTGAATATGGGAATCGAGGATGTTGCCTATTTGAGTTATTTAATGGCTAATCATAAAGATAAAAAGTCTGTGATGTATAATTTTTCTAATAAAAGAATCGCAAGAAATCATGGGCTTCAGAAAATCTTGGATCTAATAATAAATTTTCATTCCACAAAGTTATTTCCATTGGAATTTAAGAATAGAGCACTTAAAATCTTTAATCAGTCTATCTATCTCAAAGCAAAGATAACAAAAAATGCTACTGGCTTAATAGCTAATAACTTAATTAATCAGTAAATAAATAGATTGATATCAAAATGAGAAGCGTAGAAAAGATAACCTTAACTCTTGAGGCATCAAACATTCTAAGAAGTGAAACACCAATGTATGATCCAATCATGCTTGTTGGCACAATCACAATTAAGCCCATGTAGTTTAATTTAGTTCTAAATATATCTATGTTTATAAAATACATAAACGCAATACATGTTAATGCAATAACCATTCCTATTGCAGATGCTGTTGCAATTGATTTCTTTATATCACCAAGAATAAAAGATAAATAAGGAACTGATAGAGTACCACCTCCAATACCCATAAGAGAACTTATGGTCCCATTCAGAAAAAAATAAGTCCCTCCAATGTTATTTACAATATTAATATTGTTCTTTATTAGTTTAGCATCGCTGATTAGCAACAAAGCCAAAATAAGTAAAATCATACTATAAATATTTTCTAATAAGTAAGATGGTAAATACTCCAATAAGTAGATACCAACTAAACATCCTAAAATTACTGGTACAGAAAATCTTTTTACCTGCTCTGTAATAACTAAATTGTTTTTAAAATGAAGATATGCCGACATTGAGCCAGCAAATATTATGCAGACAATTGATGTATAAACTGCAGCTTGTAATTGATAGCCTAAGAATAAATCATTGATTTTGTGGACTATTAATAGTCCAGGGACAAAAATTATTCCACCACCAAGCCCAAGCATTCCAGCTGTGATACCGCCAATAAGTCCAATTAAAATGTATATTATGAATAGTTCCACAGTCTATGCATCCAAAGTGTGTACATTCTAGTTTAAAAATCCACTAAATGTGGCATAATAAATCGATTATTTTGGTAACCCCAATCAATTAACAGTTTTTAGGAAGCAAATATATGTCAGGATATCATTTTTTATTCGTACCAGGTCCATCAAATGTACCTGCAGCAGTTCAGCAAGCAATCCATTGTCCAATGGAAGATCATCGTAATCCAACAATACCAGATTTAATACAACCAATAACTCAAGACTTAAAAAAAATATTAAGGACGGAAACAGGTAAGGTAGTATTCTTTCCATCTTCAGGGACCGGCTGTTGGGAAGCAGCACTTCAAAGCACGCTTAATGTCGGTGACAAAGTTCTTGGAGCTAGTTTTGGACAGTTCAGCCACTTATGGCTTGATATGTGTAAAAGACTGCAATTTGAACCTATTACAATGGAAGAAGAATGGGGTACTGGCGCAAATCCTGAAAGCTACCATAAGCACCTATCTGAAGATAAGAATCATGAAATTAAATGCGTTCTTGTGTGTCAAAATGAGACAGCAACAGGTGTAAGAAGTGACGTTGCTGCAATTAGAAAAGTTTTAGATGACCTTAACCATCCTGCATTATTATTTGTGGATGGTGTGAGTTCAGTTGCTAGATATGAATTTGAGATGGATAAATGGGGTGTTGATGCCATTGTAAGTGGCTCGCAGAAAGGCTTCATGTTACCAGCTGGGTTAGGCATATTAGGAGTAAGTCAAAAAGCTATTGATGCTATGAAAAATTCTAACTATCCTACATGTTATTTTGATGTCGTTGATATGATTGAAAAACTTGATGGTGGATATTTGCCTTACACTCCTCCTGTGAATCTTCTAAGGGGATTTAGAGTTGCAATTGACATGATATTCGAAGAAGGATTAGAAAACATTTGGAAAAGACATCATCGACTTGCTGAAGGCACTAGAAAAGCTATTACTGAAGGTTGGGGACTAAACTTGTGTGCTAAAGAGGAAAAATGGTACTCAGATACGGTCTCAGCTATTGTTGTACCAGAAGGTTTTGATGCATCAAAAGTTATATCTACTGCATTTAATAAATACAACCTAGCACTTGGAGCTGGGCTGTCAAAAGTTGCAGGTAAAGTATTTAGAATTGGTCATTTAGGCGACTTAAACGAGTGCATGTTATTTGGTGCAATATCAGGGGCAGAAATGGCAATGCTCGACAATGGAATTAAAGTTGAGCCTGGAAGTGGTGCTGCAGCTGCATCTAAATATTGGTCGTCAAATTAGGAGAATATAATGAGTAAGCCAAAAGCCATAGTAACAAGAAGATGGCCTTCAGCAAATGAAGATCGACTAAGAGAACATTTTGATGTAACTTTTAATGAATCTGATGTCCCATTTACTGAGGATCAATTAAAAGATGCTCTAAAAAACTGTGATGTATTTATGCCTACAGTAACCGACAAAGTCACACGCGATGTTTTAGGTGTAGAAGGAAGAACAGCAAATATGATTGCTAATTTTGGCGTAGGTTTTAATCATATTGACATTGAGGCAGCTAAGGAATTCAATATTACAGTTTCCAATACACCATCAGTACTGACAGATTGTACTGCAGATATTGCAATGTCACTTCTACTAATGGTGGCAAGAAGAGTTGGTGAGGGAGAGAGAGAACTTAGATCAGATAATTGGACAGGTTGGAGACCCACACATCTACTTGGCACTAAAGTAACAGGTAAAAAGTTAGGAATCATTGGCTTTGGAAGGATAGGTCAAGCAGTTGCGCAGAGAGCAAAATTTGGCTTTGATATGGATATTCTTTTTTGGGATCCTTATGATATTCCATCTGAAGTTGTTTCAAAGTTTGAAGCTACAAAACTAGATACAATAGAAGATATATGTAAAGAATCTGATTTTGTTTCAGTAAATTGCCCTGCAACAAAAGAAACATTTCATCTTATGAATGAGGAAAGATTTAAGTTGATGAAGCCATCAGCATTCGTTATTAATACTGCAAGAGGCGATATTATTGATGAAAAAGCGTTATTAAAAGCTCTTGAAGATAAAGAAATTGCTGGTGCAGGCCTAGATGTATTCGAGACTGAACCAAATATTCCATCGCAACTTAAAACACTTGAAAACGTTGTTTCTTTTCCACATCTAGGTAGTGCGACCATTGAGACTAGAATCGCAATGGGTAATACTGCAATTGATAATGCATTGGCTTTTTTCGCTGGAAAAGACTTACCGAATAAGGTTGTTTGAGCTAAATCTTTAAATGTCATCGAGAGATATTGCACATTCTTTATTTGAAGAAGCAATAGCTCTTCAACGACCATCTAATATAGTCTTTTTATCCTGTGAGAAATATGAAGACTATTTTGTGTCTGCTGAGAGAATATTTCCTGTAGCGGTAGGTAAAGCATCAGTCATGATGATGGATGGTTTTCTCAAATATATTGAACAAAAACATAAAACAAAAATATTTGAGCGACCAATTGTAGTTAGCAATCCCCAAGAAAATTCTTCGACGTTTGACTTTAATCATATTATCTCTTCACACCCAACACCAGATGCTAATAGCGTGAATGCCTCAAAAGAAGTTCTTAAATATGTCGCTCAATCAAATAATAATGATCTGGTTGTATTCTTGCTTAGTGGTGGTGGTTCATCATTATTATCTTTACCAGCTGAGGGAATATCTCTTGAGGACAAGATTCAAGCTTACAAATTTACTTCTATCGGCAGGATGTAATATTAATGAAATTAATACTATACGAAAACATATATCTGGCATTAAAGGCGGAAGATTGAACAGTGCTGCCTTACCCAGTAAAACATTATCTTTGGTAATATCTGATGTAATTAATGACGACTTAAGCTCTATTGCAAGCGGTCCAACAGTAGCAGACAACACAACATTTTCTGATGCGATAGACATTTTGTCCAACTACAACATTTACTCAAAAGTACCACAATCGATTCAGAATCATTTAATAAAGGGGCATACTGATAACTCATACGAGACGCCCAAGCATTTCACAAATAATATTTCTGAAATTATAAGTAGTAATCAAGTGTTTCGTAAAACACTAGTTAATATTGCAGAAACTAAAAACTATAAAGTAATAAATCTTGAAAACACTTTTGAGAAACTCGCGATTGATGATGCAAAGAAACTTTATGATGAAGCTAATAAAAATAAAGATAAAAGTATTATTATAATTTCAGGTGGAGAAACATTAGTAAATCTTACAGGATCTGGAAAGGGAGGTAGAAATCAAGAATTTGCTCTCTCTTTTTTAAATAAATATCTTATAGAAGGTTCTGATATAAATTTATGCCTTTATTCAGTAGGTACAGATGGTATAGATGGCCCTACTGATGCTGCAGGAGCTATAGTAGATAACCATACTATCTCAAGGTATAAAGATACTGATCTAGATATCGAATCATATCTAGCTAATAATGATTCATATAGTTTTTTTAGTAAACTAGATTCTCTTATTAAAATTGGTCCCACAGGAACTAATGTTGCTGATATTCAAATCACTATCATCAATTAACAGTTACTATGAATTCTTCAAATAATTTATAAACCTTTTTGAAATCTCCGTCTGTATGTGCTTCAGAAATAAATCCTGCTTCATATGGCGATGGGGCAAAAAACACTCCTCTTTCTAACATGAAATTAAAAAACTTATTAAACATATTAATATCTGAATTTTTAATATCTTCAATATTATTTGGAATATCGTTCGTGAAATAAAGACCAAACATTCCTCCCTCTGAGTCAGTATTAAACTTAAATTTGTGTTTCATAGCTACACTCTTCATTTCATTAGTAAATGATTTTGTTTTAGCGCTTAATCTTTTAAAAAAGCTTTTTTAGAAATTATTTTTAAAGTTTCAAGACCACAGTGCATTGCTAATGGATTACCTGATAGAGTTCCCGCTTGATAAATCGGTCCATCAGGTGCAAGTTTATCCATAATCTTGGCTTTACCACCAAATGCACCCACTGGAAGTCCTCCACCAATCACTTTACCAAAGGTTGTTATGTCTGGTCTTACTTTATATATTTCTTGGGCTCCTTTGAAGTTAACTCTAAAGCCAGTCATAACTTCATCAAAAATTAAAAGCGACTTATATTTTGTACATAATTTTCGGAGCTCTTGTAAAAATTTTTTTGTCCTCTTACAAAATTCATATTGCCTGCAATGGGTTCAATAATTACACATGCAATTTTATTTGAATTTTTATTAAATATTTTCTTAACTTCATTAATGTCGTTATAAGGTAGTGAAATAGTATCTTTAGATGACCCTTTTGTTACACCACTGGAGCTAGGTTTACCAAAAGTTGTTGCTCCTGATCCAGCTTCAACAAGGAAAGCATCACCGTGACCATGGTAGCAACCATTGAATTTAATAATAATATCTTTACCAGTATAACCTCTGGCTAACCTTGCTGCACTCATAGTTGCTTCTGTACCTGAATTAACCATTCTTATTTTTTCAATTGAAGGAATGTTATTTATAATAAATTCAGCTATCTCTGTTTCTGCTGCGTTAGGAGCGCCATATGTTAGACCATCTTTTGATACTTTACTAAGTTTAGATAGTATCCTACTATCGCTGTGCCCTAATATCATAGCTCCCCATGAGCCAATAAAATCAATATAACGATTGTCATCAATATCAACTATATGCGAACCCTTTGATTTTTTGACAATGAATGGTGAACTGGAAACAGCAGAAAATGATCTTACTGGAGAATTCACACCACCAGGTATCATTTTTTTTGTTCTGTTAAAAAGTAGATTTGATTTGTTCCTTTTCACGCATTAATCCCATTAGTTCATTTATTGTTAATTTTATATTGTCTAGTTCTTGTCTGAAAATCCCTTCGCTTATGGCTACCATTTCCGGTTTATGCACTAATACAGATTTAATATTATCCAAATTAATCCCACCTATTATACACATTGGAGGCCTGTTGATAACTTTATATTTCTCAATTATAAACCTACTTAAAGAATCAGTATTCTTCTTGGTGTTACTGGTGCTAAATGCACCAATAGAAAAGTACGAAACATTATTTTCTATTAATTTCTCAATATCAAAGATTTCTGATCCGCATGAATATCCTACCAATACGTCAGAACCACAAAAATTTTTAATTTTTTCGAGAGGCATGTCTCCTCTTCCAAGATGAATCCCTGAACCATCATAATGTTTGATTAATTTGTAATCATTATTAATTATTAGTTGTACATCAAATTCATTGCAGTAGCTATATATCTTTTTTAATAAAAACCTTTTTTTTCTTGATGAGAAATAAGGTGATCTAAATTGAAAAATGCTTATACCGCTGGAAATAACCTCAAAACACTTATGAAGATATTCATCGTCTGTATCTAAGTAACTGGGAGATACAGGATATATACCACTTAATTTGTTTATATTTATATTATGTTATTGATTAATTATATCTAAGAAGTTAATCTTTACGAACTCATGAAGAAGTATCTATGTTTAATATGCGGTCTTATCTATGATGAAGAAAAAGGATGGCCAGATGATGGAATTCAACCAGGAACAAAGTGGGATGATATTCCAGACACTTGGATGTGTCCTGACTGTGGCGCTACCAAATCTGACTTTGATATGATTGAAGTTGCATAGACCATGTTCTCAAGTGTCGTTGACCGACAAATTCTAAAAATTGCTATCCCGTTAATTTTTTCCAACTTATCAGTTCCTCTTGTTGGTTTAGTTGATAATGCCGTTCTGGGACATCTCAGCAGTCCTATATATCTTGCATCTGCAGGTCTAGGGGCAATTATAATGAGTTATATTCTTTTTAGTTTTGGCTTTATAAAATCAACAACTACAGGATATATCTCTCAGATAGATCATCTTTCTGAGGATAAGACTATCAAAAGTATTTACCAAATTTTTATAATTGCTAGCTTTATTTCATTTGTACTATTAATTCTAAAAGATTTTATTATTTCAACATCTCTAAACATTTTCGGCGGCTCAGGTGAGATTAATCAGAACGCAGCAATATATTTAGATATTAGATTTTGGTCCATACCAGCAATATTTATGAGAGACATTTTTATAGGTTATTTAATTGGCACTAAAAAAGTCTCTTATGCTATGAAAATAATTATTTTTATTAATGCATTTAATATAATTCTGGACTACTTTTTTGTTTATGTTCTTTCAATGAATATCGAAGGTGTTGCTTATGCTTCTGTTATTGCAGAATCCTCTGTAATTATATTCGTTGCCTATTTTCTTATTACAAATAACAACTTTGTTAATAAATCAATATTTACTAAATCTCTCATTGAAATTAAAAATCTAAAAAATAAATTAATTGTTAATGGAAATATGTTTATCAGGTCTGTAATTTTAATGACTTGTTTTGCAGTGTTTATGAGTCAGAGCGCGAGTCAAGGAGAAATCATTCTTGCAGCGAATACTATTTTACTTAATTTTTTCTTTTTATTTTCCTATGGTATCGATGCATTTGCTCATGCAAGTGAAGTATTAGTAGGAAATTCAGTTGGAGAGAAAAACATCACCTATTATGATTCGATCATCAAATCAAGTTTTAAATTTATATTTTTTATGGTGTCTTCATTTCTAATTATTTTCTTTTTCTTCTCTTATGAAATTTCTACTCTTGTCACGAGCCATAATAATGTAATTGCTTTGATAGATGATCACATTATATTTCTTTATCTTATTGTTATATTTGGCTCTGTTGCATTTTGCATTGATGGTATTTTTATTGGCGCACTTCAGCATATTATAATGCGTAATATTATGATTATTTCGGGTATTACCTATGCAGCATCCTCTTATGTTTTGCTTAGTGATAGCTCACAGATGATTTGGTATTCATTTATTATATTTTTTGCAACTAGAAGCATTCTTCTATATTTGTCTCTTGGAGGAGTTAGGAGATCATTATTTGAATTAAAGAACTATGTTTGATTACATTTCCTGTGTTATAGTTAGCACTTAAATATTCACGATATATACATGCGGAGGGAATTATGGTATTCGGATTATTCAAAAAAAAGGAGCCTGTTAAAGTAACCATCAAAGGAACTGGTGAAACCTTTACATGCGAACCTAATGAACTACTTATGAAAGCTGCTATGAGACAAAAGGTTGACTGGCCGCATTCATGTAAAGTTGGTAGTTGTGGATCATGCAGAGCTACTATTGTTGAGGGCGAAGGGAAATATCCTTCTAGTCCATGTGACCCAACAACACTTCTTCATAAAGAGGAAATGGATAATGGTATGGTTATAGCATGCCAGTGGACACCAACAACTGATATTACAGTCGATGTTGAAATTGGTAAACAAGGTGACAAGCGAGGTATGGTCTAGGAATTAAGACTTCTTAGAGCATGATTTATTTTATTAGATAAATCGTTGCTTATTTTATTATCGATGTAGTCTCGTGTACATACTGAGTCTAAAAAATGAAGTATTACATGAGACTCTTTCTTCATTAAAAAATCAAAATACAAAGTCATCATCTCACCCTTTTCGCTTTTTTCAGTTATTATCCTTGAGTATTTGGTATCTTTTGGATAATCACGTGGGTATCTAATCGCTATTGGTTGAATATTAATATCCGTTTTGTCTATTGATTTAAAAAGCTTATGATGAAACTTTTTTACACTCTCGCCACTACCAATTTTTCCTTCAGGAAAGAATACAATTTTATTCCCTACTGCTAACCTATTTTTCATTTCGGTTATCATTCTAGATGAATCCTTGCTGTCACCTCTTTTGATAAATAATGTCCCTGTTTTTGATGCAAGATTTCCAATTATTGGCCACTTAGATATTTCATCTTTTGCAATAAAATTTACGGGTAGTAATTGATTAATAACAATAATATCTAAATATGTAACATGATTAGATACATATAAACTAGATGAAACATCAGGGTTACCAATAATTTTAATTTTAATTCCTAATATGTATGATAGGCATTTCATCCATTTCATCATGATTAAAAAATGTATTTTTCTAAATGATTCTATATTATTAGGAAAAAAAACTATTGTAATTAGCCCTACTATGATAATTAGAATTAGCAAAGGCAATCTGATTAATACTAATAAAATAGACATGTTATTAACTAACCAACAATCAATTTAACAAAATCTTTATATGATGTTATTGGTTCAGCACATATCATGCCCGAACAATGATAAGAGATGAATTCTTCATCGGATATTTTACTATTCAATGCATCAGGTAGATTACTAAGTTTTTTGTCGATACAAATTATATATTTTTTATAATACCTTATATCTTTTTTTATATTGTTCATTATTTCAGAATTGGTACGAATAATTATAATTTCTTTATCAATTTCTTTATCATTAAGCAGATTGATTGCACTAACACACGAAGTAAGATTTTCATCAATAGATTTGTAAATGTATTTTAAAGCGCGATCAGCAGATTGAATATATTCCTCTTTACCTGAAATATATCCCATACGTAGGAGGGTATCAGTAGCATACACTAAACCAGAAGGTATAGAATCATCTGAAATTGATTTAGGCCGATGAAATAGTCTTTCATGCTTATTGGATGTGAAGAAATATCCGCCTTTGTCTTTATCTTCAAAATAATTTATTAGATCAGCGCATATTCTATTACATAGACCATAGTAATCTTCGTTCCAATCTAATGTGAAATAGTCAATGAGGGTGGAGCCTAACAATGCATAGTCATCTAAATAGCCTGGAAAACATGCTTCATTGTTATAGCAAGAAAATATAGATTCATTTGTTACCATTTCAGTAATAATGAAATTTAGGGCCCTATCAATGCTAGATTTAATATCTTGATTGTTATTTATTTTATATAACTTTATCAAACCTTTTAAATACAAGCAGTTCCAAGAAAGAAGGATTTTTTTATCAATATTTGGCATCTTTTTGTTTTTTCTTAATTCTGATAATTTTTTGAAGATTCTCGAAAATTCATTAATATTATTTTTAAAATCATTCTCTTTTTTTCTCTTTAAGTGCAAATGATGGTTTCCCTCAAAATTTGGCCTATCAAGCTCAAGAAAATATGTTTTTAATAGGTCTATGTCTTTCTTGCCGAGTGATTGTTGGATTTCATCAGTAGTGAATATATAGTATTTGCCTTCATGCCCTTCAGAATCAGCATCAATTGTTGAATAAAATACCCCTTCTTCAGATGTCATGCACTCACTAACCCATTCATATATGCTATTAGCCTTCTTAAGATAAAAGTCATCTTTGAATTCAATATAACTATCACAGAGTATGCTCATCATTGGCCCGTTGTCATAAAGCATTTTTTCAAAATGAGGAATCATCCAAACATCATCTACGGAATAGCGAAAGAAACCACCATCAATATGATCATTGATCCCACTAACACACATTCTGTCCATCGTGTATTGAATTTTGGTCTTCTCAAGATTTGTAGAATAATTATCTATATAAAAAGATAAAGATGGAAACTGAGGAAATTTCGGTGCTGATCCAAATCCTCCGTTTATCGTATCCATTATTGAACTCAATTGAAGTTTTAATTTATCGATTAATGATTGGTCAATTACTTTTTCTTCATTTTCTCTTGATTGTAAATTTTTGAAAACATTAAGGACATTTATGTTTTGACTCTTAATATCATCTTGATTGTTTTTATAGAACTCAATAACTCTCATCAAAATTTTTTAAATGATAACATTCCATACTTGTCTTCTTTCGGGAAATACGTGCCACCAAAAAATGGAAATTTATCATGATCCATGAATATAGTTAAAGGCCAACCTCCGTTTTTACCTGTGATTATCGACTGAGACATCTGGTAAACTTTATCAACATCAGGTCTTTCTTCTCTGACTACCTTTATGTTGATGAAATGAGTATTTAAAATATCAGCAGTCTCTTGATCTTCAAATGATTCATGGGCCATAACATGACACCAATGGCAGGCCGAATAACCAATTGATAACATAATCGGCTTATTCGTTTTTTTTGCTATCTCAAATGCTTCGTCGCACCAAGGGTACCAATCTACAGGATTATCAGCATGTTGTTGAAGGTAGAGGCTCCTCTCTTTACTAAGCTTATTCATTTCTTTCATATGTGTACGCTCATGCTGTTATAATCTAATTCTACTAATGACATACTTTCACGAAATTAATCCAATAATGTTTGAAATCTTCAGCATTAAACTATATTGGTATGGTTTCATGTACGCTTTGTCATTCGTTATTATAGACTATTTAATTGTAAGAGCTGCCAAAATAGGGAATATTGAGATAGATCTTCATGTTGCCGAAAGACTGACATTAGTAATATTATTGTTCGCTATTGTTGGTGGAAGAATTGGATATATTCTATTCTATGATTTCAATTTTTACCTTAATAATATAGAACAAATATTTTTCATTTGGAATGGAGGACTTTCATTTCATGGAGGTCTAATTGGCACAATAGTAGGTGCGGCATATTTCACAAAAAATTACAAAATTGATTTTTATCATCTTACTGATGTTATAGCCAGATATGCACCCATAGGGCTATTTTTTGGCAGGATAGGTAATTTCATTAATTCAGAGCTTTACGGTATTAAAACATCTGGAGACTGGGGGGTCATATTTTCTGTAATTGACAACAATCCACGTCATCCATCTATGCTTTATGAAGCATTCCTAGAGGGACTTGTTTTATTTTTGATATTGGCATTTATCTCTAAATGGAAACCTGCTTATGGAGTTATCAGCGGATATTTTTTACTATTTTATGGCGTCTTTAGATTTCTTGTTGAGTTTGTGCGATTACCTGATGCACACATTGGCTATATCTATTATGATTGGATGACTATGGGGCATCTACTTAGTATGCCTATGATTTTTATTGGTTTGATAATTATATATAGACGAACATCATGAAAGAATATCAAGAATTACTTCAGAAAATCTTAAATGAGGGTATGAAAAAAGATGATAGAACCGGCACAGGTACATTATCTTGTTTTGGGCATCAAATGAGGTTTGATTTAGCTAATAGTTTTCCGCTTGTAACAACGAAAAAAATACATTTCCCATCAGTAGTTCATGAACTTTTATGGTTTTTGAAAGGAGATTCTAATATTGCATATCTTAACGAAAATGGTGTAACTATTTGGGATGAATGGGCAGATGCTAATGGTGATCTTGGAAGAGTTTACGGAGTTCAATGGAGATCATGGAAAGATTCTAACGGTAATTATATAGATCAAATAACAAACCTAATGAATTCTTTGAAAAATAATCCTAACTCAAGAAGACATATTGTGGCATCTTGGAATGTGGGAGATTTAGATAAAATGAATCTTCCTCCTTGTCACGCTCTTTTTCAATTTTATATTTCAAACCATAAACTGTCTTGTCAACTCTACCAAAGAAGCGCAGATGTTTTTCTAGGCGTACCTTTCAACATTGCTTCATACGCATTACTTACATACATGATTGCAAAAACGTTAGAACTTGAGCTTGGAGAATTCATACATACATTAGGTGATGCACACTTATATACAAACCATATCGAACAAGCTAAATTACAGCTTTCTAGGACACCAAAGAAAAGACCTACGCTAGAAATTATTAATAAACGCGATGATATTTTTTCATATGTATTTGAAGATTTTCATTTAAAAAACTATGAAGCTCATGATCATATCAAAGCTCCTGTTTCAGTCTAGAAGTCATGTCAATTAAAATTATCGCAGCTCATAGTAGTAATAGAATAATTGGTAACAAAGGAACCATTCCATGGTTTATAAAAGGAGAGCTGAGAAGGTTTAGAGATATTACTATGAATCACAATGTTGTGATGGGAAGAAAAACTTATGAATCGATTGGTAAAGTACTAGATGGTAGAAAAAATATCATAGTTTCTAGGAATAAAACATTTACAGTTGATGGAGCTATTTCCGCTAATTCTTATGATGATGCGATATCCAAATGTGACTCTGAAAAAGACATATTTATCATAGGCGGCGCTAAATTATATGAATTAGCATTAGACCGTTGTGATTATCTTTTGTTAACTTTGATAAATAAAAAAATAGAAGGTGATACTTACTTTCCAAAATATGATCATTCATCATGGACATTGATTAATGAAGTAAGAAATTATGATATAGAAAACAAATTTTCTTACACATTTTTATCTTATAAAGTTTAATGAATTACTCTTGGGATTGATAAGACAAATTCTGGTATTTCAGCATCAAAATAATTATCCTCGTCATCAATCATGTGATAACTTCCCCTCATGGTACCGAATGAAGTTTCTATCATCGTGCCACTGGTGTATTGAAATTCTTCACCTGGTTGGATATCAGGTTGTTCACCGATTACACCCTCACCTTTTACATCTTGTATTTTTCCATTATCATCTTTAATTATCCAATGCCTAGATAATAATTTTGCACTTTTATCACCAGTATTTTTTATTAGTACTGTATAAAGAAAATAATATTTGTTTTCATCTGGATTTGATTCACTGCTTAAATAAGTTGTTTCTACATTAATTTTTATTAGGTTATTCATAATTTATCTTCTTTTTAATTTTTTCTAGTAGTTTATCTGCTCCCTGTTGCATGGCTGGGGTAAGATGCATTTTAGCATTATCTCTAATGCTTTGGGAATTATAACCATTTTCTAATGCGATTACCGACCATGCATATGCAGCAAGTAAATTTTTTTTCGTTCCTAATCCATTCATATGCATATAAGCTAAATTATTTTGCGCTCTAGCAGATCCCATCAATGCTGCTCTCCTACAATAATCAAAGGCCACAAAAGTATTTTTAGCTACACCTTTGCCAAAAAAGTATAAAAGGCCAATATTATATAAAGCCTCCTTTTCCCCATCTGCTGCTTCCTTCTGCCATACTTCTAATGCTTTATTATATTGCCCTTTCTGATAATACTTATAACCAATATCATCATTACTTTGGATACTCGTTAATGGGATAGTTATTAATATAAGTAGATATATTATTCTAGGCATATTACATTTAAAAAAAATAATGAATTTTAGAAATTGACTAATCATGGACATAAATATCTTTAATAAAATTTTTTCATCATTGAGTAAAGGTAACGAAAATATTAAATCCTCTTTAATAAAGATTCAAACCATTCTTGCAAATGAGACACGAGAATCTAATGAGATGTTGAGGATTTATCAAAAATACGTCACTAATAATGAAGATATCTCAAAAGAAGAGCTAGAAAAAGCAAATCAACAATTTTCAGATTTACTCAAAGGACTGGGTCTTGCAGGAGTTTTTGCTCTTCCAGGTGGCTTGCTTGCTATAGCATTCATTGTGAAAGTGGGTGAAAAATTAGGTATTGATATTATCCCTAAAAAGTACAAGGAATAATTAATCGTCGAAGTAATCGTCTTGTTTTTTAATTCTTAAGCCATGTTTTTCTTGGACTTTGGTTCCAATAAATAAAGATGGTAATAAGAATATAAAGAATAAATCAACAAAATACCAAAAAGCATTAACATCAAACACGTTTAATAATCCAGCCATTATTGCATTTATCCATATCCAGAAAAATGGAAGAAATTTGTCAGGAGCAATTACCCATGGCATATGTTCTAACATTAGGGTAGTAAAATATTTCCCGTGAAGACCATAATAAACCGTGATGAAGACTAAAAATATAATAGTACCCACTATCAGTGAATGAGCCAAAGCTGGAAATATCCCTATTATTCCCAGAGGCGCTATAAGAAATGACAGATAACCTTCCCATGCAAGCCATATTAACAATATTGAGATTATTGCATATTTAGTTGCCCTTTTTTCATTCACATCATATGAGCTTCTTTTATAGAGAAGTTTGTATAAAATGAAAACGGCAATTAGGTAGTATGATATCAGTCCAAAGGTTTTTGATGAGAATATGTTGCTAAGATTTTCTACAACTATATTAAGATGACTTTCAACAGTAAGCCACACTAGAATTGTAGCAATTGATGCATTTACAAACGCCTGAACTCCCTTGGGCGTTATCGATTTCCATGGATCTCCCATATACCTCTCCTATGCAACTTATGATAAACTAAATTTTCAAATTTAACAGAATATATGTCGAATATTTTTATCATTAGTGCACCATCAGGTTGCGGCAAGACATCCTTAGTTCGAGAATTATGTGAATGCTACCCTTTTCTCTCACAAACAGTTTCATACACTACACGTCCTATTAGATCTGGCGAGGAAAATGGCTCAGATTATATCTTTATTTCTAGGGATCAGTTTGTAGCTAAGAAAAAAAAGAATGAATTTATAGAATCGCAGGATGTTTATGATAATTTCTATGGCACCACATACGAATCAATAAATACTATTTTAATTAGCGGTAATGACGTTGTAATGGAAATAGACTACAAAGGAATGCTTGCCATAAAATCAAAAATTCCATCAGCAAAGTCTATTTATATTATCCCGCCCAGTATTAGTGAGCTCAAGAAGAGGCTTCTGGAACGAGGTCTTGATAGTAATGAGGTGATTGACAAACGTGTATCTGTAGCTGAAGAAGAACTGACATATACTAAGTTTGCAGATTATGTGATTGTTAATGATGATTTTTCTCTAGCATCTGAATCACTCAAATCACTAGTTTTAATGTTACATATACAAAATCACCATACAATTTTGAGCATATAATCTCTCTAAATCTTGCCGAGCTATCATATTCTGATATACTCTTCCAACATGGCTAGGGTTACTATAGAAGATTGTTTAGAGAAAATTGATAATGCATATGATATTGTCTCTCTTGCAAGTCAACGCGCGAAAGATATTCTTGACGGTTCAGAACCTAAAATAGATTATTCGGGTAAACCAAGTGTTATTGCCTTAAAAGAAATTGCAGAAGGCCTCATTGACATGTCATATTTTGAGACCCGAAGAAAAGAAAAAATTGAAGAGCAGCTCTCTGAAGCAATAGCTGAAGAGGAGGCAATTGCAGATATAAATGATGATGCTCAGCAACTTGCTCAAACAGAACCATCAATTTCATCGGTAGAAAGCCCAGAAGATACTACTCAGATGGACTCCGAGATCTCTACAGAAGAAAATACAGAAGACAAACCTGCCTAAAAATCTTATTCTAGTTACATGGCTGTAGCTAAAAATAATAAAACTATAGAAGACATAAACTATTCAAGTTTCAAAAAGAAACTACAAAAATATCTTAATTCTTATCAAATTAAGAAGGTTGAGAAATCATACTTATTAGCAAAAGACGCTCATCAGGGTCAAAAGCGTAAATCTGGTGAGAATTATATTAATCATCCATTGCATGCTGCATCATACCTTGCTGATTATCAGCTTGATCACGAAACTATAATGGCTGCAATACTTCATGATGTTATTGAAGATACCAAGATAAATTTAAATGATTTAGAAAAAAGTTTTGGAAAGAAAGTAGCAGAACTTGTTGATGGGGTAAGTAAGCTTGATCGTATTGATTTTAATACTAAAGAGGAAGCAGACGCGGCAAATCTCAGAAAGATGATATTAGCTATGAGTAATGACATTCGAGTTTTACTTATAAAGTTAGCTGATAGGCGGCATAATCTATCTACCATTAATGTGCTTCACAAAAAAAAAGCGAGAAGAATAGCGCGAGAAACACTTGAAATTTATGCGCCTCTAGCTTTACGTTTAGGTATACATAATCTCTCGACAGAATTAGAAAACCTTTCATTTAAAACTTTCTTTCCTTTACGTCATAAGACTCTTATAAAAAACATTGACAAGGCAAGAGGCAATAGGAAACTTTTGATGAATAAAATCCAAACAGAGGTAATAAAAAAACTTGAATCTGAATCTATAAAAAGTCAAACAACAGCAAGAGAAAAACATCCTTATGGCATCTATAAAAAGATGAAATCAAAAGAACTTAAATTCTCTCAAATACATGATATTTTTGGGGTCCGTATAATTACAGATAGTGTAGACTTATGTTACCGAGCTCTTGGTTGTGTTCATAATCTGTATAAACCAATTCCGGGAAGATTTAAAGATTATGTAGCAATTCCGAAATCAAATGGATATCAATCATTACATACTTCTGTTTTAGGACCACACAATCTACCAATAGAATTTCAAATTAGAACGAATGAGATGCATGATCTTGCTCAATCTGGTATTGCAGCACATTGGCTTATATAAAAGATCTCCATCTATAAGTAAATTGTCTAGAGAGCAGCAATGGCTAAATAATCTTTTGGATATACAAAAGCAATCTGGTAACCCAACAGAATTTTTAGGCAGTATCAAAGAAGATCTTAAATCCTGGAAAGGTATATGTATTTTCATCAAAAGGAGAGATAATTGAATTACCTAAGAAATCAACATTAATAGATTTCGCATATGCTATACACACTGATCTAGGCAATAACTTCGCTTCTGGTACTGTAGATGGAGATATTAAACCACCAAACGCCATACTTAAAAATGGACAAAGAGTAATAATAGAAAAATCCAAAGATTCTAAACCTGACCCATCATGGCTGAATTTCGTAACTTCAGTTAAGGCGAGAACATCAATCAGAAACTTCCTTAGAAATATTCATAAAACAGATGCAATAAATCTGGGACAAAGGTTATTAAAATCCAGTCTGAAAGAATTAGATGTTTCTCTTAAAGACATTCCTAAAAAAACTTTGATGTATATTTTATCTGAATATAAATTCAACACTTTGGATGATTTGTACAGAGATATAGGTCTTGGAAATGTAATACTAAAACTTGTTGCTTTGCGCATGGCCCCATCTTTTAAAAAGAATAACAGCGAAACATCTTATGATATAGAGGGCTCCGAGGGCTAGTAATGTCATATGCGAAATGTTGCTATCCTTTACCAGGGGATAATATTGTTGGACATATCTCACAAGGAAAAGGTATAGTCGTGCATAGAAGTAGTTGCAAAAGTATCAAGCAACAAAAAGATAAAAAAGATTATATAGACCTTAGATGGAGTGAAGATGTTGATAATTATTTCAATGCATCTATCATGGTTGAAGTAGAGAATGTTCGTGGCGTCCTTGCTCAAGTATCATCTATTATTGCACAGAGTAATCATAATATTGAAAGTGTAAACTATACGGATACGCATGAAGCTGGTCATAACATGATGGTATTTGTTATCTCTGCAGAGAATGTTAATCAAATAAATAAACTATTAGTAAGACTTAATAAAATCAATAATGTCTACAGGGCTGAAAGAAAAAGAAGTTAAATATGAACAAATCTAAATTTGGATATAAAGATATAAATATGGAAGATAAAGCCGATAAGGTTAATGATGTCTTTTCTTCGGTTTCCAGTAAGTATGATCTAATGAACGATATTATGTCATTCGGACTTCATCGTTTATGGAAGAAACAATTTTTGAAACTTTGTAATTTAGATAATAAAAATAAAATCCTCGATATAGCATGCGGTACTGGAGATATTTCTCTAGGTATTATGAAATATAACCCAAATATTAAGCTCACTTGTCTTGACCCGAATAATGAGATGATAGAAATATGTAAAAAAAAGTTAATAAATAATGGTTTCATAAATATTAATTATAAAATATCCAGTATTGAGGATTATAAGTCCTCTCCAAGAATATATGATTTAATAACAGTAGCTTTTGGTTTTAGAAACTTCACTAATCATGAAAAAAGTTTAACTAATATCTACAATAGTCTTCAGCCAGGTGGTCAGTTTCTCATCATGGACTTTAAAAAACCAAGAACTAAAATATATTCGAATTTGTTTAAGTTCTACACATTGAAAATTATTCCAAAGATAGGAGAGAAAATTGCAAATGACTATCAAAGTTACAGATATCTAGGAGAATCAATACAAACCTATTTAACTCCAGATGCTATAAAAAACTTATGTTTAGATGCAGGCTTTGATCAGGTTCGAATAGTAAATCTTCCAGAGGATGTTGCAACTATACATATTGCACAAAAATCATGAAAGAAAATTTAATTAATAAAATAAATAGCTTTTTAGAACTAGAAGTATTCAAAAATACTTACCAAGATTTAATACCTGAAAAACTTCTTTCTAAAAAAAAATAAACATAAACATCGAAGATATATCATTTGATATTTCACTAATATTTGAAAAAGATAAAGTTTTTTTGACAACAAGTTCAGACAAGAATGATGTGACAGTAACTGGAACATTGTCCTGTTTTATATTTTATGCATCAAGTAAAGGAAGCGACTTATTCTCATCAAAAATCAATATCAGTGGCGATGTAGAAACCGCCAATGCGCTGAATAATTTTTTCAAAGAATCAGATCTACTACAAATAGTCGTTACAAATCTTTTGGGGCAAAAATCAGCTTCAACAATCTTCTCTGTTGTGGATCCTATTAAGGATAAATTTGCTGATATTAATAAAAAGAATAATAACTCTCTCGCTGAATTTCTAAAATATGATATCAATCTAATTCCAACTAAAAGTGAAATTAATGAATTTATTGATCAAGTAGATGATATTAAAAGTAGGACTGAGAAACTTCTTAAAAAAATGAAATGAATAATCTTTCTAGAATAATTAAAATCATCTATCTTTTTTTCAAATATGATATTGATAAGTCTCTAATAAGTTCAGATTTAATAGGCAAAAAAATATCTATTTTTTCTTCTACCTTGGAATCTAATTACTTTTAGAAAGAAAATAAACCTTGCTAAGAATATAAGACTTATTTGCGAAGACCTTGGACCAATTTTTGTCAAGCTTGGTCAAATGATATCTACAAGAAAAGATTTATTAAATGATGAAATTGCATCTGAGCTAGCAAAACTTCAAGATAACGTCACGCCTTTTAGTGGTGAAACTGCAAAGAGCATTATAGATCAAGAATTAAATACATCATCTGAGATATTTTCTTATTTTGATAAAAAACCTATAGCATCTGCTTCAATAGCTCAAGTACATGCTGCAAAACTTAAGACAGGTGAAGATGTAATTGTAAAAGTTGTAAGGCCTGATATTAAATCCAAAATTATTCAAGATATTTCGCTTATGAAAAGAATTGCTCAATATCTAAATAATCTATCTGATGATTTTAAACGAATGCATTTAATAGATATTGTGAATGATTATGAAATGGTTATTTATGACGAATTGAATCTTATAAAAGAGGCTGCAAATGCCAAACAAATTGCAAAAAACTTTTCAAAATCAGACTATATATATATCCCTACTGTTCACTGCACTTATTTAACAAGTAAAGTGATGGTCATGGAACGAATATATGGTATCCCTATAAACGATAAAGAAGCATTAATGAAAGAGGGTATCTCATTTAAAGAAATAGCGCAAAAATCAGTTGAATTATTTTTTATTCAAGTATTCGAACATAATTTTTTTCATGCTGACATGCATCCAGGGAATATATTCATTCAGAAACATAATGACACTTTTCGATTTGTGTTAGTTGATTTTGGAATCATGGGTTCTTTAAGTGAATTTGACAAAAAGTACCTTGCTGAAAATTTCATAGCCTTCTTCAACAGAGATTACGCAAGTGTAGCTAGACTACATGTTGAATGTGAATGGGTCCCTAAAGATACAAATATTCCATCACTTGAAAGTGCTATCAGAGAAAATTGCGAATGTATGTTAGATAAACCCATCAAAGATGTTTCACTTAGTGATATTATTGTAGGACTTTTTGATACTTCTAGACGCTTTAAATTAGAAGTTCAACCTCAGTTAATCCTAATGCAAAAAACACTCCTTTATACTGAGGGCTTAGGAAGAGAATTTAATCCTGAATTAGATTTGTGGAAGACATCAAAACCAATACTTGAAAACTTGGATGAGAGAACAAAAAGGACCTAAAGTAGTTGCAAAAAAAATCTTTAATAATATTGATAGCTACTTGGAAATTTTACCTGAGATACCCTCTTTTTTTCGAAGAATATCAAACCATTACAGTGGTAACTCATCAGATTTAACTAAAAATTATGAGCAGCTTAAGATTATAGAAGAGAAAATTAACTCAAACAAAAAAAGAAACCATATCTATTTTTCTTTGCTTGTTATCATAATCATCTTAATAGATCCAACTAGCTTACTTGGTACTTACAAAATGGAAGCGCTTGTCTCTGTCGCAGCAATAATGTATCTGTCTAGACCGACATGAGCAATATTGACTTTGACAGCTCTTTAAATAAGCAACAACTAATTGCAGTTAATTGTGACGAGGGAAATAAGCTTGTTTTAGCAGGTGCAGGAAGTGGTAAAACAAGAGTTTTAACATATCGGGTTGCAAAGTTAATAAGAGATTTTGGTATTAGACCTTCTGATATCCTTGCATTAACATTTACCAATAAAGCATCCAGAGAGATGAAAGATAGAATAGAGTAATTACTTAAGATTTCCTCTCAAGGATTATGGTTTGGAACTTTTCATGGAATTTGTCGAAGAATTCTAAAAATACATTGGAAAGAAGCTGAGTTATCAGAAAGATTTACCATCCTAGACTCTCAAGATCAACTTAGATTAATTAAACGAATAATAAAAACAAATAACTATGATGAGAAACTCTATGATCCTAAATCAATTCAATCCTTTATAAATAGAAAAAAAGATAGAGGTTTGAGGAGTAATCATATAAGCGAAAAAGATGACGATATATTTGTATCAGTATTTAAAGAATATGAGGCAATATTAAAACAAACTCTATCTGTTGATTTTGCTGATTTGATATTAAAAACATACGAACTACTCACAAAACATGAAAATATACACACATACTACTCACGGAGGTTTAAGCATATTCTTGTTGATGAGTTTCAAGATACCAATTTACTTCAATTTAAATTACTAAAATTGTTAAATAATGATTCTGGGTCTCTGTATGCAGTTGGAGATGATGATCAATCTATTTATGGCTGGAGAGGAGCATTAAGTAAAAATATTAAATCATTTACTGATCAATTTTCTGATGTTCAAGTATTTAAATTAGAGCAGAACTATAGATCAACTAATAAAATTTTAGAAGTAGCAAACTCTTTGATTGCTCATAATAAAAACCGTATGGGTAAAGATTTATGGACTCAATCTGATAGAGGGGATCCTGTAAAAATTTTTGAAGCTTATAACAATGATGAAGAATCATCTTTTATTGTTGAGAAAATTAAAATGTTAGAACGCGAAGGCTACAAAAAATCAGAAATGGCAATTCTATATCGTAACAACTTTTTATCCAGAAGATTAGAAGAAGAGTTAAATGGAAGAGGAATACCATATATTATTTTTGGTGGGTTTAGATTTTTTGAAAGATCTGAAATTAAAGACATGATTGCTTATCTAAGAGTAATTGTAAATCCAGATGATGATGCAGCCTTCGAGAGAACAATTAATAATCCACCTAGAGGTATTGGACAAAAAACTATTGATGTAATAAGAACTTATGCAAGGGAAAATAGTTTATCCTTATGGAAAACTATTAAACATTTTCAAAATAATGAGCATAAAGAGATTACATCGAGAGTTAGGACGTCACTCTCGCATTTTATTGAACTCATCGAAACAATATCAGCTGAGTTAAATGACTTATCTTTAAAAGAAGTTCTCATAAAAATTTATGATAAGTCTAAATTAAAATCATATTACTCTGAACAAAAAGGAGAAGAATCAATTTCTAAACAAGAAAACATTGAAGAACTTTTCATAACAGCTGAAAACTTCATAAAAAATAATATAGATAGCGAGAATCTTATCGATGATTTTCTTGACAATGCTGCACTTGAAGCTGGAGATTATCAATCTAAACTAGACAATGATCCAGTACAACTTATGACAATACACTCAGCTAAGGGTTTAGAATTTCCGATAGTCTTTTTAACGGGTTTAGAAGAAGGTATCTTCCCTAATGAAAATAGAAAAAGCGGAGATGATTTTCTTGAAGAAGAGAGAAGGCTTTGTTATGTGGCAATTACGAGAGCGATGAAGACACTTTATCTTACTTATGCGAATGCTAGATATTTACATGGATCATATAATTATTTAATGCCATCAAGGTTTATAAGTGAAATCCCTAATGAGTTATTGGAAAATGTTAAGTCTGATGGTTATCAATATCAAAAGAGAAATAATGTAGTCTCTATTAAAGCTAAATCTAAAAATAAAAATGGTATAAAAATTGGGGCAAGAGTTAAACATCAGAAATTTGGGACAGGAGTTATATTGAGCTATGAAGGCGAAGATGATAATTTAAAACTTTATATTAACTTTGAAGACTATGGTTCTAAGTGGTTAGTGTTAACATATGCTCACCTTGATTTTTTGTAAATGAAAAATAATAGACGAAAATTTTTTAAATCCATCGGGCTTTTAACGGCTGGAGCTCTGGCTAGTGGACTTTCATCTGAGAAATCATTTGCTCAGAAAAAAATTCAATGGAAGATGGTGACATCTTGGCCAAAGAATTTCCCTGGGTTAGGAGCTGGCGCAGAAACATTAGCTAATTATATTAATCTGTTATCAGGCGGGAGTTTGAAGATAAAAGTATTCGGAGCTAATGAATTAGTCCCTCCGTTAGGCGTATTTGATTATGTTTCCTCTGGAGGAGCTGAAATGGGACATTCTGGAGCATATTATTGGAAAGGCAAAACAGAAGCAGCACAATTTTTTTCATCTGTTCCATTTGGGATGACTGCACAAGAAATGAATGCTTGGTTGTATTACGGGGATGGTTTGCAACTATGGGAAAAAGTTTACAAAGATTTTAATCTTGTTCCTAGACCTGCTGGAAATACAGGTGTCCAAATGGGGGGATGGTTTAATAAAGAGATAAATTCGACAGATGATCTTAAGGGTCTTAAAATGAGAATTCCGGGGCTAGGAGGTGAAGTGCTTGCTAGAGCAGGCGGGACACCTTTCACGCTTGCTGGCTCTGAAATATTTACGTCACTACAAACTGGTGTAATAGATGCAACAGAATGGGTAGGTCCTTATAATGATAGAGCATTTGGTTTACATAAGGCTGCAAAATTTTACTACTATCCTGGATGGCATGAACCTGGCCCTTCATTGGAATGTATCATCAATAAAGATGCATATAATAATCTGTCTACACAGCATCAATCAATAATAGATATTGCATGTAAAGCTGCAAATATTGATATGATTTCTGACTACATGTCAAAGAATTATCAAGCATTGGAGTTCTTTCAAAAAGAAAAAGTTCAAATCAAACAGTTTCCAAAAGAAGTTTTATCTAAATTAAATAGCATAAGCAAGGAAGTGCTTTTAGAGTTAAGCAATAAAGATAATCTGTCTAAGCAAGTATATGACTCATATATGAACTTTCTAAAAAGGGTAAGACCTTGGACATTGATATCCGAAGACGGATACTTAAATTCATTTGAGTAATTTTTCTGGAAGATAAGTAGCCAAATCCGGAAATATAAATATTATTATAACCAAAAATATTTGTATTAATAAAAATGGAAATATTCCTTTGTATATTTCGATAGTTTTTACAGTTTTTGGCAAAACACCTCTGAGATAGAATAATGAGAAACCAAATGGAGGTGTGATGAAAGATGTTTGTAATATTAATGCAATTAATATACCAATCCATAATGGATCAAATCCAAGTGTAAATAGAGCTGGACCGATTAATGGAATTACTATGAATGTAATTTCAATAAAGTCTAATATAAAACCAAGTAAGAACATTAATAATAGTACAATTATGAGTGTCAAAATTTTATCATCTGGCAATTCTATTAAAAATTTATGGATGAAATCCTCACCACCTAAACCTCTGAAGACTAAGGAAAAAAGAGTTGCTCCAATTAGAATCATAAAAACCATGCTTGTGAGCTTAATAGAATCATAAATACTTTTATCTAGGATTTTTTTTGTTAAATTATTACGACTATATGCGAGAAAGATGGCGCCAAGTGCGCCAAGTCCAGCAGCCTCTGATGGGGTTGCTAAACCAAATATTATCGAGCCCAAAACAATGAACATCAGTCCAAGAGGGTAAACAATTGAAGAGATATTTATTTTTGATATAGATTTTTTCTCGATTGATTTAACACTTAGCGTTTTAAGATAAATAATATAGAGAATAGGTAATAAAAGACCGGGAAGTATTGCTCCTAAAAATAAATCAGCAATAGTAATAGTTTCAGGACTAAAAATCCCCATATTTAGTTGTGCTTGTTGGTAGGATGACGATAATACATCTGCAAGGAGGATTAATACTAACGATGGTGGTATTATTTGTCCTAACGTGCCAGAAGCACAAATTGTACCTGATGCAACTCTCGATGTGTATCCATTTTTGATTAAAACAGGATATGTCAATAATCCTAGAGTTACTACGCTTGCCCCAACTATACCTGTACTGGCTGCTAATAATGCACCCACAATTACTACAGATATTGCTAAACCACTATCTGTTTTATTAAACAAAGCATTCATATCTTTTATTAAACTTTCTGCTATTTTTGTTTTTTCTAAAACCAAACCCATAAAAATGAAAAGTGGTACAGCTAAAAGATTTTGATTTCCCATTACACCATACAAGCGATTAGGAAATGCCATTAAATATGAGTAGTCAAAAAAATCTAAATAAACTCCAAGCAATGCAAATAATAGAGAAAAGCCAGCTAATATAAAAGCAACAGGAAAACCACTCAAAAGTAGTATGAAAGTAAGTACAAGAAATATAACTATACTTTCCATATGATTTTATTTAACTAATCTGCCAAGGGCTTGAATTAATAACAAACTTGCAAAAACATAAATTGATGACTTAAGTATGTATATAAATGGTAAACCTCCAGGCTCTCCTGAGCTTTCCAACATTTCCCAAGATCTAATTATTATTGGCGTACTCTCATACAATACAAAAAGACAAAAGGGGATAATGAGAAATACTGTACCTAATACCTCGATATATTTTTTTACTTCAGCGTCTAATTTATTTGAAAAGACATCTATCCTTACATGAGAATTTTCCTTTAGACATATCGATATTCCAAAAAGAAAAATAAATGCATGCAAATACATCACAAGCTCTTGCATGAAAATGAAATTAATATTGAAAATGTATCTAAGGAGAATATTTACAATTACCAAAATAAACATAATATAAAAGAAATATTTTGTAATATATTCAGAGATTATTGATATCTTTTCTAAAAAATTCATTTGTTCTCTAATCTTTTTTTGAGGATATTCTCAAATGTCGAAGGGTCTTTGATGTGAGTAATTTCACCAACTTTGGGAAATATCATATCTGCTAACCTTGAAATGTAAAATCTTAATCCAGCTGCAATCATTGCATTATTCATCTGTTTCATTTCTTTTTTTGTGATGGTCCTCACTGAATTATAACTGTTAATAAAACTGTGATATTTTGTAGCATTGATGGATCCATTTTTATTTACACACCAGTCATTAGCAATAACAGCTAGTTCGTATACTAAAGGGCCATTGAAAGAATAATAATAATCTATAATACCTGTAATTTTATTGTTGCTCGCTAAAACATTATCCCTAAATAAATCTGAGTGAATTACACCACATGGAAGATTTGAACTAAATATTTTTTTAAAAACTTTGCTACAGTGTTTAATGAGATTAAGTTGATTAGGCTCTAGGTGACCCTCAATCTTCTTACTTGTTTTCTCAATCCATTTAATATCTCTGCTGTTAGAAATCATACCTTGGTATTGCTGGCTAAAATTATGAAAGGTCCCAATGACTTCTCCAAGTGATTTACATAGCATGCTATTTGATTCATTGACTGTCTTTCCAGATAGTTTTTGCATGATTGAACAAGGTTTTTTCTCAACAGTTGTCAAAACATCCCCAGATTTAGTGATCATAATCTCTGGTGCACATAATCCTTTTTTTGAAAAAAAATTCATTAATTTAAGATACTTTGTTACCTTAGTTTTTTTTATATCTTCAAATATAGTAATTACATACTTGCCTTTATCAGTATTCAAAAAATAGTTTGTATTAGTAATACCATCTGAGATTCCATCAAACGATTTAAGAGAGCCAATGTTGTATAGAGAAAGAATTTCTTTTATGTGCTTGTTTTTTAGAATTGTATATACAGACATGTATTTATGATATATAACTTTTAATGAACAAACGATATCTAAATTTATATGGATTTCCAAGAAGAAAGTGCAGAATATTTTATTATAATTGATGGTTCCTCTTATTTATATAGAGCATTTTATGCTTTACCGAACTTAAAAACATCAACAGGTATACACTCTGGAGCAGTACATGGTTTTGCTAATATGTTGAATCGTGTCATCAATGAGTACGATCCAAAATATCTTCTTATGGTTTTTGATGCAAAAGGTAAGAACTTTAGGCACGAGATTTATGATCAATACAAAGCTAATAGAAATTCAATGCCAAAAGAACTCTCTGAACAAACAGGTGCAATTATTGATTTAGTGAGAGCATACGGTATAAAAGTAATACAGGAAAAGGGTGTTGAAGCAGACGATGTCATAGCAACAGCTACAAAACAAGTTAAACTAAATAATACAAAAACAATAATTTCATCTGGAGATAAAGACCTTGCACAACTTGTTAATAATAATGTCGTCCTTATAAATAATTTTGATTCTAAAATACTTGATCAACAAGGGGTCATTGATAAATTTGGAGTAAAACCAGAGCAAATCTTTGATTATCTATGTTTAGTTGGTGACACTTCGGACAATATCCCAGGAGTGCCTAAGGTAGGACCGAAGACAGCTGTTACATTGCTTGAAAAGTACGGCAGCCTAGATAATATTATCTCTCATTCTAGCGAGTTGAAAGGTAAGCTGAGAGAAAACATGGAATCCTCATTTGATACAATTAGTCTTGCAAAAAAGTTAGTTGCCCTCAAAGATAATCTGAAACTTAGTATTAAAACCAAAGAACTTGAAAGGGGTAAGATAGATGAAACAAAATTAGGCTCAATAATTAAAAAATATGAACTCAAGTCACTATCAACAAAGTTAAATATTAAAAGTAATCGACAGATAATAAAGAAAGATTACAAGTTAATAAAAAATATAAGTGAATTAAAGACTGTTATTGAAAAGTGTAAAAAAAGAAGGAATTTTCGTTTGATACTGAAACTACTTCACTTGATTTTAATCAAGCTGAACTAGTTGGATTTAGTCTTAGTTACAAGGAACATCAAAGCCACTATTGCCCTTTGAATCACAACTCTACAGATAAAGTGAATTTACCTTTCAATGACTCTATAGACTTACTCAAGGAGCTTTTTGAAAACGATGATCTTACAGTAGTGGGTCAGAATCTTAAATACGATATCAATGTTCTTAAAAAATACGCACTCAAAATAACATGCAATGTTGAAGATACAATGCTCATGTCATACGTACTGAATTCTGGCGGAAAACATGATCTGGATACTCTCTCATTAAAGTTTTTAGATCACAAACCAATTTCATATGAAGATGTTACTGGTAAAGGAAAAGATCAGATTTCTTTTGCAGATGTAGAGATTTCAAAAGCAGTAGAATATGCTTGTGAAGATTCTGATATTACATATCTCCTATATAAAAAGTTATCTTCAAGTCTTTCAAGAGATAAAAAACTTTTATCTATCTATCGTGATATTGAAATCAAGTTGATGCTCATTATTGCAGAAATGGAATACATTGGTGTATCTGTAAATAAAGAGGAGCTTGATTCCCAATCTAAGGATTTATCTGAACGTTTAAAAAAGATTGAAAAAGATATATATAAAATTTCTGGAAGAGAATTTAACATTAGTTCGCCCAAACAAATACAAGAGATTTTCTATGATGAGCTTAAGCTTCCAGTTTTAAAGAAAACACCTAAAGGTCAACCTTCAACGAATGAGGATGTAATGACACAGTTAGCTGAAGAGCATGAGCTACCTAGTTTAATTTTATCATTTAGAAATCTTTTAAAACTTAAAAATACATATACTGATAAACTAGGTACTGAGGTTAGCAAAATATCAAATAGACTTCATACATCATACAATCAAACAATAACTATAACGGGTAGACTATCATCTTCTTCCCCAAATCTTCAAAACATACCTATAAAAACTGATGATGGTAAAAAAATTAGATCAGCATTTGTTCCTAGATCGGGATATAAACTTTTTTCTGCAGATTACTCTCAAATAGAATTAAGAATTATGGCTCATCTTTCAGAAGACCAAGCTATGATTGATAGTTTCATAAATGGAGAGGATATTCATGCGTCCACGGCTCGAAGAGTGTTTAACACAAATAAAAATCCGTCTGAAGATGAGAGGAGAGCTGCAAAGGCGATTAACTTTGGTCTTATTTATGGAATTTCTGCTTATGGGCTTGCAAGACAACTTAAAATCGACAATATTGAAGCCAAAAATATAATTGATACTTATTTTGCTAAATATAAACGTGTAAAAGAGTACATGGAGGAATTAAAAGCATTTGCTAATAAGAATGAGTTTGTTGAGACAATGCATGGGCGCAAAGTATTTTTACCCAATATAACTCACTCAAATTTTCAAGTTAGAAGTGCAGCTGAGAGAACTGCTATTAATGCTCCTATCCAAGGTACAGCAGCAGATATATTAAAAATAGCTATGATCAATATTAACGCCTGGTTAAAACGGGATGAGGCTGATGCATTTATGATAATGCAAGTTCATGATGAGCTTGTATTTGAGATGAGACATTCTGATTTAGAAAATTATGGCGATAAAATATGTACTTTAATGTCTGATGCATACAAACTTAAGGTTCCTTTAATTGTAAATACATTTAGTGGAAAAAACTGGCGAGATACATAGTCTCGATTCATTGCACAATATTGATATTTAGATATAATTAGCCCAATGAAATTTCTGTCTATCTTAGCTACTATCTTTTTTGTAACGATAAACCTTATAAATCCTGCGTATTCATCTGATATAGATAAAGGCAAAGAACTATCAGCATCATGTGCTGCTTGTCATGGCGACAATGGCATCTCAGTCAATCCAGTTTGGCCAAAACTTGCAGGCCAAAATCCTAAGTACTTAGCATCTCAGCTTTATGAGTTTAGAAAAGGAGCAGAAGGCAACAGAAATAATGCAGTTATGTACGGCATAGCTGTGACATTATCAGATTCTGATATTGAAGATTTATCAGCTTATTATGCATCACTTAAATCAAATGTTGGTCTAACTCAGGATAAATATCTCGAATTAGGACGAGATATGTATAGAGGTGGGAATATGGATATTAAAATTCAAGCATGCATAAGTTGTCATGGCCCTAACGGTCAAGGAAACTATGCTGCTGCAATTCCAATGTTATCAGGACAACATTCTCAATACACATATCAACAATTAAAAAACTTTCAATCATCAATGAGATCTAACGATTATAATAAGATGATGAGAAATATTGTCCATAGAATGACAGATGAGGAAATGAAGGCTGTAGCAAGTTATATTGAAGGCTTATATTGATGTTCAAACTTAGACATTTCCTGTTGTCTTTATCATTTCTTCTGCTTTCTAGCCAGATTGTCCATGCTCAAAAATATGTTCAAATATCAACTGAAAAACAACAAGAATCAACAGATGTAATAATTTATGAATTTTTTTGGTATGGCTGTCCTCATTGTTTTAATTTAGAGCCAACAATGGATCGAATCGAAGCAGACTTAGAAAAAGGAGCACGAATTGTCAAAGTACCAGTAGCACTTAGAGATTCATGGATGCCTCATGCTAAATTATATTATGCGCTAAAGCAGATGAATAAAATTGATGATGTACATAACCAAATTTTTGAGGAGATACATCTCGAAGACAATCGTCTAAATACAGAGGAATCTATGGTTGAATTTTTGGGCAAAGCTGGAATAGATACAAAGCTTTTTCTTGAAAAATATAATAGTTATGGCACTGAAGCGAGAATAAAAAAATCAAGTAATCTAGCTAGAAAATTTCAAATTAACTCTGTTCCAACTATTGTAGTTAATGGTAAATATCTAACAAGTGGATCTTACGTTTCTAGTTATGATGAATTATATAGTGTGGTAAATTTATTAGTGGAAAGAGAAAAAAATGATTTATAGGAGTATAAAATGACAGCAAAAATTATTAGTGGAAGAGAAGTTGCAGAACATATTCTTGAAAATGAACTTTCAAAGAAAGTTGAAGAACTAAAGGGTAAAAACATCATACCAAATTTAGTTGTAATTTTAGTTGGTGAAATGAAAGCATCAGCTAGTTATGTTGCACAAAAAGAAAAATTTGCAGCTAAGGCTGGCATTAAGTCAGAGGTAAGAAGATTTAACTCTGAAATTAGTGAAAATGAGATATTATCTGAGATTGATAAAATTAATGATGATCCATTGATACATGGAGTTATAGTCCAACTTCCCTTACCAGATCATATTTCTGTTGCAAAAGTTCTTAATAGAATTCATCCATCCAAGGACGTAGATGGCTTTACACCTAATAATGTCGGTAAACTATTTCTTGGTGAAGATACACTCGTATCATGTACACCAAAAGGTATCATGCAAATGTTAAGAATTTCTGGAACTGATTTAAATGGGAAAAATGTTACAGTTATTGGTAGATCAAATATTGTTGGTAAACCTGTGTCTATTTTATGTCAGTCTGAAAATGCTACAGTCACGATGTGTCATTCAAGAACAAAAGACTTAAATCATAAATTATCTGATGCAGATGTCATAATTGTTGCAGTAGGTGTTCCTAAGTTTATTTCAGGTGATCAAATACCGGAAGGAGCAGTTGTAATAGATGTTGGAATTCACAATATTGATGGGAAATTATGTGGTGATGTTGATTTTGATTCTGCTAAAGAAAAAGCATCTGCAATTACACCTGTTCCTGGTGGCGTTGGACCTATGACAGTTTGTGCGTTAATTGAAAATACAATTATTGCTGCTGAGAGAATAAATAGCGCCTGAGAAGATTCGAACTTCTGACCTTTAGCTTCGGAAGCTAATGCTCTATCCAACTGAGCTACAGGCGCAAAAAAGGATTCAAATTAATTTCATTTCAAGTATAATCTAGACAATTTAGAATTATACATACTTATACAAATTTTAAGGAAATATGAGTTCACCAACATCTGATAGAGACTTTTATAAAATCTTTGGTTATATATCATTAGGAATAACTATATTGGCTATTTTTATTGCAATTATATCTAAAGTTTTTGCGTCATCAATAACAAATGATAACTATGATGATGCTATCAAACATGCAACTGAAAAGCGTATTGAATCATCTGAACGTGTCAATCTTGCAAGTAATCCTACATTTAAATCAGAAGTTATAGAAGTAGCTTCATCTAAATCTGGAAAAGATATCTACAATTCAGTTTGTATGTCATGTCATATGAGCGGAGCAGCAGGAGCGCCAATAACTGGTAAAGCAGACCAATGGACAGACAGACTAGCCAAAGGAAATGATACTCTATATGCAAATGCAATCAATGGTATTGGTGTAATGCCTGCTAAGGGCGGCCTAATGTCTCTGAGCGACGATGAAGTAAAGCTTGCTGTAGATTACATGCTAGAACAGTCTAAGTAACTGTTTTCATTTTTGATTTAATTTATCCTCTAAATCATCAAGTTTTTTTCTTGTCTTAGCTAGTACTGAACTTTGTACATCAAATTCTTCTCTTGTTACTACATCTATCTTTCTTAGATAATCATTTAGTAAGATTTTAAGGTTGTCTTTAAAGTCGTTTTTTATGTCAGATGTATTATTTGGCAACAAATCAGAGATGCTATCAATCAATTCTTTTAACCTGGGTTTGTCCATTCCATTCTCCTAATGCACAATATTTGTGCAATCATATGTAATTACATGTATTTTATGCAATTTTGTTAAGGTTTAATTAAGTAAACCTTTGGTTACAATGCACTTTATTGTATTATATCGTCAATATTATTGAATATAGAGAATTTTCATTAATATTCAAGTTGGCATAGTTTATGCATATCTACTTTCGATAGCTAAAACTATTTATCATAGATAAATGTCAACTATCACTAAAAACTAAATATTTAACCATTTTCACGTAAGGAGAAAATATAAATGAAAAAATTAATTAGATCATCACTTTCAGTTGCTCTTGCAGCTTTGATGTCTGTATCTATGATGGCTCATTCAGGCGATGGTGTAGCTGAAGAAGGAAGTAGTTCTGGCGTAAGTTACAACATTGGATACATGTCTGAATACTGGTATAGAGGTTATTACCAAGCTGAATCTTCAGTTAGCTTCGGTGCTGATGCAGAAATGGGTAATTTCTATGTTGGTACTTGGTGGGCTGATGTTGATAACGGTGTTGAGTATGACTTATATGCTGGTTACAACTTCTCATTAATGGGCGTACCAATGTATGCTGGTGTTACAGGCTACTATTATTCAGATAACTTTGATGGCGACTATGAAGAAGTTAACATAGGTGCTGATTTAGGCTTTATGTCTATTGATGCTGCTATCGATGGCGAATACGATCAACTAGCTGGCGCAGGTAAAGTAGGATATCAATTCTACACTATTACTGTACCTGGCATGATGATGGGACTACCACTTGATTATAGTTATCAAACATGGACAGGTGATAATATTTTAGGTCATACACATGAACTATCATATTCAGCAACTGTAAGTGGAGTTGATGTAGGCTTAACACTTGGTAGAAACGTTGATACTGTCACATAGGCTACCGCGACAACAATAATACAACATACGCAAACTTTACCTTGGGGTATAGTTTCTAAATATTTTTAGTTTATAATTAGTGATAGGGGACATTTATCAATGAAATTAGTAATAGCAATCATTAAACCTTTCAAACTCGATGAGGTAAGAGAAGCACTATCAGGAATTGGTGTGCAAGGTATTACCGCAACAGAAGTTAAAGGGTTTGGAAGGCAAAAGGGCCATACGGAACTTTATAGAGGTGCTGAATATGTTGTTGATTTTCTGCCGAAAATTAAGCTTGAAATTGCTATTGATGATTCTCTTGTTGATCAAACCATCGAGACAATTCTTTCATCTGCCAGTACAGGTAAAATTGGTGATGGAAAAATATTTGTTCTTGATGTTCAAGAAGCAATACGTGTTCGTACCGGAGAAAAAGGTCCAGAAGCTCTTTAATTAAACGTTTTTAATTAGGAGATTGCGATGGAAGCTTTAGAAGGTAAAGTCATAGAACTTGCTTACGCTCTAGACACATTCTACTTTTTGGTGATGGGTGCATTTGTCATGTGGATGGCAGCAGGCTTCACCATGTTAGAATCTGGACTCGTTAGAGCAAAAAATACAGCTGAAATTCTTACAAAAAATATATCGTTGTATTCGATATCAGTCATCATGTACATGATTGTAGGATACAACCTCATGTACCCAGGTGGAGGGACAGGTGTTATCCCTGAATTATCCTTTTTCCTTGGAGAGGACAATACAGCTGAAGCTGTAATTGCAAGTGGTGGAGATGTGTATTATTCAGGTATATCTGATCATTTCTTCCAGGTTGTATTTGTTGCAACCGCTTGCTCAATAATATCTGGTGCAGTAGCTGAAAGAATGAAGCTGTGGCCATTTTTATTATTCTGTGTCGTTATGACCAGTGTAATATATCCTGTACAAGGTTATTGGAAGTGGGGCGGTGGATTCTTAGATGAAGCTGGTTTCTCTGACTTCGCTGGCTCAGGTGTCGTTCACTTATGTGGTGCTGTTGCAGCACTAGCTGGTGTCTTAGTACTTGGATCAAGAAAAGGTAAATATGACGGCGGTAAAGTAAATGCTATGCCTGGTGCTAATTTACCCCTTGCGACATTAGGTACATTTATTCTATGGCTAGGCTGGTTTGGCTTCAATGGAGGTTCAGAACTAATCATATCAAATGTAGCAGAAGCTAATGCTGTATCTATGGTTTTTGTAAACACTAACCTAGCTGCTGCAGGTGGTGTAATGGGCGCATTACTTCTATCTAAAATGATGTTTGGTAAGTCAGATTTAACGATGGCTCTTAACGGTGCAATAGGTGGATTAGTATCAATCACGGCTGAGCCGCTTGCGCCAACACCAGGTTTAGCGCTTATTATAGGCCTAATTGGTGGACTAATAGTTGTTTTATCAATTGTTATGTTAGACAAAATGAGAATAGATGATCCTGTAGGAGCAATTTCTGCTCATGGTACATGTGGCTTATGGGGACTACTGGCTGTTACTTTAACAGGCGGTTCATTAGGTGCACAAATCTATGGAGCTTTGATGATATTCCTATGGACATTTATTATGAGTTTAATTTTCTGGTCAATCATCAAAATGTTCTTTGGTTTAAGAGTAACTGAAGAAGAAGAATCTGATGGTGTTGATATTTCTGAGTGTGGACTAGAAGCATACCCAGAATTTAGTAAAGCTACTGGAGTTAAACCTTCAGTTTATCCAGAACAATAAGCAAATCCTAAGAGAGCGTAGCAACATGCTACGCTCTTTTAGCTGACATAAATGACCACGTACCAGTCGGGTACAAAGGCATCGAAAAGCTTGTAACATTGTTATTTATAAAACCCAAGTCTTTGTACTTTCTCTTTAACGGGTTAATGATAGTTTTTGTGTCTTTTAGTGGAGAACCTGATTGCTGTATAATCACACCCATTTTTGTAAGAGAAATGTAACACTTTTGCAGAAATCTTTTTGAAAATAAAACTTTTGCCTGATTAACAGGATCTGTTGAATCTATAATAATACAATTATATTTTTCTTGTGAAGTTTTGAGAAATTTATATCCATCTTCTACAATTATATTTATTTTGTTTTTATCACTTTTTTTGTAATAAAAGTTATTTGAAAAGTATTTTTTTGATATATCTAACACTTGTTTATCGATTTCAACAACATCTATTTTATTCTACAAACAATTTATTTAATATAAGTTTGGCTATTCCACAGTCACCACCACCTATAATTAATATTTTTTTTGCATTTTTTGGTACAATTTTTATACATTCCTCATGATAGTAGTTTTGATTCTTCTCTGACAACATAAAGCAGCCATCTAGATACATTGCATTACCATAGTATTTTGTCTTAAGGACTTCTATCTTTTGATATTTACTTTGACATTGATATAAATATTTTTCATACTCTATTCCGACTGAAGTTTCAGTTGAAAAGTCGTATTCATAATATATTTTTTTGTTACTCATGATTCGACTAAGTTATTTACTGAAGATAATTATATTGGACTTATTTGATTATGCAATTAGAACACAAACATCTAGTACTAAGAGCTGAAATTGATGACTGCCCTAAAGAAGAAGCGCTTCATGAAATACTCGAGTGGATGAAACAATTAATAAATAAAATTGATATGAAGTTAATGCAAGGACCATCTATTACTTATGTTGATCAACCTGGTAACCGTGGCACAACATGCATGGCGTTAATAGAGACCAGTCATATTGTTATTCATATTTGGGATGAGACCAATCCTGGACTACTTCAATTGGATATATATAGTTGTAAAGAATTTGATCTAAAGTTAGTTGTTACGCATTTAGAAGAGTATTTCAATGTTTCTAAGATGCAATATAAATTTCTAGATAGAACTACAAATATGACTATTATTGACGAGAACTAGTTGTTAGTAGTTCATTTTGATATTTTATGCGGGCACTTATCATATCTATTAGAAGACACATTCTTTTATATAGTTGACCTGATTTTGTATAATTAGCTTCTGCTATAAAATCTACTCTATCAGCATTTAAAAGTTCAGATGATACTTTTTTCTGTTCTTTGCTCTCTTTTGGGTAAACAGAAATTGCATGCCCATTCTGCTTTTTTATTAGTGCCATACTAGGCACATCGGTCAAGCCGTCTCCAATATATACCATATTTTCAAAAGGAATAGGTCTACATTCTTCTGGCATGTGGCTATTTATTGAATCAGCTATTTTCTCTTTACCTTTGTTAATTCTAAAAAGGAATTGAGTCTTTACTGTGTCTGTTACTACAGTTTTCGGGAATGTAGCATGTCCATAATCATCAAAGTAATATTGTGATCCAAAAACATTCGAGAGTTTATTTCTTATCATAGATGATTCTAATATTTCATGATGTCCTGCTGATATAACATAATGAGAAATATTTATTTTTCTATGATTTTTTTCAACATATTCATTTATGTTATCAAACCAATTTTTAACACCTTTAAAATATTTTATATTTGATGCCATTATTTTAAATTCTTTTTTTGTGATATCAAAATTAAGTTTTTTTGCTTCTGCTATTAATCGTCTCATATAAATCATCATAACTTCACCATCAGATGTTTTAGCTTCATCAAGTATACTTTTCCAAAATTTCTTTGAGTTTAGTTTTAATCTAGGAATTATTGTATATTCTTGCATTGTCTTGGGAGTAAGAGTTCCATCAAAATCATATACCAATGCTATAGTATTTTGTTTCATTACATAGAATCCATCGGCTTAATGTCGAGAGTACTCAGACCGTTTATAATAATTTTATCAATACATCTTATTAGCTTAATTCTCTCCATTTTGACGATAGAGGTAAGAATTTTTGTATCTGCATAGTAAGAATGGAATGATTTTGATAGTTGGTATAAATAATTTGTTATTAGATCTGGTCTAACTTCTTCGATGGCTTTGTTAAATGTCTCATGATACTTATTAATCAATTTAAGTATATTGAGTTCATTTTTTTCATTAAGTTGATTGAAATCCTCTTTTAATGATTTCTTCTCATCAAAATCTCCTAAAATTTTTGTTATCCTGGCATGTGCATATTGAATATAGTAAATAGGGTTATTTTTGTTTCTCTCTCTGGCCTCATCAATATCAAACTCCAGGTGTTGATCTTTCTTTTTGGTGAGATAGAAAAATTTAGTAGCATCCTCACCTATATCTCTGACAAGGTCTTGTATGGGTAAGAAAGTTCCACTCCTTGTGGACATTGATATTGATTCTCCAGATTTTAAGAGATTAGCAAATTGGACCAGATGAATTTCTAATCTGTTTTTAACATCAAACCCTAATGCATTAAGTGCAGTCTGTAATCTAATAGCATAATCATGATGATCAGCGCCCCAAATATCTATTAACAAGTCATTTTTTTTAAACTTATGAATGTGATAAGCAATGTCGGTTGCGAAGTATGTCATGTCTCCATTATTTTTTATGAGTACTCTATCTTTTTCTTCTCCGAAGCTGCTATTTTTAAACCATAATGCTCCATCTTTTTTATAACTTAAACCTTTCTCATCTATGATAGAAAGCACTTCATCAAGTAATCCAGTTTTATACAACTGACTTTCAAAAAACCAACTATCAAAAACTATATTTACTGCGCTTAAATCTTTTTTGATATATTTATTGATTATTTCTTCAACTAATGCGCATCTTGTTTCAAAGTAGTTAGGATGATCTTTTAAATATGAAATAAGAGAATCTATAGGTTTTTCAAGTAATTTTAATATGTCCTTTTTTTTAAATAAATTAAGTTTATCTTTAAGAGATATCGAGATGTCATTTATATAATTACCTTTATAAGTAAACAAACGGCCATCTTCACTATTCTTCTCGTCAATAAAGATATGATCACTTTTCTCAATATGTTGTAAGAAAACACTTACTAATAATAAATCAATTTGCCTACCTGCATCATTGACATAATATTCTCTTCTAACTTCATGTCCCTGTAGGGATAAGAATTTTGCAGTAATTTCACCAAGTATCATTCCTCGACCATGACCAACATGTAAAGGGCCAGTTGGATTTGCCGAGACATACTCAACATGTACTTTTTTAGATTTTTCAATCTGCTTTGTGTATATATCTTTTTCATCTAGAATTTCATTAATTACTTGATACTTATTTTGATTGGACAGGAAGAAGTTTATATATCCTGGTGGTGCAACCTCTATCTTTTCAATTGTTTCATCAGATTCAATAGCATTAATTATATCTTGTGCAATGATTGTAGGTTTTTTCTTTAATATCTTTGCAAGCTTCATGGCAACATTAGTGTAAAAATCACCATGAGCGCTATCTGATGTTCTATTTACCTCAATATCTATATTATCTTTATCACAACCAAGCTGATCCATTGCTCTTGCAATGAGTATTTTAATGTTATTATTCATAATTCAATGGGATCAATATCAACGTTCCAATTAACTTTATTTTTTAAGTTAGCCAAGTATAGCTCAATTTTTGAGATATTTTCTGACAAAACACTTGGGCTGTTGGAGCCTATTAGTAATTCATATAGATGTTGACTGTTTTTTTTTAATTTTTTAGATTGAGATGGACCGTATATAAAAACAGACTTCGAATTATACATTTGTTTCAAGTCTATCAATATAGATTTGGTGTTAATTTTATTTCTAGACCACATTTGTAACAATGCAATATGACTAAATGGAGGTAAATTAACATTCTTCCTCTGATCTAAACCAATTTCACTGAATTTCTCATAGCCTTGATTTAAAATAATCTTGAGCAGGTTATGATTTGGATTATATGTTTGAATATACACGTTACCTTCTTCTTTTTGTCTCCCAGATCTACCTGCTACCTGTGTAATTAATTGAGCGGTTTTTTCTAGACCTCTAAAATCCGTACTATATAACCCTGCGTCTATGTTGATTATACCGACCAAATCAACATCTCTGAAGTCATGCCCTTTAACAATCATTTGTGTTCCTATAAAAATATCTATTTCATCATTATGCGCTTTATCAATAAAGTCATTGAGTTCTTTTTTTGAGGATATATTGTCACTGTCTACTCTGAGTATTCTTTTATCTGGAAATAAATTCTTTATTTTATTTTCTATTCTCTGTGTTCCAATGCCTAATGGCATTAGTTCAGGATGATCGCAACATTTCTCTACTTGTTGTAAAGATTGTTTAAATTCGCACTTATGACAAATCAATCTATCAATATTTTTGTGATATGTCATATAGCTATCGCATTTTAGGCATTTAACAATTGTTTTACAGTTGCTACATATAACTGAATTACTAAAACCTCTCCTGCCTAGAAATAAAATAATTTTCTTTTTTCTTTTCAAAACATCAGACATTTTATTTTGCAGAGTTCTTGTAATGCCCTCAATAGGTTGATCGATAGAACAATCGATTATTGTTATCAGCGGCGACTTTGATTTATGAAATCTTTTGGTCAATCGGTATTCTTTATATTTATTAGAGGAAATATTATGTATGGTCTCAAATGATGGCGTTGCACTTCCAAGTATGACAGGACATTTAAAATGTTTTGCCCTTAAAATACCAATATCTCTAGCATTGTATCTAAATAATTCATTTTGTTTATATGAGCTATCATGATCTTCATCTACAACAATTAAACTTAAATTATTAAATGGCAAGAAGATAGATGATCTTGTTCCTATTACTATTAATTTATTATGTGATGAACATTCTTTCCATACTCGATATTTTTGAACTGCGGTTAGATTAGAATGATATTGCATAGGTTCAAAACCCAGATATTTTCTGAATCTATCAAATGTTTGAGGAATTAAATTAATTTCTGGAACCATAATTAAAACTTGTTTATCTTCCTTGAGAATCTGTTTACTAATATTTATGTAAAGTTCTGTTTTACCCTGATCCAGTAACGCCTCTAATAACATTAACTTGAAATTTATGAATATCCTTATTCAAACATTTGCTTATTTTGTTTTGTTCATCGTTAAGTAAAATTTTTTCTGGATTAATTTTACTAAGGTCTTCAATTTTCTGTCTAGGCTCCTTATTTTCTTTTCTGTAGTGAGGTGTAATTGCAGTAAAAATAACTTGTCCAATCGGATGATGGTAATAGGATGCAGCCCACTTACATGTTTTAAGCATTTCTGACGAAATTATAGGCTCGCAATCTATTAAGCGATCTATACTTTTAATTTTATAGACTTGTGACTCCTCACAATATGGTAATAAATCAATTATTACACCTATTCTTTTTGCCTTACCAAAGGGTACAGATACCCTAGATCCTGGTTTAGCCATTTTATCAGTTATTGAATAATCAAAAGCTTTATTGACTGGAACATCCAAGACAATTTTGGCGAGTTTTTGCATCAATATATTATAGACTGCTTTTTTGTGCATTTTGTTATATCTTTTAATGACTTTATCCACAGTTTCTGTGGATAAATCTGTGTATAAATCTAAATTTAATTGATAATCATTATATTTTGTAATACCTCTCTCATATTGTTCAATTTATAATCAAATATAAAAAAATATATAAATCATATAGATAGGGAAAAAATAACTTATTGAGATTATGTTCCTATAGATAAATAGCTGAAAATATGTCTTTATTAGTATCGTATGATACCTGTTGATAAATTCATCAAAATAGTGCATGTATCTACTTAAATTAATATAAATTTAAGAATATGAGCCAAGATTTAATGTAAAATATAATCGGAATATGGATATTACCAAACAAATTCTTAGATTAAACTACGCTGGCCTACCAATTGAGTGGATAAGCTATCAAACAGCTGTAAAACTCTACTGCAACGAGCAGGTTACCTATGAGTGTGGGAACAGCACTTTATTGGTCAGAGGGGGTTATAGTAGGCTCACAGGAGAGCAAAGCAAAATTGAAATTAACTCGATTATAGCAACTAAGAATTACAGTAAAGTCTCATACACTAAATATACACCACCGCTATCAAATACGACTCTATTTCAAAGGGATGCGAAAACTTGTATGTACTGCGGTGAGCAATTTCCATTTAAGAGTTTGTCAAGGGACCATATTATCCCGTTATCAAGAAATGGAGAGGATAAATGGATGAATTCTGTTACTGCTTGCAGGAGATGCAACAATCAAAAGGGGGATAAAACACCTGAAGAAGCTAACATGCCATTAATTGCAATTCCTTTTATACCCTCTAGGATTGAATATCTTATATTGAGAGGAAGAAAGATTTTAAGTGATCAAATGGATTTTCTGCTATCACATGTCCCGAAGTCTAGCCTTCTTCATAAAAGATTTAAATAACTAGGTAAATAGATGTCTAAAATCACTATATTAGTCAATCTTGGAACACCTGATCAACCATTTGAGAATGAGGTACGTATATATCTAAAAGAGTTTCTGTCAGACAAATATGTTATTAGATTACCAAGAATATTCTGGTTAACTCTTCTAAACCTAGTCATTCTCAGAACCAGACCAAAGAAAAGTGCAGCACTTTATAGAAAGGTTTGGACAAACTGGGGATCTCCATTATTGTTTCATACATATGCACAAACCGGCTATCTTAGGATGTTATCTAAAAAGTTGAGCCTAAATCACTATTTCGATGCTGCGATGAGATATGGTAATCCTTCAATAGAAAAAATATTATATAAATCTATCAAGAACGGCTATAACGATATAACGATACTACCTATGTTCCCTCAATATTCTACAACAACAACATTATCTATATTCGAGCTGATAAAGAATATTATTAGGAAAGATGAGGCATTTTTTAAAAATATTCAAATAAATGCTATAAAAGATTTTCATGATAATAGTCTTTATGTAAAAGCTTGCGCAAAAAAAATTAGCGATTATCAAAAAATAAAAGGTAAACCTGATAAGCTTCTATTTTCATTCCATGGCATTCCTCAATCTTATATTTGTGATGACGAGCCATATCAAACCCAATGTCTTAGAACAGCAGATTTAATAGCAGAAGAACTAAATATTTCAAAATCTGATTATGAAGTAGCCTTTCAATCCAGATTTGGTAAAGCAGAGTGGATTAAACCTTATCTTTCATCTAGACTTGAAGCTCTTCCTGCAGAGGGAATAAAAAATATTCATGTTTTTTGTCCTGGATTTTCATCAGACTGTCTTGAGACAATAGATGAAATCGGAAGAGAGTCAAAGGAAGAGTTTTTCGAGCATGGAGGAGATTGTTTTGAGTTCATACCCTGCTTAAATAGTGAACAAATTTTTATAGAAGCATTGATGGATATTAACTCATCCAAAAAAATAAAAATTTTATAATTTAAAAACTTTAAGTTTTCTTTTTACAGTTTTGCATTCTAGTTTGGCATATCTTGGAATACCTTTAGAATAGTTTGGATAATCCTCACCTGCTGCTAAATCACTAATATATTGATAACAGGATTTTGAGATTTCATACCCATTATTTTTTATAAAACTTTTAGGAAGTTTTTTTCTACATTTGCAACTTTACTTAGAGGTGTATGTGCAATTGTCCATTTAAACTTATTTTTAATTGAATTATTTTTAACGGTCAACATCACATCAGTTATTCCTTTTTTCGCATATATAATTCCAGATTTTCCCAGCATGTATGCTTGATCAACATCCACTTTAGAAGATATGTGCCTTGCGGATCTTTGAAGGTAATCTGATACAGCCCAATGAACCTTGTATTTAAGTTTAGATGTAATAAGACTGGATAATACTGGAGCTACACCACCTAATTGAGCATGTCCAAAGCTATCTTTAAGCCCACTATCACTCAAAAATCTGCCTTTATTTTTGATACCCTCTGATGCAACAATCACGCAATACCCATATTTTTTTATAGTGTTTTTTACTTTATCTAAAAAATCTTTCTGCTTAAATTCTATTTCCGGAAACAATATAAGATGTGGTGGATCAGATGGCTTTTCTTTTATGATTCCTGCAGATGCTGCTAGCCATCCTGCATGCCTACCCATAACTTCAAGTATAAAGACCTTTGTTGATGTCTCAGACATCGATTTAACATCTAGTGATGCCTCTAGAGTTGATGTAGCGATGTATTTAGCTACAGAGCCAAAGCCAGGGCAACAATGCGTAATCGGTAAATCATTATCAATAGTTTTGGGTAAACCAATACAAGTGATTGGATATTTTTTTAATTTAAAATATTTACTGATTTTATTAGTCGTATCTTGTGAGTCACCACCACCATTATAGAAAAAATAATTTATGTCATATGCTTTAAAAACTTCATATATTCTTTGAAATTCTCTTTCAGACTTTTCAAAATCTTTGAGTTTTAAACGACAAGAACCAAAAGCCCCTCCTGGTGTATGTTTAAGTAATTTTAATTCAGACCTACTTTCTTTTGAAATATCAATGAGCTCTTCTCTAAGTGCACCTAAAATGCCATTCTTACCAGCATAAAATTTATTAAAATACTTTCTGTTTTCAAAATATGCATCTATCAATCCTGATGCAGTTGCATTTATAACTGGTGTAACTCCACCAGATTGTGCATAAAAAATATTTCCCTTCATATCACTCAACTATTTTAATAAGACTGCCAATCACCGGTTCTCCTTTAGGATAGTGCCCATTTAGAAGTCTAAGTTTACCTTCAGCATATCTACCAAGAGGACTATTACTGGCTAAATTTTGATATGACATACCGTCTCTAAATCTGATAACTTTCACTCTTAGTCCCTTTGAATTTTCAATTTCTTTCTTACTCATTTTATCAAAAGTATCATCAATGACTTTGGATTTATTGTCATTAGATATATCATCTAATTTTTTGATAAAAATCCAAGCTTTAGGTTTTTTGTTTTCATCATTAATATCAAAAAAAACTGTGTATCTTGTAAAACTCTTTTCTGTCATAGATTTAGTTTCATATAAGTAGGAATATCCTTGCATCGAACCATTATTAAGTGATTTTTGTTCCATAAGAGAATTCCTTGATAAGAAAGTAGATTTATTGATGTTTTGATCAAGATATTCTTTCGGAGTAAGACCATTCTCTATGTCATCTCTTAGTAAATTGTCTGATATCATTACTATTTCAGAATCATTATTTTTTATAATTAATTTATCTGGAAGATTATCCAACGACCATCCTTCAGGAAATGTAAACTTTATTGCATAAAACGGATGATAGAAAACATTATATCTTACAAAACCTTCTTCATCACTAGTACCATAAGGTAAGCCATCAATCATTTTTAAAAACTCATCTTTATTTTTTTTACCTGTACGATTTTCTGTTGAGTTCATCGCTTCAATTCTATTTTCAGTTGAAGGATGTGTTGAAAATATACTATGATAGCCAGCACTAGCAGGTCGCCCTTCTTTTTTTGCAATTTCGTTTTCAAGTTCATCAGCACTCTTCATAACTTTCAAAAACTCTGCCATTGCATACTGATTGTAGCCATTGCGACCTAGATATTCTTTTGCTATGTCATCAGCCTCTGATTCATATTTTCGGCTATAACCTTTATTAACAATCTGATTAAGTAAATTAAATCCACTATTTGAGATAGAGCCACCAGGAACTTTGGATGCGGCTAAGCCAATTAGCAAATTAGTAACTTGCGCAGTACTCATACCTCTCACCGCATGTCTAGCTGTTATATGTGCTATTTCATGACTTAATACAGCAGCTAATTGAGCTTCAGTATTAAAGTGTGCCAATAGTCCTCTGTAAAAGTAAACATAACCTCCTGGTGTGGCAAATGCATTAAAGGTTGGATTGTCAATGATGGTAAATTTCCAATCAAGATCAGGTCTATGACTTGATTTAGCAATCTCTTCCCCTAGTTTGACAAAATATTTATTAAGTTCTTTATTATCCAAAACCTTATTTGTTTTAAGTATTTCCTTATGATACGCACGACCCATTTCAATTTCTTGTTGTTCTGTGATAGTGACAAAATCAGGCATACCAGAGACCGGTTTTTTGCACATGATGATATCAATAGCAAAATAAAAGAGAACTGTATTAATTTATTAGATAGATTGAGCATATGTTGAGAAAAAATCAGAAAATTTTAATAAAGCTTTACCTCGATGACTAATTTTATGTTTATCTTCCGAGCTTAATTCTGCTGACGTCATGTTTTTATCAGGCAGGTAAAATACTGAATCATAACCAAAACCGTTTGAACCCTTCTCTTCTTTATTAATTCTTCCACACCAACTGTCTTGTGCAATAAATGGAAATGGGTCTTCACTGTTTTTCATAAAGACAATGACACATCTATAGCATGCACCTCTATCATCATCAGGGACATCTTTAAGCTCTTCAAGTAGTTTTATATTATTCTCCTTGTTAGATGCACCAATACCAGCATATCTCGCTGACCATACTCCTGGTCTTCCATTTAAATAGTCAACTTCTATTCCTGAATCATCTGCTATAGAAGGTAGATTTGTTGCTCTTGCAGCACTCTTTGCTTTCAAAATAGCATTTTCGACAAACGTAGTTCCAGTTTCCTCGACATCTGGAATATCAATATCATTGCAACTCAGCAACTCAACATCCAAACCAGACAATATTTGTCTAAATTCAGATATTTTCCCAGGATTTTTCGTTGCTAAAAAAATTTTCATAAAACTATAAAGAGATATATTTGTTATACTATTGTAGTCTAAATAAGAAATTAAAAAAATGAGCAATAAACACATAAACCAATTAGGAAATCTACACATGATTGATATCAGTAATAAAAGCATAACTGAGAGGCTGGCTAGCGCATCAGGCATAATTAAGCTTAACAGTGACGCATTTTCATCAATTATAAACCTGGATAATAAGAAAGGTGATGTTTTGAATACTGCTAGAATTGCTGGGATTAATGCAGCGAAACAAACATCGAACCCTTATTCCTCTTGCTCATAATATTTCGATAAATTCAGTAGAAGTTGATTTTGAATTAAATGAAGTATCAAGAGAAATATATTCTACTGTAACTGTAAAATCAGAGGGTAAAACAGGCGTAGAAATAGAAGCATTGACTGCAGTTCAAATATCCTTAATGACAATCTATGACATGTGTAAATATCTAGATAGAGCTATGGAGATAACTAAAGTAAGACTTCTCACCAAAACGGGTGGAAAGTCAGGTGACTATAGTTTTAATAAAAATGATTAAAAAAATATCATATTTTGTTATAACGATAATCATTGGATTCATTTTTTATTTTTCTTTTTTATTTGATATTAATGATTATAAAAAAGATTTAGAGAGTTTTGTTTCTAAAAAAGCCAATATTGAATTTGAAATTCGAGGTAATTTAAATCTTGATCTAGGTATTAATACAAAAATTAATGCAGAATCATTGTCCGTGAAGAAAAATAACATCCTGCTGTTGGAATCTAATAGTTTTAGTGCAATTGTCTCCTTAGGACATATTATTCGAGGAAGGTTTGATATTGATTCAATAAGCATGACTAATTCCAAACTTTATGGAATCAATATCGATGAATCAATTGTAAAAACATATAATGCGTTAAAGGGAACTTCATACAATATAAAAAACAATAATTATTCAGCCATCAGTACTATCGAAGCTAAGGGTTATTATGAAAATGAATTATTAAACATTAAAGACATAAAAATATCTACTGATCTTTTAACTGCTAGTGGATTTGGAAGTATTAAGCCGTCAACACAAAGTTTAAATATATCAGCTGTATCATATATTGATGATGATGATTCAATTAAAAATAAATACGGGAAATATTTCCCAAAATATCTATCGAAAACAGAAATCCCAATGCTTATATTTGGCACACTATAATAGTCCTGAAATCGATATAAAAATATCAGATGTTATTGCAAAAAAAATTAAAGAAGAAGTAAAAAATAAAGCTATAAAATCGATTAAAGAGAAAATAAAAGAAAAAATTCAATCAGACATAAATATTAAGCTTCCTTTCTAAGGATGACATCTAAGTTTTCAGAAAACATATTAAAGTGGTATAAAGTCCATGGTAGAAAAGATTTACCTTGGAAGGTGAATGATCCTTATAAGATATGGATATCTGAAATAATGTTGCAACAAACTCAAGTTAGCACGGTAATTCCATACTATAAAAAATTTGTAAAAAAATATCCAAGTTTAGAGAGTTTATCAAAAGCAAATTATGATGATCTGATGTTATTGTGGAGTGGTTTGGGATACTACAGAAGAATAAAAAATATTTTTCTTGCATCAAAGCTAATATCGGAGAAGTTTCATAATAAATTTCCACAAAATTATGATGATATTATCGACTTCCCGGCATAGGAAGAACAACTGCATCAGCTATATCTACTTTTTCTGGATTCTCTAATAGAGCCATACTTGATGGAAATGTAAAAAGAATACTTCGTAGATTTTTTGATCTCTCATCTGATGACAGTGCAATTAACAAAAAAAAGTTATGGATAAAATCTGAATCTGTCACACCAGTAAAAAAAACATCAGAATTTATACAAGGTATGATGGATATTGGATCTTCCATATGTACAAGGAATAATCCTAAATGTAACATTTGTCCATTAACAAAAACTTAATTGTTTATATAATCCAAAAATTTCAAATCTTCCAAATTCTAAAAATACAAATATAAATATTACTATGTATTTATTAATTATTATTAACTCTAAAAATATGATTTATCTTAAGAAAATAATTTCAGGTAAACTTTGGTTAGATTTATATGCTGGTCCATTATTTGAATCAGAGAAAGATATGTTTAATTGGAAAAATCAAAATATTAATAAATTTAAGCCAAATCATAATTTTCAAATTATTCACAAAGTTACTAATAAGAAAATAATATTTAAATCCACCGTTTATCATTTGAAAAACGATAAAAGTATTAGTTTATCAAGTGAGAATTGGTATAATCTACCAAACATAAATGTTGGTATCCCAAAGTTTATGGTAAAAAGTAATAGATAAATATAGGTCAGAATATGAAAAAAATCATGTGTAAAAAACTCAATAAAGAGTGCGAGGCTTTAGATTATTTACCATATCCTGGTGAGCTAGGAAAAAGAATTCAAGAAAATATATCTAAAGAAGGTTGGGAGCAATGGGTTAATCATCAAACTATGTTAATCAACGAGATGAGGTTAACACCAGTTGATCCTAAGGCAAGAAAATTTTTAGAAGAAGAAATGGAGAAATTCTTCTTTGGAGATGGATCGCAAACTCCTCAAGGTTTTGTGCCAGAAAAATAACATATGGCCAGGTAGCTCAGTCGGTAGAGCAGTGGACTGAAAATCCTCGTGTCGGCAGTTCGATTCTGTCCCTGGCCACAAGAAATGAAAAAAAATAAAAAAAAGAACTACTGACAAAAAGCTTTAGAGAGCATCATTCTGGAAATTTAGATGTTGCTGACAAATTTATACAAATGATTCTTGAGAATGATAAATTGGATTTTGATGCAAATCATTTACACGGGACAGTTCTATCTCAAAATAAAAAATATGCTGAAGCAATAAAATTTTTTTCCATTGCTTATGAATCCAAACAGGTAACATGCGAATTATTGAATAATTATGCAATTGCACTAAGGAATTTAAAGCTTTCACTGAATGTGAAAAAATATTAAAAGAATCAATAATCACTTGATCAAAATGTTTCCTAACTCAGTTATTTGAATTTATCTAATTGTTATATTTCACAAGAAAAAAATTAGATGAGGCAATTGATACACTGTTAGAGATCTATTAATCTAGGTATTAATACTAACAAGTTGTAGAGTTGATATAGTGTCAATTTTTTATTAAATTATCAAAATAATTACAATAAAAGCTGATTTTATTAATCTTAAAAGATAATCTGAAAATTCTTCACTAAAGATGATCCTAACCACTATTATCAAATGTGCTTTAATATTTTTCATAATATTAATGACAGAGATGGAAAATCATTAAAACTTTTCAAGCAATCTGAGAAAAATTTTTTCAGATTCAGTTCCATCAGTAACTATGTATTAAAAATATTTCAAATAAAAATATCATTAAAACTTTGTTAAACATGAGTATGAACAAATAAGACATATTGATTCTGATGATGGATGGAATAAGAAATATGAAAATTACTCAAGCCTTTTATGATAAATTAGAAAAACTAGCAAATATAGAACCAGATGTTTACTCTGATAATGATTATGAATTTATTTCAGACTTACATAGAGTTAAATACAATAAACCACCATTAGTTCAAAGGAAATATTTGAATGAAGGTTTAACAAAAATCATATAGAAAAAGAGTATTGTTCATCTAATCCAGAAGTTGTAATAATTGATAACTTTCTTAACAGATGATTTTCTTAATGAACTTCAAGTTTTTTTCAGATGTTCTAATATATTTAAATATCCTTATTCAAGAGGATATATTGGTGCATTTCTTGGAAAAGGAATGGCAAATAAAGCTATATTAGAGTTTAGTCATGAACTAAAAAAATCATTTCCAAAAATATTTAAAAATTATTATTTATCTCAAGCTTGGGCCTTTAAATATGATTCAAAACAAGAAGGTATTGGTATACATGCAGATGATGCAAAGTAAATGTCAACTTTTGGATAACAGATGATTCTATCAAAAATATAAATAATGGAGGATTGATTATATGGAAAAAACAACCTAAATTTGATGCGAGTTTTAAAGATTTTAATTCTATTAAATCTATGGATAAAATGAGCAAGGAAGTCAAAAATAGCGATTATATAAAAGTGCAATATAAATCTAATAGAGTAGTTATATTCAATTCAAAACTTTATCATGTTACAGATAAAATTGATTTTAAAGATAACTATAAAGATCGAAGGGTAAATGTAACATTTCTTTATAAATGAAAAGTTAAAGAAATTGATAAAGAATGTTTAAACCAATATAATAAATATATGTCAGATTTTCTTCCAAAAATGCTAAATTTAGTCTTGGTCAAATCGTATATCACTCAAAATTTAAATACAGAGGTGTAATAGTAGATGCTGATCCAAATTTTCAAGGCACTGATGAGTGGTATGAGTCTGTTGCTAAATCTAAACCCGATAAAAATAAACCTTGGTATCATGTTTTGGTACACGGTCAAGGAAATGAAACTTATGTAGCAGAGAGCAATCTTACATCTGATGATAATATTGATCCTGTTGACCATCCTTTTGTAGATATATTCTTTTATGAATATGACAACAGCGGTCAGTATTCACTTAAACAAACTTTTAATTAAGATTGAATCTTTTCAAAAAACTTTTTCCTTCTGTTAGATGATGATGTTGCCGATGCTAAATCTGATACAGACCAACTTCAGATAGCAACTTGTTTATTACTTATTGAAGTCTCTAAAAGCGATGATGAATTTACGAGAGACGAAGAAGAGAAAATTAAATCATTGCTCAAAAATAAATTTGAAATTCCAAATAACGAACTTGAAGATATATTTGACTTATATAATGCAAAGCATGACGCTATGACTTCTCTATATGAATGTACGGAGATTATAAATAAAGAATGTAGTTATGACCAAAAATTAAAAATTATTGATTATATGTGGGATATTGCATTCACTGATTCAAAAATAGATAAATATGAAGATTATACTATAAGAAAAGTATCAGAACTTATTTATGTAAAGCACAAAGACTTTATTTCTCTCAAAAATAATAGAACTACCTAATTTTAAAAATAGCAGATGTTCCAAATAGGTTACTCATAGAACTGGTTGTAATATTTAACCCTTGACTGTTGTTTATAACCTCATCAACTATTTGAAATTTATTTTTATAACACATTTTTTTGAAATCATTTATTGTGCATAAATGAATATTAGGAGTTGAGTGCCAACTGTATGGCAAATTATCAGTTACCGGCATTTCACCTTTCAATAATAGATACAATCTTGATTTCCAGTATCCCATATTAGGAAATGAAATTATTGCTTCATTTCCTACTCTAAGCATTTCTTTGATTAATGAAACGGGATTATCTACTACTTGGAGTGATTGAGCTAAAACAACATAATCAAACTTATTACTAGAGAAATACTTAAGATTCTCATTTATATTCTGTATTAATTATATTAATACCGTTATCAAAAGATTTGATGATTTTCTCCATGGAGTTATCAATTCCATAACCAGTAACATTTCTTTTTTCATTTAATAATTTCAGTAAACTGCCATCTCCACACCCTAGATCTAGAATTCTAGAATTTGGTTTAATCCACTCAGAAATTATGTCAAAGTCTTTTCTAGCAACCACAATTTGTCTCTATATATGTTCTCATTATTTCAAAATAGTTATCATTTTTCATCAGAAATGCGTCATGCCCACCATCTGAATTAATGCAGGCATATGAAACATCTTTATCATACTTAATAAGAGTTTTTACTATTTCTTCTGATCTATTAGGTGGAAACCTCCAGTCTGAAGTGAAGGATAATATTAAAAACTTAGATTGTGAGTTTTTTATTTTTTCAGCAAAGTTTTTGTCGCTTAATGGATCAAAATAATCCAAAGCTTTTGTCATTAATAAATAAGTGTTTGCGTCAAAAGTATCTACAAATTTTTCTCCTTGATATCTTAGGTAGCTCTCAATTTGAAATTCAACATCAAAGTTGTAATTTATCTTATCGGTCTTTAAATCTCTGCCAAACTTTTCAGCCATGGATTTGTCGGACAAGTACGTAATGTGTCCAAGCATCCTGGCTAATGCAAGACCTCTTTTAGGAAACTTATCATTCTTAATGTATTCTCCATTACACCAATCAGGGTCACTTGTAATGGCTTGTCGAGCAACCTCGTTAAATGCAATATTTTGAGCAGTTAACTTCGGTGATGCAGCGATTATAATTGGGAAAGCAACATTTTCTGGATAGTCTAATGCCCATTGAAAAGCCTGCATACCACCAAGACTACCACCAATGATAAATTGCCATTTACTTATATTTAGAATTTCCATTAGTATTTTTTGACTATTAACCCAATCCTTTACGGTTACTATTGGAAATTTAAAGCCATAGGGCTCCTTTGTTTCAGTGTTTATACTAGTTGGACCAGTTGATCCATGGCATCCTCCAAGATTATTTATGCATACAACATAATACTTGTCAGTATTTATAGGTTTACCCGGTCCAATCATGTTGTCCCACCATCCAGGTTTTTTCTCATCTTTCGTAATATCCAGCAACATGGTGACTTCCTGATAGTGCATGACATATCAAAATAGCATTACTTCCCTGATCATTTAGCTTGCCATGGGTCTCATAGACTAGATCATATGATTTCAATGTTTGACCACAACTTAATTTTAATGGCTGATCAATATGTACTTTTTTTTCTTTAATGTAATTCAATTTATAGGATACTCGCGAGATTAAATATTCTAGGTAAGAATATTATTTCTATTAGCTGTAAAAAAATCAGAATAATCACAGGTGAGAAATCTATTCCTGATAGTGTAGGTACAGCACTTCTAACAAATCTATACAAGGGTTCACATAGTTCATCAATAAGTGAGAATATTGGATGATTAACAAAAACATTAAACCAACTCTTCACAGCTGATATTATTATCAAATACCAATAAATCATTACTATGTCTTTTATAAGATAACCAAAAGGAGACAATTAAGAGACTATTGATTGGATAGATTTGGCTATTAATCGTGAGACGTACATATAATTTTATAAATGTGAAGAGATATAATAGTATTAGTAAGAAATATGTATTTGCTCTAAGCCCCAGCATATTAAATGGTATCAAGAAATAATCGCTTAACTTCACAACCGTTTGGGTGACAGGATTATAATAGCTTACATCCATTGCTTGACATATAAATCTTAATAAAATTATAAATTGAAGAGCGCTTAGAAACAGATAAATTATAGGAGTAATTTGCGACATTATTTTTTCAGAATATTTTTTGATTTATCATAAGCGCTTTTAATTGCAAGTAATACCTTTTCTTGAACTTTATCATTCTTTAATTTTAATAATGCTGCTTCTGTGGTCCCTCCTTTTGATGCAATAGACTTAATCAAATTCTTAGTATTAGGAGAGTCTTTCAGTAGATTACTAGTTTCTGATATCAAATTATCAGCGTATGTTATTGAGTCTCTTCTACTAAAACCCAATTTCATAAATGATTTTGTAATTATATCATTGAAATATACATAATATGCTGGACCACTACCATAAAGCGCTGTAAGTATATCCAGCTGATCTTCACTTTTACACTTTTTAATTTTCGAAAATGTCTTAAAAAAACCTTCTGCCTTCATTGCGCTTTTATTAATCGATATTTTATTGTAATAAAATATAATAGCCTCACCGTTACTAACGGTTAGATTTGTCATCGCTCTTATAATATTAAAATTAGTGCTTAAGTTATCTTGAATTTGTTTGATAGATATTCCAGCCATAAAGCTTATGATTATAGTTTTTTTGTTTAAGAGTTTATCAATCGATTTAATGAGCTTAATATATTCTTTTGGTTTTACTAACAGAAGTATAAAATCAGATTTAGAAATAGAGTCTGTGAAAGCAGTTCTAAATGAGACTCCATATTTTTTTAGCCCAATTCTTTTTTCTTATCTACATCAATCACATCAATATTATGACTAGCATCAGATAAATACATTCCATTAAGAATCGAACGCGTTAAGTTTCCAGCCCCAAAGATAGTGATATGATTTTTCATATTCTTTTACCAAATATTCCTTGTCCTATTCTAAGCATATTCGCTCCATTTTCAATTGCAGTTAAATAGTCACTGCTCATTCCCATCGACAATGTATCCAAATAATCATATTTCATGTAAAGCTCATTCATTTCATGAAATGAATTACTGCAGGGTTTGTTAAGCCTGCGGAATAGTCATAAATTCCTCTTAAATTTATATTTTCTAGCCTTATTATGTCAGAGGCTAATTTATCATAATCTGCTAAAGTTATACCGCCTTTTGCTTTCTCTTTATCAATATTAATCTGAATACATATATTCATAATCTTATTGGCACTTTTACACTCATCATTGAGCTTATTTGCATGCTTAAAAGAAGAGACAGTATGAACCCAATCAAAAATATTAGTAATCTTTTTGATTTTGTTTGATTGTATATTACCTATAAAATGCCATTTTATTGAATCATCTTTAATGTTATTTTTTTTCTCGAAAGCCTCATCAACATAGTTTTCTCCGAAGTCTAAATGACCAAGAGTTCTTAGTTTAATTATTCTATCAATAGTTTGTTTTTTAGATACTGCAACTAATCTAATTTTTCTTTTTTGATTCTTTTCTAGTTTTTTAATTCCCTCAATGAGGGATAAGTATCTTTCAACGTATGAAGGATGTGTCATATGTTATTATCGAATAGCATCGACATTATCGCCATTCTTACAGATATCCCATAAGATACTTGATTCAGAATTACAGAATTAGGACCATCTGCTACAGTTGATTCAATCTCAATACCACGATTTATAGGCCCAGGATGCATAACAATAACATCATCTTTTGCATATTTTAAACGAGATTCATTTAAACCATAATCATCATAATAAGTATCTAATGATATCAATGCATCATGCATCCTCTCTTTTTGTAACCTCAGCATTATAATCACATCAGCATCATTTATACCTTCATCCATATTAGAAAAATAATTAACTTTTAATTCTTGATAATCTTCTGGAATTAATTTTTCAGGACCAACTATATTAATTTGTTTTGTACCAAGAGTGTTTAATGCATAAATTAATGACTTGGCAACTCGAGAATGTAGAATATCCCCAACAATAGATATATTTAGATCTTGGAAACCTTCCTTTATGTTTTTTAATTGTAAATACATCAAGCATCGCCTGTGTGGGATGTTCATTAGATCCATCACCTGCATTAATTACAGAAATATTTTTACTAACAGATTCAGCTATATAGTGAGCTGTTCCAGGAACAGAATGTCTCACCACAAACATTTGACAGTTCATAGCTTCAATAGTCTTCACCATATCAATTATTGATTCACCTTTAGCAGTTGATGAATTTGAGATATCAATATTAATAAAATTTGATGACAATCTTTTCGAAGCTAACTCAAAGGTAGTTTTAGTTCTTGTGCTAGGTTCAAAAAAAGACTAGCAACTACATTTTCTGAATATTTTCTAATATTAGAGTTATTATGAATTTCTTCTGATCTAGAGATAATATCTTCTATGTAAGATTTTGGTAATTCTTTAATGTTTAGAAAATGTGATAATTTACCTTGAGATATCTGAATGTCATGATTGATTTTCATTTAATCCATGATATTTTCATTAATCCAGCTTTGCAAGATAATCGATGCAGATATGTCATCATAATCAGAACTTTTTTTCTTTATCAAGCCACGATTCCTCATTTCAGCAAAACTAGCTTTAGCAGACTCACTTGAAAGTTGTTCATCATGAATATAATTTCTATAGAGGAGCTAACAACTGATTTTAATTCTTCAATGAATGATTTAATGTCATCATGAATCTTAGATTCTTTATTATGATAAGGATAACCAATGATAATTTTTGTTATATTCCATTCATCTAAAACTTTATTTATCTCTAGAATATAATCATTATATAAAACTTTTAGTGGTCTAGATTTTTTTATAATGTTTTGTGCTAATTGCTAAGCCAGTTTTTTTATGACCATAATCAACCCCTAAATAAAATTCATCTAACATTGATTTTCTCTTAATTATAATATTCTCTCAATTTTTTTGATGAGCTGATTTGCAATTTTCAAAGATAACCCATTTTTTATATTCTGTATCCCAGTAGGTGACGTAATGTTAATTTCTGTTATATAGTCACCAATCATATCTACGCCAGCAAAAAATATCCCATGATATTTGAGAAATGAGGCAACTTTCTCTAAATTAATAAGGTATTTTTTTTTCAACTTAGTTATCTTAAAACTACCTCCATTTGCTAAATTAGCAATAAAATCATTTTTTGGTGGTATTCGTGTTAACACATTTTTTTCATTTATACCGTTGTAGATAATAATTCTATTATCTCCTTTAGTTATTTCATCTATAAACTTTTGAGCCATGATTACTTTATTTTTCTTAATATGTTCTCTAATTAATTCGCTGGAAGAATTTGTTTTTTTGACTTTTATAATTCCTTTTCCAGCCATAAGATTCATTGGTTTTAATACAATGACATTATGCTGTTCTAAAAATTTTTCTATTTTGGTTTCATCACCAGTTATTATAGTAGGTAGCTTAGATTGTGAAAGCTGACATCCTAAAATCTTTTCATTGAATCTAAGCAGTGATTCAGGAGAATTTAAAACAAGTGTATCTTGATATTCAAGTTCTCTAAATAATTGTAACTGAGATATATATTTACTATCGACTGGAGGATCTATTCTAAATAGTATACAATCCAGCTTACTAAGATTAATCCTACGTTTCTTTTGTCAAGAAATATTTTTTTTGTGATAGAGAAATAATTTTTAGGTCACAAACATCCGCATAAATTGATGTAGAGTCTGAATGTACAGAGTCCGGAACTATATATTCTATTTTAGCTTTACTTTGAAGGCTTTTTAAAATACTTATGGTCGAATCCTTCTGGAAATTAATTCCGTTTATAGGATTCATATAAACTCCAACACTATACATGTTAATCTAGGTTAAAAATTTCTTTTGCCGCTGCTAATATTGCTAAACGAGCTATTACGCCGTAAACATAGTACTTATTTATTTGAGAGTCTACTGGCAAACTTATATCTGGTGATATACAAATGTCATTTAGAGGTATAGGATGAAAAATCATACCGGGTGAATTTAAGTTTTCATTATTTGCCTTATTATCGTGAGCTCTATAAAAACCGCCTATCAGGAAATTAGAAAAAGAGTAGATTACTGGCTCAGTAACTGAATTTGTGTTTTTGATTTCCTCGAAAGAAAAGACACCTTCTTGTAAAATTACACTATCTGGTTTGACACTTCCTTTTGTTGATGACATCTTATTCCTTTGTTTTCTATTGAGATTTTTTATTTGGTCAATACTGTTAACTGATATTACTCCCATACCATAAGTACCAGCATCAGCTTTAATAATAATGTAGGGTTTTTCTTCAATATCATACATCTTATATTTCTCAGTGATGATGCTAAATAATTTCTCTGCATGATAGATTAAGCAGTCTTCTCCTTGCTTAGTTTTAAAATTAATTTCACCACAATTTCTAAATTCTGGTTCAATTAGCCAGGGATCAATTTTAAGTAGCTTACTAAAATTAGTACAAACATCGCTGTAGTATTTAAAGTGATCTGATTTTGACCGCCTAGTCCAACCAATATTCTTTGATGGCAAGACTATTTGTTTTATATTATTTAAAAAGTCAGGAATTCCTGACGATAAATCATTATTTAGTAGAATTGCATCAGGAATGAAACCATCATATTCAAGAATTGAATTTGTGTTTTTGAATTTATTCTCATCAATACCTGGTTTAGATACTTTTACATCATAACCAGATTTTTTAATTAACAACGATAAATAATTAAGACTCTCAAGGTAGTGTATATTCCTGGTATGGTTTTCAGGAATAATTAGTATTTTTTCAATTTTAGTTTTCAGTGAATCAAGAGAATGTTTCACTGCTGTTACATACAGTGATTCAAAATCTTTGTTTAGGTTATTAAAGCCAGCAGGAAATAGATTTGTGTCTACTGGTGAAATTTTGAATCCTGAGTTTCGTATATCTATGGATGAATAAAACGGTGCAGGATATTTAAGCCATTGATTTCTAAACCAGCTTTCTATTTGTTGATGATGATCAATCACATTCTCATGAATATTTTCCTGAAACTTTCTATTACTATAAACTATGTCTTGATATGCTGTCATAATTCTCTATCAGAGTAAGAACGGAAATACATGCTGTTTCTGTCCTAAGTATATTCCCATTAATCGATCTGGTTTTCCAATTATTTTGCTTAAAACTAATAAGCTCATTATCCTCAAAACCTCCTTCTGGCCCTATAAAAACAGTAATGTCATTTTGATAGAAATCATTTGAAGAAAATTTATCTCCTTCTGGGTTTAATAAGTAACAAGCTTTATTATCATGTTGTTTAATAAAGCCCTCTAGATTTGAAGGTTCATGAATTTTCATCATCATTAATCTTCCGCATTGCTCTGTTGCAGAAATTATAATTTTATTCCAATGATCTATTTTCTTATCAACATTTTTATACTGACTTCTTTTTGTATATACAGGATAAAAATCAGTTGCCCCTAATTCGACAGATTTTTGAATTATCAAATCCATCAGTTTCATATTAATGACAGAAACTGCTATGCATACTCGGTTTTGACACTTAACTCTTGGCAATTCTTCTATTAGATTTATCGAAACCTTTTTTCCATCTATCGATAAGCATGCTTCATATTCTCTGATGTTATTGAAAACCGAGAGTTTTTCATCATTTTTCATACGAAGTACATTAATAATTCTATGAGATAATTCTGTAGTACAAAGTATGTTGTTAGATTTAAATTCTGAATTTATATAAATTCTATGGATTTTTTTTTGTTGCTTCATTGATAGCCTCTCTCATTACATCTGACACAAAGGTAATTTCTTTTTTATTAATTACATATGGAGGCATAAAATAAATTACATTTCCTAAGGGCCTCATGAGTACATTATTTTCAAGGCCATGAAGATAGGCTTTAATTCCTCTTCTTTCTTTCCAGTTGTAAGGGATTTTTCTTTTTTTGTCTTTTATAAGTTCAATCGCTAATACCATTCCCGTTTGTCTTACATCTGAGACATTCGGATGATCTTTGAATGATACAAAACAATCATTCATATGCGAGGAAAGCTTTTTATTACTATTGATAGTATTTTTATTTTCAAAAATATCTAGAGTTGCATTTGCTGCAGAACAAGCAATAGGGTTTGCAGTATAGCTATGAGAATGAAGAAATGCATTCAGCTTTTCATATTCGTCATAAAAAGCATCATATATATCTTCTGTTGTTAGGATGGTTGATAAAGTCATATATCCACCAGTTATACCTTTGGACAAACATATGATATCAGGTGTTATTTTTGCTTGTTCAAATCCAAACATTGTACCAGTTCGTCCAAAGCCAACAGCAATTTCATCAGCAATTAGATGAACGTTATATTTTGTACATGCTTCTCTTAATAACTCTAAATATCGATAATGATACATTCTCATATAGCCTGCACATTGTATAAGCGGCTCTACAATTACTGCACATACTTCTTTATGATTATTCTTGATAGCTTGATACATTTTATCAAACATTAACTCAGCGTACTGCTCATCAGACATTCCATCCTTTTTTTATTGTAGTTGTCCGGTGAATCAACAATAATTGTATCTTTAAGGATATTCTCATATGTTTTTTTATATAGATCTATGTTGCTAACAGACAATGATCCAAGTGTTTCACCATGATAGCTGTTTGATAATGCTATGAACTTAACTTTTGATTTCTTTTTTTTATTATGCCAGTAGTGATAACTCATTTTCATGGCAGCATCAATTGACGAGGACCCATTATCTGTAAAGAAGCATTTAGTAATTTCTTTTGGCATGAGTTTGACTAACCTTTCAGCAAGGTTAATAGCTGGCTCATGGGTAAATCCAGCTAGCAAGACATGCTCAAGATTTGTCAGCTGATTTTTAATACTTTTATTGATATATGAATTAGAATGACCGAATAAATTCACCCACCAAGAACTTACAGCATCTAAATATTTATTATCATCATAGTCATATAACCAGACTCCTTTTCCTGACTTGATAGGTATCATAGGAATTTTTTCATGATCTTTCATTTGAGTGCAGGGATGCCACACTACCTTTAGGTCTTTTTTTACTAAGTTCGAAGATCTCATAATTAGTGTGAGTACTAATTAATATCTATATGTATCTTTTTTGAATGGACCGTCGTTATTCACACCAATATATTCAGCTTGTTCATCAGTGAGCTTGGTAATCTTAGCATCTAATTTATCAAGATGTAGCATTGCGACTTTTTCATCTAAATGCTTAGGAAGAACATAAACTTGTTTTTCATAGTTTTTATAGTTTTCCCATAATTCTATCTGAGCCATTACTTGATTAGTGAATGAACATGACATAACAAAACTTGGGTGACCGGTTGCACATCCTAAATTTATAAGTCTTCCTTCAGCAAGTAATACAATTTTTTACCATCTGGAAAGGTTATTTCATCGACTTGTGGCTTAATGTTATCCCACTCATAATTTTTTAAACTAGCAACATCAATTTCATTATCAAAGTGTCCAATATTACATACTATTGCACCACTTTTCATATTTTTCATGTGCTCATGATTGATTACATTAAAGTTTCCTGTTGCAGTTACAAATATATCGATTTCACTAATCTTATCTTCTAATGTAATTACATCATATCCTTCCATGCAAGCTTGAAGTGCGCATATAGGATCAATCTCAGTAACCATCACTTTCGCACCAGGCGCTCTCAGAGACTCAGCCGATCCTTTACCTACATCACCATAACCACAAACAACGCAGTGTTTGCCAGCTATCATAGTATCAGTTGCTCTTTTAATTCCATCAACCAGCGATTCACGACATCCATATAAATTATCAAACTTTGATTTAGTTACAGAATCATTTACATTAATTGCTGGCATTTTTAATGATCCTTCTTTAGCCATGTCATATAGCCTTAGTACGCCAGTTGTTGTTTCCTCTGAAACGCCTCTAATATCATTAATTAAATGTGGATATTCATTATGTATCATTGACGTAAGGTCTCCACCATCATCAAGCAATATGTTTGGTTTCCATTCTGGATTTCCTTCGATAGATTGTTTGAGACACCACATATACTCATCTTCTGTTTCACCTTTCCAAGCAAAAACTGGTATACCTTGATCAGCTCTAGCTGCAGCTGCATGATCTTGAGTTGAGAAGATATTGCATGATGACCATCTTACATCTGCACCAAGGTGAACAAGTGTTTCAATCAATACAGCTGTTTGAATTGTCATGTGCAAACAACCAATTATCCTGGCTCCCTCAAGAGGTTTAGTATCTCCGTATTCTTTTCTTAATGCCATCAATCCAGGCATTTCTACTTCTGCAATTCTAATTTCTTTATGACCGAACGCTGCAAGAGATAAATCTGCAACTTTAAAATCATCCTTAATTTTTTTTACTTTTCCTGTTTCCATATTCACCTCTTATTAAATGGTTGCCTTTAGTATATCAACCTTATCTGTTTGTTCCCATGTAAAATTTTTATTATCACGACCAAAATGTCCAAAACTTGCAGTAGGTAAGTAGCTTACACTCAAAAGTTTTAGAGATTCAATTATACCGTATGGAGTTAAGTCAAAAACATCATTGATAATTTTTGATAACTTTTCATCTGACACAATTCCAGTTCCAAAAGTATTAACCAATGTAGAGGTAGGCTCAGCCACCCCTATTGCATACGAAAGCTGGATTTCACATTTTTCAGCAAGTTCAGCGGCTACAATATTTTTTGCAATATATCTGGCTGCATATGCAGCTGATCTATCCACTTTTGATGGATCCTTTCCTGAGAATGCACCCCCTCCATGTCTTGCCATACCGCCATAAGTATCTACAATAATTTTTCTACCAGTTAGACCTGAGTCACCCAGCGGCCCCCCTTCAACAAAGTTTCCTGTTGGGTTTATAAAAATCTTCGTTTTGCTATCAATCAGATTACTTGGTATAACATTGTTAATGATCTCTTCTCTAACATACTCTCTAAGCTCACTAAGCTCAATTTGATCTGAATGTTGAGTAGATAGGACTATAGCATCAATTGATGAAGGCTTATCATTTTCATATTTGAAGGTAACCTGACTTTTAGCATCAGGCCTCAGCCATTTCGTATTATTATTTCTCAATAATTCAGTTTGTCTTTCAACAAGTCTATGTGAATAGTAGATTGGAGACGGCATAAGATGTCCTGTCTCATTTGTAGCGTATCCAAACATTAGACCCTGATCTCCAGCACCTTGTTTTCTTTTGTCATCTTTATCAACGCCCATTTGAATGTCTGGGGACTGCTTGGTAAGAAGTTTAATGATTTCGCATTCACTGCCATTAAAACCAAGTTCATTAGAGTTATAACCAATATCTAAAATTGTTTGCCTAATTAATTTATCAATGTCTAGATTAACTGATGTTGTAATTTCGCCACCGATCACTACAGTTCCTGGCCTATTTGCCTGACCCTTAACAAACGCTTCACAAGCCACTCTGGAACTTTGGTCCTTAGTAAGAACATAATCTAGTACTGCATCAGATAGATGATCACATAATTTATCTGGATGACCTGGGGATACACTCTCTGATGTGAAATAATACATCTGAGCAGTTTATATGACTACATAGAAGTATTAAAGTGAAAAAAGCTAGAAATTAGAGCTATTTTTTGAAATTTTTTATAAAGGCTCTTTCATCATCTGATAATTTTTCTCCATCAGTATATCGATTTAGTAAATTAAAATATAATCTCTCATCACTAGTCTTTTCAAGTTGAGAAAGTATATCTTTTGCCGTTAGAAGAGCAGATTCTTCAGAGGATTCATTTGATTTGAATGTCATTAAGTTTTGAACTCTCTTATTGTCGGGAAACATATTAATCAAACTCGCGGCTTTGAAATTTTCATTATGGCTAAATCCCTCTTTCACAGCATTATAGATTTCTATTAGTAATGGGTCAGATATAACTTTCTCAAAGTCTATACTATTAATTAGTCTTGGATACTCAATTAGGAGACTGATAAGAGTCGACTCTTTTACATCAAAAATGTCTTCACTCATATTTTCATTTTCTACATGTTTCTTTACAGGAGCATTATCCTTGCTAAGAATTTTGTCACCAATAATAGTTTCAAATTCTTTTTTAAGAATATCTGTATACATAATGGTAGGCATTATATTGAGAATATTTTTTGCTCTATTAGCAAAAGCTGTTTTCCCTTCCACAGTATCAATTTTTATTCCAGATTTTAGATGTTCAATGATATATTCTGACAGCGGCTTCGCAGAGGATATCAAATCGATAAACTTATTTTTATCATTCTGGACAAATGAATCTGGATCAAAACCCTCTGGCAGAAATGATATAAATATTTGGGTTTCATCATCTAACTCTTCCATGCAATTATTTATCGCTTTCCATGCAGCTGATATTCCAGCACTATCGCCATCAAAACAGAATATAATTTTATTTGTGTATTTTTTAATTTTCTTGAAGTGAAATTTTGTAAAGGCAGTGCCAAGTGTTGCAATACAATTTTTGATTCCTGCTTTATGTAGGCCTATGACATCGGTATAGCCTTCAACCACAATTACTTCCTCTTCTTTAGATATAGACTTTTTACTTTCGTAAAGGCCATATAGCTCATAGCTTTTATGAAACAATTTAGTCTCAGGTGAATTGAGATATTTTGCACCATCTTTGGTGTTATAAATTCTGCCACCAAATCCAATAATATTACCAGCAGAGTTTTTTATAGGGAAAATGATTCGACTTCTAAATCGGTCATAGGTTTTGTTATTTGAGCTAATAACCAAGCCAGCTTGGATTGCATTTTTAAGAATATTCTTTTCAGCAAAAAATTTTGTGATACTGTCCCAGCTGTCATCAGCTAAACCTAATTGAAAATTTTCTATCATTTCTTGATCTATATTACGTTCTGATAGATATGATAGTGCAGTCGAGTTATTCAATAGATTCTTATTATATATCTCAGCTGCTAACTTATTTGAAATGAAAAGATTATAAGAGCCATCATTTTTTTTTGTTTTGTCTGGTAGTTGGAGATTTGCTGATTGAGCTAATTTGCTCAATGCTTCAATAAACGTTAAATGTTCATATTCTTGAAGAAACTTTATTGCATCTCCTGATGCACCACAACCAAAACAGTGGTAGAACTGTTTTGTTGACGAAACATTAAATGAAGGTGTTTTTTCGTTGTGGAATGGACACAGGCCTTTATAGTTGTTGCCGTTTTTAGTAAGGTTAACTCTTTCTTTTATTAATTCAACTATGTCTGTAGAGGACAGAACTTGATCAATAAATGCTCTGTCTATATTTGCCATTATTATGCAACTTTATTTATGCTATTTTTCTTAATATCTTCCATTGATGAATTAATAGGTTTTACTAATTTAATATATTTAAATTCTTCAGAAATATTTTTCATAATATATTTCGCATTAATACTTTTAGTTTCGTTTATATAATCTCTCATTATTTTTTTGAAATAATTAACAATAGTCTTATCCGTATCTTGAATTTTCATTAATTCTACTGAGCTTTGATTAATACTTTCGTTAAGCTTATTGTCTCTATCATAGACAAAGGCAATGCCGCCTGTCATTCCAGCACCAAAATTAGTGCCAACACTTCCTAGTACAATGGTGCAACCACCTGTCATGTATTCACAGCAATGATCTCCAGCTCCCTCTATTACTGAAATAGCTCCGGAATTTCTAACAGCAAATCTTTCTCCAGCTTTTCCTTCAGCATATAATCTACCGCCTGTAGCTCCATATAAACATGTATTACCAATAATACTGTTTTGTGAGGCAGCATCTTTGAAGTCAACTGTTGCTTTGATAATTATTTTTCCGCCAGCCATTCCTTTTCCGACATAATCATTTGCATCTCCTGTTAGATACAATTCAACGCCACCTGCATTCCAAACCCCAAGGCTTTGACCTGCAGTTCCATTCAATATAATTTTGATAGGATTGTCTGACATTCCATAATTACCGTAACTCTTGGCTATCTCACCAGACAAACTTGCACCTATTGATCTATCAAGATTTTTAATATTATATTTTAGACATATACTCTCTTTCTTCTCGACAGCTTTTTTAGAATCTTTAAGAATTCTTCTAGCAAGGATGCCCTTATCATAAGGAGCATTGGTTTTTGTAGTACAATGTTTTTGAGATTTTTTATTTGTAATGGTTAACATTTTTTTCAAACTGAGCGCCTTATGTTTTTGTGTGACACCTTTGTTGATAGTTAGTAAGTGAGTTTGTCCAATAAGTTCATCAATTGTTTTAATACCAAGTTCAGCCATTATTTCTCTTGTCTCTTGTGCAACAAATTTGAAATAGTTTACAACTCTCTCAGGACTTCCAGAAAAATGTTTCATCCTAAGGATTTTATTTTGAGTGGCAACACCGGTAGCACAATTATTCAGATGACAAATACGTAAGTATTTACATCCCAGTGCAACCATAACGGATGTTCCAAATCCAAAGCTCTCTGCTCCTAATAGTGCGGCTTTGATAACATCAAGACCTGTTTTAAGCCCTCCATCTGTTTGAATTCTTACTTTGTGCCTCAAATTATTTAGCATTAATGTTTGTTGTGTTTCAGCGATACCCATTTCCCATGGAGAACCAGCATATTTAACAGATGTTAAAGGGCTTGCTCCGGTACCACCATCATATCCAGAAATAGTAATAAGATCGGCATAAGCTTTTGTAACACCAGCTGCAATGGTACCAACACCTTTTTGAGAGACTAACTTAACCGAAACCAAAGCTTTTTTATTAACTTGTTTTAAGTCATAGATTAGTTGTGCTAAGTCCTCAATACTGTATATGTCGTGATGTGGAGGAGGGGATATTAGGGTTACTCCCGGAACAGAATACCTCAGCTTAGCAATATATTGATCTACTTTATCACCAGGCAGCTGCCCGCCTTCGCCAGGTTTAGCACCTTGTGCAATTTTAATTTGTATTACATCAGCATTAACCAAATAATGTGGTGTAACACCAAATCTTCCAGATGCTACTTGTTTAATTTTTGATGTTTTATTTGAATTATATCTTTTTATATCCTCGCCACCTTCGCCTGAATTTGATCTGCCTCCAATAGTATTCATCGCAATAGCTAGAGCTTCATGCGCTTCTGGTGATAACGCTCCAAGCGACATACCTGCTGTATCAAATCTTTTGAGAATGCTTTTAGCTGATTCAACCTGACTCAGAGGTATAGCTTTTTTAGATTTCAGATTAAACAAATCCCTTAGAAAACTAGGATCTCTTGAATGAACTAGGTTAGAAAATTTTTGATAATCAGCATAATCTCCTGTGGTTACACATTCTTGAAGGGCTTTGACAACATCAGGATTATAGTCATGATATTCACCACCAGCTGTAAATTTAAGAAGACCACCTTTACCTATACCATCAGATTTTTTAAGAGAATATTTTTTATTATTTTTTAGATCATCTTCAATATCATCGAAACTTGCACCCTCTATTCTTGATACATTATTTTTAAAACATAGATTAATGACATTTGTATTTATGCCAATAATTTCAAAAAGCTGCGCACCTCTGTAGCTAGAAACACAAGATATGCCCATTTTAGACATTATTTTCAGTAAACCTTTATTGATACCTTTTATGTAATTGTTGACATGACTTGGATATATTTTTTTATCAAAACTATTTCTTAAGATCATATCGTGAATAACTCCATAAGCTAGGTAAGGGTATATAGCAGAAGCGCCATAGCCTAAGAGAACTGCAAAATGATGAGAATTCCATGCTGAAGCTGTCTCAACTATTATGTTGCAATCACATCTGAGTCCTTGATCTATAAGTTTATGATGAACTGCTCCTACTGCCATGATTGCTGGAATTGTCATCTGTTTATCATTCATATCTGAGTCAGATAAAACGATTAATACTGTTCCTTTTTTAACACTTCTAACTGCACGATCACAAATAGTATTAATAGCCTCTTCTAAATCAATATTTGAGTCATAATGAAGGCTTAAACAATCTTTATTGAAATCTTTTTGGTGTAAGGATGTGATTTTTTCAAATACCTGTTTTGACAGAACTGGAGAGTTTAATACCAATCTACCTGCATGCAAAGAAGACTCTTCAAACAGATTTCTTTCAACTCCAAGACACGTCTCAAGTGACATCACGCTCGTTTCTCTAAGTGAATCAATAGGTGGATTAGTAACCTGAGCAAATTGTTGTCTAAAATAATCAAAAATTGATCTTGATTGTTTTGATAGTACTGGCATTGGAGTATCGTCGCCCATTGAGCCTGTAGCTTCTAAACCAAGATTTGCCAAAGGTAAAATCACATCTTTTTCTTCTTCAATCGTTACCCCATAAAATTTTTTATAGCCCAATAAGTCATTGTGGCTCAGCGCTATAGGTTTCTCATTCTCTGTATTAAATGATTCTAGATTGATTGAATTTTTATTTAGCCATTCATCATAAGGGTGTCTATCTTTTAAAATTTTATTTATATCATCTGATAAAAGAATTTCACCATTTAGAGTATCAACTGCAAGCATATCACCTGGAGCCAATCTTCCTTTTTTTAAAATCTCGGAATCATCATAATCATAAACTCCTACTTCTGAGGCTAATGTGATGTGACGGTCTTTAGATATGACATACCTAGCAGGCCTTAATCCATTTCTATCAAGAACACATGCGGCATATCTCCCGTCAGTTAGTACTATTCCTGCAGGTCCGTCCCAAGGCTCCATATGCATTGAGTGATACTCAAAGCATGCTTTTAGTTTTTTATCTATTTGGTTGTTATTTTGCCATGCTGGAGGCATTAGAGTTCTCATGGCTCTAAAGACACCCATATCACCAGCCAGCAAATATTCAAGCATATTATCCAATGAGTATGAATCTGAGTCATGCATTGATACTACTGGATGTAATGTATCTAATTCTGGCAAGTCAGAAATGTTTAGTTTATTTCTTCTTGCCATGTACCAATGTCTGTTACCTTGAATTGTATTAATTTCTCCATTATGCGCTAAATGTCTAAATGGCTGGGCTAACTTCCATTGAGGAAGTGTATTTGTTGAAAATCTTTGATGGAAAACACATAGTGATGTTTTCATATCTTTATGTGTTAGATCTGGATAAAATTTTTGTATGTTTTCCGATACTATTAATCCTTTATATGAGATTACTTTTGAGGATAAGCTACAAATGTACAATTCAGGATCATTAAGTATCTTTTCAACCTGTAGGCTTGCAATATTCAATTTCTTTTGATTTTCGTTTTCATGAAGACTGTCATTACCAGAAACAATGATTTGCTGTATATCTGGAGCTGATGCCAAAGCATCTTTACCACAAACTTTTTTATCAACAGGGACATTTCTCCAACCAAGTACGTCTAGACCTAGTTTTCTAATTTGGAAATAGAACGTTTCTTTTATTTTTTTATGTTTAGATTTATTTTTTGGAAGAAACACTGTACCGAATGCATAATTGGAACCTAAATCTATTTTTAGTTGATCAGCACAATAATGAAAAAATTGATCAGGCTTCTTAATAAGAAGACCACATCCATCACTAGATTTACCATCATCAGATACTGCACCTCTGTGTTTTAGCCTATTAAGTGCTTCGATGCTCGTATCAATAACCCAACTAGATGGCTTATCATCCATGTTAGCAATTAATCCAAATCCGCAATTATCCCTTTCAAAAGTAGGAGAATACAGCGAATTCTTTGTCTTATGTCCCGATGTCATAGTAGGAACATTTTACCATAAATATTAATTTAAAATTAACTGATGAAGTTTTTAGATAAGTCTAATAGATATTTATCATTTATTTTGTCATCTATAAATGCGCTACCAATTTCATTCAGAAGAATAAACCTATTCTTTCCAGAAATTTTTTTCTTGTCATGATTTAGGTGCTTCATGAGTGATAACACATTTACACCCTTGGGTATCATGGTAGGCATATTCATAGTATTTAGCATGTCCTCGATTTCACAGTATTCTTCATGATTTAAGTAACCTCGATCCGCAGAGATTGCAGAGGCAATATTCATCCCAATACTAACTGCCTCTCCATGCAAGATTCCTTTATAGTTTTTAGAAGCTTCAATTGCATGCCCAAAAGTATGACCGAAATTGAGCAATGCTCTAATTCCATTTTCTAATTCATCTTCAGTCACAACTTGTGCTTTGATAGTCGCACAAGTATGCACTATCTTGATAATGTCTTCATCATTCAAACTAAGAATTTTTTCGGAGTTTTTATTAATATAATTAAAAAATTTTTTATTTTTTATTAACGCATATTTTATAACTTCAGCCATCCCAGCCATGAATTCTTTTCTGGGTAATGTTTTGAGGGTATTGGTATCAATTAACACTAACTTTGGATGCTTGAAAGAACCGATAAGATTTTTTCCTAGAGGATGATTTACTCCACATTTACCGCCAATCGATGAATCAACTTGTGCAAGGAGTGTTGTTGGAATATGAATTAGGGATACTCCCCGCATAAATGTGTCTGCAGCAAATGCAACAAGATCACCTATTACGCCACCACCAAGTGCAACTAATGTCACTGACCGGTCATATCTGTTTTTAAGAAGGAAGTTATATACTTTTTCTAGAGTTTGAGTAGTTTTATATCTTTCTCCATCAGGCAATATTAATGAATTAACATTGAAGTCTTTGAATAGTCGGTTAACTTGTTTTAAGTACAATCTCCCAACTGTAGTGTTTGTGATAATAACAACATCCTTATTTTTGATATACTTTGATACATCAAATTTTTTTATAGCATTGTTATCAATTATTATAGGTATACTGTTTGACGAAGTTTTGAGATTAACTTTTTTCACATTTAATTTTCAATTTGATTCATTATTGATGATAATACATCTTCTTTATCTAAATATGAAACATCTACTACTAAATCTGCTAGATCAGAATATATAACACCTCTTACTTCATCGAGATCTTTAAGTATAGTTTTCAAATCACCCTCAATTAATAAAGGTCTATGCTTTCTGTGTTTAACTCGATTATATTGAACATCGATAGATATCTTTAGATATATCTTATAACCATTATTTAAAATTTTTTTATTATCTTGACTAAGTACTGCGCCACCACCAGTTGAAATAACAAATTCATTTAAAGCAGAATATTTTTTTAAAATATCTGATTCTATTTTTCTAAAATAATTTTCACCATTTTCTTTGAATATGTCTGAGATAACCATTTTTTTCCTTTTGTTCTATTTTTTTATCAATATCAATAAAAGGAAGATGTAGTTTGCTTGCCAACATTTTACCAATGGTAGTTTTCCCTGATCCCATGGATCCTATCAAATAAATTTTATTTCTCATTTTGAACTCAGTTCTTGAACTTGTTCAATCAAGTAAGATACTTTATTTGGATTAATATCTGGTGTTATACCTGAACCTAGATTAAATACATGCCCTGAATCAAACGGAAAACTGTTAAGAGTTTTTATTACCTCACTTTTTATTACAGAATTATCCTCTTTTAATATTTCACAATCAAAGTTTCCTTGAACAGCAATCTTTTTATCAAAAAATTTATATATTTGACCTAGATCGTTTTCTGAGCTTATTCCAATACAGTTAATATCAATCTCTTTGAGCTCTTCAAAATTTGATTTTGATCGACTGTAGTAAATTATAGGAATCTTGTTTGATTTAATATTACTAATTATTTCTCGAATGTAATTTAGAGAATATTTACCATAGTTATCTTTTGACAATAGCCCGCCCCATGTGTCAAAAATCATTAACGCATCAACACCAGAATCAACTTGTTCATTTACATAATCAATACTGACTGTGGTAATCATTTTTAATATTTTTTCTAAAAGAGCAGGATTGGTATCAAGCATATCTTTCACATAGGAGAATTGTTTTGTGGAATTACCCTCAATTAAATAAGTTGCAACTGTCCATGGACTACCAATAAATCCTATTAAAGGCAGCGTATCATTAAGTTCACTTTTGATATTTTCAATTGTCTGATTAACATAACTCAAGTTACTTATATCAAATTCTGTAGGCAGCTTGTTATAATCAGATTCTGTTCTTATCGGGTTATCAAATACTGGCCCAACTTTTTCCTCAAATCTAAGCTGCATATTAAAAATATCTGCCACAACTAAAATATCAGAAAATAGAATCGCAGAATCTAAAGGATATCTTTTTAAAGGCTGCAATGTTACCTCACAAGCTAACTCTGGATTTCGAATCAATGACATAAATCCACCTGCTTGATTTTTTGTTTTGATATATTCTGGGAGATATCTCCCGGCTTGGCGCATTATCCAAATAGGAGTTCTATTAATTTCCTCTTGGTAAATGCTTTTGATCAGTAAGTGCTTACTTGATGTCATGTATTACTATCTGTAACGAAGTCGATAATACCTTTGGCTGCATTTCTGCCTTCAAATACCGCAGTCACTACAAGATCTGAACCACGAACCATATCCCCTCCAGAGAATATTTTTGGGTTATCTGTTTGATGCGCATATTTAGAAGAGTTATTAATTTTTACTCTTCCAATTTCGTCTGTTTTAATTTTATTTTTTTTAAACCATGGTTGCGGGTTAGGCCTAAAACCAAATGCTAAAATTACGTTATCACATTTTATTACTTTTTCACTATTAGGGACTATTACAGGGATTTCCCTTCCTCTAATATCTGTTTTTTTTAATTTAGTCTTAACAAATTTAACTGCAGTTGCTTTTTCATCCCCTAAAATTTCTATAGGTTGCATGTTCCACAAAAATTCTACTCCTTCCTCTTTTGAGTTTTTTACTTCTCTTTTAGAACCTGGCATATTCGACTCATTTCTTCTGTAAGCGCAGTATACCTTCTTTGCACCTTGCCTTAGTGCAGTTCTGTTACAATCCATAGCGGTATCTCCACCTCCAAGCACTATGACAGTTTTATCTTTAAGGTTAATGTATTCATCGGATTCATTTTTCATAAGCTTTCTAATATTTGAATTCAGATAGGGAAGTGAATCATAAACGCCGTCAAAATCTTCTCCAGGAAAACCTCCTTTCATGTATGTGTATGTCCCCATTCCTAGAAATACAGCATCAAACATATCAATAAATTTATCGAAGCTAATGTCTTTGCCAATATCAGTATTCAATACAAACTCAACTCCCATCTCTTCAAGCATCTTTCTTCTTTGTTTGACTATTTCTTTTTCAAGCTTGAAAGGCGGTATACCAAAAGTTAGTAAACCGCCAATTTCTTCATATTTATCATAGATAATTGGATTAAAGCCATTTCTTACTAAAACATCCGCACATGCAAGCCCAGCTGGCCCTGCTCCAACAATACCAACTTTAAATTTATTTTTTTTAATATTAGATATATCAGGCTTCCATCCTTGTTTTATTGCTTCATCAGTGATGTATTTTTCAATGCTTCCAATTGTAATCGCGCCGAAACCATCATTGAGTGTACATGCACCCTCACATAACCTATCTTGAGGACATATTCTTCCACAAATTTCCGGTAACGAGTTAGTTTGATGGGATAAATCAGCTGCTTCAAAAAGTTTATTTTCTGAAATAAGTTTTAACCATTGAGGTATGTAGTTATGCACTGGACATTTCCATTCACAATATGGGTTACCACATTCTATACATCTTCCAGATTGTTCTGCAGCAATATTGGCACTATAGTGACCATAAATTTCTTTATAATTTTTTTTTCTTTTTGAGGGCGAGACAACCTCAGGGTCCATACGTTTAAGTTCAAGAAATTGAAGATTTTTATCCATATGTGGTAATTATACTAGAGTTAGAGATAGATAGCGATATCGAGCTAATTAGCTTAAGTGTTTTTTAATCAATTGACTCACGAGAGACAAATCAATATTATCGCCATGGTTTTTTTTGATTTCACCCATCGCTTTGCCCATCTCTTTAATTGAACTAATGCTCATTTCATTCAGGGTTTTTTTAACCATTTGCTCTGTATCATCTTCATTCATAACTTCAGGCAAATATTTTTCTAATAGCTCCATCTCTTTTTTTTCTTTTTCAGCAAGTTCAACTCTATTGGCAGCTGTAAATTGATCAAACGAATCTTTATTTCTTTTTATGAGAGATTTTAAAACTTTGATAACGTCAGAGTCACTTAAATCTGATTTTTTTTCTTTTTCTTCTTTGTTGATAAAGGATAAAGCAAATCTTAGAATAGAAGAATTATCTTTATTACCTTCTTTTAAAAAACTTATTTGATCTTTTTGGATACTATCTTTGATAGCTGATTTAGACATAAAAAATTAGAATTTCTTATACGGTGGTTTTTTTCTGAGAGTGTCCATGCTGACTTTTCTTTTACATCTCTTGGTAGCAGCAGCAATTTTTCTTTTTCTCATTGCTGTAGGCTTCTCATAAAATTCTCTTCTGCGTGTTTCAGTTAAGATACCGGCTTTCTCGCAGCCTCTCTTGAATCGTCTAAGCGCGATTTCAAAAGGTTCGTTTTCTCTTACTTGTACACTAGGCATAATTGTCCTAAATAATTTAATATTGCGTAATATTACTGAATATTGTTCATAAAGCAAGTTTTTACTTATAATAGTTAGGTGTATATTTTAGGTATAGAATCATCTTGCGACGATACTGGTCTTGCAATAGTAAGCTCCAAAGACGGAGTCATCTCACACCTTACAAGTTCACAACACGAAATACATGCGAAATATGGTGGAATTGTTCCAGAGCTTGCATCACGAGATCATGTAAAAAAGTTTATTCCTCTTTTAGATTTGTTGTTAAGTAAATCTAATCTAAACTTGCAAGACATCTCCATGATCGCATTTACAAATGGCCCAGGCCTGCTTGGACCACTTCTAGCAGGCGCATCGCTTGCTAAATCTTTAGGATGGGTTAACAAAATACCTACTGTAGAGATAAATCATCTTGAGGCTCATATATACTCACCGATGATAACTGAGAAGAATCTTAAACCTCCTTTTATTTCACTGCTTGTCTCTGGAGGCCACACAATTTTATCAAGAGTTGATAAAGATTTTAAGATTACCACACTTGGAACAACGCTCGATGATTCTGCTGGAGAATGTTTTGATAAAATAGCGCGAAAGCTAGGACTCGATTATCCAGGGGGGCCTGCAATTGCAAATAGATCGGAGCTTTCAAAAAACAGTGCCTTCAAATTTCCAAGACCCATGATTAATAGTGAAAACTATAATTTTAGTTTCAGTGGACTAAAAACACATGTAATAAACTTGATACAAAAATTAGATTTAAATGAGGAAAATATTAATAATATTTCTTATGAACTGCAAAATTCTATTGTTGAAACTTTAATAAACAAAGCTACAAAGGCGTCTAAAAATTTTAATATAGAAAACATCGTAGTTACTGGGGGCGTTAGTGCTAATAGAAAATTACGAGAAGATTTTGATAAGATTGACGGTTACAATATTTATTTCCCTGATGTAAAGTTTTCTACTGATAATGGAGCTATGATTGCATATTCAGGTTATCTGAAATCTCAAACACCAGATTGTTATTCAAGCTTAAAAGTTAAACCGAACCCGTCTCTAACTATCTAGTAAATCTATTATATTCTTCTTATGATTTGTCAGGATGACTATCGAATGAAGAGTGGTAATTAGTATTATCCAATAATCGCTACTAAAGAAATAAGCTATCAAGGGTAAACTTAAAAAACTTATTATCGCTGATAATCCTGATATTTTTTTTAAAAGAAAAATAATTATCCACACTAATATTATTGTGAACCCTATTTGATAATCTATGGCTAAAAGAAATCCAAAAGAAGTCGCCACTCCCTTTCCACCTTTAAAGTTGTTGAAAACAGAAAACATATGTCCTAATAAAATAACTAATGAATAAAGATAAGCATTTAAAGGTTCGTTAAAGGTTAATAAGTAAATTGGCAGGAAACCTTTCAAGAAGTCACCCAAAAATGTCAAAAAACCTGCAATTGGGCCAGCTACTCTATACATGTTGGTTGCACCTGGATTATTGGAACCAGATGTTCTTGGATCATCTGTGGAGAGTAATCTATGAACAATTAGTGCAAAAGGTAGTGAACCAATGATGTAAAAGCTGACAAGAACAATTATATTAAAAGAATCAAGGTTCATTTATAAAAGAATACACTAGTGATTTGTATTATTCTAATTGGTAATGCTTAAAGATATATTTAATAGAGTTACGTTCATTCATGGTTGGTTATTTGGTAACTACATATGGACAAATGTTATTGATTATTTTGATTCTATAAATAATAAAAATTTTGTTACTTTTAACGGATATAGTGATAATTCAAATGAATTTGATAGAGAGGATAAAGTAAAGTTAATTCTAAATTCAACAAACAAGGATGATCTAATTATCGCATATTCATTTGGCGCATCATCAATACTAACTAATAAATACTTAAACAATTGCAAAGGTTCAATAATATTAATTAATCCATTTTTTAGCGAAAAAAAAGATTCAATAAAAGAATTGCATAACAGTATAAATACTGATTTCCATGAAGGAATTAAAAAATTCATGTTTAATTGCGTAAAAGGTAGTTCAAATACGAAAAAAAATTATTCGGAGTTACATAAACTTTTTTACCACAATTATACTCCTTCAGTTGATTTATTATCTTCAGAATTAGATGAGATGATGCAGGTTGAATTATCAAACCACTCTATCGATAAAAAACTTGATATTCATATTCTTCAAAGTAAAAACGATGAAGTTAATAGCATGCAATATATTTCGCACCTAGAAAAACAAAAGATCTCAGTAGTGAAAGTTGATAGTTGTCCTCATTATCCTTTTTTTGAATTCAATAAAATCTATGACATCATAAATAATATTTATGGAAATTCGTAAGTCATTCTCTAAAAGAGCAAATACATATGATGAACAGTCTTTTATTCAACAAGATGTTAATAAAAGATTATTAAACAGACTTCGTCTGATTAAGCATAGTCAATCTAATGTTCTAGAGATAGGGTCTGGTACCGGTAAACTGTCATGCGATATTATCAACGAATATCCCGATGTTAATTTAATTTCAATGGACTTATCACTTGAAATGTTGAAAAAGCATAAATTAAAAAATCCAGAGACAAATTGCTTAGTTGGTAATGCTGAAAACCCACCATTTAACTATTTGTCATTTGACACGATTCTATCAAGTCTAACACTTCATTGGTGCAACATTAGTAGTGATATCTTCTTTAGATTTTATAATCTTCTCAAACCAAATGGACTCTTGCTTTTTTCCGTTGCTGGACCGGATACATTCAGTGAATTTAGAAAACTCTCAAATAATATATCCCAAAAACTACGTTTTCATCCACTTATGGATATGCATTACTATGGCGATTTTTTGCTGGAAGCACATTTTAAAGACCCTGTTGTTGATAGTGAGAAAATTGTTTTAGAATTTGAGACTTTTGATGAGCTACTCAAATCAATTCGTTACACTGGAACTAATATTACTTCATCGTTAGGAAGTCAATATTTTGGAAAGACAGAATACAAAGCATTGAAAGAAAGTATGTATAATGCGTCTTCTAACTCATATGAACTTACATATGAAATTATTTATGGATATGCTCTAAAACCCAATAAAACCTTAGGTAAATCAGGTAATTTGATACAAATCAAAGAAGTAAAAAAATAGTAAATTAGAAATTCCATAAGTACTAATATTTTGTTAATATTGATTTCGAAAAGTAAGTTATTGAAGGAATAATAACCACACATTAAGAAATAGATATGAATAAATTATCACTGTTTATAGTAACAATGTTCACCTCATTATCGAGCATGGCTGATTGGGAAGTCAACATGCCTAGAGGAGTATCACCAACAGCTAATGCTGCGTATGATTTACATATGTTGATCTTCTATATTACTGTTGTTATCGGTATTATTGTTTTTGGAGTAATGTTTTACTCTATTTTTCATCACAGAAAATCAAAAGGCGCTAAACCAGCCTCATTTCATGAAAGCACAACAGTTGAAATTATTTGGACTGTTATACCATTTGTAATTCTTGTTGGGATGGCAGTGCCGGCAACAAAAACACTCATAATGATGGAAGATACACGAGATTCAGAAATAACCCTTAAGGTAACTGGCTACCAATGGATGTGGAAATATGATTACGTCGAGGACAATGTCTCATTTTTTAGTAAACTTGACAACAATAGCAATGAAGCTAGACAGCTTGGATCTAAAATTGATGTTAACCAAGTAGATAACTATCTACTTAATGTAGACAATGAAGTTGTACTTCCAACTGACACAAAAGTAAGAATACTATTAACTGCAAGTGATGTAATTCATGCATGGTGGGTTCCAGAAATTACTGGTAAAAAAGATGCTATTCCTGGCTACATTAATGAGCTTTGGGTAGATATCAAAAAGCCCGGTGTTTATAGAGGGCAGTGTACTGAACTATGCGGGAAAGATCATGGATTTATGCCAATCGTTGTCCGTGCTGTACCTAAGCAGGAATATGTGAAATGGGTTTCATTAAATCAAAAAAATCGAGTAGCAGATAAATCAGAATAAGGAAGTTAAAATGAGTACAAATATAGATCATATCAAAGAAGAGCATCATCAACCATCTGGCATAATGAGATGGATAACTACTACTAATCATAAAGACATTGGATCTTTATACCTATGGTTCAGCTTGTTGATGTTTTTTATAGGGGGTTTTATGGCCCTCATAATTCGTGCTGAATTATTTCAACCTGGCTTACAATTTGTAGTACCAGGTTTCTTCAACCAAATGACAACCATGCATGCATTGATTATGATATTTGGTGCATTAATGCCAGCGTTTGTTGGATTAGCTAATTGGCAACTACCAATGATGATTGGTGCGCCTGATATGGCTTTGCCAAGATTAAATAATTGGAGTTTTTGGATTCTACCATTTGCTTTTACAATGCTAATAAGCACATTGTTTTTCGAAAGTGGTGGTCCAGCAGCAGGATGGACATTGTACCCACCTCTATCTCTACAAGGCGGTAACTCCATGCCATTTGTAATATTCTCGCTCCATCTGTTGGGGGCATCATCTATACTTGGGGCAATAAATGTAATTGCAACCATACTTAATATGCGCGCACCTGGTATGACTTTGATGAAAATGCCAATTTTTGTTTGGACATGGTTAATAACTGCCTTCTTACTGATAGCTGCTATGCCAGTCTTAGCAGGGGCTATTACCATGCTCTTGACTGATCGCTTCTACGGCACAAGCTTTTTTACTGCAGCTGGTGGGGGTGATCCAGTACTTTTTCAACACATATTTTGGTTCTTCGGTCATCCTGAAGTATATATTTTAATACTTCCTGCCTTCGGAATTGTTTCAACCATAATCCCTGCTTTTTCTAGAAAAAAATTATTTGGCTATGATTCAATGGTTTATGCAACAGCTTCAATCGCTTTGCTGTCATTCATTGTATGGGCTCATCATATGTTCACCGTTGGTATGCCATTAGCAGGTGAAATCTTTTTCATGTTCACCACTATGTTAATTGCTGTGCCTACGGGTGTGAAAGTATTTAATTGGATTGCCACAATGTGGAGAGGATCTATGACTTTTGAGACACCAATGCTATTTTCTCTAGCATTTATTGTCTTATTTACGATAGGTGGTTTTTCAGGGTTGATGCTTGCTATAACGCCAGCTGATTTTCAATACCACGATACGTATTTTGTTGTGGCACACTTTCATTATGTTCTTGTCCCAGGCGCTATATTTGCAGTGATTGCTGCAGTCTATTATTGGCTACCTAAATGGACTGGAAAAATGTACAACGAGACGCTCGGTAAAATACATTTTTGGATGACCACAATATTTGTTAACATAACGTTCTTCCCAATGCATTTTGTAGGTCTAGCCGGTATGCCACGAAGAATTCCAGATTATGCTGTTCAATTTACTGATTTCAACATGATTGCTTCTGTCGGTGCATTTGGCTTTGGTTTATCTCAGCTATTATTTGTTTACATATTATTTTTAACACTTAAACAACCTGTCACTGCAGCAGATAAATCCTGGGAGGGTGCTGAAGGACTTGAGTGGACTCTTCCATCTCCAGCTCCTTATCACTCATTTGATAAGCCTCCTAAAATTGATTAATGAGCGGTATAAAATCTACAATAACTAAATTATCACTCGTAGTTGTAGCGATGTATGCCTTCTCTTATGCGCTCGTGCCTATCTACGATACTTTTTGCGAGATAACTGGTCTTAACGGTAAAACTAATGATGTCGCATATACAGACAATGACATTAATAAAGAGGACAGATTCGTAAAAGTAAAATTTATCTCTAATGTTGCTAATTCTGCACCACTTTATTTTGAACCTTCTGTAACAGAGATGACCGTTCAAGTTGGCAAACCATACAACACTCATTATGTGATGAAGAATAACTCATCAAGGCAGCTACACACTACTGCTAGTCCCAGTGTTACACCTGGTAAATATGCAGAATATTTTAAAAAAATAGAGTGCTTTTGTTTTAATCAGCAAACTATCAATTCTGGAGAAGTCAAAGACTTAGGCGTTCAATTCATAGTAGACAATGATCTTCCTGATAACATCGGAGATATTGTTCTTTCCTACACTATGTTTGATATTACAAATAATATATCGGAGTCGAATAAATTATGAGCAGTTCTTATTACGTACCACATGAGACAAAATGGCCTTTTCTAGCAACTGTTGCCTTAATGATTATGTTCATAGGCCTTGCTAATTATATGAATGATGAGTCTACATTGACACTTACTCTTACAGGTTTAAGTCTACTGTTATTAGTTGTATATGGATGGTTTTCATATGTGGTTAGAGAGAGTGAAGGAGGGCTGTATGATGGGCAGGTTGATATGTCATTTAGATGGGGTATGGCTTGGTTTATCTTTTCTGAAGTTATGTTTTTTGCAGCTTTTTTTGGTGCTCTATATTATGCAAGAGAATTATCTTTGCCATGGTTAGCTGGTGATGGATCAGGAGTTAGTACAAATCAAGAACTCTGGCCATCGTTTGAAAATGTATGGCCATCAAATGGCCCCGCAAATTATGGTGGTGACTTCGTGGTTATGAAAGCTGCTGGTATTCCTGCACTCAATACAATCATTCTTTTAATCAGCGGACTCACTGTAACGTGGGCTCATCATGGACTTAAAGAAGGCAAAAGGAATCAATTAATTCTGGGTTTAATCGCAACTGTTCTATTAGGATTTATTTTTGTCGGTTTCCAAGCATATGAGTATTCCCATGCATATAATGATCTAAATCTTAAAATGACTTCCGGTATCTATGGGTCAACATTCTATATGCTAACAGGCTTTCATGGTTTCCATGTCACCCTTGGCGCTATAATGCTGACTGTAATCTTATTTAGATGTATCCGAGGACATTTTACTAATGAAAATCACTTTGGATTCGAAGCCGTTGCATGGTATTGGCATTTTGTTGATGTGGTTTGGCTTGGATTATTTGTGTTTGTTTACTGGCTATAATTTAAATCAAAAATCATTAGGCTTTATTAAATCCATATAATAACCAACTATTAATAAAATAAATAAGGTAACTGAAAGGACAATCCTTGTCTTTAATGATGTAAGACCACGGCTTGATGAAGATTTATCCTTTAGTATATATACAAACCACATAACCAAATTGTATATTATCAAGACTAGTAAGATTATTATTATGAATTTAAACATGAAAACATATTACCATTAGTATGAAAAATTTTATTAAAAACTTAGTTTTATTTTTTATTGTATTAACCTGCTTTTATTTAGGCTTATGGCAGTTGGATCGTGCAGATGAAAAATTAAAAATTCAAAATGATTTTAAATCTCAGCTAAGCAAGCCTTATGTGAACCTAGGTCAATTAGATAAATCTCCTAAAAGATACACTAAAGTTGAAAGTTTTGGTTCATTTTTTGAACCATATTTTTTATTAGATAATGTTGTATTGAATAAAAAAGCTGGCTATCTAGTATTTTCACCTTTTTTATTTGGCGAAAATGTAGTTTTAGTTAATAGAGGTTGGGTAGACAATCATTCCAGACAAAAATTTCCTAAAATCACTACCCCTAAAGAAAAAATAAATATAAGCGGATATGTAAAATATCCTATGAAACTACTCGAATTAAGCAATTCTAATATTACAAATAATGAGCCATATATTTTGCAAAACTTAGATATAAATAAAATATCTAATATTTTAAATAAAGATGTCTATCCTTTCTACATCAATCTAGAATCAGGAAGTGACTATGGTTTTCAACATTTAGTTGTAAAGAACGAGAATAAACACCTCACTCATTATATGTATGCAGGTCAATGGTTTTTATTCACCCTAGTTGGTATTATTTTTTTAATCATTCTTAATAGGAGTCGAGGCAAAAAAAATGAATAAAGTTAAATTCTTATTAATAGTATCTGTATTTATTTTGCCCTTTATTTTTGCTAAATATTTTTTTGATACTAACGCCACAAGCTACAGAGGCACAACTAATCATGGAGCTTTCTTAACTAAGGATGTAAATATAAAAAACCTCTCTGATGATAATCATTGGATACTGCTTCAAGTAATAGATTCTGAATGCAGCTCTGTATGTAAAGATAATATGCATATGCTTAGACAAATAAATACAGCATTAGGGAAAAGACATGGATAGAGTCAAGAGATATGTTATTTATGAAAATACATTAAAAAAATTAGTTGATTTGAATAACTACCCTAAAGTTATTGTTTTAGAAAATAATAAAAACATTTATAATACTCTCACAAAAATGGATGAAAGAATTTTCGTAGCTGATCCTTTTGGAAAAATTATTCTTGGCTATAAAAGTGACTTTGTAGCTAAGGGTCTGCTTAAAGATATAAAAAAACTACTTAAGTTCTCGAAAATATAATTATGGATGATTCAAGGATATCGATTTTCAGCTTCATTGGAGCTGCTTTAACTCTAGTTGTAATATCACTAGGTGCTTGGGTTAGGTTAACAGATGCTGGTTTGGGCTGTCCTGATTGGCCAGGATGTTATGGTCTTTTAACAACCCCTGATACAGTTGATGAACTAGCTAAAGCTAAAGAAAATTATCCTAATGCTAGCATAGATGTGGGCAAGGCATGGAGAGAAATGCTGCATCGATACGTTGCCGGCATACTTGGTTTGTATGTTTTTTTTATAACTTATATTTCTATCAAATATTCAAAACAGAATTATATTCTTCCAGTTTCTATTTCAATATTAATTGTTATCCAAGCAATAATGGGGATGTTAACAGTTACAATGTTAGTTAAACCAACGGTGGTTACGACTCATTTATTTTTTGGCATGCTTACCGCAACCTTACTGTTTATCAATGGATTAAAATATTCTGGTTTGAATTTATTACAAGATAAACTCCCAGTGTATGCAATATCTGCAATCGTGCTCACATGGGTTTTATTGGTAATACAAATACTTTTAGGCGGTTGGACCAGTACGAATTATGCATCACTTGCGTGTACTGATTTCCCTAAATGTCTAGACCAATGGTATCCCAAGGAAATGGTATTTGATAAGGCGTTCAATATATTTAACTTGCCTGACATTAATTACGAAGGCGGCTTTCTTGCGTATGGAGCAAAAGTTGCAGTTCACTACATACATCGAGTAACGGCTCTAGTATTATCTATATCTTTTCTTTTAACACTAGTCATTATCTTTAAGCTCAAAAATCACGCTTTTCTTAAGAAGATAATTAGCTTCAGCTTAGTATTCTTTGTACTTCAAATCATTCTTGGAATATCAAATGTGATATATAGTCTACCGTTGAATATAGCTGTTTGGCATACAATGAACGCTGCAATTTTATTAGCATTATTATCGGGTGCTTTATATTATTCTCTGATATCATTTAGAAAAATATCTTAAATGAATACATCTGTTACAACACCAAAATCAAATTCTATAATATTTGATCTCATAGCCTTAACAAAACCTCGAGTCAATTTTTTGATTATCTTTACGGCAATAGTAGGTATGTTGTTAGCTCAAGATTACAATCTTGACTATGAGCTTATGCTATATGCAAGCATAGGTATTTATCTTGCTGCATCTGCTGCTGCTGTGATAAATCAAATCGTAGATCAAAAAATTGATGCTTTAATGGATAGAACAAGAGGTAGGCCGCTAATTAGAGGTAAAGTAACAACTCAACATGCAATGCTTTTTTCAATATTCATATCAATTATTTCTACTTATATACTTTATGAATTTGTTAATACAATCACCACGATACTTACGCTCTTCTCTATAATTGTTTATTCAATTATATACTCAGTCTATCTGAAAAATCTGACTTCCCAAAATATAGTTATTGGTGGTATTGCTGGCGCTATGCCGCCTTTGTTGGGCTGGACGGCTGTCACTAATGGAGTAAGTGAACTACCATTATTGCTTTTTCTAATTATTTTCTTATGGACGCCACCTCATTTTTGGGCTTTGGCGGTTTATAAAAAAGATGATTACAGTAAGGCAAACGTTCCAATGTTGCCTGTCACACACGGAGATGATTTTACTCGATTACATATTTTTCTTTATTCTATTTTGTTGTTTTGTATTACATTATTTCCATATCTTTTAGGCTTAGTATCTTATATTTATCTAGCATCAGTGATAACACTAGGTGGAAAATTTATATATGACTCTTATGATCTTTATGTAACGAAAAATATTAGAAAAGCTTTCGCACTTTTCAAATATTCAATCACTTATCTGGCGTTACTGTTTGCTGCCTTACTTGCAGATCACTACTTATTGATGCTTTAGTTTTATGCTAAGAGTATAGATTCTTTTAGTGCGGTAAGTGATTTTTCTTCGATTTGTCGAATTCTTTCTTTAGATACTTTGTATTTTTTTGATAACTCATCAAGAGTTGGTTTATTCTCAGATAAGAATCTCTGAGATATAATATCACGACTTCTCTCATCCAATTCACTAAGTGCCTCAGCAAGCTTTTTTGAATTATCATTTTCCGAATCCTGAGCTTCAAGAAGAGATAACGGATTTGTATTTTGAGTTAGATAAGCTGAAGGAGCATTGTCTTCATCATCAACTGGATCAAATGCAACATCTGTTCCACTTAATCTATTCTCCATAAGTTTAACAGTTTTAGCATCAACATTAAGTTCAGAAGCAATATCATCAGCCTCTTTTTCTGATAACCAGTTAGATGAAGTTTTTTTACTTCTTAATTTGAAGAAAAGCTTTCTTTGAGCTTTAGTAGTAGCAACCTTTACAATTCTCCAATTTTTTAAAACAAATTCATGAATCTCAGCTCTTATCCAGTAAATTGCAAATGATAATAGCCTAACTTTTTTGCTAGGATCAAATTTTTTGACAGCTTTCATTAGGCCTACATTTCCCTCTTGGATTATATCTAGTAATGGGAGACCATAACCTTTGTATGTTTTTGCAATGTGAACAACAAATCTTAGGTGTGACATGACTAGCTTACGAGCCGCATCCATATCATCAGCATTATGAAGTCTAGAAAACAGCTCTTCTTCTTGTTCCTTAGTTAATAATGGCGTTTCTCTGAGTTGCGCTAAATAATAATCTAACGCATCAGAAGACTCTAGGTCCAATGCAACTTCTTTAGCTATAGGTCTATTTATAAGATTTTTATTCATATTTCTGAATATTATTATAGTTATTGATTACCTTATTTCAAGTGATAGATATAGATAAACAGTGGATAAATGTTCAGCTATGCTAACACAAAAATTCTATTTTTTGATATCATTGCGCTATGCTACATAAATTCTTAATAACTGTTTTTTTTATGGTTTTGTCATTGCCGTCTGTTGTGAATGGAAGTTTAAAATTCTCAGACAGGTCAGAGGAGTACTACCTTGAAAACGGACTAAAAGTTGTATTAATAGAAGATAAAAGAAGTCCATCTGTTGTAAATAGTATTTGGTATAGAGTCGGCTCAAGTGATGAAGTAGAGGGGAAAACGGGTATTTCTCACATACTAGAGCATATGATGTTCAAAGGAACAAGCAACCTAGGACCAGGTGAATTTTCTTCTGTAGTAAAGAAAATGGGAGGAACAGAAAATGCATTTACTAGTAAAGACTTTACAGGCTATTTTCAAAAAGTTCATTTTACAGATTTAGAAAAATGTATTGAGTTAGAAGCAGATAGAATGATAAATCTGAAATTAGACGAAAAAGAAATTGAAAGTGAGATTAAGGTTGTTAAAGAAGAACGCAGACTTAGAACTGATGATAATCCTATATCAAAGACTTTTGAAAAAATAATGATCAATGCATATGGCATGAATGATTATGGTATACCTATTATCGGAACGATGAATGACATAGATGCAACGACGAAAGAAGATCTTAGAAATTGGTATAATAGATATTATCAACCAGCGAATGCAATTGTAATCATAGCTGGGAATTTTGATAAGACTAATGTAAAAAAATTCATAAGAAAATATTATGGCTCTATTAAGAATCAACGTAATAGCTATAAGAATATAGATAAAGTTGATTTCATTACCAAGAAGTATTTTGAAGTTCAAGAAAATGTCTCAAAAGCAGTTGTTTTCTTATCTTTCAAAAAACCAGAATTTAACAACGAAAGGTTAAGAGAAATATATGCTCTAGATTTATTTATAGAAATAATGGATGGTGGCTATTCATCACGATTGACAAATAATTTAGTGAACAGTGAGAAAATAGCTTTAGACACATTTATTTCAAATGATACCTATAACCAACATTCAAATCTCATTATCATTGGCGGTACTCCGAGAGGAGACACATCAACGGAATATTTAAAAAACAAATTCTCAATCAGTTTAGTTCCGATTCTATTAATACTATTACAGACAAGGAACTATCCAGAGCAAAAGCAAGAATCAAAGCTAACAATGTATTTAAATTTGATTCGGTTTTTTATCAAGCCATGCAAGTAGGTATGCTTGAGACAAAAAATATAAGCTGGAAAGAGCTTGATAAATACAATTCTATTACTGAATCTATTACTCTAAATGAAGTGAAGGCTGCAGGTAAAAAATTCATCTCTGATCAACCGCCACTTGTTACAATCCTCAATCCAAAAAAATGAGATTATATATCGCATGCATATTGTTTTTACTATCGAGTTGGAGTTCAGCTAATGTAAAAATTAACACAATTGAGAACAATGAGAATTATCTTTACGTTTATCTAAACACTCTTCCTATTGTTGACATTAACATAGTTATCACTAAAGGAAGCAACAGCGATGGAAAAGTCACCGGACTAACTAATTTAATGCTGAACACACTGCTAGCTTCAGAAATTGAAAATAGAAAGCTCATAAGTTATTTTGAAGATGTAGGAGCAAAGCTTTCTTATTCTGTAAATAAAGAATCAACATCAATATCAATTAGATCTGTTAATGATTTAAATCAAATTGAAAACCTCTTAAAAAAATTAATCAAGCTCTATTTATTAACTCTATAGACAGTGAACTTTTAAAACTTGAAAGAGAAAAGATTATGAGAGCTATTTCTGAATCGCAGAAGAAGCCGAGTTCAGTCTTAGAAACCGCAGTATCTGAAGGATTGTTTTCAGGAACTGGTTTAGCTCATCTTCCAATAGGCAAGAAGGAGCATATAAAGATATTACAAATAGTGCAATTCTTAACCATAGAAATCATATTTTTAATTTAAATAATTTAGAGATAAACATTGTCGGAGATATAAGCGCTACACAGAGTAAAAGTCTTATACATCTGATAACAAATAATTTTTCTACCACGAAAGAATCTGAAAACATCGAATATAATATCAATTCAGTCAAATCTCACACAGAATTTGATTCAACTCAATCACACTTAACAATTGTCATACCTGCAGTTTCAAGGAAACATGATAACTATCATGATTTAATGGTAGCCAATTATATATTTGGTGGTAGTGGATTTGGTTCATGGCTAATGGAAGAGATAAGACAAAAAAGAGGGCTGTCATATTCGGTTTATAGTTATCTATCAAGTTATCAAGATAATGGCTATTTAAAGATTTCTCTGCAAACTAAAAATGAAAACATAGAACTAGCAAAAACTATCATCAATCAACAAATTAATAGATTACAAGAGTTTGATGTAGAAGATTCAATAATTGAAACAACAAAAGACTCAATAAAAAGAAGTTTTGAAATGAGAGTTGATACAAACAAAAAAATACTCAATTTAGTATCAGCTGTAAATAGTTTTGACTTAAATTTAAACTATTTTGAAGATTATTTAGAAAAATTATCTAAAGTAAATAAATCAAGTATAAAAACAGCATTGAAGAATTCTATTCATTTTAATGATACTTCTATTTTTACTGTCGGCAAAACTGTTGAACAATAAACTAAAAATTATCTCAGGAAAATATAAATCTAGATTTATTCAAATTCCTGATAAAAAAAACTTACGACCATCAAAAGCTTACATAAGGGAGAGTTTATTCAATGTGCTGGATATTCACTTATGCAATTCATCTTTAGATCTTTTTTCTGGAAGCGGAATTTTATCATTTGAGGCAATATCTAGAGGAATTAAAAAATCTGTGCTTATAGAAAATGATGTTGAGCTAGTGGAATATATAAAAAAGAACATTCAATTATTAGATATACAAGATGTTGATGTTGTTAAACAAAAGGTCGAATATTATCTTAAATCTTGCATTAATAAATCATATGATATTATCTTTATAGACCCTCCCTATAAGACCAAGCTCTTAGGTGAGACTCTGGAAATCTTAAAAAAAAATAATTTTCTTGAATCAAACAAATATCTTTATTTTGAGAGATCAAAAAAAGATCGTAGAGATTACATTTCTCATATTATGAATACACATTTAATAGTCAAAGATTTGAGTATTGGAGATGTAAGTTATACAATCTCAAAAAACAAGAACCTATGAAAATTAAAGCTATATATCCAGGTACTTTCGATCCAATTACATTTGGTCACGAAGATCTCGTCAAGAGAGCCTCTAATATTTTTGAAGGGGTTATTGTTGCTGTGGCATGTAATACTCAAAAACAAACATTGTTTTCTTCAGATGAAAGATATGAAATGTGTAAAGAGGTTTTGAAAAAGTATAAAAATGTCGACGTAATTAAACTTAATAAGCTTACAGTAGAGCATGCAGAAGACCTTGGTGCAAAAATTATGCTCAGAGGATTGAGAGCAGTTTCAGATTTTGAATATGAGGTGCAGCTATCGAATTTAAATCGAACAATGAATCCAAATATTGAAAGTATATTCCTGAGTCCAGATGAAAAATATAGTTTTATTTCCTCATCTATTATAAAAGACATCGCAAGACATCAAGGTGACTTGACAAAATTTTTAGATAAGGCGGTGGCAGAGAGACTTAAAGAAAAGTTGTCTTAATCTACCTCTTCATTGAGTCAAAGAACTCTGAGTTTGTTTTAGTTGATTTTAATTTGTTAAGCATAAACTCCATTGCATCTAATTCATCCATGGAATGAAGAACTTTTCTAAGAATCCAAATTTTTTGTAACTCATCAGGCTCCATTAACAGCTCTTCTCTTCTGGTGCCTGAACGGTTAATATTTATTGCAGGATAAATTCTTTTCTCCGCTATTCGTCTATCTAAATGAACTTCCATGTTGCCAGTTCCTTTGAATTCTTCATAAATAACCTCATCCATTTTAGATCCAGTATCTATAAGAGCTGTTGCAAGAATAGTGAGGCTACCACCTTCTTCTATATTTCTTGCTGCACCATAAAACTTTTTAGGTTTTGTAAGTGCATTAGCGTCAACACCACCTGTTAATACTTTTCCAGATGAAGGCGCAACAGTGTTATATGCTCTTGCTAATCTTGTAATAGAGTCTAGTAGAATGATGACATCTTTTTTATGCTCTACTAATCTTTTGGCTTTCTCAATGACCATTTCAGCAACTTGTACGTGTCTATTTGCAGGCTCATCAAATGTACTTGCGACCACTTCACCTCTTACCATTCTAGACATTTCTGTAACCTCTTCAGGTCTTTCATCGATTAGTAAAACAATTAAATGTGCATCTGGATTACTTGCTGTAAGACTTTGGGCGATGTTCTGAAGCATGATTGTTTTACCTGCTTTCGGAGGTGATATGATTAATCCTCTTTGACCTTTACCAATTGGTGAAGCAATATCAATTAGACGAGCAGAAATATCCTCTGAACTTCCATTGCCTTGTTCTAACCTAAGTCTTTTGTTTGCATGTAAAGGAGTTAAGTTTTCGAAAAGAATTTTATTTTTAGTACTTGCAGATGTATCAGAATTAATGGTATCAATTTTAAGTAATGCGAAGTATCTCTCGCTTTCTTTTGGAGGTCTAATTTTTCCTTGAATAGTATCTCCAGTTCTTAGTGAAAATTTTCTAATCTGACTTGGCGATACATAAATATCGTCTGGTCCAGCGAGATAGGAGCTGTCTGCAGATCTTAAGAACCCAAAACCATCTTGCAGAATTTCAAGAACACCCCCACCAGAAATGTCTTCACCACTAGACGAGTGGCTCTTTAAGATAGTAAATATTACGTCTTGTTTACGAAGTCTTCCTACATTGTCTGCACCCATACCCTCAGCTATTTCAACTAATTCTTGTACAGGTTTTTGTTTGAGTTCAGTAAGGTTCATATTATAAATTTTTATCTAAAAAACTTGATAGTTCACTTTTCGAGAGTACACCAACGCTTGTGTCAGCTTTTTCACCATTTTTAAATAGTATTAGAGTTGGTATACCTCTAATTCCATATTTCTGAGTATTCGATGGATTATGATCTATATTAAGTTTAACGAATTTAACTTTGTCAGAATAATCGGATGCAACTTCATCAATAACTGGACCAAGTACTTTGCAAGGTCCGCACCATTCAGCCCAAAAATCTATAAGAACAGGTTTGTCTGATTCTAATACTTCAGAATCAAAATTCTCATCATTTATATCTATAGCATTGCTCATAAAACGTCTCCATTAATTTTTTATCTGACGATTGGTTGATTACGATTTGATTTGTAACTTTGAGTATCACTATGATTAAATAGTTTAATATTCATGTCAAGTTATTCTTTAAACAACAGGTGAATAAATTCTGATAGTATGTCAAATATGAAAATCTCCCAAAATAAATTAGTCAGCATGACTTATTCTATATACGAAAAAGATTGTTTAGTTGAAAATGTAGAATCCCCAGTTAGTTTTATTTTTGGTAAAGAGACTAATCTACTACCAATTGTTGAAAATTCCTTAAATGGAAAAGAGACTGGTAGTGAAATTTCCATAGAAGTCAGCCCTGAACTAGGCTTTGGAAAGATTGATGAAAATCTTATATTCATTGATGAATTAAAAAATGTTCCTTCTGAGTACAGAAAAGTTGGCCTTGAAATCGATTTTGCTAACGAAAAAGGAATTAAAAAGAAATTCAGAGTTAGTAAAATCGACGGCGATAAAATTACCTTCGATGGCAACCATCTATTCGCAGGGAAGAGTCTTGTTTATAAAATTAAAATTATAGACGTGAAGGAAACTGAAGCAGTCAAAAACGAATAGCATTTTTTCTTCTTTAATATTTAACTCAATGCATTATACTTATTCAAATTCGCATTATTATTAAACACACATATTGGGTAAATATTTATGACTAATTTAATTATGCCTCATGGCTCAAACGAACTTAATACATTATATATAGAAGACGAAATGGCAAGATCATCGATGTTATCTGCTGCTGCAGAAATGCGAAGTATTGAGATTACATCTGCCGCAGCTGCGAATGCAGTAATGATGGGAGCTGGTTACTTTAATCCTCTTACTGGGTTTATGAATAAAGAGGAAGCATTAAAGGTTTCTACAGAAATGCTAACATTAAACAATCTTTTTGGCCTGTACCAATCGTAAATATAACTAAGGATGCAAACTCACTAGATTATACTCATGGTGAAGAGATAGCATTAAAAGATCCAAATGTTGAAGGCAACCCTGTAATCGCAATTCAAAGGATTGAAAATGTAGAAAAATTAAGCGATGACGATATCGATACAATCGTAACCAACGTTTTCGGAACAAATGATGAAAATCATCCAGGTGTAAAAAATTTTAAAGATCAGGGTAGATATATCATTTCTGGTTCAATAGAAGTTCTCAACTATAGCTATTTCCCAAATGACTTTCCTGAGACATTTGCTACAGCACCAGGTATTAGAGAAATGCTTACTAAAGCAGGTTGGTCAAAGACTGTAGCGTTTCAAACTAGAAATCCGATGCACAGGGCACATGAAGAGTTGTGTAAAATGGCTTATGAAAGACTTGATGCTGATGGAGTACTGATACATATGCTTCTTGGCAAACTTAAGGAAGGCGATATTCCTGGTGATGTGAGAGATTCGGCCATTAGAAAAATGGTGGAACTTTATTTTCCAGAAAACACAGCTATCATATCAGGATTTGGTTTCGATATGATGTATGCAGGTCCTCGTGAAGCTCTACTTCATGCAGTATTTAGACAAAATGCAGGTTGCACTCACCTAATCGTTGGCAGAGATCATGCTGGTGTTGGTGATTATTATGAACCGTTTGATGCACAAGACATATTTGATAAAGACGTTGTCCGAGATTCACTTAAAATTGAAATTTTCAAGGCAGACCATACTGCATACTCAAAAAAGCTCAACAAAGTAGTTATGATGCGAGATGCTGAGGATCACACTAAAGATGATTTCGTATTGCTATCTGGGACTAAAGTAAGAGAAATGCTTGCAGCTGGTCAGGACTTACCACCAGAATTTGCTAGAAAAGAGGTAGCGCAAATACTCATGACTTACTATCAGCAGAAAGGATAAGTAAAAACCTCATTAAAATGGATGAAAATATAAGTAAAATTAAGTAAATAATTAATTCCTAATATTCTTAATTTTGGCTATAATGTTCATCGAGCAGTAAATCAAGGACTGCTAATATATTAAGAATAGGGAGAAAACATGCTAGCTTACAATCCATTTTCAGATCTGGGAGCGTCTATACCGCCTTTTGCAATGCAAGCTTTTTTAATTGCAATGGTACTTTTGGTAATTGGGGGAGTGGTACTCGACATGATGCACAAAAAGAATGTTAAATACTTTTTCGAAAACGCTAAAAAGGCTAAACAATCTGCTACACGAGAATTATCATCAGGTGAAAAAGTAACGATTATTGCTAAAACCGTAGCATCAGACATAATGACATCATCTGAATTTTGCACATTCCAAAGACGTGCAGCTCACTTGCTAGGAATGTATGGAACTATTATTTTCTGGGTAACTTCTGCTATGTTAATTTTTAGTTACTCTACCCCATCATCTAATGCCCCATCTATGATACCTGTACTATGGCACGTGGGAGCAATTATGACATGTGTTGGTGGTTTTTGGTTTTGGTTCGCAATAAGGGTTAATGTATCTGCAGAGGGCCACCCTTGGTATCACGTAATGTTTGCAGATTTATTTGTGCTAGCACTTCTTGCTTCACAATCAACAGCCTTATTATGGTCTGTAACTCAAGGTTCTGGTTCAATGCTAAGCGGTTTATTTTTGATTTTGTTCATTGTATCGAACGTTGTTTTATTTGGGGGAGTGTATTGGTCTAAATTTGCTCACATGTTTTATAAGCCTGGAGCAGCAATACAAAAGCACTTAGCTAAAGCTGATGGTTCAAATAGTAACTTACCTGAACCAGCAGACAAACCAAAACAGTTTGGGTTGGGTATTAGACGTGAGTCACCGAAAAATTATTAATAACTATATGGAGATAAGGAGATAAGATTATGTCAACTTTTGTATATATGACAAGGTGTGATGGTTGCGGGATGTGTGTAGACATTTGCCCTTCAGACATCATGCACATAGATAAAACATTAAGACGTGCAGTTAATATCGAACCAAATATGTGTTGGGAATGTTACTCATGTGTTAAAGCTTGTGATCAAAATGCTATAGATGCTCGTGGATATGCTGATTTTTCACCATTGGGCCACAGTGTTAGAGCATTAAGAGAAGAAGAAAAAGGAACTATTTCTTGGAAAATTAAATTTAGAAATGGCACAGAAAAGAACTTCTGTTCTCCTATAACAACTAAACCATGGGGTGAATATATTCCTGAGCTAGCTTCAGAACCTTCTCCAAGTAAAGACGTTTATGATGGTGAGTTACTCTATAATGAACCAAAATATCTAAAAACTGGTGAGGTCCAAACTGCTCCTGACGGTTTACCTGAAATGACAAAAATTGGTAAATTAAAACAAGGAGTGTACTACTAATGGCTAGAAAAACACATTATGAAGATTGCGATATTCTTGTAGTTGGTGGAGGCATGGCCGGTACTGGTGCAGCTTTCGAAGCTAGATACTGGGGCAAAGATATGAAAATCATTGTTGCAGAAAAAGCAAACATAGACAGAAGCGGAGCTGTTGCACAAGGCTTATATGCAATTAACTGCTACATGGGCATGCAATGGGGTGAAAATGCTCCAGAAGACCATGTTAGATATGCAAGAAATGACCTAATGGGTATGGTGCGTGAGGATTTAGCTTACGACATGGCTCGTCATGTAGATTCAGCTGTTCATATGTTTGAAGAGTGGGGACTACCACTAATGAGAAATAAAGAAACTGGCCGTTATCAAAGAGAGGGCAAGTGGCAAATTATGATTCATGGTGAGAGTTACAAACCTATTGTTGCAGAGGCTGCAAAAAAATCTGCAGATAAGATTTACAACAGAGTAATGGTTACTCATTTATTAATGGACGAAGCTAAAGAAAACAGAATTGGCGGAGCGTGTGGTTTTAACATGCGTACTGGTGAATTCCATGTGTTTAGAGCTAAGGCTGTAGTGTGTGCTGCTGGTGGAGCTTCACATATCTTCAAACCAAGATCTGTTGGTGAGGGTATGGGACGTACATGGTATGCACCATGGAGTAACGGTTCTGCATATGCACTACCTATTGCGGTTGGTGCAAAAATGACTCAAATGGAAAACAGAATTGTATTAACTCGTTTTAAAGACGGTTATGGTCCTGTTGGAGCATACTTCCTTCATTTAAAAACTTATACACAAAATGCTGCCGGTGAGAATTATGAAAAAAAATGGTATGACAATACTAAAGCGATTGTTGGTGAATATTTAGATCATGTACCTACTCCTACATGTCTAAGAAACCACGCCTTCATTCAAGAAACTATTCATGGCGGTGGCCCTATCCATATGGTGACAATGGAAGCCTTCCAAGATCCACATTTAGAGGAAATCGGTTGGGAAAACTTTCTAGGAATGACAGTTGGACAAGCTGTTGTATGGGCTGCGCAAGATATTGATCCTAAATATCAAAATCCTGAATTAACAACCTCTGAACCATATGTAATGGGTTCTCATGCGACATGTTCAGGTGCGTGGTGTAGTGGTCCTGAGGATTTATCTCCACCAGAATACTTCTGGGGATATAATCGTATGATGACAGTCGATGGTTTGTTTGCTGCAGGCGATGCTGCCGGTGGAACTGCCCATGCCTTCTCTTCAGGTTCATTTACTGAGGGAAGACTATGTGCTAAAGCTGCGGTCAAATATATTAAAGATCAAAAAGCTGTTGGTATCAGAGTATCAGACAGTCAGATAGAAAAATTCAAAGAAGAAGTGTACAAACCACTTGAGAATTATACTGTTGGACGTAATGAGATTACAGCTGGTACTGTATCACCTAGTTATTTACTTCCTATTCAAGGTCTGCAACGTCTCCAAAAAATTATGGATGATTATGCAGGTGGAATTGGAACAAATTATATGACTAATGGAAACATGCTTAAAAGAGGTCTTCAGTTGTTAGATACATTAACTGAGGATCTTGAAAAAATTGGTGCTGAAGATTATCACCAGTTAATGAGAGCATGGGAATTAAAACATAGAACTTTAGTTTCTCAATGTGTTTGTGAGCACACACTGTTCCGTGAAGAAACACGTTGGCCTGGTTATTATTATCGTGGTGATTTCCTAAAACTAGATGATGATAATTGGCATTGTTTAACAGTCTCTAGAAGAGATCCAAAAACTGGTAAATTTACTTGTGAAAAAGCACCGCTTTATCACATTGTAGACGAAGAGACTGAAAAAGTTTCCTGATAATGGCTAAGCTTTTAGAGCTAACTGATCAGGAGATTATAGATATTGCAAACCCACTGTGGGAAGACTTAATTAGAACTTCTAATAACAAAGACTACGGTGGGTTTACAAAAAACTTCTCAAAAAAAATGTTAATGGGGGCTGACGAGGTAACCCTCGGAAAGCAATGGGCTAATAGCCCTATACTCGCAAAATTATCTCCTGAATTTGAAGCCTTAGGTTGTCTCAAGAGAGATGAATATGTAACCGTGATATTCAAACAAGTTAGTGAGAGTGTTCCTGGCGAATATCTTGGAAGACTTGTCTTGGGAATGCAAGATGATGATGTAAAAATTTATGGCTGCACTATTTTTTAAATTTATATGCAAACAATTAAAAATATTACAGTTATCTCTGATACACATGGTGTCATAGACGAAGGTATTATCCCACATCTTATAGATTCAGACATGATAGTTCATGCTGGAGATATCATGAGCACTGATATTATTAAAAAACTAAAAACTTATTCACAAAATGTCGTTACTGTAGCAGGTAATAATGATCTACCAGAAAGGTACAGTGACCCTCAAGACAAAGAAATTATATCTAAACTAAATAAGGTAGAACATTTTAAAATAGGTGAAGAGACCGTTACCGTTGAACATGGTGACAGGTTTGGACATCATCCATCTCATCACGAGCTAAGGAGCGCTTATCCTACATCAAAATTGATCATATACGGACATACTCATAATCAAGTATGTGATACATCAGAAACACCATGGATAATTAATCCGGGTGCTGCAGGGCATACTAGAAATAATGATGGTGGGCCATGTTATATGAAAATTACAATTACCAATAATGATTGGAAAATTAAGCCTTATTGTCTTAAACAATGACTAATCAGACATTAACCATATTTGGTGGTTCAGGCTTCATATCATCTGAGATAGTATTCAGATTATCAAAGCACTTCAAAGAAGTTAGAGTTCTAACCAGAAATATCGATAAGTGTAATCCCATCAAAGTTATTAAAAATGTTGAAATATATTTATACGATCCACGTATTGTAAATACATTTTCAACACATCTTAAAGAATCTGATGTTGTTATTAATACTGTGGGCATACTTAATGAAGATAAAAACAATACCTTTCAAGATATACATTATAATTTTGTTAGATCTCTGTTGAATAAATCAAAAGAACATGGCGTCTCTAAATTTATACACCTTAGCGCACTAAATGCCAATCAAAATGGTCCTAGCATATATCTTCAAACCAAAGGACTTGCCGATGATTTTATTAAAAAGCAATCTACTAAAACATTTACAACGGTAATCTTTAGACCATCTATAGTGTTCGGTGATAAGGACAGTTTTTTTAATCGATTTAAAAAACTTTTACAAATATTCCCTATCTTTCCTCTAGCATGCCCAAACTCTAAATTTTCACCAATTTATGTTAAGGACTTGGTTAGTTTTATAGAAGAATCTGTTCTATCAGATATATATGACAACTCGATAAATAATGTGACTGGCCCTAAAAACTATACATTTTTAGAGTTGATTAATTTTATCCTCGCTGTGCTAGAAATTAAAAGAGTAATCATTCCACTCAATCACACTCTATCAAAGTTACAAGCTATTGTATTTAATTATCTCCCAGGAAATATTTTTACTTTAGATAACTTTAAATCTCTTCAAATAGATAATATTTCATCTGATGGGCTTAAAGGCAAGTCAACAATTGAAAATATTGTTCCATCGTATTTAGTTAAAAATAATAATAAAATAAAGAAATAATATAAATAAACTCTTAAAGAAAATGAAAACTTATCTTGTCGGCGGTGCAGTTAGGGATAAATTATTAGGTATTGAACCTAAAGAGAGAGATTGGGTTGTGGTCGGCTCCTCTCCGGAAGAGATGAAATCTCAAGGGTATATACAAGTAGGTAAAGATTTTCCCGTATTTATTCATCCAAAAACTGGTGAAGAGTATGCGCTTGCGAGGACTGAGAGAAAATCAGGCCACGGTTATACAGGTTTTGAGTTTAACATAAATCCATCTATTACCTTAGAAGAAGATTTAGAAAGAAGGGACCTTACTATTAATGCAATAGCAGAAGACGAAAAAGGATTATTAATAGATCCGTTTAATGGGCAACAAGATATAAAAGATAAAAAGCTGAGGCATGTATCCAATGCATTTTCTGAAGATCCATTACGCGTACTTAGAGTATTGAGATTCAAGACTAATTTTCCTGATTTTGAAATCGTCCCAGAAACAGAAGATAAAATAAATGAAATCATATCCAGTGGTGAACTTGAGTATTTAACAGGAGAGAGAATTTGGTTAGAAATGTATAAAACTAAAAGTATAGCCAACTTCTTGAAATATATAATTGATTATAAGTTAGGATTTTTATTTCCTGGTTTGTCTGAGATTACTCTAAATAATGCTGGCAGTGCTTCTAACTTTGAATCTAATAAATTACTCTCGACCTCTTATATGATTTCAAAATTCGAAGATAATATAGATTTATTATGTGACAAAATAAAAGTACCAAATGAATATAGAGAATTAGCAATTATGATATATCAGCACATGGGCAATCTTCTTGATTATAAAGTTTCAAATTCTGATGACTATGACAATCTTTTAAGTTTAATAAAGAAACTTGATATTAGGAAAAAAGAGAGGATGAATAATTTTTTTAAGATAGCTAAGGCGTTGGCTTTTAATACCTCTACAAATATTGATTTTTTTACATCATTAATTTCAAAAATTGATAAATATAGATTAGGCTCGGAACACAAATCAAAAAATAATCTAGAAATAAAAAAAATTATAGATAATGAGCATAAAGAATTAGTCCAAGATCACATAAGAGAATATTTAGATAATCAGTAAAGCTGTTCCTAGGATAATTCTATAAATTATATATGGAGAAAAAGTTACTTTATTAATTGTTGAAATAAATAATTTAATAGTTAAATAGGAGAAGACAAATGAAAGTAAAAATCCTAAGATATAATCTTTCACTATAATAACTTCATTTGTACTCAATAACTCTACTGTTTGGTAGGTTGATGCCATAAAAATAGCAGGTATTGACAAAAGAAAAGATATTCTAATAGAATCTTTTCTTGTGAAACCAACTAGCAATGCTGCTGTGATAACAACACCAGACCTAGATACACCAGGCATTATTGCAAGGGCCTGCATAAGTCCAATAAAAAACATGAGACTGTATGAGCAGTTAATTATTTTTTTGCTCTCCTTTCTATTTTTATCTACAAAAAATAGAGCTAGAGCGAATATTATAGTCATTATTGCTATTGGTTGAACGTTTCTCATGTAGAGAGAAACATAATCAATGAATATTACTCCAATAATAGGTAAAGGTATCGAGGCAAATATCATCAGCTTCAAATAGTGTCTACCATCATCAGTCATAACAAAGATTTTTTTTATTTCATCCTTGAAATAGATCAATATCGCCAATAAAGATCCAGCATGTAATGCAATATCAAATCCTAGCCCTTGATCAGGAAAATTACTAAGTTCAGATAATAAGACTAGATGTGAGCTACTTGATATTGGTAAAAACTCTGTCACCCCTTGGATGAAGGATAATATAATTATATTTATTATTTCCATTACAATTTCATTATGTCGTTTTTAATAAAATTCTTATTAGAGACACTTTTTACATTCTTTCCAGCAATTAATACTTTAAATATTTCACCCATCTGATTGGGCATAATTAATTTTTTAATTGACGTTAATTCACCTATATTTTTTATGTCAATATCATCAAGAATATCATAACTCAGTAAGTAATTAGCTTGACTCATAAACGCATAAGGAGACCACTTGTTATATTCTAATATGTTTTTAAGGTATGAAAAGTTCACAAAGGAGCTTACATCCTTCTCACCAATATCTTCTAACGGATCAAAATCGGATAAATGATCTTTAATACATGCTATAGTCCCGTGTATCCTATCATCGATATACAGCTCATTTGCAGAATAACCGTAGTCAAAAATTAGAAAATAAGCCTTGTCAATGTATCTACTAATATTATTGATTATGTCATATTGTGCTCGACTAAACTCAAACAAGTAATTATCTACTAGTTCACTGGGTAGCGACAGGTATTTAGCTTGTATCTCTGAGAATAGATCATATTCCTTCCATGATATTTTAAATTCATCATTGACATAAGCCTTATGGAATAAATTGTTCTTATGTTTAATAATATCAGTTGGAATACAGTCGAATAATTCATTAGTTATAATAAATGCTTCGCTTGGTAAGTCTTCATATTTATTAATCCAAATAAAATCTACAGATCCTCCTAGTTCAAGAGCATCTATCACTTTCTTTTGTATTTTTGTTAACTTGGATGACTTCTCTAAGAAATAATATCTTTTTGGTAGACATTCTTTCTTTTTCAAATACAGAATCAAATCTCTCGCCAGCTCAGCATTACCAGCTCCAAACTCTAAAATATTAATAATCTTTTCCTCATTAGAAACTCTGATAAAATTTTTTGCGATGCAATGAGAAAAATGTTTGGAAACTAATGGGGAAGTTATAAAGTGACCATCTTTGCCTATCACTTGGTCTTTTTCATAAAGACCGTAATCTTTATCAAAGAGAATTATTTCCATATATTCTGAGAAACTTATATTTTTATCTTTCTTTATTCTTAATTTTAGTTTCTCTCTCAACAAATCTAGCCTCTTCTAATAATTACTTTACAATTAGTATAAATTAATTTTAGATTATGTAATTATATATCAATGATGAATAAAGTCGTATTAATTACTGGTGGGGCGAGAAGAATAGGTGCGGAAACTGCAAACTATCTCCATTCAAAAGGGATGAATATTTTGATAACTTACAGTAAGTCTGCTAGTGCAGCAAGAGCACTGAGAAAGTCATTGAATTCTAAACGAGAAAAATCTTGTGAGATATATAGAGTAGAGTTTAAATCTAACTTGAATTATAAGAATGTTGCGAATGATATTTTAAAAATATTTGGTCGAATAGATTATCTTATTAACAATGCATCTAAATTTTATCCAACTAAAATTAACGATGTCTCAGAGAAAGTATGGCTTGATACTATTGATACAAATATAAAAGCGCCATTATTTTTATCAAAATATTTGTTTATAGAATTAAAGAAAAGAAAAGGGGCTATCATCAACATTATCGATATTCATGTGGAACCACCACTTAAAGATCATATTATTTACAACATTAGCAAAGCTGGTTTGCTTGCACTCACAAGATCTCTTGCAAAAGATCTAGCGCCACATATCAGAGTAAACGGAGTTTCTCCAGGAGCTATCATGTGGCCGGAGAGTGATTCAAGCAAGAAGAAAAAACTAGATATTATAAGTAAAATACCAATGAGATCAACTGGAGAGCCTTTGGATATTGCCAAAACTGTTTACTTTCTATTAGAAGAAAGCCCATACATCACAGGTCAAAATATTAATGTTGATGGCGGAAGACGTCTTAATATGTAGTCATAGCGGTAGTTGAAATTAAATACAAGCTTATGCATAAAATTCCAGTTACAGGTATTCTCAACTTGATGTAGTATTCCATAGGAAAATATCCTTTCAATGTTACATATAAATCGATAATTAGCTGTATAAGAAGCAGAAGAATTATCGCACTTAAAATCGATACTTGATTGAATTCAAATAAATTTAATAAAAGAATTACCATTGAGAGTAAACTTGGCAAGAAGCCATGAAGCTCAAGGAATATATTATTTTTATTAAAATCCCAATTATATGCACCAATAAAAGTATAGATAATACATGCCATATAGATGGCAATGTCATTTACAAATTCTGTCTTGAAATGCCCTAAAAAATATAAATCAATAATTAAGTAAATAAAAGGTATTAGCCCTGAATAGGAAATTAAGTATTTTATATTCATTACTTAAATCTAAAATTAATTTTTTTAATGATCATTTTCTGATATCTCGTATCAGACAACATGGTATTATGTGTCTTTTTTGTTATTGGGTGGATAAACCCAGGTTCCAAATCATAAAGAGGGCGTAGAACGAAATCAAACTTTATAATTTCAGATCTTGGTATGTTTCTACTATCATCGATTAGATCATCATAGTATAGAATATCTATATCAAGAGTTCTCGAGCTAAATTTTACTTCATCAGCATGTCTGCCGTTTAACTCTTCTATTTCATTTAATTTAGTTTTTAATGATATTACATCTAATGTTGTTTCAAAATATGCTGCTAAATTATAAAAATTTGGACCACTAAAGCCCATTGAAGATGTTTCATAAACTGGAGAAAGTTTTATTACATTAAAACAATTTTTTAACGCTTTTAGACATTGGTTGATATGTAAAATAGGTTCGATATTGCTACCAATGCCTACGAATACTTTATGGATCTTTTCTATATCGTTCAATTATTACCCCAACTTCTTTTGACCCTGTAACTGCACCAGGTTTACTAAATCTACCCTTAATATAATTAACATTAAATTTATCAAATATTAATTTTACAGATTCTTCTGCAAGCGCTTCAATTAATTGAAATTCACTATCTCCGATAAATGATTTGAGTGTCTTTGAAACTGCTTTATAATCAACGGTATCGTCAATTACATCACTATTTGAAGCGTTACTTATGTCGGTACCTAGTTCCAGATCAATACAAACAAACTGTTTAATTTTTCTTTCCCAGTCATAAATACCAATAACTGTTTCTATACAAAGCTCTTTTATAAATACAATATCCATATTATTCTCTCTTTTTTGACGGTATTCAGTATTGTATCTGATTAGGTTTCTGATATCATTACTGAGTTACGAAATCATGTCTAAAATCTGCGATATAACAAAAAAAAGGGTTATGGTAGGAAATAACGTCTCACACGCGAAAAATCGCACAAGACGTACATTTGAACCTAATCTTCACTCGCACAGACTTTGGTCAGAAAAACAAAATAAGTTCATTAAACTTACTTTGTCAAATAAAGGTCTAAGAATAGTTAACAAACTAGGTTTAGATCAAGCATTATCAAAATTCGGTCTAGAACGATGAGAGATAAGATAAAACTAGTTTCATCAGCTGGTACAGGACATTTTTATACTACAACAAAAAACAAGAAAACTATGCCAGATAAGATGGAGATTAAGAAGTTTGACCCTGTAGTGAGAAAATACGTTATTTACTCTGAAAAGAAAATCAAATAACTTTATAACTCTTTAGTCTAATAAGAAAATCATCAACGGCTTCGTTGCCGTGACTTTTAGCTTCTTCAATCCAATTGTTTAATATCTCAATGAAATTCTCATGTTTTACTTCTCTGGAGTGTAAAAGCTCGTGAAGTTTATTTTTGAGATTATATATAGTATTGAGTTTGATATTACTAGCGAGATATTTATTAACAATTGTTTCTTCATTTTGATTTAGTCTATTAGGATGATCAGCTAATAATTTAAATGAAAGTTTAAACTTTTCTTTTTTATAAATAGGTTTTAATACTTTATGTGTAAAATCTGTAATTACAGCTAATTTTGATTGAAGTAATGATTGAGTAATAATTTTAGAATCAGTATTTTCTGTTTCTTGAATAATCGGCTTAGGCGCTAAGCGTTTTACAGAACATAATTTTAAAAAACCAAAAATTTTGATATACATCCATCCAATGTCAAACTCCCAAGGCCTCAGTGAAAATTTAGCTGCAGTTGGATACGCATGGTGATTATTATGTAACTCCTCACCACCGATAATTATTCCTATTGGTGACATGTTAGTTGAATCATCATTTGTATTATAATTTCTGTATCCCCAGTAATGACCTGCGCCGTTAATTCCGCCTGCTGCAAATATTGGAGTCCACATCATTTGGATTGACCAAATAATAATACCAACAGTACCAAACATAATAATGTTGAGGATAAATAGAATGAGTATTCCAAGATTATTTCTTCCAGTATATAGTTTCTTCTCTATCCAATCATTCGGGCAATTCTGAGAGTATTTCTCTATAGTTTCCTTATTATTTTTTTCTTTATGGTATAGGTCTGCACCTTGGAACAAAACCTTATTTATTCCATAGACAGCAGGACTATGAGGATCATTTTCTGTTTCCACTTTGGCATGATGTTTTCTGTGAATTGCAACCCAGTCTGCTGTTCTCATTGATGTAGTTAGCCACAACCAAAATCTAAAAAAATGAGATAAGATTGGATGAATAGTTATCGCTGAGTGACAAACTCCTCTGTGAAGATAGAGAGTTATAGCTACAATGGTTATATGTGTGACAGCAAGAGTGTAGAGAACGTATTCAAGCGTGCTAAATGGTATAATTCCGTTGATGAAAATGTCTATCATATCTATATTATTAGTTCCTTATGTTAACAAGAAAAAATTTTATATCCAAATCATTATGCCTGAATTACCAGAAGTTGAAACAGTAAAATTACTAGTAGATAAGCGAGTTTGTAATAAAAGGATTAAAAAAATTAAGGTTTTGAACCCAAAACTACGCTGGCCTATTGATATTAGCAACATGGATAAACTAAAAAATAAATCAATCAAACAAGTTACAAGAAGGGGTAAATATATATTACTTGAGATTGATGACTCATCTCAAGTGTTGATCATACACTTAGGTATGACAGGCGTTATAAGATTTACTGACACAAAGAGATTCACTAGACAAAAGCATGATCATTTATTGATATTTTTTGATGATTTTATTTTAGTTTATAATGACACTAGAAAATTTGGTTCAATACATATAACTAAAGATATTAGTAATATGTTTTTATTAAGAGATCTCGGGCTCGAACCGCTGTCAATTGAATTCACTGATCAATACCTACTTAATATAGCAAAATCCAGAAAATGCACTGTTAAGGATTTAATTATGAACCAAAGAGTAGTGGTAGGAGTAGGTAATATATATGCAACAGAATCATTGTTTTTGTCAAAAATAAATCCAGCAATTTGTGCGAATGAAATAAAAAAAAATCAGTATAAAAAATTGGTTCAAAACATAAAACTAGTTCTTTCAAAATCAATTAAAATGGGCGGGTCAACTATAAAAGACTTTGTAAATGCAGAAGGTAAACCAGGATACTTTTCACAAAAGCTTTTGGTGTATCAAAAAAAATATTGTCCTATTCACAAGAAGCATTCACTGAGTAGTATTAAAATCTCAGGACGCTCTTCTTTTTATTGCAGTAAATGCCAACCTCTCTATTTAAGAGCCAATATCAGTCCTGTAAAAAATTAATGATGGATCTACATCTTTGAGTTCAGCATCTTTATATGCTTTTATTTTTTTTATATTCTCATAAGCTAAATCAATTGATTCTTCTTTAGTTTCACAACATACATTTACAGATAGTATTCTTCCTCCCGTAACTTTAAATGATCCATTACTAATCTTTGGGCCTGCATGAAAAATTTTGAGGTTTTCAGTTTCTTTTATATCAGATAAGTCTAGATAAAAATCTTTTTCAGGATTTGTTGGATAACCTTTTGCTGCCAAAACAACAGTACAACTGAACCCACTATATTCTTTATTATCTATAAAAGTAAGATTGAAGTTATCTGGATATTTAGAATTATCAAAGCCTATTAGGTCTAAAAAGTCGATGTCATTTTTGTGTAAGTACATCAAAATACTTTGAGTCTCGGGATCTCCCATTCTGCAATTATATTCAAGAAGATATGGCTTATCATTGTCTGCAGAAATCATTAAACCTAAATATAAAAACCCATTATATTTACTATTACTATTGGAAAGACTGTTTATTGCCACTATAGTCTTGATAAGAATCTTTTCAATTTCTATATTTAAAGCATAAACATCATTTTTTTTATATGAACAAAAAGGATGAGTGATAGAGCCCATACCGCCTGTGTTAGGTCCTGAGTTATACTCATCTCGAGATTTATAATCTTTAATCCATGGAAGACCAATACTATTTTTAGAAGCATTGGGATTACATATGTATATAGAAGAAAGCTCTATACCTCTTATAAAATCCTCAATTATAATTTTATCGCCTGATTTGAGTAACTTCGAAATTGATTCTCTTGCCTCGTCTAACGTATTACAAATATCTACACCCTTTCCAGCAGCCAATCCATCATATTTAACCACTAGTGGTGATTTTTTTGTCTCTAAATATTTTATCGCTCTGGTAGCGTCATCAAATTCTTTATAATCTGCAGTTGGTAATTTGTTACTGCTCATAAAATTTTTCGAGAATACTTTTGACCCTTCAAGCTGCGCGAAAAACTTTTTTGGACCAAATATATTCAAGTTATTTTCCTCAAACAAATCACTTAGACCTTCAACTAATGGAACTTCTGGACCAACTATCGTTAGATCTATGTCATTCTCGATAGCAAATTCTAATACTTTCTTATGATCATTTATGTTTACGTCAATATTGAATACATTTTTTTCTGATAATGTACCTGCATTTCCTGGCATAACGAAAATTTTATCAATTTCTCGTTTTGACTTAGATATTATCCATGCGAGAGCATGTTCTCTACCTCCAGAGCCAATTATTAAAACCTTTAATCCCATCAGTGTTTGAAGACTCTTGTACTAGTGAAACACATAGCTATTTTGTGTTTATTAGCAACATCAATAATTTTTTTATCATTCATGGACCCGCCAGGCTGAATTATAGCTGATACGCCAATCTTCTTTGCTAAATCAACATTATCTCTGAAAGGAAAAAAAGCCTCTGAAGCCATAATGGAACCTTTTAGCGAAATCTTTTCTTTTTTTGACTTGTTATAAGCAATATTTGTTGAATCAATTCTGCTCATTTGACCAGCACCTATAGCTAACGTTTTATTATTTTTTACAAATACAATCGAATTTGATTTTACGTATCGTGAAACTTTAAATGCAAAAAGCATATCAGCTAGTTGTTGAGCAGTTGGTTTTTTCTTTGTAACAACTTTAAGGTTATTTTTTGATAATATCTTTTCATCCTTTTCTTGAATTAAAAGCTTATCTCTAAGTAATTTTGTTTCATAAATTTTATCTTTATTACTTTTCAGTTTAATTTGTAATAATCTAATATTTGGCTTTTTCTTAATAACGTCTAGTGATTTTTTGTCAAATGAGGGTGCAGCAATAACTTCTACAAACTGTCTGTTTATAATTTTTTCTACAAGTTTAGAAGAAACTTTTTTATTGAAAGTAATTATCCCTCCAAACGCAGAAGTTGGATCAGTTTTATATGCATAGTCATATGCTTTATCAAGAGTGCTTGTACATGCTACCCCACATGGGTTCGCATGTTTGACAATCACACACGAAGGTTCTCTGAATTGTTCAACGCATGAAAATGCACTTTCTGTATCAACTAAATTATTAAAGGATAATGATTTACCAGATAGCTGACTATATTCAAATCTAGTAAGCATAGGAGTATTAACTTGATATAGTTTTGCTTTTTGATGAGGGTTTTCCCCATATCTTAGTTCAGATAGTTCACCAGCATTCAAAGAAAGGTTATCCTGTGATAATAAATCTAAATTCTTTGGTTCTTTTTTTAAATAAGAGGAAATCATTGAGTCATATTTTGAAATTAAAGTGAATACTTTTGCAGCTAAGTAGCGTCTGGTTGATAGTTTTACTTTGCCATTGGTTTCAATTTCGTCAAGAATTTTTGAATAATCAGATGGCTGAGTTAAAACTGTTACACGCTGATGATTTTTAGCAGATGCTCTCAACAAAGTTGGTCCACCAATATCAATATTCTCAATTGCATCGCTGAAAGAACAATTTTTATTAGCAATGGTCTTCTCGAAAGGATATAAATTAACGACAACCATATCTATAAGAGAATATTTTGAGTCTTTTAAGTCTTTTAAGTCCTTTTCTGACTTAGCTAATATCCCTGCATGTATTGTAGGATGCAAAGTTTTGACACGACCTTCTAATATTTCTTCAAATTGCGTAAATTTTGATATTGGAATAATATTTATACCTTTATCCTCAAGATATTTAGCTGTGCCACCTGTAGATATAATTGTGTAATCGTTTTTAACTAATTGTGAGGCAAATGAATCTATATCTGTTTTGTCAGATACACTTATAAGAGCAATTTTTTTCATTTAATTTTTAGGTTGTACTCTTTTATACGCTTAATTAGTGTTCCACGACTAATTCCTAGAAAGTCTGCTGATTTGGTGACATTTCCATTACATGTTTCAAGGACGGTATCAATCAATGTTTTTTCTGTATCATTCAAAAATAGGCTGTGCATGTTAGATTTACTACCGTTTCCATTCATATTCTTAATAAATGTTTTAACTTCTTTTTTTACCACGGAACTTAAGTTGCTGCTGGACAAATTTTTGACTATTCTATTTTTTTTCATCTTTGATTAAATATTGAAATTACCCCTGAATGAATAATATTACAATCAAAGCTCTTAACGATAAAGACTATTTAGTAAAAAACTAATTATTTTTTATATATTTGGTGAGAGTATTAATTGAATACTCTCCTTTTGAGAAGAAATCAGTACGAAGTAACTTTTTATGTAGCTCAATATTTGTCTTAACACCATTTATTACTGTCTCGCTTAATGCCTGATACATTTTCTCTATGGCAAGCTCTCTTGTTTTTGCATAAGTAATTAATTTCGCTAACAAGGAATCATAGTAGGGTGGAACTGAATAACCGCTATAAACATGAGTATCAATCCTTACGCCAGGGCCTCCAGGAGCATGAAAACTCTCTATTTTGCCTGGTGAGGGGATAAACGTTTTTGGATCTTCAGCATTTATTCTACATTCAATCGCATGCCCCTTAAGAGTTATATCTTCTTGTTTAATACTTAATTTTTCTCCAGAAGCAACTCTGATTTGTTCACTAATTAGATCAGTGTTTGTTACAAGTTCAGTTACTGGATGTTCGACTTGTATCCTAGTATTCATTTCTATAAAGCTAAATTGCCCATCTTGATATAGAAATTCAAACGTGCCTGCTCCTGTATACCCTAGTTTGACACATGCTTCTGCACAAATAGCACCTATTTTATCAATCTCCTTACGCTCTATACCACATGCTTGAGTTTCTTCGATTATTTTTTGATTTCTTCTTTCCATTGAGCAATCTCTCTCACCAAAATGTACCGCATTACCATGCTCATCACTCATGATTTGTATTTCTATGTGCCTAGGATTATCAAAATACTTTTCAAAGTAGAGATCACCGTTACCAAATGCATTTTTTGCTTCTGTTCTTACCAAATTCATACTGTTAGAAAGTTCTGATTTTTTTTCAACAATCATCATACCTCTTCCACCGCCACCATGTATTGCCTTAAGCATTATGGGATAACCAATTTCGTCAACTTTTTTGAGCATTTGTTTGTCTGGCTCAACAGGCAAGACGCCATCATATCCAGGAATACATGGTACTCCAAAGTCTTTCATAGTTTTCTTAGCCTTGATTTTGTCACCCATTTTATTTAACACTTTACTTGAGGGACCTATAAACTTAAAACCATTAGTTTCGATAATTTCAGCAAACATTTCTGATTCAGATAGGAATCCATATCCAGGATGAATAGCATCAGCATTAGTCAGTTCAGCAGCACTTATTATTGATGGCATGTTTAAATAACTTTCTTTAGGATTAGGCCCGCCTATACACACTGATTCATCAGCTAGTTTCACATGAGCAAGCTGTCTATCTGCTGTTGAATGAACAGCTACTGTTTTTATACCCAGGTTTTTACATGCTCTTAAAATCCTAAGAGCAATTTCTCCTCTATTTGCTATAAGTACTTTATTAATCATTCGATGACAAATAGCGGTTGATCGAATTCGACAGGTTCAGCATTGTTTACAAGTATCTCTATAATTTTTCCATCACTTTCTGCTTGAACCTGATTCATCATTTTCATTGCTTCAAGAATACACAACGTATCACCTTTCTTTACTGTTTGTCCTATTGTTACAAATGGTTTTGATTCTGGAGAGGCTGACGCATAAAAAGTTCCTACCATAGGTGAATTCACAGTATTTCTATTTTCTGTTGGAGCACTTGGTTGCGTATCTGACTTTACAGGTTGTTGAGCAGTAGCTTGAATTTGTGGTTGAGGTTGCTGAATAACTTGCTGTACAGGCATAGATGAAATCGATGTATTCCTAGATAATTTTATTGACTCTTCACCTTCCTTAACTTCTATTTCAGCAATACCACTTTCTTCTAAAAGCTCCATAAGTTTTTTAATTTTTCTTAGATCCATAATTAACCTCTTTTGATAATTGATAGCAATGCAAATTCATAACCGATGACACCAAATCCTGTGATTAGGCCTTGGCTAATATCTGACAAGAATGATTTTTTCCTGAATTCTTCTCTGCTGTAAATATTTGAAATATGAATTTCAATAAATGGAATATTTACGCCTAAGAAAGCATCTCTGAGGGCAATACTTGTGTGTGTAAAAGCACCAGGGTTTATTATGATATAATTGATATTGTTCTTTGCAGCTTTGTGAAGTTGGTCAATCAAATCGGTTTCTGAATTGGATTGGTAAAAACTTATATTGATATTATTTTCTTTAGCTATACTCTGGAGTCTACCTTCAACATCTTTTAGTGTGTCAGTTCCATATACTTCAGGCTCTCTTGTTCCTAGTAGATTTAAATTTGGCCCATTTAATACAAGTATGTTCATTTATGTGAATTTAATTGATTTTGGGTGATATTATACGAAATTTGGAGAAATTTGAAGTATTTTATGATTTTTTTAATAATCTAAGAACTTCAAGAAAATTTTCAGATTCCATAAAACCAACAACTCTTGCCGACTCTATCTCATTACCATTTTGATCATAGAACAACAGAGCAGGAGGACCGAAGATTTTCAAATTTTTTAGGTATTCAGAATGTTCTTCCGTAGTTTGAGTTATATCTAATTTGATAAGCTTGAATTCATTAAGAATATTACTCACCTTTTGGTTACTGAATGTATATTTTTCTAATTCTTTGCAAGCTACACACCAATCTGCGTATAAATCAACCATGATCAACTTATCACTGTTTGTAAGCTCTTTATTAAGATTTTCTATTGTTTTGACTTCAATAAATTTTACGCTTTGATTTTTTTGTATAAAACTTGTAATTGGGTCATAGTAAGTATTATTTTTAATCCCATAGATCTGCATCAAGAAATAGAATAATGAAACAATCGAGAGAGTATATCCGATTGTTTTAGACAAAAAGCTTTTAAAAAGCTTATACGATTTAGATAAAACAATAACAAATATGATTGCAGAGATGGACCAAAGGTATGCCGCTAATTCCATTGATACTATCCTTTCAAGAAGCCATACTGATACAAACACAAATAACATACCAAAAAAGTAATTAACTAATTCTAAGTAAGGACCTATTTTGGAAATCAGTTTTGTAGTACTAGAACCAAGAATAATCAATGGCGTTCCCATACCTAATCCTAGAAAAAATAGAGCAAGACCACCAACAAAGGCATCACCAGTTGCTGCTATATAAATAAGAGCTCCTATGAGTGGCGCTGTGACACATGGTCCAACTATGAGAGCTGATAAGACTCCCATCACAGCCACATCTTTAACACCTCCAGATTTCTGTTTATTGCTAATGTTTGTCATCAGTGTTTGAATTGATTTTGGCATTTGAATGTCAAAAAATTTAAACATAGCAAGAGCAAAGATAAAAAATAACAAAGATATAAAGCCTAAGACATACGGGTTTTGTAAACTCGCTTGGATATTTGTCCCAGATGATGCCACAACTATTCCTGCTAGAGCATAAGTTAGCGACATGCTAATGACATATATAGATGAGAGAGTTATCGATCTTTTTTGACTAACGTTACCTTGTCCTGCAATGATACCTGTAAGGATTGGCACCATTGGTAACACACATGGGGTGAAAGCTAACAAAAGACCAGCCAAGTAAAAGATAAATATATTATAGATTAATGAATTTATATTTAATGATTCACTGATTGCATTCTGGCTTTCAAAAAAAGATACTTTTTTTAGGTTGCTAGAAGCCAGCTTTTTTTTTACTTTGATAGTTTTAAAAACTGGTGGATAACACAGCCCTGCATCAGCACATCCCTGATACTTAATTTTCAAATCTATGTAATCATTAACGTTATTCTCTAAATAGACGTCTGCTTCTGTGGAATTATAATAAATATCAACTTCACCAAAAAATTCGTCAGTCTTTTTCTTACCATCAGGCATTTCTACTTTTTTTATTTTATTCTGCTGATCAAGCGATTCGAATTCAAACATACCCATATATAAGTAATAACCGGGATGTATGTTCCAATTTATGTTTACCTGTTTTTCATTAATCAATTCATATGAAACAACGAAGGCCTCATCCGGAGATAAAAATTCGGGTTGAGTTTTAGGTAAGTCAGACGCTAGAGCAGTATTTACTAAAAGCGCACTAAATAAGATTATTATGTGATGAAATTTATTTTGCACGTACTTCATTTTTCAACCATCTAAGATATTTACTACTTCCATTTGATATTTCTATTGATATTATTTCAGGGGTCTTATAGTTATGCAATTCTTCTATCACTCTCTCAACCTCACTAAATCTATCCGAGGTTGTTTTTGCGTGTATTAATACTTCTTCATCTTTAACTAATTTGTCGTCATAACAATACATGCTTAAGTTGGTTGGATACAGATTTACACATGCAGCCAACCTCTTTTTAATTAATGTTTCAGCAATTATCTCAGAAATATGTTTTTTATTTGTATGAGTTTGAACAATTATATACTCATTTGCCATATACTTTACCCATGAAACTATCAAAATTTGCTCTATATTTACTCCCTGTAATTGAATTAATCATGTTTATTGAAATAGGTTCAATAATTGGAAGTTTGTATGTCATATTATCAATTCTCATCACTGCATTTCTAGGTTACTACTTAATCAAACAAAAATTAAGAAACTTAGGCATTAGTCTCTTCAGCTTGAACAATTTGAATAATATTTACTCTGAATATGCTTCAAGCATGTATTCACTTCTAGGCGGTATTTTGCTTATTATTCCAGGATATATAACTGACACTGCAGGACTAATTCTGATGCTTCCAGTATTTAGACCAAAACTATCCTCATTTTTTGAGTCAAAATACAATAAAAAAGGCAATAAAACCAACATAATTGACGGGGATTATCGAGATAGTGATTAGATTATAAGATATTTCCTTGAAATTATTATCATAGTCCATATCATTAGCAGTCTAAGGGTTAGAGTGCTAACTGCAAATTTAAGAGAGGTAAATACATGAATATAAGACCTTTGCATGATCGCGTGATCGTAAGAAGAAAAGAAGAAGAAAAAACATCTCCTGGAGGAATAGTAATCCCTGACAGTGCGACTGAAAAACCAGTAAAAGGTGAAATAGTGGCTGTTGGTAAGGGCAAAATTTTGGAAAACGGTGAAATTAGGCCTCTAGATGTAAAAGAAGGGGATCAAATTCTGTTCGGCAAATACTCAGGAACAGAGATAACCATAGACGGTGAAGAGATGTTGGTCATGCGTGAAGATGACATCACAGCGATTATAACTAATTAATTTCAGAGGTAATTTAAAATGACAGCAAAAGAAGTAAAATTTGGTGATAGCGCCAGAAAAAAATTAGCTAATGGTGTAAACATATTAGCTAATGCAGTTAAGACCACGCTAGGTCCAAAAGGAAGAAATGTTGTGCTTGATAAATCATTTGGGGCACCAACAGTAACAAAAGACGGTGTATCAGTTGCTAAAGAAATAGAGCTCAAAGATAAATTTGAGAATATGGGCGCACAAATGGTGAAAGAAGTTGCATCGCAAACATCTGATATAGCAGGTGATGGAACTACTACAGCCACTGTCGTAGCACAATCAATACTTAGAGAAGGCTTAAAGTGTGTTGCTGCAGGTATGAATCCAATGGATTTAAAAAGAGGTATAGATCAAGCAGTATCTGTTTCAGTTGATGCGCTTAAAAAAATGTCAAAACCATGTACTGATCAGAATGCTATTGAACAAGTAGGTACAATATCTGCTAACTCTGATAAAAATATTGGTTCAATCATAGCTGAGGCTATGGATAAGGTTGGCAAAGAAGGCGTCATCACTGTTGAAGAAGGACAATCACTCGATAATGAGCTTGATGTTGTTGAAGGTATGCAATTTGATAGAGGATATCTATCACCATATTTTGCAACCAACCAGCAAACTATGTCATCAGAACTTGATGATCCATATGTTCTACTTTTTGATAAAAAAATATCAAATATAAAAGATATGCTTCCAATACTTGAGGGTGTAGCAAAAGCTAGCAAACCTCTTTTGATTATAGCAGAGGATGTTGAAGGTGAAGCTCTCGCAACTCTCGTGGTTAATAGTATCAGAGGAGTAGTAAAAGTTGTTGCTGTTAAAGCACCAGGTTTTGGTGATAGAAGAAAAGCAATGTTAGAAGATATCGCAATTCTCACTGGAGGTACGGTAATTTCTGAAGAGGTTGGATAAAGCCTTGAAAAAGCAGAACTTAAAGATCTTGGAACTGCAAAAAAAGTCACTGTTAACAAAGAAAACACAACTATTATTGATGGTGGAGGCGATAAATCTTCAATTGAAGGCCGCGTTACTCAAATACGTGCTCAGATTGAGGAAGCTACCTCTGATTATGATAAAGAAAAATGCAAGAACGCGTTGCTAAACTTGCTGGTGGTGTAGCAGTCATAAAAGTAGGTGCTGCAACAGAAGTTGAAATGAAAGAGAAAAAAGCAAGAGTAGAAGATGCGCTTCATGCAACCAGAGCTGCGGTTGAAGAGGGCGTTGTTGCTGGTGGAGGTGTTGCTATGCTAAGAGCAAGACAGGCACTCGAAAAACTTGAGGGAGATAATTCTGATCAAACACAAGGAATTGCGATTGCAAGACAAGCTATGCAAGAACCACTAAAACAAATTGTTACTAATGCTGGCGAAGAAGGCTCTGTAATTTTAGCAAAAGTTGAAGAAGGTAAAGATTCGTTTGGCTATAATGCATCAACAAGCGAATTCGGTGACATGCTAAAAATGGGTATCTTGGATCCAACAAAAGTCACAAGAACTGCTCTTCAAAATGCTGCTTCAATTGCTGGTCTAATGATTACTACTGAAGCAATGGTAACAGAGCTAGAGAAAGATGACGATGCTGCAGCTCCAGCTATGCCTGATATGGGCGGCATGGGCGGCATGGGCGGCATGGGTGGTATGGGCGGAATGGGAATGTAACTCCGTACTTAATCACTAAATCAAAAATTACAAAGCCTCTTTTACAGAGGCTTTGTTTTTTCCCATTTCTGTAATATTTAAATGCTACAATTAATTTAATGAACAAAACTTGGTTGAAACAATACCCCAACAGTCTAGATGCAAACCTTGAAGAGTTAGATAATGATTCAATCACTGATCTGCTAGATTCTGCATCTTACAAGTTTTCAAACAACATAGCTTTTTCATCCTTAAATACTGACTTAAGTTATAAAATGTTAAATCTTCTGTCAAAAAGATTAGCAGCCTACATGCAATATCTAGGTATCAGTAAACACACCAGAGTTGCAATTATGCTACCAAACTTATTAACTTATCCAGTGTCATTATTCGCCACATACTTTTGCGGAGGCACTGTCATCAACATAAACCCTTTATACAAAACTAGAGAAATTGAGCATGTGCTCAAAGACTCAGGTGCAGAATATATTTTTGTTTTAGATAAATTTTATAACGAGCTTGAACCATGTATAGATAATTCAAAACTCAAGGGTGTGATAGTTTGTAAAATAACAGATCTACTTAGTCCATTAATGAAACTACTTGTATCTGGAGTTATGCTTTACAAAAGAGAGCGAATCAAAATTAAAAGAAAAAAAGGTATTATTTATTTTAGTGATATAGTTTCAAACAATTTTAGTTACACAGATGTCCAAACTGATTTAGATGACACAGCATTACTTCAATACACAGGCGGTACGACTGGTAAGTCAAAAGCTGCATTGTTAACACACAGAAATCTACTATCAAACATTCAGCAAGTGCACAATTGGATTAAACCTCATATAACAGAAGGAAAAGAGATTATTATCACTGCATTGCCTTTGTATCATATATTTTCTTTCACTGTGAATTGTTTGACTTTCTTAAAAATTGGATCTGAGAATGTTCTAATTGCTAATCCGAGAGATTTAAAATCATTTCTAAAAGTTTTAGAGAAAAAGAAATTTACAGTCTTGACCGGTGTGAATACATTATTTAATCTATTAATGACTAGCAGTAGATTTAAAAAAATTAACTTTAATAACTTTAAAGTTACTGTCGGCGGAGGTATGGCAGTTCTTAGCGAGACTGCAAAAAAATGGAAAAAAATAACCGGAACTAATATTACACAAGGATATGGTCTTACAGAAACATCACCTGTTGTAACGATTAATAAAATTGATGATTCATATAATGGCTCTATTGGAATTCCATTACAATCAACTGATGTAAAAATTATTGATGAAAACGGGAATAAGTTACAGGTTGGTCAAGAAGGAGAATTATGTGTTAAAGGACCACAGGTCATGTCAGGGTATCTAAATGATTCATCTAATAAGTCACAAAACTTTACATCAGATAATTATTTTAAAACTGGAGATATAGCTGTCATAAATACAGATGGATTTTTGAAAATAGTAGATAGGAAAAAAGATATGATAATATCTTCAGGATACAATGTGTACCCTAATGAGGTTGAAGATTTTTTAGGTAGCCATGAAGATGTAATTGAAGCTGGCGTTATTGGAGTTAATGATAAAAATAGGGGCGAAGCTATTAAAGCATTCATCGTTTCATCTAATAATAAACTTACCGCTCAAGAGATAATTAGTTATTGCAAAGCAGGATTAACAGAATATAAAGTTCCTAAATCTGTAGTTTTTCTAGATGAACTGCCAAAGACTAATGTAGGAAAAATTTTAAGAAGAGAACTAAGAAACTTATAGCTTCTTTTCAAATAACATCAAATGATCTACAACGGGCTTTATACCGATGCTCTCATTGAGAGCATGATTATGATGGCTGGGAGTATAACAAAAAACTTTTTGTTTATCTTGAAGTTCAAGCTCATATAAAAAATCTGATCCATAAAATACTTTATCGATGACTTTTGCAGACTCTGTAGAATCATCGTCATGAATGATATCATCAGGCCTTAAAAGAAGATAAACGTCAGAATCTTTTTCAAAATCTTGTGTATTTCCAAATATTGTACCTAATGATGTTTCTATATGATTAGCATCTATTATTTTTGCTTTGAGGTAACTTGTTATACCAAAGAAATTAGCAATTTCTCTAGATGTGGGTTTATGATAAATGTTATATGGTGTATCAAATTGTGAAATTTTTCCATCACTTAAGAAAGCTATTTTGTCGCACATAGTGAAAGCCTCCTTTGGATTATGAGTTATTAGTATTGCCGTTGTTTTCTCATTCTTTAATGTATTTTTGATATCATTCATCAGTGTCTCTTTTAACTCTTCGTCTAGGGCACTAAAAGGTTCATCAAGTAATAAAATAGATGGCTTCGGCGCTATTGCACGTGCTATAGCTACCCTTTGTTGTTGTCCTCCAGAAATTTGATGTGGATATCTGTCTGCAATAGAGGAAATATTTAACATTTCTTCAAGCTTTGTGGATCTCATATTTTGGTTTTTTTTATTATCTTTGTGAAGACCAAAACAGATATTCTCTCTTACAGTTAGATGTGGAAATAAAGCCAAGTCCTGAAAAATAACACCTATGTTTCTTTTATCAACATTAACGAAATTTTTATTATCCTCTACCGTTATATCATCAATTTTAATTGTACCTGAAGAAATTCTATTAAACCCTGCAATTGATCGAATAAGAGACGTCTTCCCCGACGCACTTGAACCCATCAAAGAAATTATTTCGCCATCATTTACTTTTAGATCTACACCAGATAGTACAACTTGACCATCAAATATAATTTTAACATCATCAAGCTGTAATTTATTTCTTGTCATATTTTATTAAACCTTTCGTTAATATTATAACTGGTATAAGACAAATCAAGATTAAAAATAACCCCGGAACACCCATGTATAACAGATTTTCAGATTCTGATAATTCGTAAAGATATGTTGGCAGTGTATTAAAATTAAATGGTCTCAGTATTAGAGTTACAGGCAATTCTTTAAGTATATCGACTAAAACTAAAATTCCTGCAGTATATATACTTGGCAATAATATTGGTAAATGGACCTTGAATAGGGTTTGTAATCTAGTCAAGCCAAATCCTAAGGATACTAAGTCATAGCTTTTAGAAATTTTATTTAAGCCTGAATCAAATGTTTTGAGAGAAATTGTTGAGAATCTTATAAGATAAGCAGTGATCAACAAAATGAATGTACCAGTAAAAATAGATCCCGGTTCAAGATTAAAAATGGTAGGTAATGTATTCTCAAGAAAGCTTATCGGCCCTATAACAGCAACCGCTAAAACCACTCCTGGAATTGCATATCCTACTGAAAGAACTTTTGACATGCTAACATTAAATAAACTCTTTTTGCTTCTTGTTAAATAAGCAACATTTATTGTAAAGGTTATTATCACCAATGATGCTACTAATGCTACTGAAATACTTGATGTGAAATAAGATTAAAAATAAAATTTATATCAACCTCATTCAACGAATAAGCTGCCCAATATAACAACTGCATTACAGGTATTATAAATCCTAATAAAATAACTAAAGTACAAAATGAGCTAAAGGCATAACTAAATTTTTTATCTACTTTATCTTTTTCCATTGGACTGATTTTGGTAACAGGATTATTAAATTTCCTAGCCCCTCTTTGTATATTGCTCAAAATAAATTATCAAAAATACCAATATCAAAAGCATTGATGATAAATAAAAAGAGCTGTTTTCGTCACCAAGTACATACCAAGACCTAAAGATACCAGTTGCAAAAGTTGCTACCCCAAAATATTTTACTGTAGCGTATTCCGCAAGAGTTTCCATTATGACAAAACTTACCCCTGCTATAATTGCTGGTCTGATTATGGGCAATCCAATTTTTTTAAGTTTTTCATACTCACTTAACCCCATTGACTCCCCAATTTCAAAAATACTTTTGCTATGAGTAGCTAGGGCAGGTAGACATAACAGGTAAACATATGGATAGAGACTTATACTTAAAATAAATATTGCACCATAAATATTCTTAACGTCATACAGGTCATATATATAACGACCAGAGTTATAAAAAAAGTCAAAAAAGTTAAATAATAAACCTGAGGTTTCATTCAAACCGGCGTATATATATCCATTTACATACGCAGGTATTGCCATGGGTAGTATGACTAGCCATTTAAATACATTTACCCCTGGAAAACTATACATGCTGATTATCCACGCAAGCGTTACCCCAATAAATATAGTGATTGCAGCAACAGAAATAACAATAATTAAAGAGTTTTTTACGTAGTCGAATAGAAGATAATTCTTTATATGTATCCAAGTATCACTTGTTTCAGCAAATATATTTATAAAAACATAAAATATAGGCACAATAAAAATTACTAAGAATACAGTGAGTATTAAAAAATTGAGTCGCTCTAGATATTGATACAAGATTATTTATTTCCAACCTGATTTATCAAAAATAATACCAGCCTTATCATTAAGGTTTCCGAGAGTTGATAGGTTCATTTTGTCCATTTTAAATGGATAGCCCCACGATTTAACAACATCAGAAATTTTTATGTTTTGCCTGATTGGATATTCATGATTTTTCTTTGCATATATCTCTTGTGCTTTATCACTTGCTAAAAATTCAATTAATTTTATTGCATTCTTGGTATTTCTTGAATGTTTAGTCACAAGAGCCCCGCTAATATTTATGTGAGATCCTCTTCCATTTTGGTTCGGAAAAACTATTTTTATTTGTTTTGCATATTTCCTTTCACTTTCTTTGCTGGATGTCATCCATTTGCCAAGATAATAAGTATTTGCAAGCGTTACATCACATTTACCTAAAACTACGGCAGTCATTTGAGATCTATCATTACCTTTAGGTTCTCTAGAAAAATTACTAACAACATCAGACGACCATTTTTGAGCAAACTTCTCACCTTTATGATGTATCAGCGAACTCATGAGAGATTGATTATAAATATTACTTGATGATCTTATGCAAACCCTTCCTTTTAGTTTTGGTGAAGCTAAATCCTCATATTGTGATATTACTGTAGGATTAATTTTATTTGGATTATACATAATCACTCTTGAACGTATGGACAATCCATACCAATGGTTTTCAATATCTCTTAGATGCGAGGGTATGAGCACATCAAGTTTTTCTGAATATATTTTTTTAGAAATTCCCTTAGTTTTTGCTAAATGTAGATTTCCAGCATCTACGGTCAATAAAACATCTGCAGGACTAGATTTGCCTTCATCAATAATTTTCTTAATAAGCACTTTACTCTTTGCGCTTAAAATATTTACCTTTATGCCAGTGTTATCTGTAAAAGTATCCATCAAAGGTTTTATCAGATACTCTTTTCTAGCAGAATAAACATTAACTTCATCCGCTACCGATTGATTAGGTGGCAGTAAAATTACAAGTAAACTAATTGTAAAAATATACTTAAAATTCATAAGATTACACTAATAAGAATGATTATCATTATCACGAATTAAGTAAGTATTTTCAAGTAATTTAGTTGTCTAATGTTACCAATTCCATGTCTACAATTTCCCAATTATCAAATACATGATATAGTTTTCATCTATAACTCATAGCAAGGATTTTCAAATGATAATGTCTGACCTGAAAGGTAAAATATGGATGGATGGTGAATTCATAGATTGGTCAGATGCTAAAGTACATATTCTAACTCATACACTTCACTATGGGACTGGTGTATTTGAAGGCGTAAGAGCATATGAGACAACTAGTGGCCCAGCAATATTTAGGCTTAATGATCATACTAAAAGACTTTACTCATCTGCAGAACTTATTGGCATGGAAATACCGTTTAGTGAGAGTGAGCTTAACAAGGCTCAAACAGATGTTGTAATGATTAATAACTTAGATAATGCTTATATAAGACCAATGTGTTTTTATGGATCTGAAGGAATGGGATTAAGAGCTGATAATTTAAAAGTTCATGCATGTATAGCTGCCTGGGATTGGGGTTCATACCTTGGGGAAGACAAAATTAGAAACGGCATAAAAGTGAAGGTAACCGATTTCCCTAAAAGATCTGAAAAAAGCATGTTACATAAGGCAAAAGCTTCAGGTAACTATTTATACTCTATGTTAGCACTAAAAGATGCTCTCAACTCCGGATATGATGAAGCCCTAATACTTGATATCAATGAGAATGTAAACGAAGGGTCAGGTGAAAATTTTTTCATGATTAAAAACAATAAAATTTATACCCCCAAGGATGAAACAGTCTTAAACGGGATAACAAGACAGACAATTATGAAAATTGCTACAGACTTAAATTATGAAGTGATTGAGAAAGATATATCTGTCAGCGAAGCTAAAGAATCTGATGAAGCTTTTTTTACTGGAACTGCTGCGGAGGTAACCCCTATTATACAAATAGATGATGTCAAAATAAGCAATGGTACACCAGGCGATATCACAAAAAAAATACAAGAAATTTACTTCAATTTGATAAGAGGAAAAGTTCCAGAATATTCATATTGGTTAACACAAGTTAATAATGTTTAAGAAAACAAAAATTCTAGTTATTGGAGATATCATGTTAGATAAATATAGCCATGGCTCTGTCAATAGAATATCTCCAGAAGCACCCGTACCAATTGTCGATATAAAAAAAACTATCTACAAACCTGGTGGAGCCTCAAATGTTGCTAAAAATCTATCTGCATTAGGTTTACAGGTGACGCTGACAGGTATTACTGGAGATGATCCTGAATTAAAGGAACTAATTAAAGTTCTCAGACATACAAACATTAAGTTTGATCCAGTAAAGGATTTATCTATTAGAACAACTCTTAAATCTAGAATTATAGGAAATGATCAACATTTAATTAGACTTGATCATGAAGATAAAAATAAATCTAATATGCAGGACATTTTACTTAAGAAAGCTCTAAAGCATGTTAGTTCTTCTGATTTAGTAATTTTATCAGATTATGATAAAGGTTCTGTTAAACCGATTGCAAAAGAAATTATCGAATATGCAAATACAAGAAACATCAAAGTAATTATTGATCCTAAAGGATCGGATTATTCTATGTATGAGGGTGCATTTTTGATAAAACCTAATGAACATGAATTCCAAATTGTGGCTGGTAAAGCTAATAACAAGAGAGATATGATAGCTAGAGGAAAACAACTCAAGAAGAAGCTTAATATTAATGCATTATTATTAACTCTCGGTAAAAGCGGCATGATTCTATTTGACGATAGTAAAACAATAACTTTCCCGACTCTACAAAAAGAGGTTTATGATGTCACCGGTGCTGGGGATACAGTAATATCTGTTCTTGCAGCATCTATTTCATCAAATAAAACACTTAAAAAATCTTGTGAGCTAGCAAATATTGCGGCTGGACTATCAATTCAACACCTTGGTACAGTAAGTGTCAGCAAAGCAGACTTAAGTAATGCAATTAAAAAATCCTAAACTTATTAATAATCTAAACGATCTAGAGAAAATTGTTCAGCGTGATCAGAGTAATAATAAGCAAATTGTTTTTACTAATGGCTGCTTTGATATAATCCATCCTGGCCATATCTATATATTGGAGCAAGCAAAATCAAAAGGAGATATCCTTTTAGTAGGGCTTAATTCAGATAAATCTGTCCAAAGACTAAAATCATCTTTAAGACCTGTATGTTCTCAGTTTGATAGAGCTTATGTCCTATCTGGATTATCAACAGTCGATTATATCTTCATATTTGATGAGGATACGCCAGAAAAGCTCATTCAAACGATTTGTCCTGATGTTCTTGTCAAAGGTAAAGACTATATTGGTAAATTTATAGCCGGGGAAGATTTTATGCTTAGAAATAATAAAAGAGTAGAGCTTGTAGATATGATAGATAGTAAATCTACATCAAGCATTATAGATAAAATTGCTAAAGAAAATCCTTCATAACTTTTTTAATCTGTGCTTTAACATCATCTATCTTGATTAATTTCATTGCTTCACGATTTCTGACTCTCTCTCCCCATTTAACATTTTCTATTTTTTTGTCTAAGAATGTTTCTAAAGCTTGAGGATATTTATTGATTGTATATTCAAGTTTGCAATAAGGTCCTGTTCTAAGAGGGTTTGATGTTGCATACAATCCAATTACTGGTAGATCTATCATTCTAGCCATATGTAATGTTCCTGAATCAGGTCCAATATAAAATTGACTTTTATTAAGTATAGACAACATTTCAAGTAGTGAAGTTTTATTAATCAAATTAATTATTGATTGATTATTATCAAGTGCACTTTCTATTTGATTAGACTTTTCTTGACTGGTTTTACCGAGCAACACAGTATTTAATGAATACTCATTTTTGCAATATTCTGATAACGTTAGAAAATTATCAAAATCCCATTCCCTGAAATTGTTGTTTCTGATACTCGTGAAAGGATTAATAGCAATAAATGGTACACTTTCATTTAAAATTTTATTTATTAAATTATTTTTATCATTAGATAAGAGTTCATCAATTTTCCAATCTAAAAACTTATCTTTGATATTAATCTTTTCTAGAAATTTAAAAAAATGATCTAATACATGATTAGCATCTGTTTCAATTTCATTAAAAGTAACATCTATTCTACCTTTAATAATATTAGCAATTAATTTTGATCTTAAGGATTTTTGCATATGAAACACTACATCAAAGTTCTGATCTTTAAAATAACTTCGTAATTTCATAATAGAATTAATTGTGTCATTTTTATCAATCACAACAAAATTTATATTACTTAGATTTTTTACAAGTTCATATTCAACTTTCCCTATAACCCAAGTTATAGTTGGATCCTTATATTTCTTTTGAAGAGTAGATATTATTGGAATTACATGTGTCACATCTCCAATAGAAGATAATCTTAGAATACAGATTGATATTGATGTATTATTTTCATTAACCATATGATAAAAACAAAGTTCGGGTCAATTGTCTCACATAAATTTAATAATCAGTATATCTGTTACAGTTCATCTATCCAACCTATACTTAAAGAGAGAATTTTATCAGCAAATGATTCTGATGAATTTAGATTATCTAACAACTCCAATTTTCTTGACTTAAATAATGGATTTATTAAAAAACATTTCTGGAGAAAAGGCGCTATGTCATTTTTAAATGACAACTATTTTTTTTATGGCTTAAAGCAAACGCGCCCTGTAAGAGAACTTATAAATTACATTGATTATTCATACATTATCAGCAGCTCTAAGAGTGATACTGTGAATAGAATTGAAGCATGCAGCCCAGTATTTTCTTGTATTAAAAAAACATATTTATTTTATAGTGGTGATATCGTATTGTCTAAAATAAAAGGGGATACTATTGATAAAGTGCTTAATGAAGGTTATTGCGATGAGGAGTTCGTTAATAGCTTAGCACTATGTTTTCAATTTTTATTTAGTAATGGCGTGTACAATTCAGACATGAATCTAAAAAATATTTTATTTAACAAAACTACTGGTAAATTCTCTTTTATAGATTTTGACAAATTAAAAATTAATCTAAATAAGAAAAATAATAAATCACTAACTCTGGGGGTGGTGAGTAAATTTGAGAAATCTATACAAAAACATAATTTATTAAATAGCTTCGATATTAAAAAGTTTAAGAAAAATCTTATGATTTAATATGCTGTTCTATCTTAGACATATAATCATTGATAATGGAGGTTTTAGATAAAGCTAAATCTCTCGCATTTTTTTCAAAAATTACTCGTTTGGATTTTGACCTGAATAATTTTTCAAAAATGTTTTTAAGCATTTCTGGCTTCTGACACATTATTAATGCATTATTTTTCAAGAACTCTTCAGTTTCTTCAATAAAATTATACATAAAAGGTCCAACAATTATTGCTTTAGAATGGATAGCGGCTTCAATAAATGAATGACCACCTACGTCAACAAATGATCCTCCAAAAATAGTAAATTCAGAGTATTTAATTAAATTATCCATCTCACCCACTGTATCAGCTATATATATTTGTGTGGAATTTCTAACCTTTTCATTCTTGCTTCTTATCGCAATGTTTATTCCAGATAATGGAATATCGGATAATATATCACCAAGCCTATCAGGATGCCTCGGCGCAATAACTAAAAGATATTTATTAGATTTTAGTTTCAACCATTCCTTAATTATTATAATTTCTTCTCTATGATGTGAAGATGCTAAGAGGACATATTTCTTATCAATCAATTTCTGGGAAACATTATCCTCACTTATAAGAGAGTGCTTGATATTACCTACAGTGCTTATCTTTGATTCATCAATATATTTCAAAAATGACTTCATATCATTATCTGATTTGCAGTAAATATGATCTACTTTATTGAGAGTATCTTTATAAAGACCTTTAGACACTATGCCTAATAATCCAGTCGGTGGATTAAATCTTGCATTTATTGTGATAATGTTTGTCTTATTTTTTTTACAATGGTTATAAAGATTTGGCCAAATTTCTGTCTCTACAACGATGAGTAAATTTGCTGACAACGAACTAATAAATCTTTTTGTGGCAAAATAAAAATCAAAAGGAAGATAACAATGATCAACATGACTGAGTTTGGATTCATCAAAAACATATTTAGATGATGGTGTATTTGATGTAATTATGATGCTTTTATCATCCTTTGCAGCCAGACGTTGTGCTACTTTAACTAGCTATCTTCATTTCTCCTAACGAAGCAGCATGTATCCAAATTGAATATTTTTTGGACAGCCTTGTCCCAAATATTTTATGAGAAAGATATTTTAATTTGACAGAATTTTTTAAGTGAATAAAAAAATAATTTGATGAGTATGAATGGTGAAATTAAATATAAGAATAGATTATATCTAAACATTACCAAACAAGATAAGTATTCACTTTCCTTAGTGAAGACATATCTAACTCATTCAGAAGGTATTTGATAGTCATCTCGCTAAAAACATAATCCATCATAACGTTCTTAGCATCTGATAATGATTCGAGATACATTGTCTTAGTTTCAAGGACTTGAGTATCTGAGTATATTCCTTTATCAAAGCCAAGTTGTGCGTTTTCATATTTTTTAAGATTAGTTTTTAGTATCTGAAGCGCAGTATGATATTGTTTTTTGCTTAAGTTATATCTATTCAAATTATCAATTATGTCTTTTCGAACCGTTCTCTTAGAGTTCTTATGCTCCAGACGAGCCTTTTCATAATTCATCCTTGCTTCTTTAATCTTGGATGATTGATAACCCCCTTTGAAGATAGGAAAATTTAAAACTATTGATAATGTAGAATCCTCTCTAGTAGTAGCACCGAACTGAGAACCGCCTTGTGTAAGATCTAAATAGTCATACTCAGCTACTAAATCAATTGTTGGATAGTGACGAGATTTTTGGGATGCAATTTCATTCCTATTGATATTAATATTTTCTCTAGACATATTAACCATGAAGTTTCTAGAGTATGCCTTGCTTAAGAGTTGATCCAAAACATATTCCCGATGATTAATTTTAGTAAGCTTTATATCATTAATATCATTTAATTCTTTACCTGAAAAAATAAAAACTTCATTTTTTATTTCAGTAAGACTGTTTTCACTTAAAGACACATCATTCTGTGATATTTCAAAATTGTTTCTAATTTTTTGAAAATCTTCAAGCGTAATGCTTCCATTTCGAAATAACTTCTCTGATGCATTGTATTTTGATTTATTGAGATCTCTCTTAGCTTGATTCAGCTCTACTAAATTTTTGTATTTGATAAGATTAAAATAATTTCTTACTGATTCCAAAATTAATATAGAACTTGCATTATCTTTGCTTATTTCACTTTGCTTTATAGAATTTTTTGCCTTTTTTATTTCATCAAAAACATAAAGATGAATCAGAGGTTGTCTGATTGTGAGATTATACGTATCTCTATCATAATCTGCTGGATCAAAAGAACCTGAGGATTCATATCTTTCAATTGTCGTTTCACTAGCTTGTGCTCTAAAGTCAACTTCCGGATATACGGATGATCTTGTTTGTTTTAACGACTCATTAGCTATATTTAGATCAATTGTATTGTTCAATATATTAATATTATGTTGTCTTGCACGATCGTATAGATCAATGAGATCAGTTGCATGAACATCAATTACGAATATAGCTAGTAATAAAAATATTTTTTTCATCAATACTTTTCCATTGTGGGATCAACATCATCAGACCATTTTGCAATTCCACCAGTTAGATTATACAAATTTTTTACACCATTTTGTTCAAGAAAAATAGCAACAGTTCTGCTTCTAATTCCATGATGACAGACAATAACATATTCATTACTATCATTAAATAAGTTGATTGAATCTGGAATTTTACCCATGGGTATATGTGTACTGTTTTCAATATGACATTTGTCAAATTCCCATTCTTCACGTACATCTATCAGCTTAATAACTGGATTTGAATCCATCATTTTTTTTATTTCTACAGGTGATTTTTCTTGCATTATTTACCTACTTACCATTAGTTTTGTGATGTTACTATATTTTATGTTTCTGTGTAACTATTTCTTGTTTATTCAAGCATAATTACATCTGTTAACATCATTGTTGAGCTGTTTGTGTTAATATAATTCTATTAGAGAGAAAACCTCATGAAGAATCACCAGATAAATTTAGATAAGTATAGAGAGAATTTTCCTAAGTCGTCAAAAAGTTATAAAAATAGGGGTGATCTTAAAATACCTTACAGAGCTATAGGTATTTCTGACACTGAAGGCACTGAAAAATTGTTCCATGTATATGATACTACTGGCCCTTATACAGAGCCTGGATATGAAATTAATTTAGAGATGGGGTTACCCAAAAATCGTAATAAATGGATTGATGCAAGAGAAAAAGAATACAAGGAAGATACTAGATTTGATGAAAGCGTTACTCAACTCTCTTATGCAAAAAATGGAATCATTACTAAAGAGATGGAATTTGTTGCTCATAGAGAAAATGCTTTCAATTCAAAAAGGGATACTGAAATTACACCAGAGTTTGTAAGAAAAGAAATTGAGTCAGGAAGAGCAATCATACCATCAAATATTAAACACCCAGAACTTGAACCCATGATAATTGGCAAAAGCTTTCTCACTAAAGTAAACGCGAATATTGGTAATTCACCTGTTAGATCAAACATAGAAGAGGAATTAGATAAATTACTTTGGGCTGTAAGATGGGGAGCTGACACTGTAATGGATTTATCAACAGGTAAAAATATTTTTGAAACACGCGAAGCAATCATTAGAAATTCACCCGTACCCATTGGCACTGTTCCAATATATGAAGCATTGGAGAAAGTTAACGGAAAAGCTGAGGAGCTTAATTATGAGATTTTTAGAGATGTAATTATTTCTCAAGCAGAACAAGGCGTAGATTACTTTACTATTCACGCTGGTTTAAGATTATCTTATATCCCTACAACTACTAAAAGACTAACGGGCATTGTCTCAAGAGGCGGTTCAATTATTGCTAAATGGTGCTTAGCGCATCATAAAGAAAACTTCTTGTATGAAAACTTTGATGACTTATGCGATATTATGAAGAAATATGATGTCTCATTTTCACTAGGTGACGGGTTACGTCCTGGTTCTATTTCAGATGCCAATGATGAAGCTCAATTTTTAGAGCTAAAAACTTTAGGTGAGCTCACTACGAAATCAAGAGCCAAAGGCGTCCAAGTCATGATCGAAGGACCAGGCCATGTGCCAATTAATAAAATAAAGGAAAATGTAATTTTAGAAGAAGATTATTGCAGCGAAGCGCCATTTTATACTCTAGGGCCGCTTGTCACAGATATTGCACCTGGTTATGATCATATTACTTCAGCAATTGGCGCAGCTAATATAGGGTCATTTGGGACTTCACTATTATGCTATGTTACCCCAAAAGAGCATCTCGGGCTTCCTAACAAAGATGATGTTAAAGATGGTTTAGTTGCATATAAAATTGCTGCACATGCCTCGGATATATCTAAGGGACATAGTTTTGCTGTAGAGCGTGATAATGAACTTTCTAAAGCTCGGTTTGAGTTTAGATGGACGGATCAATTTAACCTTTCATTAGACCCCTACAAATCTAAAGAATTTCATGATGAAACGCTCCCACAAGAAAGTGCTAAATCTGCACATTTTTGCTCAATGTGCGGCCCAAATTTTTGCTCCATGAAGATTACTCAAGATATAAGAGAGTATGCATCTAAGCATAAAATAAAAGATATCAAGATTGCAATTGATAAGGGTATGCGAGAAAAGTCAAAACAATTTGCTGATTCTGGGAATAATATTTACATTAAAAAATAATTATTTTTGTGAGGCCATAAGTGCTTGGTCAAGGTCATCTAATATATCATCAATATTTTCTAATCCAATTGATAGTCTAACGAGATCTTCAGGAACACCTGCGGCTTTAAGCTCATCTTTAGATAATTGTCTATGTGTTGTACTTGCAGGATGACAAGCAAGTGATTTTGCATCGCCAATATTAACTAGTCTAGTAATAAGTTTAAGGTTATCAATAAACAAACCTCCTTTTTTCATGCCGCCCTTAATACCAAAACTTAGAACACTAGATGCTCTGCCGTTCATTAATTTTTTAGTGAGCTCATATTCATTGTGTGATTCAAGTCCAGGATAATTAACCCAAGTTACACATTTATGATTCTCTAAAAATTCTGAAACTTTAGTAGCATTTTCACAGTGTCTATCCATTCTCACTGGAAGTGATTCAATGCCTTGAAGAATCATAAAACTATTAAATGGTGATATTGCTGCACCCATATTTCTAAGCGGTACAACTCGAGCTGCACCAATAAATGCCGCATCACCCATAGCTTCTGTAAATACTACGCCATGATAAGACATGTCGGGCGTATTTAGTCTTTTGAATTTGTTTTTATGTTTTGCCCAAGGAAATTTTCCAGAGTCAACTATTATTCCTCCTATGGTTGTACCATGTCCACCCATGTATTTTGTCAATGAGTGTACAACTATGTCTGCACCATGCTCGATAGGTCTGAATAAATATGGTGATGGAACGGTATTATCTACTATAAGCGGAATGTTATGTTTATGTGCAACACGTGCGATCTCAGGAATATCGACAACATTAGCAGCTAGGTTCCCAATTGATTCACAAAATATTGCCTTTGTTTTTTTGTCTATTAATTTCTCAAGACTTGGAATATCGTTGTAATCCCCAAATTTAACATCTACACCAAATCTTGGTAGTTGATGTGCAAAAAGAGTGTAGGTCCCTCCGTATAAGGTGCTGGTACTAATAATATTGTCGCCAGCTTCACAGATAGTCATGATGGCATATGTTGTAGCAGCAGATCCAGAAGCCAGTGCGAGCGCTCCTATCCCGCCTTCCATAGCTGCAACTCTCTTTTCTAATACATCAGAAGTAGGGTTCATTATTCTGGTATATATATTACCTGCAACTTTGAGGTCAAATAAATCTGCACCATGCTGAGTATCATCAAAAGAGTAAGATGTTGTCTGATAAATAGGTACCGCTACAGTTTTTGTAGTTGGCTCCGGTGTATATCCACCATGGATTGCTATAGTCTCAAATTTCATTGTTGAACCCCTTAAGTATTTTTTTTCTATAAGTTTATAAGATAAAAGCATGATTATCTATTGAAATATATCGTATTGTGGAGAATCATTCTGAATTTTTAGATTAAAACCTGTCCCGAGCAATCTGATTGGCTTTTCTATCTCAATTATGTTTTTTTTAAATAAATCATAGAATTGGTTTACATCAATCTTTGAACATTTTTTTTGTCTAGTTATAGTCTCAAAATCATTAAATTTAATTTTAATGAATATTTCTCTAACATCTCTTGATTGAATACTACTCGCTTTGCATCTATCAATTAATTTTTTATAAAGAATTTTGATATGATTTTGGCATGAATTTATATCAATTAGATCATCAATAAAAGTGTCCTCAACACTAATACTTTTTCTTATTTTATTTGTTTCTATCTCTCTATTATCTATCCCTCTAATAAGATCAAATAATGTATTGCCATATGACCCAAAAATATTAATAAGTTCATCCCTAGACATTCGATACATATCTTTGCAGACTTCCATTTTTAAACTTTTGCACTTCTTGAAATTTACTTTACCAATACCTGGTATTGCTTTTAAATTTACGTTCCTTATGAATGTTTCAATTTCACTATCATCAACCGTGAATTGACCATTAGGTTTTTTCCAATTAGAGCATATTTTTGCTATTAGTTTATTTGAGGATATGCCGGCTGACGCAGTTATACCAAAATCTTGATAAATACATTGACGTATTTCCCTGGCCATTTCCTCTGGATTACCTCTGCAGTAATTTGAAGTCGTTACATCCAAGTATGCTTCATCAATTGAAACTGGTTCAATTTTTTTTGAGTAGCATTTAAAGATTTTGAAAATATCTTTTGAACCTTTTCTGTATTTATCAATATCAACAGGAAGTATGATTAGGCTATTACATAATTCTAAAGCCTTTTTTGTTGACATAGCTGAGTGAATGCCATATTTTCTTGCTACATAATTACAAGTAGTTAAAACACCTCGTTGTGAAGCTTTGCCTCCAACCGCTACAGGTTTATTTATTAAATGAGGCTTGTCTTTGATTTCAAGTGAAGCAAAAAAACTATCCATATCTACATGGATTATTTTTTTTGATTTCCAGATTTTATTTTTTTGATTCACCTAAGGTTGATGCTTTGATTGTTAAAGCATGAATTTCACCAGTTTTAATATATTCATCAACAATAGCATAAATCATTTTATGTCTGTCTATAGTAGATTTTCCATTAAATGCTTCACTGATTATATTTACAGTGTATTTAGAATCAGATCCATCGACATTCAAACTGTCATATTTTAAGTTCTGTTCAATTAAGCTAGATATTTTTTCTTTCACAGTTTATTTCTCCCATAATTCTGGATTTGCCCAATTTTTGTTATTTAGCCAATCAGGATTATCCTTGTATGATGATATTTCATAAATGAAAACTTGAAATAAATTATCATCTGAAGGTCCATAGTACTTATATCCATATGAAAATAATGTGCTCTCAGTTGCTGTTTGATTGTCACCAAAAGCTGAATCATTAATCAATAAGAGCATAACATCACTTGCGCCGTAGTTATATTTCAAAATCGTTTGATTAGACAGGCCTTTTGAATCTGTTATTAATAAAAGTAATTCATCATCTGATAGAGGATTTTTTATGATATTCTCCAACGATTCCATAACTTTAAATGAACTTATATCACAGAAATTCTTAATGCTTGTGTGGTCCATGGATGTGAATAATTTCACAGATGATTTCTTTTTCAAATATTCATTAATATTCATTTTTTGCCATCAATTAAATGAAATTTAACTGTTTTTGATTTGTACGTATTAATAATATCAAAACTCTTATAATCATTTGAATTTATATACTCTTTTACAATAATCTTACTATTAACTCTTTTAATAGTCTCGTCAATAATATCTTGATTATGCTGCGTGCTATTTTCAGCTATCTTTCTTAAAAACTGTTCTTTTTTTGAGGGTAATGCACTTTTGTTAACATTAAACATAAAATCAAAATAAAGATAATCAAATTGAAAAGCTGTATCTCTAATAAAACTTAAACAGTCTCCAAGTCGCATACTGATATCATTGAAAATTGATTTGACATTTTTATCAATAATTCTTGCTTTTGCATCTTTGAGCAGCCTTATTATTAGAGGATTTTTTTCAATCATAGTTACATTATTTCCGAGCGAGGACATAATTGCAGAGTCTTTACAAAACCCTCCTGTACAATCGAGAATTTTTAAATTATCTTTTTTTAATATTTTATTCAGAGGATGATTTCTACTATTTTTCAATATTTCTGAATATTCATCAAAAGAAAGAATGAATTTTACATTGGACTTATTGTCCTTCAGTTGCAATCCTTTTTTTGTCTTGTTGAGAGTTAGATTATGAAGACTTGTTAAATAACTATCGCTAATTATATTAGTCATTCTGAAACCCGATTAACCAATATTAAATTTTCTCCTGACATATCTAAGAGCAAAAAATATGAGCGGCCAGAGAAATGCGTTCATAAACGAACCAATTAATATAGCTTGATATTCAATAGTCTTGCCAATGATAATGTATGCCCAGACGAGAAGGTGTTGTTTGACAATAATGAGGAAAAATATGACAAAAGATTGTTGAGCTATAGTCATATACCTAAGAGAGTTATATAAACGAAGTACAATATAAATTAAAATAACATAAAAAAGGGATGATATACCTAAAACTTGACCAAGAACAATGTCAACTAGAAACCCTAATACGAAGGCAAGAAATAATTTATTAATCGAGGGAATAGCGATTGCCCAGTATATTAATACTAAGAGAATCCATTCTGGTGAGTAATAGCCCAGGGGTAATGTTATAAGTGATACAAACAGGCTTAAAAGTATTGTTAGTAGTATTAATATCATTTGATTTTACTTGGTATAATTGCTTCTGAAATCTTTTCAACCTTCTCTATAGGGTCAATGATTGCTTGAATGAAGCGTTCACCATCGTTTTTAATTACATCTTTGACTCTTCCTATTTTTAAAGATGGGATGAACCTATTTGCTTGACCAGATGTAATGATTAAGTCGCCAGTTTTTATATCAGAATCATTAGGTAGAAATGGAACTTCTAATAGATTATCCTCTGCTCCACCTTTTACAATGATTTGTTGGCCTGTTCGACCAATCTTTGCAGGTACATTGCTATTACTATCTGTTATAAGTAATACCTTGCTGGTATACATATTAACTTCTACAATTTGTCCAAGTAGACCATTTACCCCCATAACAGTTTGTCCCACTATCAAGTCATAATTTGATCCAACGTTAATTTGAATTGATTTCTTATTTGGTATTACGTTAGTCTCGGTAATCTCAGCAATTTTTATATTTTTTATTTCATTGTCATGGTTTTGTCTTATTCCTCTTAGTCGTGAAACTTGACTCTCCAAAACATCTAACCTTTGAAGATTGATTTTCATCGATATATTCTCTTTCTCCAGCCTTTCTATTTCTTCTTTTAATTCAGCGATAGTCTCCTTCTCAACCATAAATGAAGAGAAGAACATTGATGGTGTTCTAGCAAGATATTGGATAGGGTTGATTATAAAATCATTTATATAAATTCTTATATAGTTTGAATTTGAGTATTTAATATCTAGAACGATACTAGATATGGATAAGGTGATTAAGAAAATTAGTAGGTAAAAGTTAGTAACACTTTTCTTAAAAGTTAGAGAAGACACGGCTAATCCATTGAGAGAAACTCGACTCCTTTCTCGTCAATTATCTCCAATACTTTACCGCCGCCTCTTGCAACACAACTTAAAGGATCTTCAGCTACAACTACATTCATACCAGTTTCTTCTTTTATAAGAAGATCAAGATCTTTCAATAGTGCGCCACCTCCTGTTAATACCATGCCTCTTTCATGAATATCAGCTCCCAATTCTGGAGGAGTGTTTTCAAGTGCAGTTTTAACTGCTGAAACTATACCTTGAAGGGATTCTTGAAGCGCTTCAAGTGTTTCGTTACTGTTGATTGTAAATGACTGAGGAACCCCTGCAGCTAAATTCGTACCTTTAACCTCTATTTCAAGTAAATCACTGCTAGGGTAAGCGGAACCAATTTCATGTTTTATTTTTTCTGCTGTTGGGTCTCCTATTACACACCCATAATTTCTTCTAACATAACCGATTAGGGCATCTGAAAATGTATCACCACCAATTCTAGTTGATGATGCATACACTATTCCGTTCAAAGAAATAGTTGCAACTTCCGATGTACCACCGCCAATATAGCAAACCATTTAGCCACGAGCTTCATCTAAAGGCATCCCTGCACCAACTGCTGCTGCCATTGGTTCATCTATTAGATGCACTACTCTTGCACCTGCCCCAGATGCAGATTCTCTGATTGCTCTTCTTTCTACTTGTGTAGCACCACATGGTACACAAATGAGCACTCTAGGACTTGGTCGGAACCATGCACTTTTATGAACTTTTTTAATAAAATGTTGAAGCATTTTCTCACAAATTGTGAAATCAGAGATAACACCATCCTCAAGTGGCCTTATGGCTTTGAGTCCAGTAGGCGTCCTACCAAGCATATTTTTTGCTTCTATTCCAACTGCTTCAACCCTCTTATTAGGACCACCATCATCTCTTATCACCACAACTGATGGCTCATCTAAAACAATACCTTTACCTTTCATATATATAAGAGTATTTGCCGTACCCAAGTCAATTGATATATCTGTTGAAAACATACCAGCAATTTGTTTTATAAAATTAATCATTTTTTCTCCTCAAGCAAGTTAACAACAATTTTATTCAAAATTTTTGGATTAGCTTTACCTTTCGTTTCTTTCATGATTTGACCAACAAAGAATCCCATTAGCTTATCTTTTCCATTGTTGTAATCTTGGACTTCTTTTGGGAAATTATCCAGTATTTTTATAGAAATATCTCTGAGTTAAATTTCATAAGAAATTTGTTCTATGTTTTTATTTTTAATAATTTCATCAATTTCATATTCACCAGTCCAGAGCTCATTTAAAATATCTTTTGCCTGCTTACTCGAAATCTTGCCGTCATCAATATATTGCATTAGTTTTGATATTTGCTCAGGCTTAATGGGACAGTCTATTAGATTAATATTATGTTTGTTACACAAACCAGTCACCTCAGTGAGAATAAAATTAGCTACTACCTGAAATCCTTTTTCTAATCCTTTTATTGAATTTTCAAAGTAATTTGACAATGGAGTGTTTAAAGAGAGTATTTCAGCATCATCATTTTTCAAGTTATATTCTGACATGTAGCGATTTTTTTTTACATCAGGTAATTCGGGGAGCGATGATTTAATTTGATTTATTCTTTCTGACGATATCTCTACAGGTAACAAGTCTGGATCAGGAAAATACCTATAATCATTAGCCTCCTCTTTGGATCTCATGGGTCTCGTTTCATTTTTTTTGGATCATATAACCTTGTTTCTTGGTCTACTGTACCACCTGACTCAAGAATTTCAGCTTGTCTAGATACTTCATAATTAATAGCGCTTTCTACAAATTTAAAAGAATTAATATTTTTTATTTCTGCTCTTGTTCCAAAGTCGTCACCAGGTTTTCTAATTGATATATTTGCATCACATCTGAATGAACCTTCTTCCATATTACCATCACTGATACCAAGGGTTTTTACTATTGAATGTATTTTTTTTAAATAAGTTACTGCCTCATCTGCAGATCTCATATCTGGCTCTGAAACAATTTCTATAAGTGGTGTACCAGCTCGATTTAAATCAATTGCACTCTCATTATCATATAAATCATGTATCGACTTACCCGCATCCTCCTCTAGATGAGCACGCGTTATACCAATGATTTTATTTCCTCCATTAACAATAATCTCTAATTTACCATCAAAAACTATAGGCAGTTCATACTGAGAAATTTGATAACCTTTTGGTAGATCTGGATAGAAATAATTCTTTCTTGCAAACACAGATTTACTTGAAATTTGAGCATCTACAGATAATCCAAATTTTATTGCCATATCAACAGCACTTTCATTTAGGACTGGAAGGACGCCTGGCATAGCTAAATCAATAATGGATGCTTGACTATTTTGCTCTGATCCAAAAGCTGCGGGTGCAGATGAAAATAATTTACTCTCAGTTTTCAACTGAACATGAATCTCTAGACCTATTACAGTTTCCCACATAATTATTTTCCCGGTTCCATTAAATGCCAATCTGTTTCTTTTTGGTAAAGGTGAGAAATTCTTAGGATGTTCTCTTCATCAAAATGTTTACCAATAATTTGAAGACCAAGGGGCATATTTTCTTTAAAGCCCATTGGAATAGAGATTGCTGGTAGGCCAGCAAGATTTGTACTAACCGTGTATACATCTGATAAGTACATTGCAATTGGGTCATTCATTTTCTCACCAATCTTAAATGCAATATCTGGTGTTGTTGGCCCCAGTATTAAATCTACTTCTTTATATGCATTACTAAAATCTTGAGCAATAAGATTTCTTACCTTTTGAGCTTTAAGATAGTATGCATCATAATAACCAGCTGAAAGAGCATATGTCCCGACTAATATTCTTCTTTTTACCTCTTTACCAAAACCTTCAGATCTAGAGTTTCTATATAGATCCTCAAGATTTGTTGATTTGTTGGATCTGTGCCCATATCTCACTCCATCAAATCTAGACAAATTTGATGAACATTCAGCGGGAGCAACAACTTGATAAGCTGACACGCCTAGGCTTGTATATTTAAGGTTAATTGTTTTAATTTTGCATCCGATTTTTTCAAAAATTTTAATCGAGTCATAAAATGATTCTTTGACATCATCATTCAGGTCTTTTATAAATTCTTCTGGAATGCCAATTATGTAATCTCTTTTTCCATTCTCTTCACAATATGTTTTATAATCTGGCACCTCAACATCAGAACTCGTTGAGTCCTTTTTGTCATGCCCTGAAATCTCTTTAAGTAAAGTCGCTGCATCTAGAGCATCTGTAGTAAATAACCCTGCTTGATCTAAACTTGAGGCAAATGCAATCATTCCGAATCTTGACACCCTTCCATATGTTGGTTTAAGACCACATATTCCACAAAGAGAAGCGGGTTGTCGAATAGATCCACCTGTATCAGTTCCGGTTGAGCATGGAGCCATTCTAGCTGCAACAACTGATGCTGAACCACCAGAAGAACCTCCAGGGACATAATCAGTATTCCATGGATTTCTCACCGGGCCATAAAAACTTGTCTCATTGGAAGAGCCCATTGCAAATTCATCCATATTAGTTTTTCCAAGCATAATAGTTCCTGCATCATTAAGTTTTTTGATTACAGTTGCATCATAAGGACTGATAAAATTATCAAGCATTTTTGAGCCACAGGTTGTCTTAACACCTTTAGTACAAAAGATATCTTTTTGAGCAATTGGTAAACCCGATAAAGGTCTAAACTTATTATTAGATATTTCATCATCAATTGATTTAGCTTTTGCTAAAGCGATTTCTTCTGTTAATGTTATGAAACAGTTAAATTCATCATTATTTTTCTTGATTAAACTAAAGTAATGATTTGTAATTTCAGTAGCACTTACTTTCTTATCTCTAACTGCAGTTAAAATTTCATTTACGGAATTTAGTTTCATATTAATCTATAATTTTTAGGAACAATGTAATAGCCGTCTTTTACTTTAGAAGAGTCATTTTGATTTTCGGTTCTGTTGATTGCATCATCTGATTTATCATCTCTGAGCGGTTGACTAAAGTCTAGTGGATGTGCCATAGGCGCCATATCTTCAGTCGGTGCAGCATCTATGTCGCTAATCAACTTTAATATACTTTTTAAGTTTGTTTTGAGCTCTTCAATATCATCATCCGGAATGGTAAGTTTCGACAGATGAGTTAATTTTTTTATTGTATCATTATCCATTTTCTTTATGTGATGAAGCGAATCTTGGCATCATATTATAGTCCATGTGGATAGATATGTCTGTAAAATCATTTAACTCTAATAGAGAAATAATTGCTTTAGATTGATCGATTCCGAATTCTAAAATTAACGCCCCACCTTTACTAAGAGCTTCAGGAGATGATTCTACTATATTTCTTATAGCATCTAGTCCATCTTTCCCCGAATAGAGGGCAGTATGCGGCTCATTGTCAGAAACACTACCTTCGACACGATTATCATTAATAGCAATGTATGGAGGATTGCTAAAAACAAAATCTAATGTATGACTCCCAAACGGTTTTAGCCAATCACCACATATTAATTCGATGTTATTAAAATTACATAACGCCAAATTCTTTTTCGCTACATTAATAGCAGTTTTGTAGAAATCGCTGAGAATAATTTTCCATTCTGGTCTTTCATTAGCAACTGTTATACCCACACAGCCCGAGCCACAACCTGCATCTAAAAAAACACATCTACCTCTCTTTTTGTATATTTCATCACCTTGATGAAGTAAATGTTCTATTATGCTCTCTGTTTCAGATCTTGGTATTAATACATTCTCATCAACATAAAATTCATGTTTATAAAATTTATGTTTCTTTAATATGTATGATAGAGGAACACCATCATTCCTTTTTTTTAAAATATCTTTGATTTGAGCTCTTAAACGTTCTGTAATCTCGGGTATATAGTCTGAATATAGTTTTGTCTTTTCGTAGTCCATTACATAACTGAAAATTTCTTCAGCTTCAATTTTACATTGCAGGTAAGTTTGGGAAGTAGTTTGTTCGAGGAACTAAACTGCATCTTTAAATGCATCGAAAGTTTTCATCATTTCCTAGATTCTTCAATTAATGAATCTATTAATGGTTCAATATTCCCTTCTATAAGCTGATCAAGTTTGTATAACGTAAGGTTAATTCTATGGTCCGTCACTCTCCCTTGGGGAAAATTGTAAGTTCTTATTCTTTCTGATCTGTCTCCTGAGCCAATTTGTTTTTTCCTGCTTTCATCAGTATCTTTTTTTTGTTTTTCTTGTTCGGCTGACAACAATCTAGAGTGCAAATACTCTAGCGCTTTAGCTTTGTTTTTATGTTGAGATCGATCATCTTGACACTCAGATACTATCCCTGTTGGAAGATGTGTAATTCTAACAGCTGAATCTGTTTTATTAACATGCTGTCCTCCAGCCCCAGATGCGCGATATGTGTCTATTCTTAAATCTGCAGGATTAATCTCTATATCATCAACTTGATCAACTATAGGAAGAACTGCTACAGTTGATGCTGATGTGTGAACTCTGCCCTGTGTTTCTGTATCCGGAACTCTTTGGACTCGATGCGTTCCTGATTCAAACTTAAGAAAACTATATACATTATTGCCCATTACTTTATAAATTATTTCTTTGAATCCTCCATGATCACTTACGTTGCTGTTTATAATCTCTACACTCCATTTATTTTTTTCTGCGAACTTAGCGTACATCTTAAAAAGATCGCCAGCAAATATAGCAGCCTCTTCACCACCAGTTCCTGCTCTAATTTCCATATAGATATCTCTTGAGTCATTAGGATCTTTCTCGATTGTTGCTTCAATAATCTTTAATTCAACTTGTTTAAGCTCCTTCTCATATCCATCTAGTTCATCTCTTGCAATGGCTATCATTTCTTTATCATCATCATTTAAAAGCTCTTGTGTTTCAGATATTGATTTTTCGATATGAAGAAATTTTTGAAAAAGTTTTACACTTTGTTCTAACTTCGAAAGCTCTTGATTTAGAGACTTCATTTTTGTTTGATCTGAGTATATTTCAGGTGTGCTTAATTTTTGCGTTATACTTTTGTAACTTGAGAGATTTTTCTCAAGCTTTGATCGTAAATCAGGGGTCATTAGTTTTCCTTGAAGAGGTTATTGAGTTTATTTATCTTATCTTCGTCAAGGTGAGGATATAGTTCTTTTAGTTTTAATGTTGTCTCATGAGCAAGCTTATTCTTAAGCGATTCTGATACATAATCAATAACAACGTTTACATCTTCAGAATTTTTTATCATTCGTTTAGCTTTTATAACTATTCCATTGGTAATATCATCTACATAATCTCTATAATTTTTAATTATCTCAGCACTACTATTTTCTGCTAACCAATTTTTATACTCAACAATTTTAAATTTGATGATTTCTTCAGCTTCTTTAATAGATTTCTCTCTAATTTTATAATTCTTTTCTATAATCTCTCCTAAATCATCAATAGTATATAGATAGACATTATTAAGGTTTTTAATTTGTGACTCTACATCTCTAGGCACGCCTAAATCTATAATCACCATTGAGGTATTGTTTCTTTTTTCTAATGCATTTTCTATATTACCTTTACCAATTAATGGAAGTGAGCTGGATGTAGATGTAATGATGATGTCGAAATCATGAATGATGTTCGACAAGCTGTTCAAATTAGAATATCTACAATTATTATCAACTGCCAACTTCTTTCCTTTTTCTTCTTTTCTATTACAAATAGTTATTTCATGAACATTATTTGATTTAAGATATTTTAAAGCTAGTTGTGTCATTTCTCCTGCACCTATTAACAAACATTTTTTTTCATCAACTGCTGAAAATATTTTCTTTATAAGCAGTATTGATGTGTACATGAATGAAATAGCATTACCACCAATGTCGGTGTTAGTTCTTACATTCTTTGCAACAGAGAATGAGTATTCAAAAAGTCTTTTTAGTTTACTGTCTACTGTTTTATTCTCTAACGCAATTTTGTAAGCACTTTTTACCTGACCAAGTACTTCGTTTTCACCTATAACCATTGAATCTAAGCCCGCAACAACTCTAAATAAATGTTTTATGGCATCTTCTTCCTCATATGAATATAAATATTTTGAAAACGACTTATATTCTTTTTCACTGAGAAGCCAGTTTTTTATATCAACGATGCCAGACTGACTTTCAACATAAATTTCTGTTCTGTTACAGGTAGACACAACAATAACCTCCGATATTTGCTCATTTTTTTTATACGACGGAGCAACAGGGAGATAGTATCTCCAGTGAAAGAGAATTTCTCTCTAACTTCGATACTAGCTGATTTATGATTAAGCCCTAATATTGATATGGTCATTTATGTTTACCTAATTAGAAATTAGCATGTGCTATTATACATCTATGGCAACAAATATAAAATTAATGGCAGTTATCTTATTGATATTTCTAGTGTCTTGTAGCAGTCAAAATTCGTCTGAATCTTCAAAAAATATGAGCAAAGCGCCATATTCAGATGTAGATTCAAATTTCAAATACAATTCCATATACAATAAATTAGTTGTTGAATTATCACTTCATAAAAATAAGGATGATGAAGCTTTAGAGACTTTTACTTCAAACATAAAATATTTCAACGAAGAAAGTGTTTTCTTACGCATGGTTAACAAAGCTCGTGATATGAGAAAATTTGATTACGTAAATAAAATCTCTTCAAGATGGCTTCAAGTTGACCCCTTAAATGTATCTGCACATAAGATTGCATTTTCTAATAATCTAGAAACGTCAAGTTATGATCAGGCAACCTATCATTTTGAATTTTTATTTAATGCTTACAAAGAAAACAATAATAAATCATATATTAATATAGAGGATATATTATCTAGAAATATTATTGTTAGTAACATCATTGAATTCTTTGAGATGAACATAAAACATTATGATAGCGATGAGTTACTATTTCATTACGTTGATATTCTTCAAAAAAATGATTTAGATAATATTGTAATCCCATACTTAAATAAGACTAGTTATGAAAACAATAGAATTATCTCAAGAAAGTATTCAAATTCATTGGCCAAACTTAATAGAACTGAGGAAGCAATAAATGTTCTCGAAAATTATATTGCCACATCAACCATTACAGACAGGGAGGCTTTATATGACTTGTTAGGATTATATTTGCAAAAGAAAGACACAGAAATGATTGATGAGCTTGTGAGAAAATTAGTTAATATTGATCCCGAAGACAGTGACTTTATGTTCAGACTAGCATTGTTGTGTTTTGATAAAAATAATTTTGATTTTGCTGAGAAATATTTCAATATTTTATTATCAAAATCATATGCTCCAGACAATATTAACTTTTTCCTGGGTCAAATTGACTTTAATAATGGACGTTATCAAGAAGCACTTCGCCATTATGAAAAAATTCAACAAGGAACATTTATAAATACTAAACTATTGAATGTAGCTAGAGCACTTTCTCGACAATACGGTACATCCCAAGCAGTATCTTATCTTGAGGAGGAAGTGAAAATAAAAACAAAAAATGATCTTTTAAATTTACTATCTCTAAAGTTATCTATCTATCAAGAACCATATGACATAAATAAAGTTATTGATTTAAGCAATGAAATTATCAAATTATTTCCAAGAAATGAACGTGCTCTTTACACGCGTGCACTTGCATATGAAAAGAATGGCGATATTGAGAATATGATGAAAGATTTTGAAATGATGATTGATGCTGATCCATATAATTCTGTAGCATTAAATGCCTATGGTTACAGCCTTTCTCTTCACAAGAAAAAGTTAGATTATGCTGAAAAACTTATCCGAAGAGCAATAGAAGTTGATCCAGGTAATGCAGCTATATTAGATAGTCTCGCGTGGGTTCTTTATCTCAAAGGTTCATACGAAAAAGCTTATAACTACTCAAAGCTTGCATACAGCAAAGATCAAGACCCAGAGATTGTTAGTCACTACTATAAGATATTATTAAAAAATGGTTATGCTGATGAGGCTCAAAAAATCCTACAAAAATCTATCAAAGATAATCCAAACAATGAGCATTTGCTAAATCTTTTAAATCACATAAATAATGAATCAGCTCAGTTGTAATTCATATGCAAAACTAAACCTTTGTTTACATGTATTAGATAAGCGTAAAGATGGATTTCATAATATTCAAAGTATATTTCAGCCGATAGATTTAAGTGATCAGCTCACTTTCAAATTAAAAGATGAGGTAATAATAGAATTAAAAACTAATTCTAATGATCTTAATATAAGTAATAATCTCATCACGAAAGCTTATAATTTATTACATCGAAGATTTCAGTTTTCAGCATGGACTAGAAATTACCCTTCATAAAAATATACCTATTGGAGCGGGACTTGGAGGGGGTAGTTCTAATGCTGCCTGTACTTTGTTAGCAATGGATAGAATATTTAATCTAAACATTCCTAAAAACCAACTTATATCATACGCAGAAGAACTAGGTTCAGATGTGCCATTTTTCATTTATAATAATCCCATGATAGTTTCAGGGAGGGGGGAGAAGCTAAAAAAGGTATCTTTGCCAAGGAAATTCTTTGTTTTGATTTTATCTGATATTTCTATTTCGACTGGCGATATCTTTAATTGCCTTAATTCAACACACTATTCACGACCCATTGATGATTTGAAATTAATTAGCTCGACTACAAACTGTTTTGAGTCATTGGTAATGAGCAAATACCCTCAACTATTGGAGACAAAATATTGGCTTTCCTCCTTTGGTAAGGTTAGAATGTCCGGTACGGGAAGCACGCTATACATTGAATTTGATAGTTACGAAAGTGCTAGAGAAGCTGATAAGGAAATTGGAAAAAGATACAAATCAAAAATGGTGAGTAGTCTTGATTCATATGATATTTTTTCTTAATAATTTGGGGTGTAGCCAAGCGGTAAGGCAGCGGGTTTTGATCCCGTCATTCGGAGGTTCGAATCCTTCCACCCCAGATTTTCAGGTGATTTATGGTTGATATAAAATCCACAATGATCTTTTCAGGTAATGCCAATAAGCCTTTAGCTAAAATGGTTGCTCAAAATTTAGGTATGACTCTTGGTAAAGCTTCTGTAAAAACATTCAGCGATGGTGAAATATCAGTCGAAATAGAAGAAAACGTCAGAGGACAAGATGTCTATATAATCCAACCGCTTTGTGATCCTGTAAACAACAATCTCATGGAAGTGTTAATAATGGCAGATGCTTTGAAGCGTTCCTCAGTAGAGAGAATTTCCGTGGTACTTCCATATTTTGGATATTCTCGCCAGGATAGAAGAGCGAGATCTGCTAGGGTACCTATAACTGCAAAAGTTGTTGCTAATATGCTTACAGTTATGGGAGTTGAAAGATTATTAACTATTGACTTACATGCTGATCAGATACAAGGTTTTTTTGATATTCCAGTTGATAATGTCTATGCAACACCACTTTTCCTAGCTGACATTCATAAGCAAAATTATGACAACTTAATAGTAGTCTCTCCTGATGTTGGAGGAGTAGTTCGTGCAAGAGCTCTAGCAAAACAACTCAATTGCGATTTAGCAATTGTTGATAAAAGAAGACCTGAGGCTAATGTTTCAGAAGTAATGCAAATCATTGGCGATATTAAAGGTAAATGCTGCATAATTGTTGATGATATTTGTGATACCGCTGGAACTTTATGTCATGCTGCTGATGCACTGAAAGATGAGGGCGCATCATCTGTATATGCCTACATCACCCATCCAATTTTTTCAGGTAAGGCAGATCAAAATATTAAAGAATCAACAATAGATGGTATCATTGTGACAGATACCATTAAATTATCTAAAAAAATTGCCGATACAGGCAAAATAAGACAGATAACTGTCTCAGAAATGCTAGCCGAAACTCTTAGACGAATTGATAATAAAGAATCTGTTAGTTCACTTTTTGTAGAATAAGAGTATAATCCATCTGAAAAATAAATTATGACTACACAATACGAACTTCAAGCGACTGAAAGAGATACCATAGGGTCTTCTAGCTCTAAAAAAATTAGAAGAGATAATGGTATACCTGCTGTTATTTATGGAGCTAAAGCTAGCAACAGCATAACTCTTGATGCAAATGAAGTTTCGAAAAAAATAAGAGACACCGGATTTTACAGCAATGTTATTCAGCTTAAAATTGGTAAAAAAACTGTTGATGTTATTTTGAAAGATCTACAAAGAGATCCAAGAAAATCCTCTATCACTCATATGGATTTCTTAGCTATTGATAAGAACAAAGCGGTTGTGGTCAACGTTCCAATTATGTTTGTCAATGAAGAAACTTGTGCCGGCGTAAAACTAGGTGGAGGCAAATTATCTCATATTCAAACACAGCTTGAAGTTTCTTGTTTACCAAAAGATATTCCAGAAAGCATAGAGATTGATGTTGCTGATCTAGAACTCGGTCACAGTGTACACTTGTCAGAAATTAAACTTCCAGCAAATGTTAACTCATGCTGTTGCTGTTGATGAAGAACATGATTCGCCAATTATAAGTTGTTATGAACCTAGAGCTGAAAAAGAAGAAAGTTGTAGAAGCTGCTGCAGATGATAGCGTGAACAAAAAGAGAGCTCTGAAGATAAAAAGGATGCAGAAGCATCCCCTGATGATAAAGCTGATAATAAATAATTTCCACTCAAATGATACCAACAAACAATCCTCCATTATTGATTGTAGGTCTTGGTAATCCAGATTCTAAATTTCTTAACACTCGCCACAATATCGGTTTTTGGTTTATTGATTCTCTAATTGAACGCCTAAATGTTTCATTTATTGATAATCTTAAAAAAGGTTATTTAGACGTTCATTATGAATTAGGTTCTAGAAGCCTAAAATTTTTAAAAGCAATGACCTTTATTAATGACAGTGGTACACCGTTAAATAAATTTATAAAAAATACCAATATATTACCAGAGCAAATTATTGTAGCTTACGATGATTTAGATCTATTGCCTGGACAAGTTAGATTAAAATTCTCTGGTGGCAGTGGAGGGCATAATGGCATCAAAGACATCATAGAAAAACTTGGAACTAAAGATTTTTGGAGACTAAAAATTGGTATAGGGAAACCACAACATAAAGATGAAGTTATATCTTATGTACTTGGAAAACCATCGCCTGAGGATAAAAATAATATTAAATCAAGCATTGATGATATTTTGAATTATTCAGAGGAACTTATGTCAGGTGATTATTCAAGTTTCATGAATAAAATTAATGGTGTAAAAAATGGGATTTAAATGTGGTCTTGTTGGGATGCCAAATGTTGGTAAATCCTCAATTTTTAATTTATTAACCTCTCAAAAAATAGATGCTAAAAATTTTCCTTTCTGCACCATTGATCCAAACGTAGCCACAGTAGAAGTACCGGATGAAAGACTAGACAAGTTATCAGATTTGAATTCATCAAAAAGTAAAGTTAATGCAGTCATTGAATTTGTAGATATTGCAGGACTAATAAAAGGCGCATCAAAGGGTGAGGGTTTAGGAAATGATTTTTTAACCCACATCAGAAATACTGATGCAATAGCACATGTTGTTAGATTTTTTGTTGATGACGACATCATACATGTTAATGGCCAACCCAATCCAACTTCTGATTTTGATGATATTAATTCTGAGTTAATACTATCTGATATATCAACCCTTGAGAATTTAACAAAGAGAGTTACAAAAAGTAAATCGAGCGAGAAAGAAAAGTCGTCTTTACTAGAAGAAGTAAACACAGCTATTGAAATACTTAATGATAATAAGTTTTTAAATTCAAATAATCTAAAAAAAGTAAAAGAAGCATTTCCTGATATAAAAATGTTAACCCAAAAACCTATGTTTGTTATCGCAAATATTAATGAAGATACAAATAAAGAGGATGTTGAATTATTTAAAAACAATCTTCCAAACAATATTGTGCTAGTTGATATGAATGTAAAAATAGAAACAGATTTAAATGAGTTGTCTGATGAAGAAAAGATAGAGTTTATGAAGGAATTTAATATTTCTGAATCAGCATTATCTAAAATTATAAAAACAGGATACAGTTTGTTAGATTTAAAAACATTTTTTACTTCTGGTGAGAAGGAATCAAGAGCATGGGCTGCAAAAAAGTATTTCAATGCATATGAATGTTCGGGTATCATACATACTGATATCCAAAAAGGATTTATAAGGGCTGAAACAGTATCTTATGATGACTACATTATTAGCGGTAGTGAGCTGGCTTCAAAAGCTAATGGTGTTTGGAGACAAGAAGGAAAAGATTATGTTGTTAATGAAGGTGATGTAATCTATTTTAGATTTAATGTTTAAGGTCATGTAGCTCAGTTGGTTAGAGCACAGCACTCATAACGCTGCGGTCGGTGGTTCAAGTCCACCCTTAGAATATCGGTATGTGATGTTTCAAAAAATTTACTGCAACGACACCAGCAATACCCTCATTCTCAGCTTTATAAATTGGGAATTTCTTTGATATTGTTTTCTGTATTTCTGTAGATGTAGTTATTTATATCAAACAGTTCAATATCAGAGACCGAAGTAAGTTATGGAAATTCCAATATTTCAATATTCATTAACTTTGAGATTATCCAACCATAAAATGTTTTTCTGTATTCTGTAGTGCAAACAATACCGAAGTAGGAAATTCAACACCAATATTATCATTTTCATTCATTTGGCAATAGTGCGCTTGCTGGATAACACGCAACATTTATTACTACAATTTTAGATGCATAAGAAAAAATATCTTTTAAAACTGACTGTACATCAGCGATGAATATGTGTTCCAGTACATCAAAGTTAAGAACTGCATCTGAGACCACTCTTTCATCAATATTTCTAGCAGGTTCATATCTATTTACCTTTTCCAAACAGTAAAACTCTTTTGCAGATTTACCTGAGGTATCAAATCCTTTCATATTCCAATCAGAACCGCCGCAACCATAATCAGAACAGATTTCACATTTATAAATGCAGAATTAATATGATCCCTGTAATATCTCGATTCAAAATCAGAAAAGGCATCATTAACCTTTTCACCACTATGTCTCATGTAGCCATTATTATAGATTTATATAACAGTAGCTCTTCACCCTTTTTACTCAACATAATTTATAAGATAACTATGGCAGCATATTTTTACAACTTAAAATGCGAATAGGAATGGGAATAGAGATATTTTGATTACCCATATATAGCTATAAATAGTGACATTCTGTTTCACCCATGTCCACTAAACTTCTATTTTCAGGCAATTTTTAAAGCACTTCTTCTGAACTTTAATTTTTTCTCTATATGTTTAATCAGTAGTGACGCTATATCCTTTTGGCTTACTGATTCAATACCCTCTAAACCAGGTGAGGAATTAACCTCTAAAACTAGTGGTCCACGATTTGAGTTGATGATATCAACTCCAGCTACATCAAGATTAAGTGCTTTGCATGCTTTAACAGCAAGCGCTCTGATTCTTTTTGAAATAATGATTTTTTCTGCAGTACCACCAAGATGCATGTTAGCTCTGAATTCACCAGCTGCTGCAATTCTTTTATATGCACTTATCACTCTTCCACCTAATATAAAACACCTTATGTCTTGGCCAGAAGATTCTTTAATAAACTCTTGAACAAGTAAGTTTGCTTTTAGAGCTTTAAAACCGTTGATTACAGATTGAGCAGCTTTTTTAGTTTCAGCTAAAACAACACCTCTTCCTTGAGCACTCTCTAAAAGTTTCACTATAAGCGGAGATCCGCCTACCATATCTATAAGCTCGTCAGTCTCTACTGGAGAGTTGGCAAATCCTGTAACTGGGATATCAATATTCATCTCTTGTAAGCACTGTAGAGAATAAAGTTTATCACGTGAATTTCTAATCGCATCAGAATTGTTTAGACAAAATATATTCATAGATTGAAAATGTCTAATTAAAGAACATCCGTAGAATGTTTGACTAGGTCGTATCCTTGGTATAACTGCATCTATATTATTTATAACTTCGCCACCTCTATAATGAATTTGTGGGAATTTATTATCTAGTTTTATGTAGCATTGCTTAATATTTAAAAAGGACATTTTATGACCAGCTTTCTCACCAGCTTCGATGATTCTTCTGTTGCTATATAATGCAGGATTACTTGCTAAAAGAGCAATATGAAGACCTGATTTTTTTATTGTTTGTCTTTTATATAATCTTGAGATTGTTTTTTCTGTCTTATCTCCTTGAAGTAACTTTGAGTTTGGGTCGATTAATACGTCTTGGTTAATTGCTTCTCTGCCTATGAGCATTTTATAACCCATTGAACTTCTATTAGAGAGCGTTAGCTCAATCTCCCAAATTTGTTTACCAACTCTGATTGTTGTAGCTATAACATATCTCATCTGTTTATCACCGAACGAGCTTTTTATTAACCTTTTATCTTTTTGAGGGGCAACACAATGGACACATATGTTTTTGTTATCTAATGGATATACATCAAATGAGACATAGTCCTGACCATCTTTCTCAAATGATTTGATGTTGACCGCATGAATAGATGATGTTGTAGCACCCGTATCAATACGAGCTTTTATTGCAGGTACATCAAGTTCTGGTAACGTACACCACTCCTCTGCGCTCATTATGAATTTTTTTCTAGCCATTTATTTCAAGATTATATAAGAATAATTTCATCTGACTACATAAAAAAATTAAAATATATTAAACTATTCTTATGAGACAAATCTCCTTAATTGTGTTGATGACTTTCTTATTTGCATTAAATGCTTTTTCATATTCTCGTTATTCTAGTAATGAATCAAATCAAGAAAAAAAAAGTTTTCTTCATTACGCCGAGCAATGGCGAGGTTGTCACAAGTCCTTTTAGAGTTGAATTTGGGATAGAGTGGATGGAAATTGTTCCTGCTGGTGTAGATAAACCAATGTCTGGACACCACCATTTATTAATAAATCTTAAAAAACTTCCCAATATGAAAATGCCAATTCCTGCAGATAAAAATCATTTACATTTTGGTAAAGGCCAAACTGAAACACAATTGGAATTGCCTAAAGGTAAGCATACATTACAACTCCTTCTGGGAAATCACCTTCATATACCTCATGATAAGCCACTCATATCTGAGAAGATTGAGATAACAGTAGAATAGTTATTATAGTAAATTGATTAATCTTTTAATCTTTTGAATGTGAAGACCCATTCGCGGTAATCATTACAATAATTAATAGTCACCAATTCCCACCCTTCTTCACCCATACTTGAGCTTTCTTCAACTGCAATCCTCAGACCACCGGTTGATGTAAATGTTTTATATTCCCATTTAGTCATAATCTATATTCCTTATTCTTAATTAAATTATATAACAAGTGAAATTATATATACTCCAAGATATGCAAAGATAGTCAAAACAATAATTGCTATTATTATTCCTTTAAGAATTTTAATAAAATCAGACAAGACTATTCCTTTAATCTTGGATAATCATTCTCTGTCATTTCCTCATCGCATGAAGGCTTGAGATAATCTTTGACAATTTGCTCAGCTTTTTCCTTTTCTTTGATTTTTTTATCTATCGATTCGATTTTATTGTCTTCAGACTGATTCATTTGTTAACTAGTTTAATTAATTCTTCTATTTTAGTGTTCAGCTCACTTTTATTTTTAAACGACTGCTTTATACAAGACTCAGTGTGTTTATTGAGTACTTTAGACTCAACTCTTACTAATGCAGATTTCACAGCTTTAATTTGATTCAGTATATCGATACAATATTTTCCATCTTCAATCATCTTAATTACGCCCCTTACTTGACCTTCAATTCTTTTAAGAGATGCTAATTGTTCTTTATGAGAAGGGTGATGTGACATTTTATAAATAGATAGGGAGAATGTATGTGAAGAAGCTTGCAAAAATGAAAATAGCTGCTGAAATATTGTAAATTTTAGAAGTCCTTTTTCTAGTCTTAAGACATGCATCTTTTAATAAAGGATCTACCGGACATGGAAGAAGTTCAGCTTTTTTTATCAAAACTCCAGCCACGATTAAAAGAATTAGAGTAAAGATAGATATATAGACTTTGTATTGCGATATTACAATAAGTTGAGGAATGGTATTAACTATTGATACGAATGTCGCTCCTGCACCAAGCGTAACAAACAGTGCTGGTAAAGCGCAGCATATTAAGGTTGATGATGACGCTAACAGAGTGAATAAACCAAGCCTGGATGAGTTTTCTTTTAATTTCATGTTATTTTTTTAAGAATCATACCTGTAGCTGATTGACCATTTGATAAAAAGATATTTTTAATTTCTCCAAAATCAACCTTCTTAGCATTATCATAAGCTACTAAAACCTTACCTTTCTCTAAGCTAACGAGCACTTTTTTTACTAACTTATCATCATAAAAGGTCTTCTCGATTCCTCTAGCACAAAAATCGCATACCATTCCATTTACATCTATGATTACTACTTGAGAAGTGCCTAAATCAGCAATAAACTCATTATATATTTTTTGATCAAGGACAGTCTTAGATCCATCTACGCCTGTCATATTATTATGTTTATGAGAACCATGATCATGCGGGTTATCCATTGCATGCAAGCTACCAGTAAACAAAAATATAAAAGCTAAAAATATTTTATACATATATATCTCCTAAATTAAAATCTCTTCATAAAGTGTAAGTCCCAATGGGAGTTTTTTGTACCCAATTCTAAAAGAAAATCACCTTTAAACAATTTCAAAAATGGGTAGGTATCCCATTCATTATTTAATGTGTCTTTTTTAGTTTTAATCATAATCCATGTATGTAATTCATTATAATCTCCTAAATACGGTGCAGCGCCTAATTGCAATTCATATTCTGAGAAATCTTTCGATACTGTATGCTTATTAATAGCTGAAAATGAGGAGAAGTATCTTCTCGTCTCCCAATCACCATGTATTCCATAGTAAAAATCTTCACTTTTTTTAGTAGATATAGCACCTGTTAAATACAAATTTCTTTGTGATGATTTTGTATTCTTTCTATCTAAAAGATAAGTTGATCTAATATTAATATATTGATCATTAAAATATCTGTCATTGATATATTCTGCACCAACTGAATAAAGATAAGATGGAGAGTAGTGATAGTAATAAGAGGACATCATAGAATTTGATTTATACATTAATGTAGAGCCGCCAGACCATGAAATAGGTCGGGATTCTACAAAAGCTGTCGTAATTAAAAGTGACAACGTAATTAATAATTTTATTATACCCATATGGGGTATATTAATAATTAATTTTATTAATACAAGTATTGATTATTCAAATAATCTATATGATAATGATTCTCATTATCAGAAATGGAGAAAGATATGAAAAATGTAATTGTGTTAGCGCTTGCTTTATTTGTTGGACAAACATTAGCAGGAGATTATAACTATGTAGGTTCTGAACATGAAATGAAGTTAAAAGATGGTACATATGAAAAAACTAAGCAAAGAATTGTAATTGGACGAAGTATAAAGATAAATAATTATCAAACTTTTGCTGAAGTTGGATTTGGTGAGGATATAACTGAGGGGCAATCAATCGGCCAAGGTGCTGATTATGATTATTATAAAGTTGGTTTTAAAACAAAATATTTTGATGCACTTGATGTAAAAGTTCATTTTGAAAGTAAGTTAAATACTTATGGCAAAGATGATAATGAGCTACAAATAAATACAAAGTATAAATTTTAATTCTTATAATGCATAGATCATGATTGTAGATTATGACTATGCAATTTATACTTCTTTTAAATGCCTGATATAGTTTTATATTTGATTCTTGCTGCAATTGCTGCTTTGGTTGTTACTGATTTGTACAAGTTTTTGAATAATTGGATAAGTAATCCAAAAATGTCATTAGAATTACTTAAGGCTAATCCTTTTGGAAGTGTAATCTTTCCATTGGTTCTAATAATTATCTGGTTCATCGTTTTTGGATAGTTGATAAAAACTCAATGGCAGAAAAGGATAAATCTAAAAAAATAATCATGCTAGAAGTATTGAAGCTGATTGTGATAGGAATATCACTAGTCGGTCTATCCACCATTATTTTGATATCCATCAAATAAAAATACTAGTCTTTATAGTATGTATGTGCTGCTAGTAGTAACACCAAGAAACCTATCACGAACTGATATACATAGAATGCGATTAAGCTAAATATCACTAAGATGACTGCCTTTTTTTCTCTGGACATGTATTGTAGTATATACCTATGTTTGAACAGCATGAACACAAACATGATGACCACTGTCATCATGATGAGCATGAGATTGCTACAGATGTACAAGTCTGTCATCAATGCGGCAAAGTTCACTCAGTATTTTTTATTAAAGAACACCACTGTTTAGAAGAAACATTATCAACAAAATTAATAATTCTTCTTGAACAAACTCATAAAAACTTTTTTTCTACTCGAGCTCCACCATATTCAGTTAATTAAACGTTTTAATTAACCTAAAAAGGAGCAAAAATGAACATTTTTAAAAATGCGCTATTTTTAGCGTTTGTCGTCATATCTCATGCGCATGCAGAGGATATGACACCTATTGAAATTCAGTCATCCATATTGTCTAACACGGTGACTGAAAATCAAAATACTGTAACCATAATACCCGGCGTAGATATTGAATCATCACAATCTATCGGTACAAACTTGAGGAGTATTCCTGGAGTATCGAATTCTGATTATGGCACATCAGTTGGGCAGCCAGTGATTAGGGGACTTGGAGGTAGTAGAGTAAAAGTACTATCTAATAATAACTATGTAAGTGATTTGAGTTTTTTAGCGCTGATCATCCTGTTATGTTAAACATCAACCATGCTTCTCATATTGAGGTAATCAAAGGACCAACATCACTATTTAATCATAGCGGTAATACAGGTGGCGTAGTCAATGTAATTACAGATTCATCTACAAATAAGTTATATAGTGAGGAGAAAATAAGCTTTGGTAGGTCTTACGATACAGTAAGCGAAGGTTATTCAAATAATTTTCTTCTAAAAAAGAATATAAATGATCTTGCTGTGTATATATCTCATGATAAAAGGGATTATTTTAAATATGATTTATCTGAGGGATCATTTTTTGAAGAAGGAACAGAGGTGCGTACACTCAATAACTCTGATTATGCAGACAAGAGCTCAACAATCGGATTGTCTATGATTAAAGATTGGGGATATTTCAATTTTTCTTTTATTAATAATAAAGGAACATATGGAATAGCATATCATGCTGAAGAGGAGGAGGAAGAAGAGGAAGAAGGGGAACATAGAATTTACAGCGCTCATAAGTCGGACACATATAATTTTATTGGAAGATTAGATAATCTAAGCTTTGCTAATTCTCTTGATTTTTCTGTAAGCAACACTAACGCTCACATTAAAGAGCATGAAGAAGATGGAACTTTTAAGGTTATGAATAATAACTCTACTGCATATAATTTAAAGTTTAATTTTGACTCGGTAAATCAAGAACGAAGATTATTATTGAACTATGAACATGCTAAGTCACCATTTTCTAGTAATGCATACGTACCAAAATCTGAGAGTTTCAACAGATCTTTGGCTTATTATTCTGAAGCAAGCTTATCTAATATGAATATTGCATATGCTCTTAGGTATGATTTCAATGAAAGATTAACATCAACCAAGAATTATGAAGACTCTGCAATTAGTTTTTCAGCAAATACTGCTCAACAAATTAATGATAGCTTGTCTTACAACTTAGGCTTTTCTCATGTCTCTAGAAGTCCTAATATGGCTGAGCTATTTGCAGACGGTAAACACGGCCCTACAAATAGATATGAAAAGGGAAATAGTTCTCTTGAAAGAGAAGTATCAAACAATATCGATATAGGATTAAATTTCAAACATGGAATTTCTAGCATAGATTTATCCTTGTTTAGAAATGACATCAAAGACTTTATTTATTTACGAGATTTAGGCACGACCTTATATGACGGAGAACACCAGGATGCTGATTGGTCTCAAAAAGATGCCGTATTTCAAGGTTATGAAGTTTCATATACAAGACCATTTACTTTGGGGGATAGAGATTTGTATCTAACTCTTAGTAGAGATGATATTTCTGCAGTCTTTGATAATGATACGTACGTACCTAGAATACCAAGTGCTAAAAATACAATAGGTCTAACACTATTGGGTGACAAGAATGAGAAGTATTCAATGAGCTTGATTTATGCAGAAAGCCAAAAAGATTTCTCTTCTATTGAGACCTCGACAAATTCTTATGTAGATCTTGCAGTCAAGTATACTAATAAAATTAGATTGGGTGATAAACAAGATCTTAATGTCATGCTTTATGGTAATAACTTATTGGACAAGACAAGAAGAAATCATGCATCTTTTGTAAAAGCACATGTTCCACTTCCAGCAACAAGCTTTGGTTTTAATGTTTCGTTAGATTATAAGTTTTAGTAATCTTGTGCATTCTGGCTATGTTTAGAGATTCTTCTCTAGACATAGCTAAACAATGGATTATTTAAGCTATAATTAAGACATGGATACTTTTAAACTCATATTATTATTTTTTATAGCCTCGATATTGACTGTTCAAACAAACATTTCCTTGCTTGCAAAAGAAAAAGAATACACGCGAAAAGATATTTTAGTATGTTCCGCTTATCATTTCAGAGCAAAACTTAATAATCAGTATTCAATGAAACAAAAATACGATTACCATAGTGAATACTTTGAAGCTCTTCAGAAGAAGTTTCTTGAGGAAAACCAACAATCATCTTTGTCTGATTATATATTATCAATTACAAGTATTATGGAATCATGGTCTTACATTGCTCAAGAGCATAATAGAAATTATGCAAATAATAAAATTGAATCTGAATTTGGAAAATTATGTAACACGATTTTAAAATAGTTTTTCTTATTTCTTTATTTTTTTCGTACCACCGTATTGGTAATTTGATGAAAACTTAATTTTTATCTCAGCGAGACACTTTTGGCATAAAAATACCCATTCCTTTTTATTATCATATCTACATCTAAATAGTGCTGTAGAGCTCTGCGAGCAGTGATGACACACTTTATTGCCTTTCACCATATTTCTCTCAAGGAGCTAAATTCATAGCAAGTATAAGCCCAAGTATGCTACTAACTACCCAAAATAAAAACAAAAAAGCTAATATGTCAGCTAATGTTTTGTATTGATAATTGACGATATCTTTTAAATAAATAGGCCTCAATATGAAGTAGACAATCAAAACTGATAATAAACTTATAAGAGATATTTGGCTCATTTATCAATGATATCAAGAAAACAAAAGCCTGCATACAAACGTCAAATACTAAGTATTATTACGAAGTTCCTGTTAAAATCTTATTGTTTTTATTAATTATAATTTAGTATATATTCTAGACAATGTTTGATTACGCACCTTATATATTCTGGGCATACTTTTTAGTTCTAGTACCAATGGTATTAGTAGTATTTATTTTAATATATAAAGGCAGACAGATAAAAAAACAAATTTCGAATAAATAAGGAATCCCATGAAAAAAAGATCAGCTAGAATCTACTATGTTTCTTTCTTGCTCATAATATTAGGTTTTGTTTTGTATTTATTTATAAATACATTTAATGATAATTTGCTCTATTATCGCAGTCCTACTCAACTGGTAAATGGCAATTTCCCTGATAACTATATATTCAGAATAGGAGGTATGGTCGAAGAGGGTTCTTTGATAAGAGAAAGCGGCACTAAGAAAGTATCTTTCAATGTTACAGATTTTGATAATAAGGTTACAGTTAAATATGATGGAATATTACCTGATTTGTTTAGAGAAGGTCAGGGTGTTGTTATAAGAGGGCATCTAGAAAAAGATTATTTCGTAGCTGAAGAGGTTTTAGCTAAACATGATGAAACATACATGCCTCCTGAAGTACAAGAATCTCTTGGTTTGAGTGAAGAGAGTAAATCTAAGACGATTAAAAGTATTAAAGAATGATTATAGATATTGGTTATATTGGTTATTTTCTTCTTTTGATAGGATTAATGAACTGCATCATTCTTTTGACTCCTAAGCTTGTTAGTGATTTAAATATTTCTAGTGAAATATTATTTTCTGCATCTAAAGCGCATTTTCCTATAATATTATTATCTTTTTTATGTCTGATTGTTACATTTGTTGGAGAAGACTATTCGCTAGACTATGTAGCTAAGAATTCAAATTCGAATTTACCCTTGATATATAAGATCTCAGCTGCATGGGCAGGTCACGAAGGGTCAATGCTCTTATGGTGTGTTGTCTCAAGTTTTTGGATGTTTCTTGCAAGCTATTATAGTAAAAACCTCTCTAAGAGTTTAAGAGTTAATTTCTTAGCTATTATGGGCTTACTTAATCTTGGCTTTTTACTTTTTGTTGTTGCTACATCAAATCCATTTGATAGAAATATGACTGTTCCTTTGGATGGTAATGACCTTAACCCTCTTCTTCAAGATTTTGGATTAATAGTTCATCCGCCTATGCTTTATATGGGGTATGTTGGATTGTCTGTTGTCTTTTCTTTTGCAATCGCATGCTGTTTCGAAGATGATTTCAAAAAAGAGTGGGCGTAATGGATTAGACCTTGGATACTTGCTTCTTGGGCATTTTTAACACTTGGAATTTCCTTAGGGAGTTGGTGGGCTTACTATGAACTTGGCTGGGGAGGCTGGTGGTTTTGGGATCCTGTTGAAAACGCTTCATTTATGCCATGGTTGATGGCAACAGCGCTACTTCACTCGGTTATCGCTACCAGTGAAAAAGGAATCTTTAAAAGTTGGACAATATTGTTATCTATATTTACTTTTTCACTAAGTTTGCTTGGTACTTTCCTGGTCAGATCGGGTATTTTAATTTCAGTTCACTCATTTGCAAGCGATCCGTCCAGAGGGGTTTTTATCTTACTCATGTTAATTGCTTTGATAGGAGGGGGGTTGCTAGCTTATGCCTTGAATTCATACAAGTTCAAAGACGAAAATGAAGTGAAGCTTTTTTCTAAGGAGGGTTTTTTCCTGCTAAATAATATACTTTTAGTGACCGCAACTTTTACAATCTTGCTAGGGACAATGTATCCACTATTTCTTGATATTTTAGGGCTGGAGAAAATATCTGTTGGAGTACCATATTATAACGCGGTTTTTGTTCCTTTAATGATTCCTCTAATATTACTTGTTGGATATATACCTATTCTCTTATCAAGACTATCAAAAAATAAACAACTAATTCAACTTGTAGCAATACTCATAATCAGCATATTTTTATCTTTAATTTATAATGTTAATACTATTTTATTTTTTATAGGTATATTCTCTGCTACATGGATAGCTGGCAATATTTTATTTGATTCATTTAAATCATATGACAACAAAATAATGTTTAGAAATAGGATAGGAATGTATTTTGCTCATTTTGGATTGGCTGTCTTCATCGTTGGTGCAAGCGTATCTGAAAACATGAAGATTGAAAAAGAATTTACGCTTGATATTGGACAATCTAAACAAGTAGGTTTATTTAATTATAAATTTGAAAAGCTTAACGAATATAAATCAATGAATTATGATGCTTTAATAGCCTCTATCATTGTGTCAAAAGACGATCAATTCATAACTGAAATTAATCCAGAAAAAAGGCTTTATCATTCCAGTGAATCACCAATGACCGAAGCTGGTATTAATGGTCGATTAGATAGAGACCTTTATGTTTCGTTGGGTAACATGGTTTCAGAGAATAAGTGGTCAATTCGAGTTTATGATAAACCTCTAATACGGCTAATATGGATTGGAACAATTTTTATGATTCTTGGCGCAATCATTAGTATTAGATTTAGAAGATCACGACATTATGAATAGAAGCTTGTTAATTTATAGCTCTATCTTTATTTTAGTAAGCCTTTTTCTTTTTAAAGGCCTCTATTATGATCCTAAAAAAATACAATCGCCATTGATAGGCAAAACATTTCCTAATTTTGAGTTATATGATTTAGATAATAATACACTCATCAATAATAATAATTTTTTAAGTAAGAAAACTATTGTAAATGTTTGGGCTAGTTGGTGTCTTGAATGTGAAAGAGAGCACTCATATTTAATAAATTTATCTAAAAATAAAGAAATAGATCTAATTGGAATAAATTATAAAGATAATCCTACCGATGCACTAGCTTGGCTAAGCATGAGAGGCAATCCGTATCGTATGATTATTAAAGATCAACAAGGAGATCTATCCTTAGATCTAGGAGTGTATGGTGTACCCGAGACATATATTCTTGATGAGAATCAAGTTATTCTATATAAACATATAGGTCCAATTAATAATCAAATAATTCAAAAAGAAATGATGCCTTTATTGAGATACTAAAAGTGAAAAGAATAAGTTTATTCATAGCTCTCTTATTTACCTTAAATATATCTTTTGCAGATGACATTGATAAGCAATATTCAAATTTAATTGAAGAGTTAAGATGTATGGTATGTCAGAATCAAAATCTTGCTGAATCAGAAGCTCCATTAGCAGTAGACATGAAAGAAAAAATAAAAGAGATGTTAAGATCTGGAAAAAATGAGGATGAAATAAAAATGTTTTTGTCTGACAGATACAGTTCCTATATTTTATATGAGCCGCCTGTAAACAAACAAAATATAATATTATGGTTTGGTCCGTTTGTATTCATTATACTCATAGGCTTTTTTCTGTTTAAAAGATATTTAAAATGATTTATTTTCTACTTGTACTAATTTTAGCAATCTATATTTTTTTTCTATTTACAAATAGGGATAAGCAAAATAATTCAAAGCTATTGATAATAGTTACGACACTTCTCACAATCTCAATAACTTATTTATTTTCACTAAATTATCAACAATCAAATGTTGATATTTATAAGGAGATTTACAAAAAAAATGTACAGGTTAGAAACAACATAAAAACTATTAAAGATAATTTACCTAAGTTAGAGGAAAAATTAGTATCAAATCCAAATGACTTTAACGGATGGCTCATGTTAGGTAAATCTTATTCGATACTTAAAAAATATCAAAAAGCATCAAAAGCTTATGAGGTTGCCATTAATCTAAGGCCAGATAATTCAGATGTTTTACGTGAATACATTCTTGTTTTACGAAGTGACAGTGAAACATCGAATAAAGATTCAATTGAGGAATATTTTATCAGATACATCAAACAGACAAATGATCCTCAAGCACTATTAGATCTTCTTAGTTTTTCATTCAATGTCAATGATAGCCATTTAGCACAAAAGACATTAGAGAAAATCTTAATACATCCTCAGATAAAAAATAAAGATAACTACAAACAGATACTTGCTGATCTTAAAGAGAACTCTGTTGATAAAAAAACACTACTAGAGCTGAGAGTATCTTCAAAAAATAACTATCAGGGATACTTTTTTATGATTCTTAGAGAAAAAGGTATCAATCAGCCATTTGCAACTCAAAGGATTAGGATTAGTGATAATGATTTCTATGTAAAGTTCACAAATGATAATTTTATGATTAAGAGTTTAGACAAGATACCTGATGCCTTTGAATTAATTATAAAGCACTCAAAAAGTGAGAGATTTTCGACAGAAGAAAAACCGATCGAAGTTTTTAAAATGAATATTGATGATTATGACAGTATTAAAGACAAGGTTCTAAGAGTCACCTTTTAGAAGTATACGATCATCAAACACAAAGCAGTCTCCTTCCCACAAATAATCTTGTTTTTTATTCAGATAGTTGATAATACCCCCTCCTAATTGATAAACATCACTAAATCCATGTTCATTAAGAAACTTTCCGGCTTTTTCGCATCTTATTCCACCAGTACAAAAAATCGCTGTTTTCTTATTTTTATCTAGTTTATCAAGTTCATCGACTCTATCTTTTAAATCTGTAAAGTTTTTAAGTCGAAGATTAATTGCATTTTTAAAGGTACCAAGTGAATACTCAAAATCATTTCTCATATCTATAATTTGTACATGATTATTTAGAAGCTTATTCCATGCTTCTGGAGTTACTGTTTGTAACTTATTTTTATTCTTATATTGAAATTCATAATTAAATTTTATAATCTCAGCTTTAATTTTCACTTTAAGTTTTTGGAATGCTATACCATTACTCTCTGTTCTATTAACATGTACGTCATCTAACTCAATAACCTTACTGATATTTTGAATAGCTTTTTCTAAAAGTTCATATTCTTGACTGATATTTATGTTTATTCCTTCTTTAGAAATCAATACTGTACCTTTGATGTTCAGCTTATCTAAACATCTAAATATCTTTTCTCTAATAGTATTTAGATTTGAAATATCTATGAATATATAAAGACTATATACAAACATTATTTAATATAACAAATTGTCATGCCATCATAAATTGATAATAAAGAGTGTTCAACCCTTACGTCTTGTTTTATTTTATCATTCAAATTTCTAATTGATTGTGTACTTTTGTTATCGATATCATTGTCAAAAACTCTACCTTTCCACAGAGTATTATCAATACATATCACTCCACCTTTCTGCATCATTGAGATAATTAATTCATAATATTTTTCGTAATTTGATTTATCTGCATCAATAAATGCAAAATCAAACTTTTCAACATTCTGATCTCTTAGTGACAGCAAAGCTTCCAAAGCATTATTTTTTATTAGATTAATTTTATTTTTAATTTCTGCATATTCCCAATACTTCTCAGCAATTTTTAAGTATTTATCATTATTATCTATTACGGTAAGTTTAGATTCATTTGGTATAGATGTTCCAATGCATATGGAACTATATCCAGTAAATACACCAACCTCTAAGCAATTTTTGAAATTTGATATCTTACAAAGTATAGATAAAAGTGCGCCTTGAGCCGCACCTACTTGCATAATAGAAATATCTCCTAATTTTTTAGTTTCTTCTCTATTTTTTTTTAGGAGCTCAGATTCATTGTATCCAACTAAATCTATATATTCTCTTAGGTTATCAGAGTGAATCGGAGAGCTCTTAGACATTATTGTCTTCTTGCTTCAAATTCTATGATTAACTCAATATCATCTCCAACTAGATTGTCTTGAATTGCATACATCATCCCGTGCTCTGATCTTTTAATAACCCCTCTTGCAGAGATGCCCATTACGTATGGCTTTATGATGCCGCCGAAGGGATATTTAGCAATTTTGTTTATTTTTCCAGTTAGAACAAGTGGTTTTGTGATGCCCAATAAAGTTAGATTACCATTTATAATGGTCTCATCTTTTTCGATTTTTACATTATCTGCAGTGAATATCATCTCAGGAAATTCATCAACATTTAGAAAGTCCGGACTCATTAGATGCTCATCTCTTTTAGTGTGATTAGTAAAAACGCTATTAGTTTTTATTTTTATATTGATGTCATTAATTTTATTTTCAGTTAGATCATGAGTATATTCTCCCTCTATCTCACGAAACATCCCTAGAGTTTTTGCATACCCAACATGATCAACTAAAAAGCCTACAGCAAAATGAGTTTCATCAATCTTGTATCTATCTTGGGAAGCAAAGGCAACAACAGGCAACAATAACAAAATAATAAATCTTTTAATCATATTTTCTCCTATAAAGATAAAAAGTATCTTTTACAAATGAGTAACTAATCAATATAAATACTACGTATAATAATATCCTGATTGAATCTACTGTGCTATAAATATTACATAAGGCAAGTGACAAAATTGTCATAACACATATGAGTTTTCTAAAAAAAGACGTAGGAAGGCTTTGATTACTTATTACATTCAATCTTATTAATAGTATAAAAATATATCTATAGATTGGAATGATTAAGATTATAAAAATAAAGTCATAATTATAAACTAGTGATATTGTAAGAATCAGAATTAGAAAATTATCAACTTCTTGATCAAAAAGACTACCAAAAGTTGTATCTTGCATTAAATATCTAGACAAAAAACCATCAGCTCCATCTAAAAGTAAACTAATAAGAATTAAGTTTATGAACAAATATTCATTATAGCCTTCTATGTTAAAAACTATCGATAATATAAATATGTTGATAGTCAATCTAGCATTAGTTAATGAATTTGGAATATTTAGTTCAGCATTATGCTTTTTGAAATGAAAAGCTAAGATGAATGAAATGACTAAAAAAATTATAATAATTTTCTTTAGATCTTCTATAAATATTATTTGAGAAAATAGTAGAATAAGCAAACTAAGGTAAGATAGATTAAATAAAAATAGTTGTAACCCAACATAACTACTATGACTATTTTTGATATAATCCATTTATGGAACAGTATACAGCACAATCATTTTGGTCATCAAAAAAAAGAGGATCAATCAAATCTAAGACTTTAAAATATAAACTTCATGACAGTGAGGTTTTAATAGAAGCTGTCTACTCAGGCTTAAGTTATGGGACGGAGAAAATTGTCTTTGACGGTCTAGTACCCAAGAATCAATATGATCTTATGCGAGCGCCTCATCAAGAAGGATCATTCAATACCAGCGTTAAATATGGCTATTTAAATGTTGGCAAAGTAATAAAAGGCCCTAGAAAATACGAAAATAAAATGGTTTATACAATGTATCCACATCAATCAAAATTTATAATTAATTCATCTTTAGCAACATTAATCCCAAATTATATCCCTGCAAAAAGAGCCTTACTCACCGCAAATATGGAAACAGCTATTAATGCTATATGGGATAGCCAACCCTCTGTTGGAGATAAAACTTATGTGATAGGTGCAGGTATAGTGGGTTTGCTTATGGCCTATGTGTTATCCAAGACATTTGGAGTTGAGGTAACGATGATAGATAAAGATATGAAGAAGAATATTTGTAAAAGACTTAACATACCTTTTATAAACGATATTAATAAAATACAAAATCCTGATATTATTTATGAGTGTTCGGGGAATATTTCCGTATTGGATAATTTAGTCAATCATATCGCCCTTGATACAAAGATATGTATACTTAGTTGGTATGGAAAACAAAAGTCACAAATAAAAATGGGTGAAAATTGTTTTTCTAGAAGATTAAATATGATTTTTTCTCAAGTTGGCAATATCGCTTCATATAAACTAAGGAAGTATGACAATCTCAAAAGAAGGGCACTAGCACTAGATATGCTCAATGATGATATACTAGATTATTTGATTGATAAGAAAGAATTACAATTAAATGACCTTCCTAAATTTTTTACTAAAACTTATGATAAAGGTCTAAGTAAAGTAGTTAAATATTGATGTTTGAATTGAAAATAAGAGATTACTGTTTTGTTGCACATAGTTTAAATGACGATTTTTTTGGGCCAGCGAAAAATCTTCACGGAGTGACTTATGTTGTTGATATGACATTATCTTCAAAAAGTTTGATTGAGAAGAATGTCATCATTGATATTGGCTTAGCTACTGACATTTTAAAAAGAGTACTTGATAAATATAACTATAAAAATCTTGATGATTTAGATAGTTTGAAAGGGAATATTACAACGACAGAATTTATGGCAAAACAACTCACCGATGATATTTATAGTGAGTTAGAATCTAGCAGTTATCCAGTAAAAAAACTTTTCTCAATTAAAGTTAATTTAAAAAAAAAAACCATTTGGCCTCAGCTTCTTATACAAAGCTCATATAAAGTGAATTACTTTATTACTCCAGACCTAAGTGCTATATCTGGCGGCAATAAGTATGATAAAAGTATACTCGAATTCTTGAATAAGAAGCCTTTCAAGCTTTTAAATATATGCTTAAATAATAAGATAAAAAAACCTCTAAGTTTTTTTAATACTATTAATAAAATACCAAAAAAATCAAAAATCATTATTGATGGCTTACTTGCTATTAAAATGTTAAACATGATTAATTATCTTACAAAAAAATATGAAGTGATCATTCTGATTCATCATCCTGTTTCATATGAGAATAGTAATAATGGCAATATATTTTTAAAACTCAAAGAAAGAAAATTATTTTCTAAGGCACATAGATTAATTACAGTAAGCAGAACTATGAAAAGCGTCATTAGAAGGATGATTAATAAAAAGATTAATATTGATGTAGTCAGTCCAGCTGTTGACTGTATATATTATCAAAATCCTATTAGTAAATTAACTGGACATAACATAATTTGTATCGGATCTGTTATACCAAGAAAGAATATTGAAGCATGTATCACTTCACTTAAATACTTAGATAATCATTGGACTCTTACTATAATCGGAAGTTACAAAAACGACTCATATTTTAAATATTTAAATAATTTAATAAGGGAATTTGATTTAAATAAGAGAGTGAAATTTCTAGGAAAGATTGAGGAAAATAATGATTTAATTAATATCATAAGAAAATCAAAAATTTACATATGCCTTAGTCAATATGAAGGCTATGGTATGGCAAATGTTGAAGCAGCATCACTTGGAATACCTCTTGTCGTTTCGAATTTGCCTGTCTTCCATGAAAACTTAAAAGGTTTTAAAAGAAAATATGTTGATATAAATTGTCATGAGTCCATAGCTCAGGCTATTGAAGATTTATCAAATGAAGAAATCTCAGTTATTAGTAAGACTCCTTACAGATGGAGTGATGCAGGAAATAAATTTAAGAGAGTATTAAATGCCTGATTATTTTAGTAAATCTTGGATAAATATGAGAATGCAATATGATGATGCAGCAAGAAGTGATATTTTAATAAACTTTTTAAGAAGTAATTCTAAGTATGACGACTATAATTTGATTGATATGTGTTCAGGTACTGGAAGTTTTCTCATCTGGTTGCTTAAAAATAATGTAACTTTTAAAAAAAATATTCTTATTGATCATGATATGACCCTTCTTAAATCAATTAAAAGTAATTTTAGAAAATATCTCAAAGATAAATATATTGTTAAATCAAACTCTAATAATCTTAATTTAATCTTGATGGATAAAAATAAGAATAGCATTGATGTTGACATCGAGAAAAGTGATTGTCAAAAATATAATCTTGATGAAAATCAGTCTTTCATTATAAGTTATTCTGCTGCTATTGATTTAATGTCAAAATCATCTATCACTAATTCACTATCTAATATGAAAAAAAATAATATTTTATTTTATTCACTTTGTTTCGATGGAAAGGTTAAATGGTTACCCAGTCATCATTTTGATAAATATATCTTATCTTTCTTTAATAAGCATCAAATGACGGATAAGGGCTTTGGTAAGGCCCTTGGCTATCAGGCAATAGATTATTTGACCATGAAGGCCAAGAAGTTGGGATATAGAGTAACTAAAAAGGAATCAGCATGGAATATAGTAAATTCTAATGAAAAAGATAAGGATTTCATGCGTAGATACATTTTAGACATTAAAAAAGCTTTATATCACATGGAAGGTATAGATAAATCTATGTTAAGTGAATGGTATTTGAATAAAAAAGAATGTATACACCACAAGAAATTGAAACTATGCGTAGGACATAAGGATATTCTTGTTACCAGGTAGTGAAAAAAGTTTTTAATTACATATTGTCTCTATTATTGATGGTCATCATTTTGATGACATATGGGAGTGATGTGGCAGCTATTATCACAAGAGTTGATTTACTTTTTTTCCCAATAGTTTTGTTAATTAGTATCTTACAATACGCATTATCAGCATGGAGATGGAGTTACATAGCATCTAAAACTCAGTCTACAATAAAATATACTGATGCTATTAGATATTATTACATCGCTGGATTCTTAAATAATATATTACCTACAGGAATAATCGGTGATATATATAGAACATTTAATATTAAAGTTAACAATCAACAATCTGGAAATATAATTAAATCTTTACAATCTGTGATATTTGAAAGACTATCTGGACAGATTGCTCTAGGAATAACCTTTATTATTTCTCTTGAAATTTACTTTATCGTAAATGAGAAATATTTAGCTTCTTTGTATATTTTTTCATTTATTATTTTTTCAATTATCTTGCTTAAGCTGGTTTTTTATTATCAAAAGAAAAATAAGTATATCATTAACTTTAAGTATATATTTAGCGGAAAGAGGCTTTACAAACATTTTCTCTTATCACTAATAATCGTGATGACTTATATCATTACATATATAATTTGCGCTTATTCATTAAATCTTAATATTGATTTAATTAGTTTTTTTGTTTTCGCCCCAATAATACTTCTTTCTATGGCTTTGCCAATAAGTATTGGCGGATGGGGAATTAGAGAGACAGCAGCTTTGGTCATATCCTTTTTATTGGGATTATCTGTCTCTGCGAGTGTTACAGTTGCAATTGTTTATGGGCTTACTAATCTATTATGCTCACTTCCTGGGGCATATTTCTTTTTATCTAGACAACACTCTAAATTTTGATATCAAATAGTACGTCTTTACCCATGAGATGATGGACAGATTTATAAGATGGCATTTCGTTTATACCTAAGACATCATTTTTAATAAAAGAAGGTCTTCCTCCTCCAAGGATTATTGGACACAAACAAACATGAATTCTATCTAGAATCTTTTTATCTAGAAAATATGAAATTGTTTTCCCTCCTCCTTCTATATATACAATTTTATTATTAGTATCTATATTTTTTTTAAAAGATGAAAAATCTGAAAATATTTGACCATCTTCAGCGATTTTATTTTTATTTATAATCTTTTTTGGATCAAAAATATAAATTTTCGGGTTTTTACCATCTACTAACCTTGTTGTTAGTCTTGGTTTATCTTCTAGGTATGTGTTTGCTCCAACTATGATTATATCTGATATTGCTCTGAGTCTGTGTATATGCTCTAGATTCTCTCTACCACTTATATATTTTGATTCACCAGAATTTGTTGCAATATAACCATCAAGAGATTGTGCAATATGACCTATGTATTGTATCTTATCTTTACAACAAACTATTGGTAGAAATATCTCAAAAAGAGATGTTAATTCATCATCAAGTGCTAAATTAGAGCTCTTTATGATATTTTTTTTAATATCATAGATCAGACTTATATCCTTACCTGATATATTTTCTTTGATTTTAATTTCTTTGCTCTTGCCAAAGTCACAACTATTGATTTTTAAAATCAGTGACCAAGCATTTTTTTTTGATATACTAAATTTACGCATAAAAAACAATGGGTTTTTTGAAAAACATAGTTAAAAATATACTTCACGGTTCATTAATATCTGTACCGCTTTTAATTTTTATACATTTCACACATGGATATTTTTCGCAATATAGCCCAATACCCTCAATAATATATTTTTTTTCCTCAATGTCACTGGGTATTCTCTATTTAGCAATTACACTATACTTGATGGGTTTGCTAGCTAATTTTTTCGTCAAAAATTTAGATTTATAAAATAGTTGGATTAGGCGCATCTCCATACACCTCTTCAGGGTCAAATATTTTTTCTTCTTCAATAAACTTCAATTCAAGTTGTTTTGAATTAGTATCAATTTCTCTGTAAAAACATGATTTGTATCCCACATGACAACTTGCTTCACCTCTAACGATTACATTTAGCCACACGCAATCTTGATCATCATCAATAAATATATTTTTAACATCTTGTATCAGACCACTAGTAGCGCCTTTATGCCACAAGCATTTTCTGCTTCTACTGTAATAATGAGCTTGCTTAGTAGATATGGTTTTCTCCAACGCTTCTTGATTCATATAAGCATGCATAAGGACAATGCCTGTTTTAGCATCTGTAGTTACAACTGGTATGAAGCCTTTGTCATCAAACTTTGGCGCGAGATCATTACCTTCTTCTACCTGTTTAATAGTTTGTCTTTCTTTGAACATTTATCTTATTATTTTTAAAATCTTTTCTTGTCTTTTTTAGATATTTTTCATGCACATCTTTTGTTACGAATAGTCTACCACAGTAATAGCATTCTGCACGACCTTCATCAACTGTAAGATATATCAGTGGGTGTTTTCCAGATTTTTCATCACCACTACAGGAGACTTTCGTTTCCTTGTTTTCAATTACTTTGACGTTTTGACGTTTGATCATAATTCACAATGATGAAAAATCACCTAACTTCATTAATCTTTCTCTAAATTTTTCTTTAATCTCTTCAGTAAGCGAATCAATATCTAAAGCCTTTTTCATTAATTCTATGTTCTTTATGTCAACGAAAAGGATAGAAGCTATTTCTTTTATACTCATCGAATTATTCTCTTCATGAATTTTTTCAATAGTATCACCTTTTTCAATGCTTCCTTCTTCAATCACCCTCAGATAACTTCCAAGTAAACCAGATTGAGAAAACATTCTAGGAAAATCTCGGCTATTCATTTTAATTCCAATTTTGTAACAAGGGATTCTTGGTTGACTAACTTGTAGCACACAATCATTTATTTTGAATCTATCTCCAATTCTAATATCATTTTCGTCAAAGTTATCTATCGTTAAATTTTCTCCTACTAATCCATATTCATTAAATTCTTTTTTTAAATGCTCGCCCCATAATTTATAGTGGGTATAGGAATATGCATACACAGCTTTATCATACCCTCCATGCACGCTGAGATCGGCTTGTCTGTCTCCTTCAATACCATGCGACGTAACTTGAACCTTATTTGAGACAGGTTTTTTATAAATACTTGTGATAAGCTCTTTACCATTAAAAGTAACCTTTTGTGGCTCAGATACATTTATAGACAAAATTTTCATATCAATGATTCGATATTAACATGAATTTTCTCAAAACTAACTGGTTCCTTCTAATTTTGCTATCAGCAATTTGGGGAGGGGCTTTTACATTAAATAAAATTGCTCTAAATACATTTACACCCGAAGTAATAGTTGCAGGAAGACTAATTTCTGGATCAATATTTCTGGTAGCTTTGGTATATTTTTTATATAAAAAATTCACAATTAATATATCGCAGCTGAACTATTATTTATTTATGAGCTTGGTTGGGATTGTTATTCCTTTCATTGCAATAATCACTGGGCAAAAAAATATTGATAGTGCAATGGCAGGTATTTTAATGGCAACTATGCCAATCTCAACAATCCTTCTCTCTCACATTTTTCTGGAAGACGAAAAAATGAATCAACAGAAATTTATTGGTTTTGTTATCTCATTCTTGGGGGTTTTTGTTCTGATTTATCGTAAAGATTTATTTGTTGATAATTCAATAAGCGAGACATTTGAATCTCAACTTTTAGTAATATTAGGAGCAACACTTTATGCCTTTGCAGCTATCTATGGGAAAAAATACAAAATTACTGATCCACTGAGCGCATCAACAGGAACAATTCTTTTTGCTACCTTTTTTATGACCATTTATTTAATTTTCATTGATCAATCAAATCCAAGTTATAGCGTCCTTTTCCTTGATATTAATATTCTCCTCTTAGGAATACTATGTACTGCAATTGCTACAATAATTTATTTTCAAATTTTACAAACAGAGGGCGCTTCATTTTTATCTATTATGAATTTTTTAATACCGCTTTGGGCTATTTTATTTGGAATAATAATCTTGGAAGACCAGTTCAGTTGGAACTATATCATCGGTTTAATAGTAATATTATTTGGGATAAAGCTAGCAAATTCAGTTCGTTAAAAATTTCATACCATCTATGTTATGTAGTACTATTAGGTATGGATAAAAAAACAGAAATTGAGGCGGCTACATTTAGACGTATTATAAAGCACTTGCAAGATAATCCTGAGATTCAAAATATTGATTTGATGAACTTAGCTGATTTTTGTAGAAATTGTATCTCTAAATGGTATGTATCAGAGTCTTCAAAGTATGATACTGAAATATCTTATGATGAAGCAAGAGAGCTTGTCTATGGTATGAAATACACTGAATATAAAGATAAGTATCAAAAAGAGGCTACAAAAGAACAATTGGAAAAATTCAATGCAAGCCAAAAAAATAAAGGCTGAACTTCACGATAAAGACCTTTTAAGATATAACAGAAATATTGTTCTACCTGAAATCGATATTGATGGGCAATTAACTTTATCAAACTCAAAAGTTGCAGTTGTTGGCTTAGGCGGTTTAGGTTGTCCAGCAGCTACATATTTAGCGTCATCAGGTATTGGTGATATTTGTTTGGTTGATTTTGATTCAGTTTCATTATCAAATTTGAATCGTCAAGTATTATTTAATGAAAATAATATCTCTGAAGACAAAGTTATCGCAGCAAAAAGAAATCTTAATTTATTAAACTCAGATACTAACATTCAAACTATTCCAAAAAAAGTTGATAAGAACTTTGATTATAATTTATTAGATAACTATGACGTTATTATTGATTGTACTGATAACTTTCAAAGTAGAAGTTATGTAAATGAAATATCATTACATAATAAGATTCCTCTAATTAGTGGTGCTGCAATAAAATTCGAAGGTCAAGTTGCAATTTTTAGAAATGATTTAACTGACTCGCCATGTTACAGATGTTTATACCCGAATCTACCTCAAGAAGCAGAATCATGCCTGGACTCAGGAATTTTAGGCAGTGTAACTGGGTTAGTTGGAATGATCCTAGCAACAGAATGCGTAAAATTACTATGCAGTATTGATGATACTCTCAGTAATAAGCTTATGCTTGTAGATTTGAAAAAAAATGAATTTAGAACTATAAAATTATCTAAAGATGAAAAATGTAAATTCTGTAAATAATACTCTAAAAGATCAGTTATCAAGACGATTTGAATATTTGAGAATTTCAGTTACTGACAGATGTAACTTCCGTTGCAGTTACTGTATGCCATCAGATATTTTTAACAAAGATTATAAGTATATCCCACATGACAGAATTCTCTCTTATGAGGAGATTATAGACATATGTAAATTGTTAAAGAAAGTTGGCTTAAAAAAAATTCGTATTACAGGAGGCGAACCATTACTCAGAAAGAACATTGATAAATTGATTTATAAGCTCAAAACCGAAGTTATGATTGACTATATAAGTATTACTACTAATGGCTCTCTTTTAACAAAAGAAAAAATATATCAATTAAAATTATCAGGTTTAGATTCAATTACTCTAAGTCTTGATACCTTAAATCAAAGTAAAATTAAAAAAATCAATGGAACGAAGATAAATATTAATCTTGCTCAAACTTTAGGGAATATTGAAAAATATTTTGGCAGTGTTAAGACTAATACAGTTGTCATAAAAGATGAAAATGATAATGAGATAAAAGATATTGTAGAATTTATGAAAAAATATAAATCTGAAGTTAGGTTCATTGAGTATATGGATGTTGGAGAATCCAATGATTGGAACTTAAATAAAGTTATCCCATCAAACGATTTGATCGAGAGACTATCTATGGAATATGATCTTGAAGCACAACTTACAGAAGCATCATCCACTGCTACAAAATTTAGAATATCAAATAGTAAAGTTACGCTTGGTTTTATATCGTCAATTACAAAACCATTTTGTTCTCAATGTAATAGAGCAAGACTATCCGTTGATGGAATGATTTATACATGTTTATTTGCTAATCAAGGTTTTGATATTAAGAATATCATTCGATCTGATAATCATGAAGAAGCATTCTTAAACTATTTTAATAAAATATGGTCTCAAAGAAATGATCAGTATTCACAAATCAGATTTAGTAAAAAAACCAAATTACCTAAGGTTGAGATGTCATATATAGGAGGATGAGCTTGAAAATTTTATCTTATTTATTTTATCTTGTTGCAATTCTAGCTGCCTTTACTGCGAGCTTTGAAATATTAGTTCAGATGTTTCCCGATTATGGCTTATTTCATATGCTGGTTGGATTTATTGGAACAGCTATGTTTTTTCCGTTAGTACCCTTATACCCAGCTATATATTATGGAGAGATTATTTATTTAGTTATATGTTACTTGAGTATTTTGTTTGGTGTAATTTTAGGAAATAAAGCCAGAATGAGTAAATAAACTAAGCACATAAATTTGAACTTAAAGCAACATAAATGTATTATTCACAAGTAAAATGATAATTGTAGTAAAATACTTTGCAAGTATCAGTGATGCAGTTGGGAAGACATCTGAAAAACTAACGTTTCAGCAAAAAAAAACAGCTGGTGAAGTTTGGTCAGACGTTTCAAAAGATATTAAATACAATGGGAAAATAATGATTGCTGTTAATCATGAATATGTAAGCGAGAATCACTCACTAAAAGATAATGATGAAATTGCATTCTTCCCTCCAGTTACAGGCGGTTAAATATGTACATTGAAATTATTAACGAAGAGTTTGATCCATGGCAAAAACTTGTTGAATATAAAAGAGCACAATTAAAAGATAAGAATAATATTGGAGCGTGCAGTGTTTTTCTTGGAACGATGAGAGACATCAATTCTGGAGATGAAATTAAGTCTATGGAACTACAGCATTATCCAGATATGACTGAATTATATCTTGAAAAGATTGTTGAAAACGCCACTAAAAAATTCAAAATAATCGATTCGATTGTCTTGCATAGAGTAGGCTTAGTAAGTCCATCGGATCCTATTGTTTTAGTTGCTACTTGGTCAGAACATAGACAAGATGCCTTTGATGCTACTAGAGAGATAATGGAGTCACTAAAAAGTGAAGCTCCTTTTTGGAAAAAGGAATCTACAAACAAAGGCTTCAGATGGGTTGAACCTGAGCAAGAAAATTCTGAGGATATGAATGAAATCCAATAAAGTTGTTCTTGCTTATTCTGGAGGACTTGACACATCAGTAATAGCTAAATGGCTCATGGAACACTATGACCTTGAGGTGGTAACCTTTACTGCTGACATAGGGCAAGGTGAAGAAACCAAAGATGCTCGTCTCAAAGCAAAAAAACTAGGTATTAAAAAAGTATATATTGAAGATTTAAGGGATGACTTTGTGAAAAACTATGTCTATCCAATGTTCAGAGCTAACGCAATTTATGAAGGTGAATACTTTTTAGGAACCTCAATTGCTAGACCTTTAATTAGTAAAAGATTAGTAGAAATTGCGAAGAAAGAAAAAGCTGATTACATTTGTCACGGTGCTACAGGTAAAGGCAATGATCAAGTAAGATTTGAATTAGCTGCATATGCACTTAATCCAAAAATCAAAGTAATTGCTCCATGGAGAGAATGGGATTTTGTTTCAAGATCAGATCTGATGAAATATGCAAAGAAACATCAAATTGCTGTTGATTTTGATAAAGGTAAAAAGAGTCCGTATTCAATGGACGCTAATATACTTCATACTTCCTATGAAGGAGGTATACTCGAAGATCCCTGGAGAAAGCCTGAAGAATCCATGTGGCTAAGAACTAAATCATTAGAAAAAAGCAAGTCTAGGCCACAAGTAGTTGAGTTGACATTCTACAATGGTGATATTACAGCTATTAACAATAGAAAAATGAAGCCATCAAAAATATTACACGAGTTAAATATGTTGGCCGGTAATCATGGGATAGGAAGAGATGATATTGTTGAGAATAGATATGTAGGTATTAAATCTAGAGGTTGTTATGAAACACCTGGTGGAACTATTTATTTTAAAGCTCATAAAGCAATAGAGTCTATAACTCTTGATAGAGAATTACTTCATCTTAAAGAGGATTTAACCAACAGATATTCTAGATTGGTATACAACGGATATTGGTTTTCTCCTGAAAGAGAATCTATACAACATTTAATTGATAAATCTCAAAACAAAGTCTCAGGTGTTGTAAGAGTAAAATTATATAAAGGAAATGTAATTATAGAGGGAAGAAAATCGCCTCACTCATTATACTCTGAGGACCTATCAACTTTTGAAAATGACTCAGGCGCCTATGACCAGAAAGATGCGGAAGGATTCATTAAAATTAATTCTCTAAGATTAAAGACCAGATTAAAGTAACTACCTTTTGTACTCGTGAATTTCAGCTTTAAACCTTAATTCATTTAGTCTATATTGCTCAATTCTAACAGGTAGATAATTTCTTTCTTGCGCATACCATGTGATTGTACTTCTTTTACTTCCCTCTATTTCTTTTCTGATAATTACAGTATCAATTTCACCAAGGACACTATCAATTTTTGTTTTACCAATTATGCTAAATGTATAAACCCTTTCTCTACCTTTGTCGCTGACCTTGACCTTTTTCAGCGAATGTCCAAATATTTGTGCAACCAGTCTATCTATCTTTACTTCTTTGGCATGATTTATACTTTTTTTATCAGCAAAAGTTATAAGCATGTTTTTTATTCTTTGACTAGTTATAATTGAGACTTCATTTGACTTAGATCTTTTGTAATTATAATCGACAGTCATTAAATCAAATTCTTTATTAGTATTTTCATTTTGAGAGGATGAGTTGTACTTAAAACAACTTTTCTCCTCTCTAACATCTTTTTTTAATGAAAAGATACCTATAGTTTTACTTTCAGTATTTATACACCAAATATCCAGTTCACTATTGTAAGTCATTTTATGGTTCGACTTTGCAAAGTTCAAACCGCTTTTCTTAAATATATAGGTAGCCTCATATTCCACTGGACTTGATAAAGTCATGGTAGATGCTGTTAATATTAAAAAAAATGTATTAAGATTTTTCATTATATACTCAGCTCATCAACAAGATAAGTGATGGGAGAATAAATATTCTTATCATTGAACCGAATGATATTATTTTTTACAGAAACTAAATCATCAGCTATCCATTTAACAACAATAGGATATATCTTATGTTCAACTTTATGAGTTAAATCTTCAAGCTCTTTGATAGATAATTTTTTTCTGATTTTAAACTTTCCTTGAAGTATAATTGGACCACCATCAAGTGTAGTATTAACATAGTGTATAGTTACTCCGTGGTACAAATCATTATTTTTTAACACTTTCTCATAAGTATTTAGTCCAGGATATTTAGGTAATAGAGATGGATGAATATTAATTATCTTATCAACATACTTATTTACAATGTCATCTGGAAGTATTTTCATATAACCAGCTAAAATTATCAAATCAGGTTTATATTTTGACAAAAACTTTCTCAAGTTAGAGTTTAATTCTTCCTGATCATTTATTGTCACTTCAATATCATTATCACTACATATATCTATACCTTTTGCACTAGAATTATTTGTAAAGGCTGCGATATATTTTAATTTTCCATTCAATGAACCCTGCTTATTAATAAGATTTTTTATATTTGAACCTTTTCCAGAGAAAAGCAAAACACATTTTTTAGTCAACATAAATAATTTTTTTATGAGAGGGAGATTTTATAATATGACCAATTATTTTATATGGGCATCTATTAGTTTTGAATATTTTATGCGCTTTATCGAGACTATCTTTATTTATAACTGCAATCATTCCAATTCCACAGTTAAATGTTTTGAGCATTTCCTCATCCGAGATATTAGCTTGCTCTTGAATATAATTAAAAATGCTAGGTATTTTAAGTTTGTTGAGCTCAATGCATGCCGCATGTCCAGAAGGTATAATTCTAGGAAGATTTTCAGTAATACCTCCACCTGTGATGTGCGCTAAACCATTTATATTTATTTTTCTCAATAATAGGTCAATAATTTGAACATATAGCTTTGTTGGTTTAATGATTAGGCTCCCTATAGTTCTTCCATTAAAAAGTTTATTAAGCTTCAATCTTTTTTCATCAATGAGTTTATTAATTAATGAGTAACCATTAGAGTGAAATCCACTCGAAGATATACCTAAAATAATATTCCCACTTCTTATTTTATTTGGTGTTAAAATTTTTCTTCTAGATACTATACCCACACAAAATCCTGCTAAATCATAATCATTATTATGATACATCCCAGGCATCTCAGCTGTTTCTCCACCTATTAAACACATGTTACTTTTTTTGCATGCCCTCTTGATACTATTCAAAACAGTTGAGTGCACTTTATGATTAATCTTACTAGTTGCTAAATAATCAAGAAAAAACAGTGGTTTTGCACCACTGGTAATCACGTCATTTACACACATGGCTACAAGATCTTGACCAATGTACCTATGATTTTTTAAAATTTTAGCGATTTTTAGTTTTGTTCCAACGCCATCAGTCCCTGAAACTATTACAGGATCATCTATATTTTTGTCTATTTTGTACAAGCTTGAAAATCCGCCTATCTGGGACAGCACGTTCTTATCTTTATTTTGCTTACCTTTCTTAATCGTAGCGATAAGTTTATCTGCTCTATCAATACTTACGCCTGACTTTTGATAATTAATTTTGCTTTTAAGCTTGCTCTTCATTGTGTTAGGTAGGATATAATTATATCTCAAACAATTTATTATAGATACTTATATGGTACAAGAGCTTATATATAACCAAATTCCAATAGATTTTGAATTCTTGAAAAAGAAGACATTTGATAATTTTATTATTGGAAATAATGAAAAACTATTTCATGAGTTAGCTGATGTTAGTAACAGTAATCAAATCATATTAATTTATGGACAAAAGTCATCTGGTAAAACTCATATTTGTAATGCTCTTCTCAACGAATCTAATGCATTTAATTTATTTATTAACATTGAAGTTAATTTAGACCTAATAAATCCATCTGATTCATATGATTTGCTGGTGATAGATGATCTTGATCAACTAATCAGCAAACCGATATTTGAAGAGAAATTATTTACTATATTAAATAATCAGATTCTCAATAAAATGCCTGCAGTCATAACCTCTTCTAGAGATATCAGTGAATGTAGCTTTACTTTGAAAGATTTATCTTCAAGACTTCTATCAGATAAGATATTTACAATAAATGAGTTATCTGATTCTGAAAAAATTAAAATGATGATTTCTTTAAGTTCACAAAGAGGTCTGGTGATTCCAGAAAAATCTCTTAATTATATTATCAATAACTGCAATAGAGATTTTTTTTTTTTATGTGCTTTTATTAGAAATTTGGATGATGTTTCTTTATCTGAAAAAAAAAGAATTACAATTCCATTTATAAAAAAGGTGATTGATTTGATTAGTCATTAGGGGATAGCTTGCGAACAATTTCAGCAAATCTTTTACCATAAGAAAGACAAATAGTTTTTTCTTCATCACTTAGTTCGATTGCTTCATTAAGAGAAAGATGAGTCGGACCGTATGGCGAACCTCCAGTTTTAGTTTTTGATAAGGTTTTTTCGCTATATGGCACTCCAGCGATAATCATGCCATGATGAATTAGTGGCACCATCATAGTTAGCAAAGTGGATTCTTGGCCACCATGCATACTTGATGACGAAGTAAAGACTCCACCAAGCTTATTTTCAAGCGTTCCATTGAACCATTCTTGCGTAGTATTATCTAAAAATGCTTTAAGTGGTGAGGCCATGTTTCCAAAGTGTGTAGGACTTCCAATAATCATGCCAGAACATCTTTCTAAGTCATCTTTAGATACTATGATATCATCAGAATCTTTATATATATAAGAATCAACTGTTCTAACTGTTGAAGTAATACCATCGACAGATTCTATACCCCTGGCGATTGACCTTGCCATTTTTTTGGTTGAATCATTTTTAGAGTAATATACTATTAGTACATCTTTCATGTTATTAGGATACCTTTTATGAGATATAAAAAGAATAGCTTAAAACTATTTTCATTATTATTAATCTCATCTCTTATTTCGTGCTCATCAAACATTCAAGATATTGAAGGCACAACACGATTTTCCACAATTGAATCAGATTCTAATTCATATAAATATCATGAGGTGAATTATGGCGACACATTATGGTCTATTTCTGATAGATACTATCGTAATCCACTTTTATGGCCAGACATTTATAAGAAGAATCAAGAAAAAATTTATGATGCAGATTTGATTTTGCCAGGTCAAAGGCTCATAATAAATAAGCAAATTTCACCTAATGACAATAGAAAAGCAATCGGTCATGCAAAATCGAGAGGTTTATGGGTCGTAGGATATCGTGAGGAGTCAGATATAAATTTTTTGGAGAATAACTGATGAGAATATTTTTACTTTTAACTGTCTTTTTTGCTTTTGCTTCATTTACATCACTTAATGCTAACGAACTTAATCAAGAAACTTCTGCTAAAATAATTAAACAAGCTGAGACAAGTTATAAAAAAGTTCTGAGGGTGAAAAATGCTTGGAGAGATACCAATAAAATTATAAAGCAAGCCAAGAAAGCGCATAAAGCAAAAGATTATGAAAAATCAGTGATGCTTGCCAAGAAAGCTCTTAATGAAGCTAATATGGCTTACGAACAATATGACAAGCAAAAAGATAAATACAGGTTTTTAGATTAATTTTCAAATATCTTATCGATTGAGTCTCAAGCTGATTGAGCTTTTTTAGAATCACCTCTCTTTTTTTGAAAGTAATAGATTCAGAATCCGCCTCTGCTCTTCCGATTATTAAAAATTTTGTAATTCCTATTAATTCCCAATCATGAAGTTTGGATCCGAGCTTACTATTTCTGTCATCAAGTAAAATATCAAAGCCTTTATCAACAAGGTCACTATAAACTTTGTTTGATAGCTTTCTAACTTTCTCATTTTTATGGCCATCAATTTCGATAATTACTACATGAAAAGGTGAAATATTCTCTGGCCATATGATTCCCTTATCATCATGATTTTGTTCAATGGCAGCTGCGATGATTCTTGATACTCCGATACCATAGCAACCCATCTGAATATATTGATTTTTATTATCAGAGTCTGGAATCATAAGACTCATTGATTTGCTATATTTATCCCCTAGTTTGAATATGTGGCCTACTTCTATACCTTTTTTATGAACAAGATTATATTTTTCTATAATTTTTTTTATATCATCGCTTTGATATTTTTCTTTTGCAATTTCAAAATTAATACCTATACCATTTTCATCAATTAATAAATCATCTTCACCAGTATCTGCAATTACATGAAACTCATTTGATTTACTTCCACCAATGTTTCCACTATCAGCATCAACCATTGTGTATTCAAGCCCTAGTCGCTTGAATATCTTATTGTATGTAGCCTTATATATTTCATACCATTCATCTAGGCTAGCTAAGTCTAGATGAAAAGAATATGCATCTTTCATGATAAACTCCCTTGCCCTCATTATGCCGAATCTAGGTCTTATTTCGTCTCTAAACTTTGAGGATATTTGATACAAGTTGAGAGGAAGCTGTTTATAACTATTCAAGTTCTTTCTTACAAGGTCAGTGATAACCTCTTCAAAAGTTGGCCCAACACAATATTCACGGTCATGCCTATCTTTTAGTCTTAATAATTCTGGACCATAGTCATCCCATCTTTCTGACTCTTGCCATAATTCCGATGGTTGTATTGATGGCATGAGAATTTCTGCTGCACCAATGCTGTTAATTTCATATCTAATTATATTTTCAATATTTTTGAGAACTTTTAGCCCTAATGGAAGAAAATTATACTGACCAGATGACTGTTGTCGGATAAGCCCAGCTTTTATCATTAGTTTATGACTGACAATTTCAGCATCAGAAGGTTCATTTTTTTGTGTAAATAATGGAAATGTTGATGCTTTCATTTTAAATAACTAAAAGGTTTATTTGTTTAAGTTTAACATGATTGTATGTATCATATATATCAAATAATTTTGAACAATAGTTAATGATCAAATACTTAAAACAATGGTATGATGCAAATTTCACAGATCCTAATCAGGTCTCCCTTGCTTTAATATTAATATTTTCAATTTTTATCACTTATATACTAATTCAAACAATATCTCCTATTTTGGTAGCAATAGTTTTGGCATATATGTTAGAGGGTCTTGTTCAAAATTTAATGAAAACTACAAACATAATGAGAAATATATCTGTCATCATTGTTTTTTTCATTTTCTTAGTGGTTAGTGTTCTTACATTATTCATGCTTATACCTCTGTTATTAGATCAACTAACATTATTTGTAAAATCATTGCCAGAAATATTCGATAAAAGCAAAAACCTTATTCTAGGAATGTATGATAAAAATGAATATATTCCAAAAGATTATATTGATAAAATTTTCCTAGGTCTTCAGGGCGAGACGTCAAAATTAGGAAATTCTATTTTTGCATTCTCTCTGGCATCTGCAGGCGGACTATTTGCTATAATAGTTTATACAATTCTCGTACCCATCATGATATTTTTTATGCTCTTTGATAAAGAATCAATAAATGGCTGGATAGCAAAATTCTTTCCACAAAAACTAGAGCTTACTCAAAAAGCTTATACTGAATTAAATTTAAAAATTGGCAATTATATACGATGCAAGTTCATCGAAATTGTAATTGTCTGGTAGCATCGTTTATATTGTTCGTTCTTTTGGATCTTAACTATTCATTATTATTGAGCTTCTTGTGTGGTGTTTCTGTAATAATTCCATACGTAGGCATGATAGCTGTAACAATTCCAATAATTCTAGTTAGTTATTTTCAATGGGGCATTGCTCCTGAGTTTTGGTATGTACTTATAGGTCATTTGTTGATTCAGGCTATTGATGGAAATGTTGTTGTTCCAATTTTATTTTCGGATGCTGTAAACATTCATCCGTTTGCTATATTATTATCCATACTATTTTTTGGTTCTGTTTGGGGTATTTGGGGCGTATTTTTTGCTATACCTCTCGCAGTACTCATTAATACAATATTGAATGTATGGCCTAGAGTGACTACAACATGAATATATTTAAAGGAAGTATGGTTGCAATAGTAACACCCATGAATGAGGACGGCTCCTTAGATTTTAACTCGCTAAAAAATCTTATTGAATTTCACATAGAAAATCAAACAGATGTAATAATTTCTGTAGGAACAACTGGTGAATCAGCAACATTAGATTTTGATGAACATTCACAAGTTATAAAAAAAACAATTAGATTTCGTAAATGGAAGAATACCAGTAATTGCTGGAACTGGAGCTAATTCTACAACTGAAGCAATTGAGCTAACAAAAAGCGCTAAAAATAATGGAGCAGATGGATGTTTGCTTGTGACACCTTACTATAACAAACCTACCCAAGAAGGCCTTTACCAACATTACAATAAAATTGCAGATGAGGTAGACATACCACAAATACTATACAATGTACCTGGAAGAACTTCGGTTGATATGCTGCCTGAAACAGTATTTAGATTATCAACACATGAAAATATTGTTGGCATTAAGGAAGCGTCAGGTAATAAAGAAAGATCAGAAACTCTTATGAAATTATGTTCTGAAAACATCAAAATTTTTACTGGGGATGACAAGACATCTATGGGAGATATTATTGATGGCTTCAGCGGCAATATTTCTGTAACTGCAAATGTTGCTCCTAAAATGATGCACGAGATGTGTCATTTTGCTGCAAAAGGAGATTCAGCAAAGGCATCAGAATTAAACAATAAGTTAGATATTTTGCATGACTCGTTATTTTGTGAGTCTAATCCAATACCTGTAAAGTGGTGTTTGAATAGAATGGGTCTTATCAAAAAAGGTATAAGATTGCCATTAACATGGATGGATGAAAAATATGATGACACAATGAACAAGGCGCTTAATGAATCAGGAGTACTGAGTGAATAAGTTTACTCAAATTATATGTTTATCTGTAATAATTTCAGGATGCTCCGGACTTTCTGATTATGCAAAGAATATTTTATCTGATCCAAGAAATGAAAAGTTGGTTTATAAAACTGATAATGATTATTCATCAAGCCAAATAGATTTAATTATTCCACCTGATTTATCGCAACCAAATACAAGGAACTCACTTACTTTGCCTGAAATTGTAAACAATGATAGTGAAAAACTTTTCACCATCGATTCTGAATTAGAAAATATAAAAATTTTTAAACAGGGTAAGGATATGTTCTTAGCTGTAAATACTGATAATAAGATTGACTTATGGAATCAAATTAAAGAATTTTGGCTTCAAGAGGGTTTTCAAATTCTTAATGAGGACATTACTATTGCTTCTATAAGAACAAATTATCTAGAGAATTTAAGCGAGGCTCAGCTAGGTACTATACAAAGAGTTGTTGGAAGGTATGTGCCACTTCTGGTTTCACCAGAGACTAGAGATAGTTACAGCACTAGGCTTATAAAAAAAGAAAATGGCTATGACATATTCATAACCCATTATGGCAAAGAATTCATGTCAGATGGAGATACAGATTTTAGATGGCAAAATAGACCTAGAGATCCAGAATTTGAAAACGAAATGATTAGCCGAATGTACATTTATCTTGGTGGTGACGAGGCTAGAGAGGCCGGACTTATTGTCTCAAAGTCAACTGGAATAAAAAAAAGCTTCAATTTTCACCGATGAGCAAGGATTACAAACATTATATATTCCTGATATATATGAACGTGTTTATCCTACAGTGATAACATCGCTTGAGATTTTAGGAGTAAATATTATTAATCAAGATCAGTCAAGCGGAACCATAGAAGTCACACTTGAAGATAAAGTAGCATCCAGTCAAGGATTTTTCGCTAACCTCTTTGGAACAAGTACTTCCGAAAACTTGAATATAAAAGTTGGTCTAGGTGACCAAGGTAAGTCAACTCTTATTACTATTGAAAATGACACATTCACACAAATAAATAGTCCAGCTTCAGAAGAGGTTCTAAGGGGACTTTTTGTAAACTTAAGATAATTTTATCTAACTATCTTTTACTTTGTGAATTTGCGCGTAGGCAGAGTGATTATGTATCGATTCAAAGTTTTCTGATTCAACAACATATTCTGTAACTCTGTCATCATTGTTAAAATGAACTGCTATATCTCGAACCATATCTTCAACGAATTTAGGGTTATCGTATGCTCTCTCGGTAACAAACTTCTCATCTGGTCTTTTCAATAGTCCATATAACTCGGATGATGCCTCTTTTTCAACAATATCTATTATTTCTTCAATCCATATAAAGTCATTGATAGTTACTGTAATTGTCACATGAGACCGTTGATTATGAGCGCCGTAGTCAGATATTTTCTTTGAACAAGGACATAAACTTGTAACCGGTACGAGAACTTTAACTTTCAATTTCGATTTACCATCTTCTACCTCACCAATTAACGACACAGTATAGTCCAATAAACTCTGAACTTTTGACACTGGTGCAGTTTTATTGATAAAGTATGGAAATTTCATTTCTATATGTCCCGACTGTGCTTCAAGTAATATAAGCATCTCATCAATCATATTTTTAAATGAATCAACTGTAATTTGATCTTCATGTTTATTTAGAATATGTACAAAACGTGACATATGCGTGCCTTTAAAATCATGGGGAAGATTTACATACATATTAAAGTTTGCAATCGTTGATTGATTTTTACCGGACCTTTGCTTTATTACCATGGGATGTACAATGTCTTTAATACCAACTTTGTTGATTGGCATGTTTCGAGTGTCTGCTTGTCCTTGAGTATCAGGTAAGTTATTGATTTCTAATTTTGATTTATTTGTAGACATTATATCCCCTTATAGTCTAATTTGAATATATTACAGCTGAACTGTTTGTTTCCCACAACTTAATTTCACTGACTTTAATGTTATCAGTATTAATATTTTTTGATAGTTCTTTATAAATATATTTTGAAATATTTTCTGCCGTAGGGTTATTTTCAATGAATGGTTCTAAATCATTTAAATATTGGTGATCTAACTTAGAAATGATATTTTCAAGTTCGTTTTTTATGTCTTTAAAATCAATTACCATACCTATTTTGTTGATTTGTTCACCTTCAACCTTTGCTTCGACTACCCAATTATGACCATGCATTCTTTTACAGGCACCAGGATGACCTATAAGTATGTGTGCCGAGGAAAATTCTTTTTTTACAACAAGCCTAAACATTTATATTATTTAACTACTTTTTTATCGTTTGCAATTCGATTGTATATCTCATTGATTTTAAACTCTAATGATTTTTTATCTAAACCAATTTCCTTATATAATTCATCTTGACTACCATGAGATATAAATTTGTCTGGTATTCCAAAATTAGTCACATTCACCTGATACCCTTTTTCATTAATGTATTCATTTACAGCAGAACCGGCTCCACCTAATATAACATTCTCTTCTATGGTTACTATGTGATTATGTGTTTTGGAGATATCATCTATAACTTCATTATCTAAAGGTTTGGCAAATCTCATATCAACAAGAGTAAGTGTTAGTTTTTTTGAAATATCAATAACATTATTTAACAAAACACCAAAAACAAGAATAGCAATGCTTTGACCTTCGTTAACAATCTTAGATTTACCAATAGTTAAAAAATCATCACATGATATTTTCTTACTACCATTCGTATTGCCTCTTGGATATCTAACTGCCGAGATACCTTTATAATTTAAACCTGTGTTTAACATTAATTGCATTTCCTCTTCATTAGATGGAGTCATCAGAACAATATTTGGAAGTATTCGCATAAAAGAGATATCATAAATTCCATGGTGTGTCTCACCATCAGCACCTACAAGTCCTGCTCTGTCAATGGCAAACATTACGTTAAGATTTTGTAGATTAACATCATGAATTAATTGATCATATGCTCGTTGAAGAAATGTTGAATAAATAGCAACAATTGGTTTTAATCCTCCAATTGCTAAACCAGCAGCTAGTGTTACAGAATGTTGTTCAGCTATTCCTACGTCAAAAAATCTATCTGGATAATTATTTTCAAACTCAACTAAACCAGAACCTTCTCTCATTGCAGGTGTAATTGCAACAAAATTAGAATTCTTTGATGCAGCACGATTAATCCAATCACTAAAAATATTAGTGTATGAAATTGTATCTTCAGATTTTTTATCACTTGCGCCGGTTTTTACATTAAATGGCGTGACTCCATGATATTTAACTGGGTCCATCTCAGCAATCTTATAACCTTTACCTTTTTTTGTTATGATATGGAGCAGTTGAGGACCTGATTTAAGTTTTAAGTTATTCAAGACCTTGTTAAGAGACTTAATATCATGCCCATCTATAGGTCCGTAATAACTAAACCCCATCTCTTCAAATAATTGTCCTGGGGATAAAATATTTTGTGTATTGTCTTTAATCTTTTTTAATATTTTTTTTAAAGGATGTTTATCACCTAACAATCGATCACTTTTTTGTTTTATAGTCGACAGAGTTTTACCAGATAAAATTTTGGTAAGGTAGTTGTTCATCGCACCAACGTTAGGCGATATGGACATTTCATTATCATTGAGTATTACAAGTATATCTTTTTTAAGATAACCTGCATGACATAGGGCTTCATATGCCATGCCTGCTGTCATTCCTCCGTCTCCAATAACAGAAATAATTTTATAATCTTGTTTTTTTAAATCTCTTGCTATGCACATTCCAACTGCAGCACTTATTGATGTGCTTGAATGTCCAGCACCAAAGACGTCATATTCACTCTCATCAATTTTAAGAAAACCTGATATCCCTTTATATTTTCTTATTGTATGTAATTTCTTTTTTCTCCCAGTGAGTATCTTATGCGGATAACATTGGTGACCAATATCCCAAATAATTTTATCTCTAGGTGTATCAAATGTGTAGTGAAGAGATATAGATAACTCAACAGTTCCGAGACCTGCAGCAAGATGACCACCAGTTTTCGAAATCACATCTAAAATATAATTTCTTATATTATCAGCGAGAAGTTCTAATTCATTATCGTTGTATTTTTTAAGGTCAGAGGGATAATCAACTTCATCCAAAAATGAATAATCATTACTTTTCATCGTCTAAGACTTTAATAATCTGTTTAGCTTCGCTTAGTGCTTTTTGACACTTTTTAGACAATTCCACACCTTCTTTATACTTCTCTAAAGACTCTTCCAATGACAGTTTATCAGATTCAATTTCTTCTAATATCTCTTGAAGTTTTTTTAGGTCATTTTCAAAGCTACTTATATTGGTTTTTCTTTTATTCATTTTCGACTTCTTTAATAATAGCTTTTTCTACAAAATTTTTATTAACTTCCATTACTTCTATAATAATATTATCTTGTTTAAATGTCATACCTGCTTTTGGTATCTCTTGCAAAGATTCTAGGATAAAACCATTGATTGTTGTTACTGAGACATCAGACAAGCTTATTCCAAGTTTTTTATTAATATCCCTTAGTTGTACTGAACCATGAATTTCTAATTTATTTTGCGATAGTTGTTTGATTAATTCATTTTTATCATCGACTATACTATATTCACCAACTATTTCCTCTAGAATATCGTCAAGTGTCAATATACCTTTTATGTCTCCATATTCATCAACAACACAGCCAATTCTCTTCTTTTCTTTTTTAAAAGTTATTAGCTGGCTTAGTAACGATGTATCTTCAGGTATGAAGTAAGGCTCTGTAACATAATCCAAGAGCGCATCTATGTTAATAATATCATTATTTTGAATCATTGAAGGGATATGTTTTTTATTTAGAAAACCTTTTAGATTATTCAAAGAATTTAAATAAATAGGCATCCTTGTGTGATTTATATTAATCAATTTATCGTTAATTTTTTTGATATTGTCTTCTAGGTCAATGCCCTCAACTTCATTTTTTGGTATCATTGCTTGCTGTACTGTAACCTTTTGTAGATCAAGCAAGTTTAAAAGCATTTCTTCATAATTTTCCGTAATCTTACTTGACGATTCTTTTACTATTGTTTTTATTTCTTCATTAGAAAGATTATCTGTCTCTTTAGCCTTACTATTTGCGCTAAAGATACTCAAAATAAAATTAGAAAAAATATTTATAAAAATTACTACTGGAGAAAATAATTTAAGCGAGTAGTAAAATATAAATGAAATTTTATATGCAATTATATCTGAATATCGAGATGCAAATGTTTTTGGTGTAACTTCAGAAAATACCAAAATCATAAAAGTTAGTATGCCGGCACCAATCGCGACACCTTTATCTCCATATGTTTCTATGGCAATAATTATTGTTATTGCTGACGCAAGTATGTTGACAAAGTTATTAAGCAAGAGAATTAAACCTAGAGTTCTATCTGTATGTCTTAGTAAATAATCTACTCTAATAGCTGACGATTCATTATTCTTAACTCTATGTTTGAGTTTATATTTGTTAACGCTCATTAATGCTGTTTCAGAACCAGAAAAAAAGGCAGATAAAAATAAAAGCACTATTAATATAATAATTAGAGTATCTAATGTTAGTGAGCTCATTACTTAAATTAACCTATGAATAATTTTGTGCCTAGGTAAGCTAATATCAGGAAAATTAATCCACCAATAGTCATGTTTGCTGCAGTAATATCATTTAATCCATATACTGATCTTCTAAAGAGCAAATAAGAATAAGTAACCCATGCAATTAATGAAAAAATAATTTTTTGAATATTTTCAGAATCTACTGTATCTGTCATGTAAGGCATTCCTGTGAGAAGAGAAAGTGTGAGGAGAACAAAACCTCCGATAAGTAACCTAAGCATAATTTTACCCATTTCTTCGATTGATGGATAGGAATTGAGCAATGTTGAGTGATGAATTTTCTTAATATTTTTAATTTGATATCTTAATAAAAAAGCTTGGAATCCTGCAAGAAAAAGAAAACCGTATGATGATAGGGAAAATATTATATGTATATATAAACTTTTCTCCACATTAGTTCCATCATTAGGTAAGTCAAACAAGATAAATGTTAGTAGTGATAAAAAAATTATCGGATTAAGTATAAGCCCAATATAGTCCACAGGTTGATAATAATTAAGTACTACGTAAAAGAGGTTAATTATAAAAAGTATGATAAATAGTGAGCTGACGAAACTAAAAATATTGAAAGGATATGCTAAGTTGAACACAAATAAAGTAAATAAAAATAATCCTATCATTCTAAGGTAGACGATAGTATTAGGTATTTTACAATCTCTTCCTTTGTAGAGATTTAGTAAGCACAAAGACATGGCTAAATAGATAATTCCTAAAATATGAGGCAAGTAGGGCATTATTATTAATTGCTAAATGCTAGATTATAAGCTTCATATATGATTTCACAGTCCATCTGAGTAGATTATATCTAAATTTATCCTTTATTAGATTAATATTTTGAGATTTTTAACCAAAAAGTATGAGTTTTTTATTTGTGGTGATATAATCACATGATTCTAAATTGAGGTATAAATGGTTAGAGTAAGACTATCAAGAGGCGGCGGTAAGAAAAGACCTTACTATCATATTGTTGTTGTTGATCAAAGGTCCAGAAGGGATGGAAAGTGCTTAGAGAGAATTGGTAGCTATGACCCTAATCTAGACACTGAGAAAAGGATTACCCTTAAACAAGATAGACTCGAGCACTGGGTTAATCTAGGAGCTCAAATGTCAGACAGAGTAAGGTTACTGCAAAAATAGTCTTTAGATCCAAAAAATATAGAGAACAGGCAAAAAATCAAAGCCTCTCTTTTAGAAAAAAATAAAGCTAAAAAGCTAAAAGCTAAAAAGCTAAGGAAGCTGAGGCTGCTCCCGCAGACGAAGAAAAAGCTGAGGCTGCTCCCGCAGACGAAGAAAAAGCTGAGGCTGCTCCCGCAGACGAAGAAAAAGCTGAGGCTGCTCCCGCAGACGAAGAAAAAGCTGAGGCTGCTCCCGCAGACGAAGAAAAAGCTGAGGCTGCTCCCGCAGACGAAGAAAAAGCTGAGGCTGCTCCCGCAGACGAAGAAAAAAAATCATAACATAATTTCACAAGCACAAATTCATGATAAGTGACAATACCATTGTTATTGGTAAAATTATTTCCACTCATGGTATAGATGGTTGGCTAGCTATTGAGTCTTACTCTTATCCTCGGGAAAATATAAAAACTTACAACACTTATTTGATTTTTAATGAAAAATATTTACCTATCACTATTAATCATCTAAAAATAATGCCAAAAAAAATCATAATTAAATTAGAAGGTTATGACCACATATCTGATTCTGAAAAAATTTTAGGGAAAAAGATATATATCAAAAAATCTGATTTAAAATCACTCAAAGATGGTGAGTATTATTGGCATGACTTAGAAGGATTAGATATATATACAACAAGGGAACATCATCTTGGAAAAGTTGATTTTATTTTTAATAACGGATCAAATGATGTCATGGCAATCAAATGCGATAATGATTACATATACATCGCTTTAATAAAAAAAAATATAGTCGTAATTCCTAATGAGAAAATTATAATAAACCATGAAACAATTTAATATCCTAACTGTATATCCTGATTTCTTTGAGTCATTCAAGCATCACGGTTTAATTAAAAAATCATTAAACAAAAGGCTAATTGATATCAATATCATTAACTTGAGAGATTTTACTGATGATAAACATAAAAGAGTAGATTTTAAGCCTTACGGAGGAGGTCCTGGAATGGTTATACAATATGCACCTGTAAAAAAAGCTCTTGAATCTCTCAATCCTTCTAAAATATATCTTCTATCTCCTCAAGGTAAGCATTTAAATCAAAATAAGTTGAACAAGTTGTCGAAAGATGATGCTGTAACTTTAATATGCGGAAGATATGAGGGAGTAGACGAGAGAATCATCAGTAACTTAATTGATGAGGAAATTTCATTGGGAGATTTTGTTCTATCTGGCGGTGAACTCCCTGCATCAATAATTATTGAGGGTTTAACTCGACTCATCCCAGGTGCAGCGGATAATATTGATTCGGTAAAAGACGATTCTTTTTATAATTACCTTCTAGATTATCCGCATTATACAAAACCAATAGAAATTGATGGGATGTCTGTTCCTGAGGTTTTAGTTTCAGGTAATCATGATGAAATAAAAAAATGGAGAAGAAAGCAAGCTTTAGGTGCAACTCAGTTAAAGCGTCCTGATCTTTTAAAAAACGTGAATCTTTCAAAAGAAGATGATAGACTACTGCAAGAATTCATTGTCGAGCACAAAGAGAGCCAAAATGAGTAAAATCGTTGAAAATATTACATCAAAGCAGCTAAAAAATATGCCTAATTTCTCAAGTGGCGACACTGTGGTTGTTTCTGTGAGGGTTAAAGAAGGTAAAAGAGAGAGAATCCAAGCATTTGAAGGTGTAGTCATTTCCAAAAAAAACAAAGGAATCAGCTCTTCATTCACTGTTAGAAAAATATCTTATGGCGAGGGCGTGGAAAGAGTTTTCCAAACACACAGTCCTCTAATAGAAAGTGTAAAAGTAAAACGATTTGGAGATGTTAGGAGAGCAAAACTTTATTATCTAAGAGACCGTTCAGGTAAATCTGCTAGAATTAAGGAAAAAATCTCATAAACTTTTAAATTGAATCAAGTCTTCATAGGTCTAGGAAGTAACCGCCATCATCCACTTTTTAGAATTCATTGTGCACTAAAGCAATTAAATAGAATTCAGAAAACCAAATTGGTTAGAAAGTCTAGTTTATATGAGACTGTCCCTTTAGGACCAAAATTCCAACCTAATTACATTAATGCTGTAGCTGAGCTTAAAACTTTACTCAGTCCGGAAGATCTTTTAAAGGAATTACAGCATCTTGAAAAACTTCACAACAGAAAAAAAACTAAAAAATGGGGCCCTAGGAGTTTAGACTTAGATATACTTATTTATGATGACATAATTATGAATACTGAGAATCTTATAATACCGCACCCAGGTGTAGAGTATAGAGAATTTGTTTTAATACCATTGTTTGAAATTACACATTATGATTATCGTATACCAAAATATGGAAAAATTTCCAAGTTAATAAAAAATATATGATTAGTAATAAAAAATATATTGCAGTAGAAGGAGCAATTGGTGTGGGTAAAACTACCTTAGTCAAAAAATCTCTAATTCTATTAAGTGCGATACAATGTTCGAGGATTATGCAGACAATCCCTTTTCTTAAAACTTTTTATGATTCTAATTCTCATAATTCTTTTTCTACACAATTATATTTTCTTTTAAAGAGATTGGAACAATCAAAATTATTCAAAAATAATACGAATTTAATAGTTTCTGATTTTTATTTTGGCAAAGATGATTTGTTTGCAAAGCTTAACTTAAATGAAATTGAGTATAATATGTATACTGAAATAAGAGAGAAATTAAATTTTAATCCACCAACACCAGACTTGATTATATATCTTCAAGCTCCAACTGATATTCTCATTGATAGAATAAAAAAAAGGAACCTTTCTTTTGAGACTAAAATGAAAAAAAAATATATTGAGTCCGTCAATAATATCTATATGAAACATTTTCATGAATATAAATTATCTCCTATATTAATAATCAACACATCAAGCGTAAACATATACAATGAAAATGATTTTCAAATATTAATCAAAGAAATATCTTCTGATATAAATGGGAAAAAATATTTTAATCCTGCATCATAATAAGTATGAATAAAATTCACAGATTGCTTAAGAGCTATCATAATGGTAAAAAAATATCATGCATTACAGGATATGATGCAAGTATAGCTAAGTATCTTGAGGGATCACAAGTTGATATTGTTCTAGTAGGTGATTCATTAGGGCAAGTTATTAAAGGAGAGAAATCTACTCATAATGTCTCATTAGATGAGATTATTTACCATACAAGTTGCGTTAGATCTGGTCTCACTGACACACTACTAATGTCAGATCTTCCAAAGAATTCATATACTACAAAAGCTCAAGCATATAAAAATTCAAAAAAACTATTATCTAAAAACCTTGCAGATATAGTTAAACTAGAAATAGACACGAATAATTTAGAGATAGCAAAATATCTTATAGACAAAAAGATTCCAATCTGTGCCCATATTGGTCTTCTACCACAATCTATCTCCAGAAAATCAGGATATAGAAAATATGGTAAAACCAAAAAATGAAGCAACTAAATTGTTCAATCTTGCTATGGCACTTGATCAGATGGGAGCGATTATTATATTGCTTGAGTGTATTGAAAATAAACTTTCAAAAAAATAACTCTGAACACCAATTCTCCTGTCATTGGAATAGGATCTGGACAAGCTTTGGATGGACAGGTTGCAGTGATATATGATTTACTTGGAATAAGTTTCAATAGTATTGATCAATTTACTTCAAGGAATACAAAATCTATCGATCGTCAAATTCTGAAGTTTAAAAAAACACTAAGATAATGATTGTCCTAACAGATAAAAAAGATTTATTAGTGGCAATTGATGAGCTTAAGCGAAGCGAAAAAAAAATTACTCTCATACCTACTATGGGAAACCTTCATGAAGGTCATAAAACATTAATTAGATATGCACCCATAGATACATTTAAAGTTGCCACTATCTATGTTAATCCATTACAGTTTAATGATAGAGATGATTATATAAACTATCCAAAATCAACTGAAAGCGATATTAACTTATGTAAAGAGTTAAATATTGACTTAGTGTACGCTCCTGAGCTAGATATAACGACTGAGATTGATATAGAAAATAGAATAGATTTACCAAAATTTTCAGGTTATTTGTGTGGCGCTACAAGGAAGGGGCACTTTCAAGGTGTATATACAATAGTTAAACATCTGTTTTCTCTCATCGAACCCGATTACGCATGTTTTGGCAAAAAGGATTTCCAGCAGCTGGTATTAATTAAATATATTGCATCAACATATTTTCAGAACCTAAAAATTATTGAAGTAGATACTGTTAGAGTTAACAATATTGCATTAAGCTCAAGATTGAGTCGACTAGATGAAAAAACCATATGTGATGGTCAAATTATATTTAAAAGTCTTCTAAAAATAAGAGAACAATTACTTAAAGGGGATAAGTTTTCTGAAATAAAATACTCATACATTGATGAGATAGAAAAACTAGATTTCAATGTGGAATATCTTGAACATAGAAATAACGATACATTGGAGACAGCAGAGAATCATTTGAGTAACACATCTATATTTATCGCATGCAACGTTAAGAATGTTAGACTAATTGATAATATACAAATATAATTTAGCCTATAAAAATAGTAACATGTAAATATGAAAAGAAGTTTTTTAAATTCTAAAATCCACAAAGCTACAATTACTGGCTCAGATATTAATTATGAAGGCTCCTGTTTAATAGATATTTCTATTTTGAATGCGGCAAAGATATCTCCATTTGAAAAAATAGACATCTACAATATTACAAATGGCGAGAGGCTTTCAACTTATGCTATACCAGGACCTGCTGATTCAGGAGAAATATGCGCAAATGGCGCATGTTGTCATAAAATCAATGTTGCAGATGAAGTTATCATTTGCACTTATTGTGATTTGTCTGTTGAAGAAATAGACAATCACAGTCCTACTATTTTATGTTTAAATAGTAAAAATGAAATTGTGGAAAAAAATAGTCAAAAAATCAAACTGGCATGATTCATGCAATATAAATAACACACAAGGACTACAATTCTTTTCAAGGAGTTATGAATGAATAAATACAATATAAATGATATTGGTGGAGTAGTTGCTAAAGAAGATGAAAGATATAAAGTATGTGATAACTCAGAATTGAATAATCTTGTACTTAGTAGTACTGATTTGAACCCAAACATGAGCACCTCAGGTCATAAACATCCAGGCCAAGAAGAGATCTATTTTTTTATAAAAGGTAGCGGAGAAATGGAGATAAATGATAAAAAATTTCCAGTTTCAAAAGGGGATACGGTTCTCATTAAAGATGGAGATTTTCATAGGGTCCATGCTGGCAATGACGGATGCTACTTTGTTTGTGTCTTTGATGGCAAGAGAAGTCACTAGAGAATTTCTAATATTTTTTCAATATTATAATCCATTTTATTCTTATCATCACAAACATGTGTAATGTGTCCTAATTTTCTATTCTCTCGTTCCGTTTTATGATAATCATGTACATGGATATTAAACTCTTTACAAATTTTGTTTATTTTATCGTTACTTGGGAATTTAGATAGAATATTAAACATAACTGAATTTTTAAAATTTATATTTGATTCAAAAGATTCTCCAGTTATGGCATTAACATGAGCTAGGAACTGACTTAGACTCGATCCCTCAATCGTCCAATGACCTGAATTATGAACTCTCGGTGCCATTTCATTTGCTAACAACTGATTAGCTTTAACAAAAAATTCAATTACTAAAACTCCAATATATTTCATGGATTCAAGTAACTTAGCTCCAATAATTTCTGCATCAGATTGAAGGTGAGTGTATTTACTCGGAAACCTGCTGACACTAAGAATACCATTTTTATGAGTATTCTCAATTAGAGGAAAATACATCACACTTTCATCAACAGATTTTACACATATTAGTGAAACTTCAGCATCAAAGTTTACAACTTCTTCTAGTATGCATTCTTGACTGATTAAATCTGTCATGATTTCTGTGTTAGGTTTTATGCGATATTGATTTTTACCATCATAACCAAATCGCCGTGATTTGAGTATATAACTTTTATTCTGTTGTATGTGTTTAGTTAAATCATCCAGGCTGTTTACCTCAGAAAAATTTGTAGTTTTTATATCAAGTTTTTTGAAAAGATTTTTTTCTTTGAGTCTATCTTGACATATTTCTAGAGCATTAGGACAAGGGCGAACAGGAATATATTTTTCAATTTCCCTCATTGACTCAACACACACATTTTCAAAATCAATTGTAGCTATGTCGCAATGTTTAGAAACTTTCGCTAGCGTATTTTTATCGTTATATTCACTTTGTATATGTTGGGCATAATTACTTGCAGGTGGATTATCGCTTGGATCGATAACTAAAAAATCATGTTTTTTTTCTTTGTCTGACTGAATCATCATCATTGCGAGTTGACCAGCACCAAAAATAGCAATCTTCATTAGAGAATTTTTGTAGTTTTCAAGACACGTTTAGTTTGTTTTTTTCTGTAATCTAATATCTTTTTATTTATTTGAGGATATTTTATTCCAAGTATAGAAGCAGCTAACAGACCAGCATTGATAGAGCCTGCTTTACCTATTGCAACTGTTGCAACCGGTATTCCTGCTGGCATTTGAACAATCGATAAAAGTGAATCTTTACCCTCTAGCGACTTTGTCTTCACTGGAACACCAATGACAGGTAAATGTGTTTTAGCAGCAGTCATGCCAGGTAGGTGGGCAGCTCCGCCAGCACCAGCTATAATAACTTCTAAGCCTCTATCACACGCACTCTCCGCATAGTCATATAAAAGATCGGGCGTTCTATGAGCCGACACAACCCTTTTTTCATGTTTAATTGATAGATTTGTAAGAATATCAGAGGCATGTTTCATAATAGGCCAATCAGATTGTGATCCCATTATTATACCGACAAGTATTTGTGATCTTTTCATTTAAAAAAAATAATTGTAACAGCTATATCAAGAACATAACAATACTTTTGTTGGTATTATTATAATTATCCTAAAAGTATTGTATTATTCAAATTATGATTATTGTTACTGGTGGTGCTGGTTTTATCGGCGCAAATCTTGTTAGATCACTTCTTGAAATAAATAAAGAAATATTAGTTGTTGAGGAATTAAATCGATATGAAAAGAAATTTAGTAATATCGAAAATTTAGAAATATTAGATTGTATAGGACACGATGTTTTTCTTAAGAATCTAAACAATGGAAAATACAACAATAAAATCGAACACATCTTTCACTTAGGAGCTTGTTCAAAAACTACTGAGCCGGATAGAGATTATGTAATGGAGATGAATCTTAATTATTCGAAAAATATTCTTGAACATTCCTCCAATAATAATATTAATCTTGTCTATGCATCTTCGGCATCCGTGTATGGTGAAGGCAATACTTTTGTAGAAAATCCTGAAAATGAATCATCATTGAATCACTACTCTGAATCTAAGCTTTTGTTTGATAATTATGTGAGAACAAATTTTAATAAAATAAATTCTCAAGTTGTTGGCCTAAGATATTTCAATGTCTATGGACCATATGAACAGCATAAAGAAGTTATGAGCAGTGTGATATATCACTTTTCAAATCAACATAAATCACAAGGCATGTTAAAACTTTTTAGAGGGAGTCACGGATATGCTGATGGCGAGCAAAGAAGAGATTTTGTGTACGTCAAAGATACTGTCGATATAAAAATTTGGTTTTTACATAATCAAAAATCTGGCATATTCAACGTGGGTACTGGAAAAAGTAGATCATTTAATGATGTAGCTAATGCTGTGATTGATTTCTATGAATCAGGTCATATAGAATATATCGATTTTCCAGATGGCCTTGAGAAACAGTATCAAGCATTCACAGAAGCTGATATGACTAACCTGAAAACTATAGGATACACAAAAGACGCAACAGAGTTGGAAGAAGGTGTAAAACAGTATCTATCTTTTCTGAACAGGTAGTTATATGAACAAAAACAGAATTCTAGTGATAGCGCCAGCTTGGTTAGGTGATCTTGTTATTAGCTTATCTTTCTTAAAAGCTCTTAAGAGAAAATTTGTAAATCATGAAATCGATTTAATGGTAAATGAGAATCTTTATGAGGTTACAAAATATTTTCCAGATATATCAAAAATAATTCCTGTAAAAATTAAACATGGAAAATTATCTTTCTTTTATCGAATAAGATTGGGCATGCAACTTAGAAATAACCATTATGCTAAATGTTACATACTGCCAAACAGTATTAAGTCTTCATTGATACCATTTATAGCGAAGATCAAGGAAAGAATAGGTTACATGCGTGAGTTTAGATATGGTTTAATTAATCGAATAATAGAACCTGTTGATCGTGAAGAAGGTATGGTAAATCGATACCTTAATCTTTTGGGTTCCCAGTACGATGAGAGTTTGATACCAAGAATAAATTACAATAATGACAAAAAGATTGTTAATAAAACTTATTCTGCCGATAAAGAGTATATTGTATTTTGTCCTGATGCTGAATATGGTCCAGCTAAAAGATGGCCAATTAATAAATGGATTGAATTAGCCAATAAGATAAATAATCAATATCAAATAATTTTTATTGGTTTAGATCAATCAATAGAAACAAGTTTGGAATCAATCAAAACTGATTACATTAATTTAATTAATAAAACCTCACTGAATGATATTTTAAATATCTTAAGTAATGCTAGTTGTGTTATTGCTAACGATTCTGGCTTAATGCATTTAGCAGCGGCTCTTGATAAACCAGTCGTAGGAATTTTTGGTTCAACATCACCTAAATATACACCGCCTCTTACAGATGAATATAAAAAATCTATCATTTATAAAAATTTAAGCTGCAGTCCATGCTTCAAGCGAGAATGTCCATTGGAACATCTAAATTGTTTAAATGATATTTCATCTGATCACATAAGAGATGAAATATTTAAATTAATCAAGTAAGTGGTCGTATATCAATTTAGCGGCTTTTATTAGATTAATTTCTATATACTCATTATTATTACCAATGTCAGTGAATGATAATTTGCTATGACTTGGATTAATAGTGCTCCACCTCAAGGATGTAGATGAAATTTTAGATGGATAAAACCCAACAGTTTTTTTACCTAATGCTGCAGCCACATGTAATGGTCCAGTGGAGCCCGCAATAAAGATGTCACATTTATTAATATTATCGAACATCTGAATTAAGCTTTCTGTTGGATTGATAGTTTTAATGTTTAAATTATGGTTAATTTTTTCTAGCTTGAGACATTTATCATAATCATTTACATCACAATGAATAGTAAAATTACACTCTTTGTAATTATTTATTTCTTCACAAAGTTTGATAAAGTCTCTAGGAGCAAGGGATTTAGAGGATCCACCTGTATAGGGATGAATGAATACACTTTGCTTTTTTTCATTCGATAAATCTTTGGTTTTAGTTAAACTAAAATATGATGAATTACTATCATTTATGTTATAGCCATTATCTTTAAGAAAATATTTTGCTAAATCCAGATTATATTCATATTCTGGTTTCACAGACAAAGATCGATTTTGTTTTATTGTTCTATTATAAAAAATCTGTGCGAGTTTAGTTGCTGGAGCATACCTTTTTGCTATTGCTGATCTATAAAGTTTGTAGCCAATATTAAATGTGGAGAAAAAACTTATTACGAAGTCATAGTTATATCTCTTAATCTCATTTACTAATTGTGCATTGTCACAGATAGCGTTATCAATATAATTCGATATAGTCCTTATATCAGTAAATTTTTTATCTATGAGACAATCAACCTGTATATCATTTATTGAGTTTCTAATTAACTTTAATGCTGGGAAGATTAAAATTAAATCACCAAGTTTATCATTTCTCACAACTAACAATTTTTTCATCATTGTATTACATCAATATTTAGTACATCTTACAAATTATTCTTTGTTCATGTACCAAAATTAAGATTATAATGGATTCAAAATTATATAAATGAATAGAATATTAGCCCTATGTATGTCACCTGATCAAGGTGGCTTAGAACTATATTTCCTAAAGTTGGTTAAATATTATCGACTTAAGCTAAATCGAAATATTCATGTTGCTTGCTCAGAAGACTCATATATTTCAAATCAAATTTCTGATGATAAAATTATATGTAAATCAAAAAGTTTTATTAAAAATATTTTTATTTTAAGAAAATATATCCATGATAATGATATTGATACTATACATGTAAGCTGGGCAAAAGATTTATTTTTATCTGTTCTGTTAAAAAAACTATCTAAAAAACCTATCAAACTAATATTTTATAGACAAATGAAATTATCACGTCCAAAAAAAGATATTTATCATAAATTCATATACAGAAATATAGATCACTTTTTAGTTATAACAAAAAAACTATACAATGAATCATGTATACATTTACCCATTGATAACTCCAAAATACATTTATTGACATATGGGATAGAAAAACCTTCAGAAAATCTGATTGTTACTAAGGAAAAATTTTTTAATCAATCTCAGTTAGATACTTCAGTGTTTACAATTGGAGTCTTTTCAAGAATAGAGGAACAAAAAGGACAACATCTTGTCTTACAAGCAATTAATAAAAGTAATCATGATATTCAATTGTGCGTTATAGGACACTGTATGAAGCATGAATATAAAAATAGACTCATTGAAGATATACAGCTTTATAAATTAAATCAAAAAGTAAAATTCATTGATTTTGTTAACATGCCCATGACATATATGCCTTGTTTCGACTTAGTGGTGTTACCTACCTATGAGGAGACATTTGGATTGATTGTCGTAGAAGCAATGCTGATGAAAGTACCTGTTATTGGAAGTAATGCTGGTGGCGTACCTGAAATTATTATAAACAAACATAATGGTTTATTATTTGAGACAAAAAATTATGTTGATTTACAAAAGAAAATTGACCAAATGATTGAAGATGTTCAATTAAGACAAAAAATAATACATAATGGATACGAGCACTCAATCAAATATTACGATTATGATAACCACTTTAAGAAACTTGAGAAAATTATAAATTAGTAAATATTTATGAAAATATCAGGAACAATTATTACACTGAATGCTGAAAAATATATTTCAAGAGCTATAAGAAGTTTGAGAAATATTTGTGATGAAGTTATTGTCTTAGATTCTGAAAGCAGTGATTCAACTCGACAAATTTCAGAAAAAGAAGGAGCAAAAGTTTTTATACAACCATTTCTTGGGGATGGTGCTCAAAAAAAAGAGGCTTCAAACTTTGCGTCAAATGATTGGATTTTTAGCATGGATGCAGATGAACTATTGGATGATGATTTAGTTAATTACGTTAAGAGAATTAATTTTGAAAAAAATTCTTATGATGGTTTCTCGTTCAGAAGGAAAAACTTTTGTGGAGATGAATGGATTAGGGCAGCAGGTTTCTATCCCGATAGTGTAATTCGATTATACAATAAGAAGAAAGTTAATTATGATACTAGAGCTGATCACGCAGCAGTTCAATGTAATAATACTTTAAAGACTAAGTGTCATATTATTCATAATACCTATGAATCTATGGAAGAATGGGTTGATAAAATGAATTTCAGAAGCAGTATGAGTGCTAAGCAGTTGTTTGATGATGGGGTCTTACCATCAAACAGCAGGCCTATTATAAGATCTATATTTGCATTTATCAAAAAACTTTTTATTAAGGGAGGAATACTTCAAGGGAAAAATGGATTTAAAGTGGCTCTCACCACTATGTTTAATACTTATCTTAAATATATAAAATTAAATGACCTTCACAAAAAAAAGTTAGATAGACGTTAAGTCATCAAAAGTATCTATATCTTTAAGAGTTCTTATTACTTTATAACTTATGTCACTACTTATACATTTTTTAAGGATATCTTTAAAAGAGATTTTATCTAGTTCCATATCTTTAAAGATCTTATGTACATTATCTGTTACTCCCACTAGATAGAATCCGCCATCTTCAGATGGCCCAATAATCAAATCATGTTTATCTAGATTAACAATGCAATCTGTGAGTTCATCGACTGAAATTGTAGGAATATCTGAACCTATTACAATTCTTTTTTTATATATTTCTTTTTGTTCATCTAATGCAGAGTATATTTTATCACTGAGATATCCTTGCTTTTGATGTTGAGTTTTAATTTTAAACTTCTTAGATAGCCATTCAATATATTTACCATTATCATTAGGAAAAAAATGCAAGCAAGCTTCAGCATCAACCCTTATTATTTCACTACATATCATTTCAAGCATTTTCTTTGTGAGAAATATCCTTTCATCTCTAGATAGATATTTTTTGAGGCGACTTTTACAATCTGCCAATTCAGGATTCTTAGATAAAATATTAATGATAGATGTCATTTATAAATTAGTTCTAATTTTTTTGGATCTACACCTAAATAATACAAGAGCCTCAATATTCTCATTAATAGTATTGTTCTAAAGAATCCATGTGCTTTCCATCGTCTCGCTGATGAAATCGATTTGCCATGATGTATCTCTGGTAAATATAAATTCTTTAACCTATTGCATATTTCAATATCTTCCATCAATGGAATATCTTTATATCCTCTAATCTTTTCAAATATGTCTTTTTTGATTATTAAGACTTGATCGCCAGTTCCATATTTAAACAATCTGCTTCTAAGATTTATACAGTAAGATAAGATTCTATATTTCCAACTTGTATCGTCTAGTTGTAGGTTAAAAAAACCCCATTTGTAACTGTTAGATATTTTTAAGATGTTATTTATTGCCAGATCATCTAATTTTGTATCTGCGTGAAGGAATATTAAATATTCACCTTTGGCATATCTTCCTCCTGTATTAAGTTGCTTAGATCTTGCTGCAGTGTCGATATAAACCTTTCCTGATAGAGTACGTGAGATCATTAAAGATTTGTCTCGACTCATTCCATCGACAAATATTAGTTCTGCATTCAAAGTATTTTTTAGTTTATTTAAAAACGGCTTATTCTGAATAAGATTTTTCTCTTCATTTAAAACGGGAATTATTATAGAGAACTTCATATTAAGTTAAAGATCCTCCACAACTACTACCTGCTCCAGCAGTGCATCCATAGCAATGGTCAGCTGAAGCTATTTTCAAATGCTTTAGTGACTTCAATGTAAGTTGACTAATATGAACTTTCTTATTTGACAATGGCAGCTCTAGCATTTGATTAAAATCACAGTCATATACATAGCCATCATGGCCTATGCTTATAAGATGTCTGCACATTACGTTTTCTGCTGCTTTTTTTGAAAAAGATGATTTGAGCAGATTCATATAATCATGGAATTTATTCTTACTGATTAGCATGCTACCAAATCTATTAATTGGCATATTTGTTATTGTATAGAGCTTATTAAATTTGATATTAAATTTCTCTGCAAGAAAATTTTTATAGTCTTTTTCTAGCATAGATTGATTTGGAGGCAAAACCATTCCTTGTGGGTTATATACTAAGTTAAGTTGCAAGTCATGATTTAATCCATACCCAAGGGAATTAAGTTCTAGAAGTACTTTTATACTAACATCGAAAAACCCCCTTTCCTCGCTGTGCATCAACATTTTGCTCTGAATAACATGGCAAAGATGCGATGATTTCCACTTTATTCTCCGCAAGAAAGTTTGCTAGATTTGTCATTTTCTTTTCATTTAAAATCGTAAGGTTGCACCTATCAATTATATGAATTCCCTCAACTTTGAGTGCTTGAATCATATATTTAAAATGTTTATTTAGTTCGGGAGCTCCACCAGTCAAATCAACAACTTTGATATGGCTTTTGATTGCGAAATCTATTACTTGATTCACAGTACTTTTATCCATCATTTCAGTTCTATTCGGTCCGGCGTTTACATGGCAGTGGAGACATCTTTGGTTACACTTATAACCCAAATTGACCTGTAATGTATTTAACTCTTTTCGGGCAATTTCTGGAAAGTCTGTCTTTTCAATCAGAGGATAAATTTTATGCATAATTATACTTAAATGATACAATGTATTTCTTGCTAAATCATGAAAAATGAATTTCTTAATCAAATAAATAGTTTTCTACCAAATGTAGATTACTGTTCTTTTAGATTTGTAAATAAATATACAAATATAATTTCTGTAACAAGGAATGTTCTTGAGCCTATTGAAATTCTAGAAGACGAAGGATTAATGGTTACGGTGATAAACAACGGCGGATATGGTTACAGCGCTACTAGCAACATAACAAAAGAGGGAATCCTGGAGGCAACTGAAGATGCTAAGAAATGGGCAGATTATTCATCAGGCAAATTAGTACATGAATTTATCCCTCCAAATACCACAATAGATAATGGTAAATATTTCACACATGAAAAAGATGCTTGGGCAAAAGAATCTAATAAGGACAAAGTAGATTATTTAATGGAGATTAATAAATCTCTTAAATCTAAACCAACTATATCGAATTGGGGCGCAAGCTTTAGATACAATAGACTCGAAACTTTATTTACTGATACGAACGGTAGTAAATTCAGACAAAATATTTCATATATTTTGCCACAATTAATAGCATGCGCTGAATATAAAAAACAAATCCAGACCCGTACGTTTGGAGGTCATGCTCATGCCAGGCAAATAGGTTATAATTTTCTGAAAGAGTCAGACTTGATAAACAAAGCATCTGAGATAGCTAATGATGCCATTGAGCTTTCAATGGCAACAAATTGTCCTACCGAAAAATTAGACGCATTAATTGCTCCGGACCAAATGATTTTGCAAATTCATGAATCGATTGGTCATCCGCTAGAACTAGATCGAATATTGGGTGATGAGAGAAATTACGCCGGATCAAGTTTTGTTAATCTTGATATGTTCGGTTCATATCAATATGGATCAGAAAAACTAAATATCTCATTTAATCCAAAACAAGAATCTGAATTAGCTACATATAATTTTGATGATGATGGAACTTTAGCGGACAAAAAATATTTGATCAAAGATGGTATTCTCAAAAGACCCATAGGAAGTTTTTTTCTGCTCAAAGAGCTGAACAAGATTTTGTTGCATGCTCTAGAGCGACAAGCTGGAACAGGCCCCCAATAGATCGAATGGGAAATATCAATCTTGAACCTGGTAATTCAACTTTCTCAGAAATGGTTCATTCAATTGAAAATGGTATTTTATTAGAAACAAATAATTCTTGGTCAATAGATGACTACAGGAATAAATTTCAGTTTGGTTGTGAGAAAGGTACATTAATTAGAAATGGTGAATTGAAAGAAGTAGTTAAAAACCCTAACTACAGAGGTATTACTAAAGAGTTCTGGCACAATCTTTCAGAGGTTGGAGATAATTCATCTTTCTCTATCTTAGGTACAGCTAATTGTGGAAAAGGAGAGCCAAATCAGACTATTTTTGTTGGCCATGCCACACCGCCATGCCTGTTTAGAGACATTGATATTTTTGGCGGCGAGTAATGAAGGATTATTTTCAAAGCATTGCAAAAGAACTTTTTAAAAACATTCAAAAAGATGAATTTCTAATTCTTAACTTTGATGCAGAAGAATCTAGTTTTGTTAGACTCAATAAAGGAAAAATTAGACAACCAGGAAATGTAAAACAAATATCATTATCCTTGAGTTTATCTAACAGAGATAAAAAAAATCTTAAATCTCATGTAAGGCTTAACGGGAGTATAAATAGAGATAAGGCCACGCTCATAAGGACATTAAACTATCTAAGAAGAGAACTTCCAGATCTTCCAAAAGATCCATACTTAATGTTTTCGACTAATGTTCACTCTACGGAAATATCTGAAAAGAAAAAAAATGTTGATGATAGAGAAAATTTGGATTACGTGATGAGAAATATTTCTAATTTAGATTTAGTCGGTATTTATTCATCTGGATATATTTACACTGGATTAGCAAACTCGCTTGGTCAATTTAATTGGCATAGTGATTACTCATTTAGCTTTGATTATTCAATCTATAATGAAAATAATAATGCTATTAAATTGAATTATTCATCTAAGAATTGGAATAATGATGAATTTGATTCAATACTTAATCAGGGTAAAGAAAAACTAGATGTATTATCTAAGCCTATTAAGAATATTGAGAAAGGTGAGTATAACGTCTACTTAGAACCATCTGCATTAAATGAAATAATAGACATGATGTCATGGGGAGGTTTTAGCTATAAAGCAAATAAGATTGGAACAAGTCCATTACACTTACTTAATAAATCAGAAAAATCCCTTCACCCATCTGTATCAATTGATGAGAATATTAAAGATGGAATTTCTGCTAATTTTAATTCTGATGGTTTTATTAAACCCGATGTGATCAATATGATAACTGATGGTAAATTCACAGAGTCTTTGACTTCACCTCGATCTTCTCTTGAATATTCTGCCGTTCATAATGCATCGAGTAATTCAGAATATCCTTGTTCTATTGATATGAAACCTGGAAATATTGATGAGAATGATATTCTTAATAAATTAGATAATGGTATATACATTAGTAACTTGTGGTATCTGAACTTCTCTGACCGTAATAATGGGAGAATGACAGGATTAACAAGATTTGGTTGTTTTATTGTTGAAAATGGTAAATTAGTTGCTCCCATCAACACCATGAGATTTGATGACAGTGTTTATAGTATGCTAGGTGAGAATTTAGTTGGACTGACAAGAAAAAGGGAAATGTTAATTGATTCGAGCACATATGAAGAAAGATCAACCTCAAGCTCTAGATTGCCTGGAGCAATAATTAATAATTTCAAAATGACTCTATGACTGTAATTACAAGATTTGCACCTAGTCCAACAGGCTGGCTTCATATAGGTGGAGTTAGAACAGCGTTGTATTCATGGCTATATGCAAAAAAAAATAACGGAAAATTTCTCTTAAGAATTGATGACACAGATACAACTAGAAGCACTTCAGAATATAAAAATTCAATTATATCCGCTCTAGATGAGCTCGGTTTAAAACACGATGGTGATATAACTTATCAATCAGAAAGATTTGATCATTATATTGATAAGATTGAAGAGCTACTAAATAATGGTTTTGCGTATTATGACAAAGTTGAGATAAATGAAAAAACTAAAGATACAGATTTAAGCATTCAATACAATAATAGGCTCAATAAAGAAGGACATGTTATTAGATTTAAAAATCAACGAGAAAAATCAATAATTATTAATGACTCAGTACATGGTGAAATAACTTTTGATCCTAAAATATTTTTCGATGTTGTCATTCTCAGATCAAATGGCGTGCCCACATATAATCTTACATCTGTAGTTGATGATATTGACTTGGCTGTTACCAATCTTATCAGAGGTGACGATCATCTCAGCAATCTTCCAGTTCAAGTTAACTTATTTAGAGCATTTGGAGCTGAAGTTCCATCTTTTTCACACCTACCTATGATTCATGGAACTGATGGTAAGAGACTTTCAAAAAGACATGGCGCGGTTGACATTAACCATTTTCTTAATGAAGGTTATAGAGTTGACGCTATACTCAATTATCTTGCTAAGACAGGCTGGTCTCATGGTGATCAGGAAATCTTCAGTGTTGAAGAACTTATTCAACTATTTAGTCTTGATAAAATTACTAAATCCGCGGCAACTTTTGATGTGGAAAAATTAAATTGGCTAAATCAACATTATATTAAAAATGATGATATAGATAATATAGCTATGAGTATAATCCCTTTTTTAAAAGATATGAAATTATCTAACGAGCCAAGAAATGACGATTACCTAAAGAGTATACTCAAACTTGGTATTGAAAGAGAATATTCTCTTAAAAATATTGCTGGCAGTATTGCTTATTTCTACAATGATCAAATTGAATATGATCTAGACATAATTTCTAAATATGAAAAAAATCAAACAATACAAATATTGAGAGATATAATTGCAAAATTCTTCATTGTAGATTTCAATGACAAGCCATCAATAAGCGCATGTGTTAAGTCTACATGTGAGGATTTAAAACTAAAATTTAAAGATGTTGGTCCACTAATACGTTTTGCAACCACTGGCCGATTAAACGCACCATCAATAGATGACCTATGTTTCTTATTAGGAAAAAAAAGAGTTATCGAAAGAATATCTGAATTCTTAGAGATTTATAGCTAAATTTTAACTATTACCGGTTTTATATTTTTGAGAATGTAAGCGAGTTTTTCATTCTTGATTACAGAGACCGGTTGAAATTCTTTTTTTGTTTGAAATAGATCGTCTCTCTCTGATTGATTAATAACTATCGATCCAATATCTGACGATATTGAACGATGAAATGTTCCTTTTGGTATTCTCAAAGCTCCGCTGTTTCTTGAGAGCTTGATGATTTGATACGGTTTGTCCCAATCAAAGTTTATCAATTCAAATGTTCTGGAGCCATGAACTACTCGATTATTATCTATTTGATGATAATGGACATAAAATTGCTTATTTCCTAGATCATCATCTGGAGGAGAAACAGCAGCTGAGTCATGAATTACAAGATCAGATGCATTAGACTCTTTTATTGTTATATCATAAAAGAGGACATTTTCAGTCTCTCTAAACACTTTTTGCTTATGAATATGAATATTCTTCATACTATTTGTTAAGCATAAATCATGCCAATTTCATAAGATACGGCATGTAAATTGCATGATATATACCAGATAATTAGATTTATGGATTTTGAAACTAATAAATTTATCATGGCTGTGTTTACTGATATTGATGGAACTTTTATAGGTAACGACACATTTGACCCTGGAGAAGAATCTCGCGCTTATAGATGAGTTTAATAGACATAATCATTTTTTTGCATTTAATTCGAGTAAAACATTTCACGAAATTGCCTATATGCAAAAAAATTTTAAGATAAAGTATCCATTCATTTGTGAGACTGGCGGAGGCCTATATCATCCTAAAAGCATTGGATTTGAATATAATAAAAAAAGAGATGATTACTTTATTTTATCTGAGTCTATAAAAATACATAGATTTCGTGACTTAGTCAGAGAGTTAATAAAAAATAACTTTTCCCATGACTTTGAGTTTTTTGATGATCTTAATCAGTTTGAAAAATCTAAACTCACAGGATTGTCAGGAAGTGATTTAGCTCTAGCATCAGATAGAGATTTCTCAATACTAATTAAACATTCAGGAAATAAGAAAAGTTTTAAAGAGCTGAATGAGGCTCTTAATTCACATAATCTTAATTTGATACAAGGTGGAAGATTCTGCCACGTATGTTCAAACAATAATAAAGGTAAAGCAACTAATTATTTTTTAAAACATATAATGAGGACTAATGAAGATATGAAAATAATATCCGTTGCTATTGGAGATAGCATGAATGATTTGGATATGTTAAATGCTGTTGATTATCCATGTATTGTAAAATCAGACAATAATCATAACTTACTAGATAAGGTTAAAAATAAAAATGTTGTGTTTAGCTCATCATATGCACCACATGGTTGGATAGAGTGTTTAGAGAGAGTTTTTACTAGAATTAAAAATCAGGAAGGCGCATATGTCTGATTTTCACCAGAATGGCGTTATAAGCACTTTACATAATTTATCAAATCGTACATTAAGCGAGATTGAGAATGAACTTAAAGAACACTCTAAACAATTACCAATTGAACTAATTTTACCATCTTTGTATTCTGAATTGAGCGGCCCCTGCATTAAAAAAAATAGTCTCTTGTTTAAGTGAAGTAAAATATTTAAATCATATTACTATTGGTCTCGATAGAGCTAATAAATCTGAATTTAAAAAAGCTAAAACATTTTTTTCAAAACTAAAACAACCTCATTCAGTAATTTGGAATGATAGCCCTAAGATGAAACAATTAGATAATGATTTCAAAAAATTAGGAATTGCTCCTGATCAACCTGGTAAGGGAAAAAATGTTTGGTATTGTATGGGGTATACTTATTCTAGAAATGAAGCAAAAGCAATTGCTCTTCATGATTGCGATATAATAACTTATACACGTGAACTTTTGGCTCGATTGGTTTATCCTGTTGCAAATCCAAATTTTAATTATGAATTTTGTAAAGGCTATTATCCTCGGATAAGAGATAATGCTCTAAGCGGGAGAGTAACTAGACTTCTTGTAACACCACTTCTTAAAACATTCAAAAAAGTATTAGGGCATAGAGACTATATAGAGTTTATAGATGTCTTTAGATATCCACTGGCTGGCGAATTTTCATTTAAAAGTAGGCTTTTAAAAGAAATACGCATCCCATGTGACTGGGGTTTAGAAATTGGACTACTGTCTGAGATGCAAAGAAATCAAGCTTACAACCGTATTTGTCAAGTTGATATCGCTGATACTTATGATCATAAACATCAAGTACTCTCAGAAAATGATACAACACAAGGGCTATCAAAAATGTCCATTGATATCACCAAGACTTTAATTAGAAAGCTTGCGGCACAAGGTGATACATTTACCTATAATACTCTCAGAACAATTAAGGCTACGTACTATCGGACTGCATTGGATTTACTGGAAATCTATCATAATGATGCAAAAATTAATGGTCTCGAGTTGAATATTAATGAGGAGGAAATAGCGATAGAACTATTTTCAAATAATATTATTATTGCTGGCCAAGAATTTTTGGATAACCCTAATCAAAATCCACTTATAACTAATTGGAATCGTGTGGAAACAGCGATGCCAGACATACGAAATAGGTTTTTAGATATAGTAGAATCTGATTCTAAAATATAAGCGTAAGTAGATATAAATGCCTAAAAATAAAAAGCAAGCACTAGAGAAGAGAGTATTTCACCACATAAAGCGTATATACAAAGACAATCTTAAACATGATGAGATAGACGGTCTGTCAGAAAAACTATTAGAGCATATTATCTTTTCTCAATCAGACCTCCCAACCCACATAACAGAGGATGGAACCCAATGGACAGAAAAAACTGTGGTACTAATAACGTACGCTGACTCAATTGAGGACAAAAAAAATCTTCCAATTAAAGCTATCGATAATTTTTTAAAAAACTTTTGTGTTGATATGTTTGAAGCTGTTCATATATTACCCTTTTTTCCATCAAGCTCAGATAAAGGATTTTCAGTAATTGATTACTACACAATTTATCATAATTTTGGTCAATGGAATGATATCTTAAGTATCTCAAAAGAATTTGGAGTTATGGCAGATGTTGTTATTAATCATGGTTCATCTAAAAGTAAATGGTTTGAAAACTTTATAAAAGGAGAGGGTAAAGGCCATAATTATTTTCTCAATTTTGAACAAAAATTTGATACTTCGAAGGTAGTGAGGCCAAGAACAAGTGATTTACTAAATCCTATAGATACCGCAAATGGAATAAGATATGTTTGGTGCACCTTCAGCGAAGATCAAGTTGATTATAATTTCAGTAACCCAGTTGTTTTATATGAGTTCATTCAAATTATAATCTTCTATCTATCAAAGGGTATAACTATATTTCGATTTGATGCAGTTGCATTTATTTGGAAAAAAATTGGTACTACTTGCATTAATCTTGATAAAACTCATGAAATTGTAAGATTATTTAGAACCATATTAACTTATTTAGCACCTAAAGCCATTTTAATCACAGAGACTAATACGCCAGCCAGGGAAAATGTATCTTACTTTGGAAATGCTAATGAGGCGCACTGGATTTATAATTTCTCTCTTCCTCCAATTTTAATATATTCGATTCTCTCAAGTGATTCTTCATATCTTGAGCAACTTACTATGAGTATGCCGCCTTCTCAATTGGGAACATCATATCTTAACTTCATAGCTTCTCACGATGGAATTGGTCTTCGACCAGCTGAATCTTTTCTTACGAAAAACGAAGTGGTTAAATTTATTGACCTTATGGAGAAAAACGGAGGAAAAGTATCATATCGTAATAATAATACTGATACTCCTGAGCCATATGAGATTAACATATCTCTTTTCGATGCAATGAAAGAAACTTTTAATAAAGAGAGAAGTCTTGATATCGAGAGATTTATTTGTATACACACAATCATGTTTTCTCTAGAGGGTGTGCCAGCACTATATATCCATAGTCTTTTTGGATCAAATAATGCTTACGATTTATATCAAACAACTAATCACAACAGATCTCTAAATAGAGGAAAGATTACCAATAATGATTTGGATGCATTAAACAAAAAAACTAAACAGTCTTATATATTTAATACCCTTAAGGACTTAATTGCTATTAGGAGAAAACAAATTGCTTTTCATCCTAATTCTACTCAATTCACTCTTCATTTAGGAAGAGACTTGTATGGAATTTGGAGACAAAGTTTAGATAAGAAACAATATATTTTTTGTATTTCAAATTTAACTGAAAAAAATACAAGCCTAAGTTTACTAGACCTTAATCTGTCAGAATTTAATCAATGGAAGGATTTATTATCAGATATTGAAATTACAGATAAAACATCAGAAATTGATCTTAGTCCATATCAAACAATTTGGTTGAGTAAATATGATCTAATGAAAATTTTTATATGTTTTAACTATTTGATATATACCAAATAAAAAATATTATAGGCATTATTATGAACAAGGATATTAGGTAGACTCTGAACATAGTTCTGAATTTCATTTTTGTTTTAGCATTTTTGTTCACAATATAATCCAAACATATTATTCTTACTTTTTCGAGGTATTTTTCAATGAATAATGATAACTCTCTACAATTTGAGTTGAATCTTGTAGATAAATATATGACTAATCCTAATCCTGAATTAGCTGAGGTCTTAATTAAAGAGTTTTCATTTCATAAAATTAATCATACAGAGCCCTCATTAGAACTATCTCAATGGATTATCGAAAGATCAAAAGATGCTTTAAAAAATCATAATAAAACTGCATCAATTTTTGGTTTAACAGGTGTAGGAGCAAGACCGGCTATCCATTTAAAATATATTTCCATGAATGTATATTGCTGGATGTCAATTTTGGATAATAGCGATCATCAACATGCATTTAATAATACTGCAAGATTATTTGGAACCGATTCAGATTCTGTGAAAATTGCATTTGAAAGAAAGAACCATGATTTTGGTGAACGTGAATTGTGTCGTGTGGGTCTAGATTTATGTATTGCAATTCATGACATTGAAATAACATCTCATCATAGAGAAATTGTTTTAGCCACGTTAAATGAGGAAATCGACATTCAGATGATGAAAGACTTCACTCACGACCGGGCAATGTATGATAATTTCAAATAGATTTAAAGAAACTTTATTAGCTAATTGTGGATGTGATTAAGTAGATTAAACCAACAACAAACAAAAACGACAATGCTCCTGATAACAAGTAACTTAAATTAAGATTTAACATTTTATTATTTAATGTAACAACGGAAAAAATTAGAATCAGAAGAACAGCGATAAATTCCATATCAACATAGTAAACTAATTAAATATTTTTTGTTATTAGTTATCTGATTTATCAGGTAAACAGATTACCTACATACTCACTCTGCTTAGTTTGAATTGGAGGACATTTGATATCTCCATAAGAGCAAAACACGCAACAATCACCAGCTTTAGCTTTTATAACTGTTTTGCAATTTGTACATTCTAAAAAATATTGACAAAAAAAGTCGAGGGCATCGTGATAGTTTTTTCATGACTGCAGTGTGGACAAATGAGTTTAGATTTATGATTAATCATATCTATAATTGTATATAAATTTAAAAATAACATTAACAAATTCGCACACTTTTCTTTACAAAATTTTATGTTTTTAAACTAATGTCAGATGTTGGGTTCAAATTGGGTCAAAATTAATTAAGGGCTAAAGCTTTGTTTTATTAAGGGCTATTTAAAGCTTGATTTCGTCCCCAAGGGGATTCGAACCCCTGTTGCCGCCGTGAAAGGGCAGTGTCCTAGGCCTCTAGACGATGGGGACTTAAACAACTTCGAAATATTATACAGAGATATTTAATAAAAAGATAATATAAATAAGTTGAAGGTCTAAGTATATTTTAATTCAATACTATATTCGAACATTTCATATTTTCTTCAAGATGCAGATCCTAGTTGTGTTACGATGCTCTATAACATGGCTGAAAGTAAACCTACACAGAAGTTTTGTATGTATTGTGGTTCACCCACACAGGATAAAATCCCAGAAGGCGATAATAAAGAAAGAGCAGTATGTACAGTATGCGGCACTATTCATTATCAAAATCCAAAAATCGTCTCTGGTTGTATACTTGAATGGGAAAATAAGATTTTATTGTGTAAAAGAGCGACAGAACCTAGAAGTGGTTTTTGGACACTTCCTGCAGGTTTTTTAGAAAATAATGAAACTGTAGTTGAAGGCGCGTTAAGAGAAACCTTCGAAGAGGCTACTGCCAAATCTGATGAGATTAAACTCTTTTTTATGTGTGATTTAAGACATATAAGTCAGATATATATGATGTATGTTGGAAAACTATTAGATGGTAAATACGCTCCAGGACCCGAGAGCGAAGAAGTAAGGCTATTCTCTGAATCTGATATACCCTGGGATGACATTGCTTTTTCTGTTATTGAGAAAACTTTAAGATTATATTTTGAAGATAAGAAAAAGGGCATTTATCACTACATTTTGATACCATAGATCCGAGATGAAAAAATTATTCTTATTTTGTGTATTTACCTTTACAGCTACGACTGTTCTTTCTCATGATGATAATGAAGAAAGGATAAAATTTTGGAAAGAATACTACAATCCAAAGATTGAAGCCGTAGGCAGCAGCGTTCCCTCAGTTAATATTTCTCTAATTAAAAATAAACCTTTCTATCAGGTTAAAACTAATATTAGAAACTTTAAGTTTACTCCAGAAAAAAATATGCAAAATAATTTGTCATCAGAGGGCTATGGTAAATTATTTATAAATGGTGAATATGTAAGTAGAATTTATAGCGAATATCATTTTGTTAAAATATTGCCAGTTGGTATTAATGAAATTAAAGTTATATTAAGTTCTAACCTAGATCATGATGTTTCGTATAACGGCAAAGTAATATCAGATACAATTACATATCAGTTCCCAGAATATACATTTTCTGAAGCGCGCAATAAATCATATAATCAAATGATACAATGTGAATTTTCAGACTCTGGTCAAGCTCTTCTTAAAAAATTGAAAGCCAAAAATATGCTCATAACAGAATCTTCTGATCATCTTAAATGCAGATATGATGCAAGACATGACATTTTAAAACCTTTTGTCGACAAAATGACAAGGCTACAAAGACATTATCATGAGGTAACACTTGATGCCCTATTGAAACGAATTGATGTTTGGAAAGCTCATGAGAATAATAAGATATCATTGCAAGATGCTAGATCACAAAATCAGAAAATTGAAGACGAGATTGATATCCTTATGCAGAAAAAACTTGAACAACTTGAATCTGCGCAAAAATGAATCTTGATACATTCATAGAAGCATATACAGTAACTGCACTTGTCATGTTTCCAATTTTAGTTTTCATAGCAATTCTACTTGTAAGAGATTTGGGAAAATACTCTAAACTTTCAGAAAAAATTAATAATATATTAAAAAATCTCTCAGAAGATTTAAGCGACAAAGGTTATAAGAAAAATTCAAACGAATCTGTTCTCCAACATATTAGTAGATACATTAATAAAAAATAATTATTTAATTATTAAGTTAAAGACTTTATCTGGTGTGAGATTAATCATACATAGATTGGATGGACATTTTCTTATAGCATCTGTGTTGTAGCAAGGCGAACATTTCATATTTATATTTGCCTCTCTAATTTCATTATCACCATTTCCATAAGGGCCAGTTTCTTTAAATGGAGTAGGACCATGTAGTGATATTACTTTTTTACAACCTACACCTGCAACATGTACAGCACCACTATCATTAGCAACTGCACATTCAGCATTTTTCATTATCTCTACAAGATTAGGGATGTTGGTATTACCGCATAAATTGTGAACTCTGTGACTATCAAAATTGAGCTCATCAATAAAATCTTTCTCATTATTATTTCCTGTGACAACAATATCAAAATCTGTTGATTGAAGAACTTTATCAATTAAATCTTGCCAGTTTTTTAATGGCCAAGCTCTGTAGCCTCTATAATTTTGTTTTTTGAATTTACTGTTTGTCGGACAACAAACTACGTATTTATTCTTAATTTGATATTCATTAAAAATATTAATACCAGAACCTTTTAAATATGGGAATGCTTTACTACGATTTATATTCCGATAATAGGATTCAATGATCTTAAGCTGATGGTGCACTCTATGTTCATTTTTGATATCTTCTGCTACATATGTTTGAGGTACACCAACCTTCAACTTTGCATTAGTATATTTAGCTAAACTGATAAACTTTTTACCTAATTCAAGATTGATAACTGCGTCATAGGGTTTAAAAAAGGACTTAATAACTATCTTAAGTTTATCTAAATTCAATAATAGAGGTAGTTTAGTAAATTTTACGAATATTGGTTTTATTTTTTCGTCAAATTCAAATAGATCTTTTAAATTTGGTTTTGTAACCCATTCAATCTCTAAATCTTCTTTATAGTAATCAAATAGAGGTCTTATTACAGAAGTTGAATCAATGGTATCGCCAAGCAATCCACATCTAATTATTAAAATTCTCTTCTTTTTTTTATCCATTAATTCGTTTAGAATATCGCAATTATAATTATATACCATCATGGCTAATTGGATAAAATTCGAACATAATAATTCTCAATCATTTGGAATAGTTAATGATAATCAAATAACTGTTTATGAGGGAGATATGTTTAATAATCCAACTGAAACAGATAGTAAAATTAACTTGAGTGATGTAGTTTTAAAAAATCCTTGCCAACCCTCTAAAATGATTGCCTTATGGAATAATTATCAATCTCTTGCTAATGAAAAGGGTTTATCAAAGCCAAATAACCCACTATACCTTAACAAGGCTATTTCATGCATTATAGATCAGGGCGAAAATATTATTCGTCCAAAGAGTTACGAGGAAAGTATTTTTTTTGAGGGCGAGCTAGGTATTGTGATTGGTAAAAAATGTAAAGATGTAACAGTAAACGATTCATCCAACTATATTTTTGGATACACATGCATCAATGATGTAACCGCAATGGACCTCGTTAAAAAAGATCCAACATTTGATCAATGGACAAGATCTAAAAGTTATGACACATTCGGAATATTTGGTCCATGTATAGCAACAGATGTTGATCCAATGGCTCTTGAGATTACTACTACAGTGGATGGAGAAATTAAACAAAACTATAAAACTAATGATATGTTTTTCAATGTGTATGAAATTGTAAGTTTTCTATCTCATGACATGACTCTAAACCCAGGAGATATAATTGCATGCGGTACTAATTCGGGACTTGGTCCAATGAATTCAAATCAAAGTGTTACAGTTTCAATAACATCTATTGGCAAGGTAACAAATAAGCTTATTTAACTTTTATCTTCTTTCCAAATATCTGGTGCACCCTCAGGACGCGGTTCAGGTATAGCATCAAATTCTATTTTATCTTTACCGTTATAAACCAAAAAATGCTTCCCTTTTGCTCTGCCAAGCAATGTGACATTTGTTTCTCTAGCAACACTTAATCCCATTTCAGTGATACCTGATCTCGACAACAATGTAGGTATATTCATTTGAGCCACCTTGATTACCATTTCAGATGTTAATCTTCCCGTGGTATAAAACAATTTATCATTTCCACTTATATCATTTAGCCACATATGACCAGCGATTGCATCAACAGCATTATGCCTTCCAACATCTTCCACAAAATCTAAAATTTTATCATTGTCACATAATGCACATCCGTGAACAGCACCAGATTTTCTATAAATTTCGTTTTTATCATGAAGGAGTTTAAGAAGATGATAAATTGTCGATTGTTTAATCATAAAATCATTTACTTTATTTGATTTCAGTTCATCCATTATTCCGCCGAAAGTTGTACCTTGACCACATCCTGATGTAACAACACGATGTTTTAGTTTATTACTCACTTTGGATAGATCTAATGAATTTGTTTTTACTGCTGCTGCATTTACAGACCAGTCCACATGCACAGACTTTAGTTGCGATATATCTTCTATGATTCCTTGATTTCTTAAATAGCCAACAACCAGTGCTTCAGGGTAGTGACCAAGAGTCATAAGAGTAACTATTTCTTTTTTATCAACATAAATAGTTAAAGGTAATTCACCTGTAATAGAAAATGATCTTTCATTATTATATTCATCTACGACATTAATTTTAGCTGTATCTGGTCGTTTAGAATTAGATAAGTCTATTTTGGATTCATTACTCATATGTTTTAAATTATATTACAATACAACAATGATTAAGTTTATTTTTTTATTTCTATTAGTTATCTCAAGTAATATCCATGCCGAAATAATCAAAATAACTATTCTTGGAAGCGGTACACCAAGAGTAAATATTGAAAGATTTTCACAATCTATATTAATAGAGCATAAAAATGATAAATTTCTTTTTGATACAGGAAGGGGCGCGCTTTTAAGACTTTATCAATCTAATGTCATGCCTAATGAAATTAATAATATCTTTTTTACTCATCTACACTCAGATCACATTCTTGGTTTTGCAGATATATTAATGACTGGCTGGGTTTATCACAGAAAACAACCTCTTAAAATATATGGTCCAGTTGGCACAAAAAATTTTGTTGATAGTACATTGAAAGCATATGAAGAAGATATAAAAGTAAGAAGCATGGCGCCTGAGAATTTAGATGTGAATGTAATTAAGTCTGATGTAAAAATTATTGATGATGGATTTAAGTATGAGAAAAATGGTCTTACAATAGAAACATTCTCAGTTAAACATGAACCATTTACTCATGCTTTTGGATTCAAAATATTCAATGATAAATACTGTTTGGTAATATCCGGTGATACCACTTATTCTGAGAGAGTAATAGAAAAATCAAAAAACTGCGATGTACTTATTCATGAGATAGCGCATGCGTCTAAGCATACATTAGACAAATACCCGAAAGCAAAAGGAGTTATCTCTTATCATACCAATACAAAGCAAGTAGCTGATATTATAAATAAGGTTAAACCAAGACTTACAGTGCTCAATCATGTTTTGTCATTAGATGGCTCAACCGATAATCAAATATTAGAATCAATAAAAAATAATACCAAACATAAAGTTCTTATTGCAAAAGACTTAATGACAATCGACTTAAAAGAAGAAATTTATATTTATAAGCAAAAAAACTTATGACAAAAATCATTGGCATACTCAATTTAACTCTCGATAGTTTTTCTGATGGAGGTAAGTACTATGACTTTAATTCAGCAAAAAAACATATCTCAGATATGATTGAATATGGCGCTGATGTGATTGATATAGGAGCCGAATCAACAAGATCTGGCTTCACAGATGTTGATGAAGATATACAAATAAAAACACTATCACCTGTAATTGAATACTTAAATGAACACTTTGATATTGAATTAAGTATTGACACAAGATCTAGTAAAGTTGTGAATGCATTTAAATCAAATAATGTTAATTATATTAACGATGTTTCTTCTGGAACATATGACAATAGTATGTTTGATGCAGTATCTTCCTTAGGTTGTAAATTTATACTTACGCACATGCCCAGTGAACATAAGCAAGGCACTATTAAAGAATATGAAAATATATTAGATGAGATGAAAATTTATTTTTCAGAAAGAATAGATACCTGTCTTAAAGCTGGCATTGATAACGATAAAATCATTATTGACCCGGGAATTGGATTTGGTAAATCTGGCGCTGATAATATAAAACTATTGACTAATATTAATCAACTGCAAAATATTCACCCACATGTTTGTATTGGATCGAGTAATAAAAGATTCTCATCAAAATTATTCGATAAGGTTAAAACAAAAGAGGATTTGAAAATTGCAAATCTTGCAAGCTTTGCAACTTCTGCATTATCGAATGCTAGCTACCTCAGAGTTCATGATGTTGAACTTACTAAAGACACAACAATGATTATTGATAAAGCAAAGAGTCTTATGTAAAGATTTTTAAGATTGTTTTTTGAAATGATTCTGCAAACAATTTAATATCAAGCAAGCTGGATTCCTTTAATTGCACACGCATGGTATTTTTAATTTTATTTCGCATCGTTTTATTTTCAATTAAGCTAGAGACGGTTTCTTTATAATCATCTATATTGGTAGTGATTAATTCATCCATATTAAGGGCTTCTAGCAAACTTGCGCTAACTCTTGATGCAAAATGATTGCCTTTTAAAGTGACTAGCGTAATACAGCTTTGAATCATCTCGATTGAAGTGGTATGTCCGTTATATATGCGTGTATCTAAGGCAATATCAATATGCTGTATTCTTGATAGGTGTTCTGGATAATCTAATCTTTTGGCATAAATTATTCTTTTTAGATCAATACGATCACCTATAAAGTTATTTATATTTTTTTTCATTTCATCATTTTCATCCAACAGCCATAGATATGTGTTGTCATGTTTTTGGATTATTTGTAGCCATATTTCAAACAAGACTGGATCCAGTTTAAATGATTGATTAAGACTACCCAAGATTAGACCATCCGCAGGAAGAACAAAGCTCTCTCTTGTTGTAATCTCTGTAATATTAACCTCACCATTATTAACCTGATAGGTGTTTGGCAGAAAAAGAAACTTTTCTTCAAAATAGTTTTGTTGTGTTCCAGGTGTTACAGTTTTATCCGTAAGCATAAAGTCATAGAGGTTGCTCCCTGTTGTGCCAGGAAATGCTAAATACGAAATAATGAATTTTGCAGAATTATCATTCAGGATACTTTGTCTGTTGTGTGAAATAATTGTTGTTAAATCTATTAAAATATCGAGACTGTAATCGCTAAGGCACTTATTCGCATCATTATCATCAAGGCCATCAAGATCGACAAAGTCTGTAAAGTATTGAACAATTTCATTTTTTTCAGTTTGGTTGTGATTGTAAGAAAACATAAAAATAGAAAAAATTTCTTTATCTATATGCTTAAATAAATTTCTGATCAGATAGTAAGTTGGATGATTTCTTATCTCACCACATAGAAAACCTAATTTTATTTTACTTTTGGGACGGGGAAATGAATTATCCTTTTTATTATTAGATAATTGATTAGTCCAGTACTTTTAGCATTTATTTGATTCTTCTCATTGTCCATTACGTGCGAGATATGTAGAAATGGATGCACAATAATTTTATTTTTTCTGAGCAATTCATTTGTATCTTCATAAGATGACCAATCACAAATCAACTGTTCAATTCTTATTTTAAGTTCATATGCTTTTGCCTTATGAGATTCAACATTGATTAGATTTTTCGCTAGAACTAGAGATTCTGCATAATCTTTTTTTTCAAATAATGATAACGCTAAATTATATTTAGCATCATGGTAATCATCATTTATATCGAGTGCATTTTTTGCGTGCTCTATGCTTTTGTCATACTCACCTAACTCTAAATAAATAAGAGATAAATTATTATTTGCAAAAGCCGAAAAATCTGAGTTTATTAAAGATAAATACATATCTATTGCCTGATCTATTTTTACCTACAAGTTTATAGATATTTCCTAAATTTAATTTTAATTTATTTTCTTGAGGAAAATCTCTGATAGCATCATTTAATAGCTCTATGCAATCTAAGTAATTCTTGGATTGAACAAGATTTTTTATTTGTTCAATATACTCGTTGAGTGATTTTTGTTGCAATTCTAATGTTTTGTGTGACTTTTAATGTTTACTGCACAAAATTTGAATTCAGGAATTTTGGCAAATGGATCTAGCGCAGCATTTGTAAGTAAGTTAGCTGCAGATTCAACATAACAAAATGGAATGAACACTTGACCAGGTTTAAGCATATCATCTCGTCTTGCATAAACATCTATGGAACCTCTTCTAGACTCAACGGTAATTAAATCACCATCTTGTATGCCAAATTTTTGCATATCTTCATGACATAAATTAGCGTTGGGGTCTGGTTCTATTTCATGAAGCATACTTGCTCTTCTCGTCATCGACCCTGTATGCCAATGCTCAAGTTGTCTGCCAGTGATTAGAACAAATGGGTAATTATCATCAGGTAATTCTGCCGCATTAATAAGAGGAGATTTAACAAACCTAGCTTTGCCATTTTCTGTTGGAAAATCATCTATGAATATAACAGGTTGACCAGGATCATTCTTGTCATCACAAGGGTAGGTGATTGAATGATTTTGTTCGAGTCTATCCCAAGTTATACCTTGTATACTTGGCATACATTTGGTCATTTCATCAAAAACTTCTTTTGGATGCGTATAGTTCCAATATAAGCCTAGACCCCTTGCAATTTCTTGAATGATCCAAAGGTCTTGTTTAGCCTTTCCTGGAGGCAGCACAGCTTGATTTCCTAGCTGTACTCTTCTATCAGTATTTGTGAATGTACCTGTTTTCTCTGGAAATGCAGAAGCAGGTAGAACTATGTCTGCATACATAGCAGTTTCAGTCAGGAAAATATCTTGAACGACTAAATGTTCAAGTTTTGATAGAGCTTTTCTTGCATGATTTAAATCAGGATCTGACATTGCAGGATTCTCACCCATTACATACAAACCTTTTATTACGCCTTTAGTAATTTCATCCATAATTTCTACAACTGTTAAACCTGGCTTATCATCTAGTTTTGTATCCCAGAATTTTTCAAAAAACTTATTTACTTTTTTATCATCAACTCTTTGGTAATCAGGATATACCATAGGTATAAGTCCTGAATCAGAAGCACCTTGAACATTATTTTGTCCTCTTAATGGATGTAAACCAGTCCCAGGTCTTCCTACTTGACCAGTCATTAAAGCAAGAGATATTAATGCTCTTGCATTATCTGTGCCGTGAACATGTTGTGAGACCCCCATTCCCCAGAAAATAATAGACGCAGAAGAGGATGCATAAATCTTTGCGACTTCATGAATAAGTTCTGCATCAATTCCACAAATTGATGACATTTTCTCTGGTGTAAAATCTTTCAAATGTTCTTTTAATTCTTCGAAATCAGTTGTTCTTTCATTAATGAATTTTTGATCAATGAGTTTTTGATCAATAATTGATTTCATCATTGCATTTAGAAGAGCAACATCGGTATCTGGTTTAAATTGTAGATAGTGTGTAGCGTGCCTTGCGAGATCATTTTTTCTTGGATCAAGTACAATTAGATTTTTCCCAGCTTTGGCAGCATTCTTTATAAAAGTTGCTGCAACTGGATGATTTACAGTTGGATTAGCACCTATTACAATTATAGAGTCTGCCTCTGCAACATCAGCAACCTGATTTGATACCGCTCCAGACCCAATCATTTCAAGAAGTGCGACAACGGATGATGCATGACAAAGCCTAGTGCAATGATCTACGTTATTATTTTTAAAGCCTGTTCTAACTAATTTTTGAAATGTATGCTTCCTCATTTGAGCCTTTTGCGCATCCAAAGCCTGCTGTTGATTTTACATCTTCTAAGATAAGTGATTTAAACTTCTCCGTTGTTTTTTTAATTGCATCATCCCAAGAAATAGGTTCAAAATATTTTTCTATATTATCCAAGTCAAAGTCTTCCGGCTTAATATCTTTTGAAACACCTTTTTTTCTGGCAAGAGGTACGGTAAGCCTTTGATCACTGTTTACATAGTTAAATCCATAACGACCTTTGACACATAATCTACTCATATTCGCAGGGCCATCTCTTCCTTCAGCATAGAGTATTTTGTCATCTTTAATATTGTAGGTTAGTAAACAGCCGACACCGCAGTACGGACAAACACTATCAACTTTTTTATCTGGAGTTACTTGTCCTACCTCTTTAGAGGGCATTAAAGCACCTGTTGGGCATGCTTGAACACATTCGCCACAACCAACACATGTGCTTGTACCCATTGGATCATCGAGGTCAAAAATAATCTCTGATGAAATACCTCGTTTTGCATATCCTATTACATCATTTACTTGTTCTTCCCTACATGCTCTTACACATCTTGTGCATTGAATACATGCATCAAGGTTAACTGAAATTGCTGGATGCGATAAATCATGTTTATTTTGAATTTTCGAAGGAAATCTACTTTCACTAACTTTAAGTTTGTTAGCCCAATGAGTGAGCTCTGAATTAGGATCATATTGTTCTTTTGAAATATCAGATTCGAGTAATTCTATGACAACTTTTTGTGAGTGAACTACTCTCTCGTTTTCTGTGTTGATGACCATGCCATCATTTACTTTTCTTATGCAAGACGGCTGAAGAGTTCTCTCTCCTTCTATCTCTACAACACAAACACGACAATTACCATCGGGTCTCATTCCTTCTTTGAAACATAAATGAGGTATTTCAATTCCATTTCTTTTGGATACATCAAGTATCGTCTCATCAGTGTGTGCAGAATAATCTACGCCATTAATTTTTATAGAACAATTAAAATCTAAGTTAATATCTTCAGGCTTTGCTGACATCTTTTACCTCATTCGGGAAGTATTTTAGCACAGATTTAACTGGATTAGAGGCTGCTTGACCTAGACCACAGATGGATGCATCTGACATAGTTTGACTTAAATCTTGAAGAAGATCTGTATCCCACTGTTCGCTTTTCATTAACTCTGAAGCTTTTGATGTTCCCGCTCTACATGGCGTACATTTGCCACATGACTCATGTTTGAAAAAATCTATCGTAGTTTTCGCGGCATCTCTGGCTCTATCTTTATCTGATAATATTACTACTGCTGCAGAACCTATAAAGCATCCATGTTCTTCAAGGGTTCCAAAATCAAGAGGGATATTATTCATGCTGGCAGGCAGTATACCTCCCGATGCACCTCCAGGAAAATAACCATAGAAACTATGACCTTCTTTCATCCCTCCAGCATAATCATCAATCAGTTCCTGTACAGTAATGCCAGCTGGAGCAAGATGTACACCAGGCTGTTTCACTCTTCCGCTTACGAAAAAGACCTAAAACCTTTTCTTCCATTTACTCCTTGATCAGCAAACCATGCAGCTCCTTTATCTAAAATATCTCTAATCCAAAAAAGCGTTTCCATATTGTGTTCTAATGTAGGGCGTCCAAAAAGACCTACTTGAGCTACAAAAGGAGGACGAAGTCTTGGCATACCGCGCTTACCTTCAATTGATTCAATCATTGCTGACTCTTCTCCACATATATATGCACCAGCTCCTCGTCTCATTTCTATTTCTGGTATACCGTCAAATTTTTCTTTTATTTTATCTAATTCTTTTTCCATGATTATTTTTACGGCAGGATATTCATCTCTTAGATAAATATATATTTTATCTATTCCTACAACTTTTGATGCTATTAACATTCCCTCAAAAAATCTATGAGGATCTGATTCTAAATAATATCTATCTTTAAATGTTCCAGGCTCACCTTCATCAATATTTACGGCAAGTAATCTAGGAGCTTGTTGATCGCGCAAGATTCTCCATTTTCTTCCTGCAGGAAAACCTGCTCCGCCAAGACCTTTTAGTTCAGATGACTCAAGAATGTTCACTGCATCATCTTTAGATATTTTTTGATCACAAATCGAGCGATAAATTTCATATCCACCATCTTCAATGTAAGATTCTAAATTTATATAGTTAGGTATCTCTGGAACATATGCTTTATCGTTAACAGCTTTTTTTATTTTTTCAAAAGTTGCATTGTCAACGGGATTCATTTTAACTACAGCAGCAGGAGCAGACTGACATCGTCCAATGCATGGAACTTTTTGAACTCTAACAGTACCTTTGAAATAGTTATCTAAAGTCTGAGCCAGCTCGTTTGCACCATTCATTTCACATGATACAGAATCGCAAACCCTTACAGTTAGCGCTGGCGGTTTATCATCATCACTCTCAACGACATCAAAATGGTGATAAAAGGTTGCAACTTCATATACCTCAGTTAGAGATATTCCCATCAGACTTGCTAATGCTGTCATGTAGTCTTTTGTTATTGCGCCATGCGTATCTTGGATTATATGAAGGTATTCTATTAAGATGGTCACGTCGATAAAAGTCTGTATTTAATAACTTTTCAAGAGCGTTCTAATACTTCAAAATCAACTTTTCGACCTCTTGGTCTCAAAGTTATTTTATCTTTGAGTTTATTTTTCATCATTGATTAATTAAGTCCTTGATAACTATACACGATTATATGTTTATTATATATTGAATCAACCTGACAAAAATTATTACTTTCAAGGAGACTTACAACATGAGCGATGAAAAGGTTTACTCAGAAGAAGAAATTAAAAGTTATTTATCTGATAAATTACCACACTGGTTTTATGAGAATGGTTGGATTAGAAGAAAATATAAGACAAGCGGCTGGAAAGGGACCTTAATGGTAATTAACACAGTAGGACATTTAGCTGAGGCAGCATGGCATCACCCAGACATTGCTGCGTCTTATGGTTTTGTAGTAGTGAAATTACAAAATCATGCTGCAAAAGGAATTACTGATAAAGATTTTTTGCTAGCTGAAAAAATTGAATCGGTTATTCAATGGCAACCTGGAGCTGAAGATAATACTTTAGAGGGAACGCCAGACGATCCGAGATTCAAGTATATAAAGTACGACGACTAGACCTAGAGATATCTTTTTACCAACATGGTAATTTCTTCGCTTGGAATACCATTAGGTATGATTTTTTTAACTTGTAGTTTTTTGTCAAGGATATATATGTTTGAACTATGCTCCACGATAAAACCTTTTTTATTTGGCTCCACTAATTCATACTTTGTTTTGAAGAGCTTAGTAAGTTTATCAATATTGCCTTTGTCTGAAGCAAGAGCAGCTATTCTCTTGTCGAAGAAATCAACATAATTTCTCACTTTTGAAAAGTCGTCTCTGAGATAATCCACGCTTATAAAAACAGGTAATACGTTTTCAGAATCTTCCCCAAGACCTTCTAAGACTCGAGCCATATCCAAAACTGTGGTAGGGCAAACATCAGGACAATGCGTGTATCCGAAAAAAATCTAGAAGAACTTTATCTTTGTGTTCTTTAAAATTAACTAACTCACCATCTTGGTTGTAAAACACAACATGCTCAAAAACATTGGACATGTCAGGGAAGGCTTTTGAGATATCTGCTTTAGCATATAAAAAACCTGAACTCAAAATCACAGTTAATAGCGCCATCGCAAGATTGAGTTTGATTTTTTGGAATTTCACAGGTTTATAATAGCAGATTTAATTTTGAATGAATAAGTCCATTTTTTATAAGGATTTAACAGCATTTATATTAGAATAATCTTATATTCTTATCTTCACTAATAGGACAATATTACTTTGACAGTAGCGCCTGCAAAGACTAATATTTATTCATTGGGAAAATATTCCCTAGGGAACTCAGTAGAAAATGGCATGACGCCAAAGGATACTGAGAAAACAAATTCGATTAATCTGGAGGTAAAGATGATCGGAAACATACTATTAAACGTTCGTTACCTACTTGCACCAATTCTAATTATAGTAGCTGGTGCTGGTGTCTTACTAGGCGGCATTATGGCTTGGTTAGGCGTTGTACTTCTTTTTGTAGGTCTACTTGTAGACATCGCTACAAAATTTGAAACAACAGGTGTAGGGTACGATGAAAATGGTGAAACTCTTGGATGGCCAACATTCCAGAACTTAACCATGTATTTCATGTTACCTGTATTCGTACTTTTCCAACTAGTAATGGCATGGAGACTTTATACATTCATGGCACTAGGTGGAGCTGAAGGTGCGGTAATTATGGAACTTATTCCTGGCATTCTAGTAATGCATGAAGGAATAACAGGCATTAACCTAATCGGTGCTACATTATCATCTGGTATCTTTATTGGTATCGGTATTATTTATGGACATGAGCTTTCTCATACCAAAGGTTTTGGTTTTGTGATTTCACGTCTAATGATGGCGCTTTCAGGTTCTGCGCATTTCTGTTACGCACACGTATACAACCATCACCTAGAACTTGCTAGTGAAGATGATCCTGCAACTGCACCACGCGGTCGTACAATTTATGGTCATTATCCACTATCATATTTAGGTCAATCTAAATTCTTATATAACATGGAAAAAGAAAGACTTTCTAGAATGGGAGTACCTTTCATTTCATGGCAAAACCGTTGGATTCGTGGTTATCTAATGGCTGTACCAACAGTAGCTCTGTTCTTTGCAGCAGGCGGCTGGATTGGTATGGCTGTACTAGCTACAATCTGGGGTATTTCAAACTTCGAATTAGAAGCTTTGAACTACCTAGAGCACTACGGTCTAATCCGTGTTAAAGATCAACCTATTGATTATCGCCATAACTGGGATAACTCAACATGTTTCACAGCATGGTTCTTCATCGAAATCGGTCGTCAAGCTGACCACCATGATCGTGGAGAAACACATTTCTGGGAACTTGAAAACGTAGGTTGCCCAAACACAGGTTGGGGATACTTTGTAGTATTCTTCATCGCACTAGTACCACCAATTTGGCACTGGTATATGCGTAAAAGATTAGCTGCATGGGATGAGCATTTTGCAACAGACGAAGAGAGAGCTATTGCTGCAAGACTTAACAAAGAAGTTGGGTACGAAGGCACACCTTTCGCTGGCGATGTATTAGCAGATGCTGGTAACGTTGACCTTGGCTTAAGATCAGCTAAGAAGTAACTTACCCAAGCAGTAAGTAAATTTGAAGGTGCCTGGATTTCGATCTAGACACCTTCATCTTATAAAGGGAAAGGGGATTCTTGGTTATACTAACCACGAATTAAATAAAATACTCGGAGAAATAATATGAAAGTAACTTACAATGCAGAAGTATGCACACACGCTGGAGAATGCGTAAAAGGTGCACCAAATGTATTTAAAGTTGTAGATGGAAAATTTGTAATTGATACATCTGCAGATAGCGAAGAAAATATTAGAGCAACTGTTGGCAACTGTCCATCTGGCGCTTTAGTAATCGAAGAGTAAAAAAAATTAAAATAACAATTCATAATTAGGGGGTAATTATGGCAATTGGAGATCACTTAAGAGATGTTCAGGATCTATATGGAAGTCCTAAATGTCCACACACAAACGCAGTTTTAATAGCTGCAGGTGAAAAAGGGGTAGACCTTAACTGTCACGTAGAAGACGACTGGGGTCCTAGTTCATCAGTAAGAAGCATGAGCCCATTAGGTATCGGTCCGGTTCTTAAAGATCGTTCTGCTACAAACATAGGTCTTATGTGCTGTATGTCATACATTGACGATAAAGGTTTTGGACCTTCATTAGTTCATAGAAATGGTGTGACAAGAGCTAGAATGTTCCAAGAAATTACAGTAGCTGCTCAGACAGATTGTTCTGACGATGCTGCTCTTGCAGCTGCTTTAGACCAACTTGAAGCAACTCTAAATTCACCATTAGGCAACATGAAAGGCGACTATGTTGTTGGTCAATATACATTGGCTGACTGTGCATGGGCTGGTGTATGTCAAGTAGCAACAAATATGGGTAAAGGCTCAGCTGTGAGTTCACGTGCTAAAGTCAATTCATGGTTTGCTGCTGTGCAATCACATCCATCAACAAGTAAAGAAGCTATCAACCCATTTAGTTGCATGGCTACAAAAGCTGATCATGATGCAAACAGTATGCGTGAAGTAAGAATTAATACTGCTTAATTACTTAAGTTTTTAATTCATAAAATTGAAACCCCAGTTTTATTAATTGGGGTTTCTTTTTTTTTATCAAAGTGATAATGTATTTCAGATTATAATCAAGTACTTATACATTACTTTTTTAATTGTAAATGAACATCTATAAATATTTATGGTTCTTTGGAACGAAACCAAAAGATAGTACAGCGCGTCTTTTACCATCTGGAAAAACTGTACATGTTTCTAAAAATTCTACACTGCTAAGTGCAGCCCTTGAGGAAGGACATGACTGGCCACACAATTGCAAATTTGGATCCTGTGGTGAATGCAAATGCAGATTAGTAAAAGGTAAAATTAAACCTATGGTTGATTTCAGTGAGGCTCTTACAAAGCAAGAGTTAGCTGATGATTATATCTTAGCTTGTCAATCCAGATTAACTATGGACTGTGACGTTGAGGTTGAGTTGGGCGATCTTATCAGAGTGCCAGCTAGAACTTGTAATGCAAAAATCAAAAATACTGAAATGCTAACCTCAGATATCATGGCAGTGACTATTGAAACTGATAATGATATACCAGAAGGAAAAGATAGACCTGGCTTACCAGGTATGTGGGCAGAGCTGTCTATTCCTGGTATAGATAGGCCCCGTTCTTATTCGTTTGCATCAGCACCACAAAATGAGCAGTAAAAATCAATTCACTTTTTTCATTAGAAAAGTACCTGGTGGTAAATTTACAGAATGGCTATTCAGTGACAATCGTGATCCTGAGGAATGTGTCACTATAAATGGTCCATTCGGTTCTTTTTATTTAAGAGAAAAAGAAACACCAATTGTATGTATAGCAGGTGGTAGTGGATTAGCTCCAATAAAAGCGATTTTAGAGGGCGGTGTGAACGATCAAATAAAAAGAGATGTGATATTTTTATTCGGAGCACGTACGCAAGCAGATTTATATTCTTTAAAAGAGATTGCAGAGATTCAAAATAAATGGAACAAGGAATCAAGTTTTAAATTTATACCTGTTCTAAACATGGAACCAGAAGATAGCGACTGGAAAGGAGCTAGAGGAATGGTGACTGATTATTTTGAAAAAGAAGTTGTACAAAAAGAAAACTTAAATATCGATGGATGGCAAGCATACTTGTGCGGACCTCCTCCAATGGTCGATGCTGCAGGTGAATGTCTAACGAGAAATGGCATATCAGAAGATGAAATTTTTTATGATAAATTCACGGATGCGAGCAATTCTTAATACCTGTGAATTTCTAGCATTTTCTTATTAAATTCTTTACAAAACCACATATATAGATTACTTTAACTCTACGATATGTCTTAAATATTTATAAGTATATCGTGAAAAGCTAATATAAAAGGAGGTAAGAATGGGATTTCTATTCGGTAAAACAGCTCAAGGCACTTATGTCGTTGTAGCTTTCTGGATAGCGTGTTACTACTTCTTCAGCAGCATGTTCCCAACATGGCACTTTGCAGCAGGCTCAATGCCTGGTTTAGCTGGGTGGCCTATAGCACTGCTTATAGGTTTCTTGTTGATTGTAGCTAATATGATTAGTGTATATCTATTCATTAAAGTTGCAGGTAACAGACCTTGGGAATGGTTTGAAGATGGAGTCTACGGACCAGGAGACGAAGGGTAAAAGAATTGCAGCTTAGGCTGTAATACTTTAGGAAGTCTTAACTTAAACGGATTTAGATGGGGGAAATTATTAATGATTTCAATACTGGACGTATGTCCCCAGCCATAAGACGTTATATATATATATAAATGAGGAAAAGTTATATGAAAACTTTAAAAAATGATTGGAAGCTAGGAGCTGCAGTCGGGACAGCGCTGTCTCTAGGCTCTGCTGGCGCAATCGCAGGACCACACGGGTTCGATCTTCATAACGTATTGCATGGTGCATCAGCTTCTATGGCTGGTACATCTATTGCTCATGTTGAAGATCCAGTATCTGCTGTGTTTGGTAACCCTGCAACATTAACAACATATTATGGTGGTACTAACTTTATGTTTGGTGCTACTTTCTATATGCCACGTGCAACAATGAAACATGATGGATCAGCTGGTTACGCTGTGTTGGTGAATTAACTCAGCTGGTCTTGATACATTGGTTACAAACAGATGGTTCAAACAAACTGGTGATGCAGCTGGTTCAGACTATTCTTTTGATTCTACATCAAAAGCTGATGTTTATGCTGTACCCAAAGTAGCTGTAACTCAAGACTTATCTGGTCTTGGTATACCAGTTGTACTTGGTGTTGGTGTATCTGCAACATCAGGTATTGGTGTTGATTACAAGCACACATCTAATTCACTTAGGTGCAGCTGCTGAACTTATTAACTTAGGTGTTAACGCAGGTATAGGTATGAAAATGTCTGACACATTAGACGTTGGTGTATCTATGACAATTACTTACGCTATGTTAGAAGCTGGTCTTACAGGTTCTGGTGGTATGACTCATGACATTGGATTTAGAGGTACTATTGGTGCTCGTAAAAAATGGGTCCTGATAAAATGACAGTTGGTATGTACTATCAAACAGAACAAGAGCATCAATATGATAATATTCATGTAACAAGTATGGATGGTACAAAGCTACAATTTACATCTCAAACCAGATGGCTGGTAGCTATCTGTTACATCTGGTGTAATCAACAGGCAAATGTAATGGTGATAACTGGACTGGTGTATGTAGACAAGACGTTGAGGTTCAACAACCTTGGAATGTAGGTATTGGTGTATCTATGGATATGGGTAATAACTTACTTGTTATGGGTGATGTTACACACAAAAATGGTCAGATGCTAAATTCTTTAATGAATTTTATGATGATCAAAAGTAATATCTAGTTAGGTGTACAAAAAACTATGGGTAACTTAAAACTTACGTGCTGGTTATGGTTATGCTGATGATCCTCTACTAATCACAAGTTAAAGTTGGTCAAGAAATTAGCAACTATTGGTGGTGTAAACTCTAAATGGTGCTGCATATACATCACCAATGTATGGTCTATTTATGTCATATTTCCAAGCTATGGAAACACCTGTAATCTACAAGCACAGAATTGCTGTAGGTCTTGGTGTTGAGAACTTCTTAGGAGTTCCTTTCTTAAGTCTTGATACACATGCTGCTGTGCAGCTTGAAGAAGATAAATGTTTTGGATCTGGTCAAGCAGGGTCAATCATATCGATGGTTATAACAACAATGCTAGCTATTGGTACAGCATCAGGCTGCTGGTTTAGCAACTCAGATGGTTGTACAGCAGCTGATCATACAAAAGCAACAGTTTCATCATTCCACTTAGGTGGTGCTTTAACTTGGAGCTTCTAAGTTAAATGATGATTACGTATTACAATGATGTAATACAAAAAAGAATTGAAGAGGAGATTTATTTCTCCTCTTCGATGTTTAATATTAAACAATAAAGGAGCGCGCAAATAATGAAAAAACTTATATCAACTTTATATGGTATGTTGATGTCAGCTTTTCTTGCAGTAGCACTTGTACCAACACAAGCATTCTCTGATGAGACATGCATGTCACCATACATGGCTAAAATCGTAGGCCAAGAGGACTATGTTTATGTATGGACTTTAGGTCAAGTGGGCGTTGGGGATGAACAAGATAAATTGGTTACAATATCAGTTAATCCAAACTCTCCATACTACGGACAAGTAATTGGACACGTTTCTGTCGGTGGACGTAATGAAGCTCATCATTCTGGATTTACAGATGATAGACATTACCTATGGGCAGCAACACTAGATACCAGTAAAATTTTCATATTTGATGTTCATACAAACCCAAATAAACCTAAACTTCATAAAGTTATAACAGACTTTGTTAAAGCTTCAGGTGGGATTGTTGGACCACATACAACATATGCGTTACCAGGAAGAATGATGATTTCTGGTCTTTCTAACAACCAAGACTTTGGTGGAAGAACTGCACTTGTTGAATATACAAATGATGGTACATATGTAGCTACATATCACATGCCACATGATGAAAATTTATATGGTGCTGTCAAAACAGGTCAAATAGCAGACGGTTATGGATATGATATTCGTGCATTACCAAGACGTAATGTCATGATTACATCTTCATTCACTGGTTGGAATAATTACATGATGAACTTAGGTAAACTCATGGGTGATTCTGAAGCTATGAAACGTTTTGGTAACACAGTAGTAGTTTGGGATTTACATTCACGTAAACCTAAAAAAGTATTTGATGTTCCAGGTGCACCACTAGAAATTAGATGTGCATGGGGTTCACAAAACAACTATTGCTTCACCACAACTGCATTAACCTCACAAATTTGGTTAATTTATGAAAAAGATGGTGAATGGAATACACAATCTGTAGCGACAATTGGCGATCCTGCTAAAATTCCGCTACCTGTAGACATCTCAATTACTGCAGATGACAAACATCTATGGGTAAATACATGGAATGATGGTATGACAAGAGTATTTGATATCTCTGATCCATTTAATGCTAAAGAAGTGTATACACACAAAATTGGTGACCAAGTAAATATGCTATCTCAAAGCTGGGATGGTAAACGTGTTTACTTCACATCATCACTATTAGCAAACTGGGATAAAGCTGATGGCCCAGAAAAAATGCCGCAATTCTTTAAAGGATATCACTATAAAGATGGTAAATTAGATCTTCAATTTACAATTGATTTCCTTAAAGAAAAACTAGGCTTACCACATCAAATGAGATTTGGTGCATATTCTTTATATGCTAAATCTCCTAAAGATGGAGCTAAAGTAGCAGAACTTTCTAAGTAAAGTTCTGTCTAAGTTATTAGACACCTCATTGGTGGTTAATAACGTGAAATGGCTGAACGTTGAGGCCGCTTAAAGTTACTTTGAGCGGCCTTTTACTTATAAAAATAAAGGTTGTTTGCTCCTTAAAATAATCTACAATATTAGAATATTAGAGAATATTAAGGATATTAAGAGAGATGTTAAGGAGAATTTTACTTTTACTAGTAATGCCACTTGCAGTATCTGCACAAGAGGTAACATATGATAATTCTGTTTTAGCTCCTGGTTGGACAAGCCTTACTTTTACACCGCCTTCACCATCATCGTATACATTGGCAAGTTTTTCACCTGCTAAAAATGGAGATGTTATAAATCAACTAGAAGAAAAAATATCATTACATGACTTATATGATGGCAAAGTTACACTCCTCAATTTTATGTATACAACTTGTACTGATATTAATGGCTGTCCGCTTGCTACAGCAGTATTTCACAAGATTCAGCAAAAACTCTCAAAGCAACCAGAAATTGCTAAAAATGTAAGATTACTCAGTTAAAGATTTGATCCTAAAAACGATACACCTGAAATAATGAAACTTTATGGTGCAGGCACCGAAAAACATCTAGTTGATTGGCAGTTCATTACAACAAAAAATGCAGATGTACTCGATCCTATTTTGGACGGGTATCAACAAAGAATTATTAAAGAGTATGACGATCAAGGCAATTATATTGGATCCATATCACATATACTTCGCGTGTTTCTAATAGATGAGGAAAAGCAAGTTAGAAATATATATAGTGTCTCGTTTCTTCATGCAGATTTAATTATCAATGATATTAAAACACTTCTAGATCCGAATACAAAAAATGGAACTCTTGTTGCAGCTGCTGATACAAGTTCAAAACTAGATGCAGTTAAGTCTCAAACATCTAAGTTATCAAAACCTGGTGATAATAAAGATGGTTATTATGACACTGATTATGAAAGTGCCAGCAAAAGCTTGCATCGAGCTGGAAAACCAGCTGATTTATACACTATGGCAACAACAAAGCAGCTTGGTTTGCCTAAACCTAAGTTTCCTGAGGGAACCGAATTAACACCTAAGAAAATTGAACTAGGGCGTAAATTATTCTTTGATAGAAGGCTATCACACACGGACACAATTTCATGCGCAATATGCCACGTACCTGAGATGGGCTTTGCTCATAACGAACTAGCGACAGCAGTTGGAACAGAAGGTAGATCTGTCCCTAGAAATGCACCAACAGTTGTAAATGCCGGATTTTTGTCAAGATTTTTCCATGATGCAAGAGAAAATTCACTTGAAGACCAAGTCTGGGGACCTTTACTTGCTCACAATGAAATGGCTAATCCATCACCAGGTTATTTGTTAAATAAAATTAAAGCTATACCAGACTATGATGGCCTTTTTGAAGATGCTTATGGAGTAGGTCCAAATATGGATTCTCTAAGTAGAGCGTTAGCAGCATATCAATATGCTCTGGTTAGTGGAAATTCACCATTTGATAAATGGTATTATGGAGGTGAATCTAGAGCTATTTCTAAGTCTGCAAAAAGAGGGTTTGAAATATTTAAAGGAAAGGGTAACTGTGTTGCATGTCATCTAGTCAATGATGAATATGCTCTATTTACTGATGAAAAACTTCATAACACAGGTATTGGTTTTAAATCATCAATGTATGTAGAACCACCAAGGAAAAAAGTTGTTCTAGCTCCTGGAGTTGAAGTTGATGTCGATACTTCTGTATATGCAAATGATTCAAGATTTAAAGATGAAATTAAACCTAATGATTTAGGACTTTATCTTATTACTCAAGATCCAAATGACCGTTGGAAAATTAGAACACCGCAGCTTAGAAATGTAGAACTATCAGGCCCGTATATGCATAACGGACAATTATCTACTCTCAAAGAGGTTGTTGAATTTTATAACCAAGGTGGCGTTACAGAGGTTGGAAGAATGAAAAATGAGACTATTAGTCCACTAATATTCCCTCTAAATCTCTCTGAGCGAGAAGTAGATGATGTTGTAGAATTTCTAAAAACTTTAACTGGGTCTAATATGGACACATTAGTTCTTGATGCATTTGCTGCACCTGTTGGAGACGTATCTCTTAAAGATCCTAACTGGTTCCATGACAATAAACTTAAGTATTAATATGAAGTCAAAACTTCTATGTAGTGCCTTTATATTGGCGCTTTCAATAGTCCATTCTACTCATGCAAATGATATGCTAATGGATCCTATGCCTGCGGCGAAACCTGCACCTGATTTTAATTTGATAGGGATGGATGGAAAAACTCATTCACTTGAAGATTTAAAAGGTAAATTCGTGCTAGTTAACTTTTGGGCTACATGGTGCAATCCCTGTAAAGTAGATATGCCTCTTTTGGAAAAACTACATCAAACACTTAAAAGCGATAAGTTTACTGTCTTAGGTCTTCATGTAGGTCCTGGTCCTGAAAATATTGAAGAATTTAAAAAGCTTATGCCAATCACTTTTCCTATATATGTTGACATGGATCTTGAGGTTAACTGGGGTGTTCCAGGATTACCCACAACATTTCTATTAAACCCTGAAGGAAAACTAATCTATAGAGCTGTAGGTAAGAGAGAGTTTGCATCTGATCAAATGATTAATTTCTTATCTAGTCAGATTGAAAATTATGATTTTGCGCAGTCAGAATCTAGTGATTCAATCTCATACAACAAATAACTCTATCAATTCTTTTTTTGACTTAGTTCCAAAATACCTTTGAGGATTTTTAGAGGAGATAATATTCTTATTGAGAATTTTATTGATATTGAGTCGATAGAAATTAAAAAAAGTCAGATCTGTTTTATTTGCCTTTATATAGTTCTTACAAATAGACCTGTCTCTAGTAATAATAGTTGCCCTTCTTGCTTTTTTACAAAAATTCTTACCTATCCTACCTAGAATGGTTATAGATCCAGATATCATTTCAAGACAAGAATCATCTCCTAAACTTCCACCGATTATAACATTACCTCGGCGCATTCTTATTATTGAGCTTGAGCCTACATTTTTTTGTACGTATATAAAACCATCAACCAATCCTTGATTTTGACTTGTCGGCATAGAGCATAGACCATTTCCAACACTACCATAAACTGAGACTGAACCACCTCTCATTCCTGAGCAGGCATTATCACCAGCGTTACCTTTTAATATAATCTCTCCACTATCCATATTTTTTGCAAGACCAAATCCAACATTTCCCTCAATCAAAATCTTTTTATTTTTAAGATTATGACCAATATTATCAAGTCGGTCATTTGAATTTGTAATTTTAATTTCGTTGTGATCATTGCCTGATACAATAAATAGTTCGGATACTTTGCATAATTTATTGCCATAATTGATTTTGATATTTTTAAGTTTCGTTACATCATCAGATTTGATATTACTAAGCCAGCTCATATCAAGACGATGTTTACTATTTATTTTAAATTTTAAACTTAGAGCGCTCATTTGAGTATTTTTCTTAGATGAAAGTGATGCTGTCCTAGCTTACCACCATAATTTCCTGCAGAGACAGATACTATGTCTTTACTATATTTGGACTTGGATATCGCTATTAAAGATTCTTTTATGCCTTTATTAATATCATCAGCAGATAAACCATTAATAACAATCTCCATTACACAATTCACATTTTTATTCAATTTACTTCCTGTAATTCCACTTAGAGATGGGCAAAAGGCATCATTAGTAGATGCTATCAATGCTTTATACTTTGAGCCAACTTTGGAGCCTGAACGAACGACGCCACCTGGAAATGGTGTAATTATATTTTCTATTTTACTCATTACATCAACAGCTACCTCACATGCTGCTTAACACGAGCTTCTATTTTTTGACAGCAATAAAAAGTTTCCACCACCTATTGCTGGTACACGCCCAGTCATCTCTTCACACATGAATTCTCCATCCATTACGGGAATCCTCCAGAATCTTTTACCCTGAATCTTTTTTGAAATTTGGTAACCATCGCCAAAATATTTAAGGTTTTTTCCAAGAGGTATCATATCCTCGCTTTCAAGCCCAGAAAATAGAGCAGTCGTTGGACATGTTAAAATACATTGGCCAGCTCTTGTTTCTATTTGTTTTTCTAATTGACTACGCGACATTGAAAAAGCAAGTATTGAATACCCTGGTCTGCCGTCAGGCGTTTCGTTTTTACCTAGTTTTTTTTCTATTCCAGCTTCAATACCACATGCAATTACAGATGTAGCAAAACCTGTAAATGATAAAGCTGCATTTTTTGCCCACTTCTCATTGTCTGCAGTAACAATTACTCTACTGGCTTTCATATTGAAAGCTTCAGCAAATGTGTTTTCTATTAACATGCCATTTATTTTCATGAAATTCTCTTTCTAGAACAATCAATTATATTTACATCTGAGCCAATAATTTCAGACATCTCATCATTACTAATCATATAATTTGATAATCCAATAGTATGATACTTATCAAAATATTTTTTCAATTTCTTTTCAAAAGATAAATCATATTCAGGCCTTACAACTTGAGTTTTCCCCCAAACATAATCTTTAATTACACCATTTTTTACTACAACATTACCATCTTTAATTACATGAGTGGGTTTTGCGAACATTTCCTCAACATCTTTAATGGTGCTGTCATAGACAGTTATATCTGCATCGGAATTAATGCTTAAAGAACCTTTATTTGTTAGCCCCAATATTTTAGCCGGTGCAGATCTGGTCATTGTCGCTATTTCTGATAATGTGTACTCTCTTTTTATGTCTTTGAGAATTGTGTGTTCTGAAATATCAATAGACATCTGATCGAGCAAATCATCTCTAAACGTTTTATCCATTAAGAGTTTTATTAGATGTGGGTATGAGGTAAATGGAGCTCCATTAGGATGATCTGTAGTAAGAAATATTTTTTCAGGATCTTCGGTTAATAGAAAAGTTTCTAAACCTATAGCCCACTGTAACGCATTCACAAAACTTTGATCCGTATATTTAAATGGAACTACTCCACATCCAGCTTCGCATTCTATGTCCATGCATAACCATTTATCTGGATGAGCATGACTATGATTAGCATGTTGTTTCATACTATCACCTGACATAGTAGCTGTTTGTCCAAACAAGACTTGACCGACATCACATGTAAGATTAGGAATTTTGTTTACATATTCTGTTATTTCTGCTGATGCGGATGAGAAGTTTCTATCTCCATTATTACCATAGCTATGAAATTGAATATGCGTTATATGCACTGGAAGACCTTCAGCTGCTTTGATGGTTTCAATTGTAGACTTAAAGTTGCCAGGTACACCTAAGTTACTACAGTGAACATGTAAAGGGTGGGGCACACCTAATTCATAAACAGCTCTAGCTAAAATACGCACAATCTTTCTAGGGGTTATTTTATATCTTATCGAATTCTCATCTACATTTAATGCTCTTTGATTAAACTTAAATGCATTAATGCCGCCAGGATTAACTACCTTGATGCCTATGCATTGTGTTGCTTTAAGTATAAATGCTACATAGTCATTAATCTCGGATTGATGTGCTCCTCTAGATATCAAATCAAGAAGGAAATCATCATTGCCTACAAGAGCATATCCTCCTTTATCTATAAATGGAGTATCAGCCATCTCAGCGTGTGATTGTCTGGCGTTGATAGGTAAGACAGCTGGTTCAAAACATGAAGTATAGCCCATCTTTATATATTCAAGACCTGTTTTCAGTGTGCTTGGAACAAAGTCAGCTGTCAAATCAAAGTCATTATCATAATTATTGTGAAATTCTTGCAACATTAATCTTGCAATATTGACCTTACCACCACCGATATGAGTATGTAAGTCGATAGCCCCTGGCATAACAATTCTATCAGTACAATCGATTATCTCTGGCTTTTTTGAACTTAGTGATTTTACAACTTTACCATCTTCAATATAAATATCCTTTTTCTTATTAAAGACTCGATTACAAGGATCAAATACTTTACCGTTTTTTAAATGTAGACTAGTCATTAATGAATTATTTGCCTGAGAATTTCTTGCACGCTTTTATGAAATGGAATTCTGATTCTGGATAATGGCAAGCTAACAACATTGTCAGTTCTAAATATATGTCCTTTAGAATCTATTCCTGGCACACTGCTCGGGATAAAGACATCGGGCTCAATATTAAATTTTGTGGCTGGATGGCCAATAATTATATTTTTTTGTTTTTTGTCTAAAAATAACTTTTTGTCAGAAATAGCATTGATATGTATAACAAGGTCACAACAATTCATATTAATGAGCTTATTAGCATTATTTGTATCTTTGTCATACTCAAAATAATTTCCAGTAAATTTTACCCTGGAAGGGAAACCTGTTATCCACCCAAGTGTTTGCACATGACTTACATCACCGTCATTTCCAGCAAGAGACATGCAGCCCGCTCTTTTTGTTTCGTTGAGAGATGTAATAAATTCTGAAATATCATAGATTATTTGATCACATTCTTTGTATTTCGTAAATTCAGAGGTTGACCACAACAAAGATAAGTATTTTGATTTATCTATGCTTTCAAGAAGTAGTTTAGATTTAAGATTTTTAACCTTAGGATGTTTTGATTTATCCTTCAAGCATTGAAGAAATGATGATGCCTCTTTGTTGTTAAAATCAATAAAGGTAATTCTCGTGTCTCTTAGATGGCAATTTTTCTTGTTAGTTTTTTCATTTCCAATAATAAATATTTTTTTATCTTTAGGATTTATACTAAAGCTATTTTTAGTCGCTAATACTTTTTCAATTAATCTTGGATAGCTTTGGAGTACATTATTTGAAAAAAGTAATACTACATCAGATTTATTTTTGATTTCTGTTAAGGAGGTAGCCATATATCCTCGTCTCTGATACAGAGCTACATTTTTTAAAAATTTGTCGCTATTTGAATGATCAACTATTCCATTGATTTTAGATGCAGTACCCAATATCTCACGTGTGATATTCACATCAGAGCTATGATTAACAAGGATAGTTTCTTTTGAACTATTGATGAGTTTTTGACAATAAACATTCGCTTTATTGCCATCAACAGATTTTCCTAGAATTTTTGATTGAGATATTTTATTTTCTTTGAAATTAAACATTTTGTATTTATCCTCGCATACTTCAGGCAAGTCACTTTTTATAGATATTTTTCTGTCATTAATCTCTAGATTAATATCATCGCAATGAAGCGAGCAAAATGGGCAAACAATATTTTTATGACTAATGGAATCTGACATTTTTGGTATAAATTATTTTACATCAATAATAAATAACTTTACATGTATAAACATTAATATATCCTGTTTTTTATGGTATCTCAGCGTAAGTTTAATGAATTGAAAATTTCAACTAATTCAAGACTCCATTTTGGTTTTTTAAACCTTGATTCCCAACAGCCCTATTCATATGGCAGCATGGGTTTAACAATTAATAAACATAAAACTTTGATTCAAATTTCAAAATCTAAAAAATTTCACTCAAATTTATCAAAAATTTATACAAATAAAATTAAAGATTTCATTAAAACTATGAAATTAGATAGTAATGTCAATATCAATTGTTCAGTTAAACCGGATAGCCACGTAGGTCTTGGATCAGGGACACAATTAGCCATGGCTCTAGAGGAAGGTGTTTCGAAGTTTTATAAATTTGGGACTGTTAAGAATATTTTCTCAAGAAAATTTAGATCTGGAGTAGGATACAATGCCTATTTGAAAGGGGGATTCATAATTGACTGTCCAAAAAACAACTCTAAATCAAATGAACTTATATTTAATAGAAACTTCCCAATAAAATGGAAAATAATTTTATTATTTGATAGAAATATAAAAGGATTGTCCGGGAAAAAAGAGTCGAACTTTTTCTCATTAAAACAAAGTAGTTCCAATAGAGAAAAATTATCAGATATCGTATTAAATGAAATTATACCATCATTAATTTATGAGGATTTTGATATTTTTGCGAATGGTTTAACAAGATTTCAAAAACTGAATTCACTATTTTACTCTTCTATTCAAAAATCTTATTTTTTGAGTAATGATATTGGCAAAGTGATAAAGAAAATATCTTGTAAATTCAATGTTGCATCAGGCCAAAGCTCATGGGGTCCAACCTCTTATATCATTGTAAATCCTAAAACAAATTTAAATGAAATTTTATCTATTTTAGATAATACAATAAGTATGTATAATAGCTTGTCATACGACGTCGTATCAGCCGCAAATAATGGGCGAAGAATATCTTATAAATAGGAGACTTTTATGGAAAAACCACATTTACTACATCTAATAACATCAGAAAAGAATGCAAGCCCGTTTGATGTGAATATGGCTTATGATGCTGGTTGGACCAATATTACTCCCTATACAAATGTCGAACAATCGGAGATACAAGCTCTAGTGCAAGATGCGATATTTTCTAGATCAACGTCTGCGCTCACTCGAACGGGAATATTCTTTGGAGGAAGGGATACTCATGAAGCAATGGATATGATAGAAGAGGCTAAAAAACATATGGTCCCTCCTTTTGAAGTATCTGTCTTTGCTGATCCTAGCGGTGCTTTTACAACCGCAGCAGGCATGGTTGCTATTACTGAAAAACATTTAAGCGATAAATTTAATATGAAATTAGGTGATTCTAAAGTTGTCATACTAGGTGGCACTGGACCTGTTGGAGTTGCATCGGCGGTAATATGTGCAAAAGCTGGTGCCGACGTTACTTTAGTAGGACGTAGCTTAGAGAAAGCAGAGAAGATTTCATCTATTTGCAACGATCGTTATGACTCAAAAAATGTTAAGCCTGGGATGGATGCAGATAAAGGAGATTATTTCAAAAATACAGATATAGTATTAAATACAGGAGCTGCAGGGATTCAGCTTATGACATCAGAACATATAGAAAGCAGTGATTCATTAAAAATTTGTGCTGATACCAATGCTGTACCACCTTCTGGTATCGCAGGTGTTGATGTGATGGATAATGGTAAGGTTATTGATAACTCACCAAGTGGATGTCTGGGTATTGGAGCTTTAGCTATTGGAAACATCAAATACAAATCACAGCATGAGTGTTTGAAATTGATGTATACATCAGAGAAACCAGTGTATCTTGATTTTGAAGATGCATTTAAGTTTGCACAACAAAGCGTATAAAGATATTCTGCTCATTGCTAATGGCCATGAAGCCTATTTAGATGAGCTATCGCATTTAGCTGAAAATATTCATATTATAGATTCTTATGTAGATAATAAAAATTATCTTACATCACTTGGTGCACTTAAAGAATTTATATGCAAAAAAAAACTCAATAAAAAAGAAACAAAAGTAATTTATGCTTCAGGATTAGAGGGTAAAAAGCATATACAAAAATATCTTGATGATAATTTTCATATTTCTGGAAACTCATTTTCTGATTTCAGATATTTAGGCAATGCTTACAACATTGATACGAAACTTTTCACAGATACAGTTATGATTCCTGAAAAATCTAGTGATTATAATTATAAATATATAAGCAAAGATTATGATAGTACTGGCGGATTAGGCATAGGAAATAATATTTCGTCTAACAATATTTATTACCAAAAATATATCCCTGGTGTTACATTTTCAATATCCTTTTTAGCAGACAAATCAAAAATATCTTTACTTGGTTTTAATCAAATATTTACTGTCAAAAATAATATTAAATATCCTTTCTTATATGCAGGCGCAATGAATATTGAGTTTAAAAATAGTTTAAGAAATAAAATAATTGATTGGGTTCAAGAATTTACAAGCTTTTATCAATTAAGAGGCTTTATTAGCATTGATTTTAAAATTTTCGAAAATAGGGTTTACTTAATAGATATAAATCCAAGATTATCTGGTACGTATCGAATATATAAGAATAAATATAAAAATTTAATGGCCAATCATATTATGCCGACTGAAACTATATCACTTTATAATGAGGCTTATCATTCATATATAATACTCTATGCAAAAAGTTCTATTAAAATTAAGAAATCTATTAATGAGATTAAAAATATATCTGATGTACCAAAGATTGGTGAAACTATTGAAAAGGACGAACCAATTCTAACTATGAATGTAAGCGCTCAAACTGAAAAAGAATTACGTGAACATATAAAAACTACAATTAAGTGTGCGATGGAAATAATAGACTGCTATAATGTCGACTTAGATTATGAGTAACATCAGTGTCAATAAACAAGTTAAACCTTTAGTTGAAAAACTAATCGAATCTCATGAAAAGCTCAATTTAGGAATATCAGAGTCAGAGGGTGGAGCAAAAATTATAGATGCAGGTATTAAACATAAGGGATGCTTAGAAGCGGGTAGATTGATCACCGAGATTTGTATGGGTGGATTAGGGTCAGTAAGCCTATCAATGACATCTGCTACTCCAAATTGGCCATTGGCAATTCATGTTCATAGCACCGACCCTGTTTTATCCTGTCTAGGAAGTCAATATGCCGGCTGGTCACTCTCATTTGTTCAAAACGATGATAATTTCTCAGCACTTGGCTCAGGCCCATGCAGGGCACTTGCTGGTAAAGAGGATATATTTAAAGATATCAAATACGAGGATAAGTTTTTTTCAACAGTGGTCATACTAGAGGTAGACCAAAATCCACCTCAACAAATCATCGATAAAATAGTTGATGATTGCGATATTTCTGAAAAGAATCTTACAATAATTTTAACCCCAACCAGATCCTTATGTGGAACTACTCAGGTTGTAGGTAGAGTCCTTGAGGTAGGACTTCATAAAGTGCATGAACTTGGATTTCCAATTGATAAAGTAGTTGATGGATTTGGGTCAGCTCCGTTACCACCTCCGGCACCTGATTTTCTAATAGGAATGGGTAGAACTAATGACGCCATATTATACGGTGGACTTGTTCATCTATATGTGGATACACCAAACGATGATGCAGAAGAGCTTGCTAAAAGATTACCTAGTTCAACATCTAATGATTATGGAAAACCCTTTGCTGATATTTTTAAAGAATATAAGTATGATTTTTATCAGATAGATAAAATGCTATTTAGTCCTGCTAAGGTTATAGTTTCGAGCTTACAAACTGGAAAATCTTATACTTCAGGAAATATCAATCTCTCTCTCATGGATGATTCATTTAATAAATGATGCGTACACTAATCCTTACTGATAAGGAAGGATGGCATTATAATGAGCTTAAAAAGTCTTTAATCAAATTAGGACATTCTGTCTTTTCAGCATGTTTGACAAACATAAGTATTAAGCTAGATGCTATAAAAGCAAAATTATTTATCAATAATGAACCCATACCCGAAGTTGATAATGTAATCGTCAGATTTGTCCCCGGTGGGACTCTTGAAGAAATAGTATACTTTCTTAATATTTTAAAAATACTTGAATCAAAAGGGGTTAATGTTATCAACAATGCTTCATCCATCGAAAAGACTGTTGATAAGTTACATACGTCATATCTTTTAAATAAGAATAATATAAAAACACCTCTTACATATGTTTTGAGAGGTCATAATGAAGCCTATGAATTTATTAAAAATTATCACAAAGAATTAATCTATAAACCACTCTTTGGTTCACAAGGAGATGGAATTAAAATAATAAGAGAATTAGAAGATTTAACTTCATTTAGTAACCCTTCTAATGTTTATTATTTTCAAGAATACTTAACAAATCCTATAATGCATGATTATAGAGTACTTGTAATTCGTTATGATAATACTGTCAAATATTTCTATATGACTAGATATGGTCAGACTTTTGTTAATAACTTCTCTAAAGGAGCTAAATGCATTAAAGAAAATTTTAATAATAAAGTAATTGATTTAGCACTTGAAACATCTGAATTTCTTCAAATGAAATTTTGTGGTGTAGATATTATGAAATTTAAAGAAAATTATTATGTGATAGAGGTAAATAGTATTCCAGCATGGAAAGGACTCCAAGAAGTTGAGGATCAAGTTATATCCGATTCTATAGTTGGATTATTTAAGTAATGTAATATGAATTTATCAAAGAAAGAAGTAATTTTTGATTCAGATAAAATAGAATCATCTTATATAAAAGCTTGCATGCTTGACATCGAATGCATTAAACCTGGAAATGTTAATCTAGTATCCGGCCATGATGATACAAATGCAAAAGATTTTATTTCTAGCTACAAAGCTACCTCAAAGACTATCACTTTGCCTGATATATCCTTAGGAGAAAGAATTGAAAGTTGTATCGTTGAAACCAAGAAAATTACTACCAAAAATACTAACCTTGGGATTATACTCTTGTGCTCACTTTTTTCACAATCACTGCTCTTAAAATCTAAAAAACTAGATGAATCAATACACGACACTGTAATGAGTTCAACTAATGATGATGTTACGCGCATATGCAAAGCCATTACTGAAGCTAATCCTGGTGGATTAGGATCTCATGATGAGTATGACGTTAACTCAAATCCAAAAGTAACGCTCTATGATCTTATGAAGGCTTCAGCAGAATATGACCAAATATCAAATCAATATTATCTAAAATTTAGAGATATTTTCAGCTTTATAATACCTACTCTGCATAGTTCTATTGTAAGGATTAACAATACTAAATTAGCACTCTCTTATACTTTCCTTAAAATTTTAGAAAAGTACCCAGATTCTCATTTAAGACGTAAATATGGTAATAAAATAGCAAAAAAGACTAGTAATGAGGCGTCTGATTTGATAAAAATACTAGACGGGGATACTCGATATGAGTCATGGGGTAAAAATCTAATATCTCTTGATAAACATTTTAAAATGGCTCGGGTGAATCCAGGGACAACAGCTGATCTATTGGTTGTATCGATGATGATATATGATTATTTCATTGGTATAGATGCCGGTAGTGAGGTGTCCGTTTATTAATAAACAAAAAATAGGAGATAAAAATGGCAGTAGTCGACAAAGTATTAGTTGGGGAAGCACTTGTTGTAACCGAAGGTGGGGATAACGAAATTTCACATATCGACTTATTAATGGGACCACGTGGTTCTGCAGTTGAAGATGCATTTTGTAACACATTATGTAATAACAAAGATGGTTTCACATCTTTATTAGCTGTAGTTTCACCTAACTTACCATGTAAACCTAGCACAGCTATGTTCAATAAAGTTACAATCAAAGGCGCTAAGCAAGCAGTTCAAATGTTTGGTCCAGCGCAAGCAGCGGTTGCAAGAGCTGTTACTGAATGTGTAGAAGATGGAACAATTCCAGCTGATGAGGCTGATGATATTTTCATCTGCGTAGGTGTGTTTATTCATTGGGACGCTGATGATAACAAACGTATCTATGATTATAATTTTGAAGCAACAAAAATGGCTATTAAAAATGCTGTTAGCGGTGAGCCAAAAGCTCAAGACGTAGTTGCTAAGAAAGCTACAGAGCATCCGTTCGAAAAATAATCATTTTTGATATAATGATATTAGAGCCAGTTAACTACTGGCTCTTTTTTTTATTAAGTATTTATTTGTTTCTGTATTAAATAGAATAGATGAAACAATCACTCCATTAACTTTCATATTACGCAGCCTAATAATATCAAAAACTGAGTTAATTCCTCCAGCAACATAATATTTTTTTTGAGCTTCTACAGGTTCTTTTTATATGCTTGTAATCTGGACCTTTACTGGTACCTACATCTGACATATTCATTAATATAATTTTATTTTTATATTTAGAATCAAGCTTTTGAAAATATTTAAAGCCAATAATACCGTCCTTATAGTCATATGAGTAAATATGATTTTTATAAATATAATTAAAATTTTTTATTTTTTTTAAACATTCGCTGCACATTACATGAATTATATTATTTTTTTCTAATGAACTTATTTTCCTATTTCCTACATCTACCCAAAATATTATATTTTTGAATAAATTACATAGTTCAATAATGATATTTGTATTATCTCCATCGTTATTTAGTGAATCTAGATCAGCAAGATATATTACTGATGGATGATACAATTGAACAATCTTTCTTGTAAAAACAATAGGGTCTGATGATTGATTTAAGCTGATATGAACCGGTTGATAATATTTTCTATTCCCTCCCATAGCCCTTACAACCATTCCGCCTTTTATATCAATTGCAGGTATAATATTCATAATGAAAAGAATTCTTATATTTGAGTATATTACAGGCGGCGGGTTGATTGAAAATAAACTTGACCATCATCTTCTCACAGAAGCAAATATGATTCTAAGATCTCTTATTGACACAACTAAATATCAAATAAGCTTCTTTTGTGATTACCGACATAAATATGTCAACAGAAAAGAAGCTATTATTGTTAATCAAAATAATTCGCAAATCATATATGACGCAGAATTCATAAACCAATATGATTATTTTATACCCGTATGTCCCGAGAATGATTTCATATCATATAATTATATAAAAAAGCTATCGCCCAATATAGAAAACTTGTATTCATCAGATTTAAGAACGATATTAATTACTACTGATAAGATCAGGCTAAAGAAAATTTGTACTGAAAATAATATACTTAATCCTGATACTTATGACTCAGATGTAAAGAATACTTTATTCATCACAAAAGATAGATTCGGTTGTGGTTGTTCTGATACTTATTTTGTAGAAAAAGGTAAATGTGAAGATTTAAATAATATTACTGAAAAGTATATTCCGGGAAATTCACATAGTGTAAATCTTCATGTATCTGAGAACAATTATAGAGTTTTATCAATTAATAAACATAAAATGACTGTGTCTAAGGGTAGAATTCAAGTTAAATCCATACTAGTCAATTTATATCCAACTAATAAAAATTTAATATTTAAATTTATTGATGACGTCATATCAATCCTTCCTAATCTTAGAGGTTTTGTGGGTATAGACTTTATTGAATACAAAGGAGAGTTTTTTCTTATCGAAGTAAATCCAAGATATACAACATCCATGTCAATGTTACAGAAGTGTAAGAGTACTAGTTGTCTTGATTATATTGAAGATACCATATGTGATATTGCAGGTAAAACATGTCAATTAAACCTTATATAACAAAAATAGGATGGGATATTGGTGGCGCACATATTAAATACTGTGCTGAATCAGAATCAAATAATATTATTTGGTATGACATTATTGATTTTGACTTTTGGGTTGAACACGATGCTCTAGATGAAGTCATAACCCGAGTTACAGATCAATTTGATAATAAAAATTCTCAAATCAAAAATTATTTTACAATGTCTGCTGAGATGTGTGATTGTTTTGAAAATAGAGAAAAGGGTGTTAAATATATAATAGATAAAATAAAAAAAACAAAAATTAGCTCTAGCGTGTTCACAAAAGATGGATTCATAGATGTTAAGAAGTGTAATCTATTGAATACTAAATATATAGGATCCTTTAACTGGTTTGCATCGGCCCTTTATTTATCTAACTATTATGATAATACAATTGCTATTGATTTAGGATCTACAACATGTGACTTTATCCTATTGAAGGATGGAAAGATTTTAAATCAAAGATTATCTGATCTCAGTGGCATTCAAAATAAAGAACTCTTATATACTGGATGTTCAAGAACTCCATTATTTTCTCTAATGAATAATATTAATTATAAAAATAGAGCATATAGTATAATCCCAGAAAATTTTTCAACAATGGCAGATGTATATATAATATTAGAAAAATTATTTCATAAGGATATTTATTCTAAATCTTCAGATGGCTTAGATTATTCTGTAATAAATTCATATAAAAGAGTATCAAGATCATTTGGTTTTGACTATGATAAAAGTAAAAAGAAACTTTTGAACTATTTGTGCAATAAACTACATGAAAGGCAAATACATAATATTAATAGCAACTTATTATATTTAGTTGACAAATATTTTTCAGGATCGAAGTTTAAAGTCATTGGTTTAGGATTAGGAGTAAATATTATTTCAGAAATGTGCATTGCTAATGGATATAAATTTAAGAATATTAACCATATTCTAAGGACTTCTATTAATGGCGGAGAATCATTATCACACCTTTTCCCTGCTTTTGTTTTAAATAGGATAAGTGATGAAATATAAATTAATTGAACTTGATTTTAATATACCATCTCATGAAATTTTTGAATCTATAAAAGAGAATGACTGGGCAGTTTTCTTAAACAGTAATCATGAAAAATATCCTGATCAGAGATTTGACATAATTACTTCCAATCCTATAAAGAAAATAATTTTCAAAGATGATTCTGTTTTATTAGTAGAGAATGAAAATTTTATAAAGGAGCTTGATACATGTCCATTTGATTTACTTAGAGAGATAATGAGTAATTATAAACGTGAACCTGTTGATGACATTCCATTTTGTGGAGGTGCTATTGGACATATTGCATATGATTATGGAAAAAAACTACATCAAATTAAAAGCTTAAATAAAAGTTTGAACTTTCCTTCTTTTGCTTTTGGTATTTATGATTGGGCAGTAATTTATGATTATCATAAAAAAAAAGCTTTTATCATTTATCATGAAAATAATGCAGTAATTAAAAATATAAGCAATTACTCTCCAAAAGAGAAAAAATTAAATAGTAAAGATTCCTTTAAAATAACTTCAAGCTGTGAATCAAATATGAATTATGCTTTATATGAGATGAAGCTCATGAAAATACTAGAATATATTAAAGCAGGGGATTGTTATCAGGTTAATTTAGCTCAAAGATTTTCACTGGCATATGAGGGAGATGAATATAATCTTTACCAACAGCTCAATAAAAATTTTTCATCCCCTTATTCAGTTTATTTTAACTCGCATAACGGGAAAATTTTATCATTCTCTCCAGAGAGATTTTTATCAATAAAAAATAATATCATTGAAACTAAACCCATTAAAGGGACAAGACCAAGATCTGATGATCCGATCATTGATAAAAAGAACATTGATGATCTTAAATCATCTGAAAAAGATATGGCTGAAAACTTGATGATTGTGGATCTACTTAGGAATGATTTGAGCATTAACTGTAAAAAGGGTAGTGTAAAAGTTGATAAATTATTTGAAATTGAAACATTTGCTAATGTCCATCATCTTGTGAGTACAATAACTGGAGAAATTGATGAAAGTTCAAATATTTATAATCTGATAAGAGATGCTTTCCCAGGAGGCTCAATTACAGGTGCTCCGAAACTTCGTGCGATGGAAATTATTGAGGAACTTGAGCCTGATGAAAGATCGATATACTGTGGATCTATAGGTTATATTAGTTTTGATGAAAAAACTGATTTAAATATATCAATCAGATCTATGCTATCTATTAATAATAATTTATATTTCTGGGGCGGAGGAGGAATTGTCTATGATTCTGACATTCGCAGTGAGTACAATGAGACAATTTCTAAAGTTAAACCACTTTTAGATGCATTTTCTGATTAACTCTCTTAATATGTTCTAAAACTTTCTCACAGTTTAGAGAATCTATTGTTGCTCTTTTAGATTGAGAACAAATAGCACCTCTTAATCCAATAAAATTAGGACTAAAAGAAAAAACCTTTTCTAAATTTTTTGATGACAAGGAACCTGAAATTCCACACAGCTTATTATGTTGCCTACATTTTTCAGTGAAATACTCAATAAGATGATCTGGAAGAATATCTATGGAAGACCCAGCATTTTTGTTCTCAGTATCAATCATCAGCCCGTGATAATTTAATTCGCAAATAGAATCTATCTGACTTTCATTTGTAATATACTCTGCAAACATAACACCCACAACTTTGATTGATAATCCTGAAACTGATTTTAAAAATGCTTTATGTTCATTGATGTTATCCACACCATAAATTCCTATTTTAATATATTTAATCCCAAGCTTATTCATCAACATCAATCTGGATATCTGCTTTTGTGAGTTTGGATGTAAATCATTTCCTGCAGTAACACTTAAGGTTTTATTTTTAAACATTTTAGAGATGCTGCCTACAACGTCATCTCCTACATATCCAAGTGCACCATCCATGACATTTTTTATATCAATAATATCAAAATCGTATTTCGAGATAACCTTCGCCTCACTCACATCTTTTATACTGCCAAGAATCTTAATCATTATTAAAATATTTCATAATTTTTTTTTCTATCCATTTCCATGCTGCTCTTTCGTCTTCACCTGCAGTCTTATCTATGCCTATTTTTAGATACTCATACTCTCTTTTTACTTTATCATCCTCTATTCTTCCTAATCGTGTAGAAAGCACTGCTAGTTCAATCACAGAAAACTGAGCTCTATTAAAGCCCATAAAAGGCCTTAGTATTTTAGTATTTTCTATATTACATATAATATTTGGCCTTACAGCATCATCATTTTCCTGACAAAAGCTAACATTCATATATGTATTTGTAATATCCAAATGCGGTACACAATTATCTGAAACCTGATTTAAATCCCATGACTTTTTTTCCTCTGTAACAATGCCAGCAAACACTTTTACGTTATCAACATAATTAATTGTAGCCACTTTTGTATCAATAAGATTATTTAATGTTTGAGACGGTTTGAATGGAGAAATTTGAACACATTGCTTGTTATCAAAATCAATAAACTTTACACCCATTGGCGCTATGTGTACTTCTTTCTTTTTATTAAAGGTAGTTACTATTACTTCATGAATCATTTTGTTCTTTTGAATGTTGGCCCTAATTTCTTTTCACTTATCATATCATCAATTTCTTTGTCAACTAAACATCCCCAAGTAAGTTCCTCATCTTGATGATAATTTTTCTTTAATTGAAATGCGATTTGTGCCCTTGCTAATTCAACACCAAGATAAAATGCATGCCCTGTATCATCACTCAAATCAAGATACTCATAAAACTTAAAAGGGTCACTAAAAACTTTGTAAATATTCTTATTAAATAAATGTATCCCATCATCATTGACATAAATACGATAGTTCTTGTCTTTGATTTTTGTTTGCATTTCACTTAGTTCATCTGAGCATAAAGGATAATCTTTATGATCATGATTTGCCATTAACCCATCATTTATATGCTTTGGTGTAATATTATTTTCAGAAGCCGCATGAATTATTCTCCTTGCAAGGTCAGTTTCTCTTATGACTGTCGAACAATGTCTACTGACCTGGGTTGTTAATATGTGGTTTAATTTGAGTTCTTCTACGATACCTAGCATTATCATATTTATTCCCGTAGTATCGGCATGAGTAAGTTCAGTGATATTTCCTATACCAATCATTATGTGAATGTCAGGATATTTTTCTCTCAAATTTACATACCTCATTAAACTTTTAGTAAACCCATATGAAACAGGGTCCAGAATAGGATCCGCTATGAAAGTTAAATTATCCTTTAAAGCTCTATCAATTAGGTTATAAAATTCAGGTAAATTATTATCTGATGGAATAAGAACAGGGTATGAGTCAAGGTTTTCAAGTATGTGATATGTCTCACTTTTAATACTTAAGAGATAATCTGCGCCAGCTTTAGAGCCACGAATCAATTCATCTGTATTATGAGAATCAATACTGACATAGAAATTTCTATTTTTCAGTTCTTGGACCAACTCTTCAAGATGAGGGAATTCTTTATTTGGCAAACAACCAATATCTATTACGTCAGCTCCTTCTGATCTAAAAAATTCTGCTTTTTCTATTACAGCTTCAATAGTCATATTTAATGCATCTGTAATTTCCCCAAATATTGCTGTTTCAAATTTTGAAAGATCATATTTGACAGGTTTTGCTCCGAACATTATTGGTAAGTCTTTTAATTCATCAGGACCTCTGGTTACCTTCTTTTTGATGATCTTTTCAAGACGTTCTATATCCCCACGTACTCTTCCAGGAATTATAATCTCATCAAACTGACTAACATCACCAATACGTCTCTCAATCATGTCTGTTGTTAAAAGAGCCGCTACATTCACATTAAGATTTTTTATTTCGTATTTAAATTTTTTTCTTCAATACCATCAAGGACTGTCTTAAGGCCTTTTTCAGCTAATTTACCTGTAATGAATAAAATATTTTTCATTTAATTAATTTACTTAAAGCTTTTTTCAAAGATGCTACGTTATCAACAACGGATACATTTTTAAATTTTTTCAAAGCTCTAAAATTTTTTAAATCTATTTCTCTTGGGTATAAAGTAACTAATTTTTTAGGTGCCTGTGTAATTACAACTGGTTCAGTATCGCATGCAAAAACTAGTGTTTTAATTCCACATTTACCTGCTTGTGCAAACATATTTGTCACAAGGTTATTAGACATACCCTGTGCCATGAAAGCAATTGTATTTGAGGTAGCAGGCGAGATAACAACTAGTTTATAAACAGACTCATATAATAAACTAACTGGTGCCGAGCTGGCAGTAATATCTTTGAATATTTAAATCTTCTTTTTCTTGAAAATATCAAGATCATAGTCATACCATTTGAGTACCTCTTCACCTGCTTTACTCAAATATAAATCTACATGATTTAATGTAAGCATAAGATCAATTGATTCTTTTAGGTAATGACCTGAACCAGTAATACACCATGCTATTCTATGTTTATCCATATAGTTTCTTAATTAATTCAATATTTTCTTCAATATCTGTTTTTGTATTTAGATTTATAAACATTTCATCACTTTCATCAAATAAAACTTCTTCATATCCGCATGAAGTATACCACTTATCTATTTTTCTCTCTCCAGATTGTAAGAAGAGTTTTAAATTATTTTTTAGCGATGTATCAATTCTTGCATGAACAGGCTGAAGTCTATCACCTGTCTTTGTTACAAAGATTTTTTTTCATTATTACATTCAGTCAAAGTTTCAAAATATTCTTTAGAGAGGAATGGTCCATCACATGGCAAGGTGATTAAATATTGATTTTTACAATATGAAAGCGCAGAGTATATACCAGATAGTGGACCTTGATAATCTTCAAGAATATCTGAATAAACGTTTTGATGAATTTTTCTATATTCATCTAGTAGATCATTTGCAATAACAAAAACATCAGATGAGTAATTACATGCAATAGATATTAGCCTTGACAAAACAAGCTTATTATTAAGCTTCATAAGGCCTTTATTATTACCATCCATTCTTGATGATTTTCCGCCAGCTAAAATAGCAATAGAAATATCATCTTTTTGTAATTTAGTCGACATTACAATATTATAAGCTGATAAATCAAAATAGATAAACTATAAGGCATATTATGAAATTATTCTTAGCACCTATGGTGGGAAGGACAGACAAGTACTTCAGAAAACTGATTAGGTTGATGTCACCTAACATAACACTGTTTACTGAGATGATTACAGTCGATTCTCTTTTAAGAGGAAATTTTAGAAATTATGCCATACCTTCAAATCAGCATCCAATAGTGGCTCAAGTTGCAGGTAATGATAAAAATAAATTTATGCAAGCTTCTGATATCTTAGCAAAGATGGGATTTGATGAGATTAATCTAAATATTGGTTGTCCTAGCTCAAAAGTTGTTAAAGGCGGATTTGGCGCGTGTCAGATTGATAATCCCGATGATGTCGCAAGTTATGTCAGGTCAATTCTATCATGTACTAATCTTCCTGTATCAATAAAAACAAGACTTGGCTTAGGTTATGAGCAAAATTTAGAAAGTATAGAAAAATTTATTCATATCACTAGCGATGCTGGATGTGAGATATTTTATATTCATGCTCGAAATGCAGTATTAAATGGTTTATCCACAAAGAAAAATAGATCAGTTCCACCTCTTAGGTATGATGACGTACTCAAGCTAAAAAATAAATTCCCACACTTAAAAATATATATAAATGGTGGAATAGATAATTTGGATGAAGCTGCTCATCTTTTAAATATTTATGGTGGAATTATGATTGGTAGAAAAATATATGATGATCCAAGATTTTTACTTGAATTAGAAAAAAAGATTTTTTCTTTTGATAATAATTTATCGAACCCATCTATTGTTAAAAAATATATTAATCAACTTGATTTTGAAGAGAGAAATAATAAGCTTTATGCATTGAAGCACCTTACAAATTTATATAAAGGCACGAGCTTATCTAAGAAGTGGAGGAAATATTTGCATACATTAATAAATTCAGATAAACCAATTACAGACGTAAATTATTTCAATAACGAGGAAAATCATGGTGAAAAAAAAATTAACTGCTCGCACAGCTGATATAAATCAACTTTATGAAGAATCAGTTCAATGTCCAGAGTTTGAGGTAGGTTTTATTAAAAAGTTATATAAAAAATATAATAAATCTAAATGTACAAGCTTAAGAGAAGATTTCTCTGCTTCAGCATTAATATCTACTGAGTGGGTTATGGATAATAACAAACATACATCTATAGCTGTGGATTATGATAAAAAAATGATAAACCAAGCGAAAAAAACTGCATTGAGAAGACTTGATCAAGACCAACAGTCTAGAATGAAAATATGTTATGGAGATTCCTCTAAATACAAAGATGATAAAGTCGACTGTGTACTAGCTGCTAATTTTAGTTATTTTGTTTTTAAAGATAGAATTAATTTAATTAAATATTTCCAAAACGCACGCTCTCAACTAAAAAGAAAAGGTCTTTTTCTGTTAGATGCTTTTGGTGGATATGAGGCTCATCAGCTCTTAGAGGAAAGAACAAAGCATAAAAATTTCACATACGTATGGGATCAATCATCATTCAACCCAATTACTCATGAAATAAAATGTTATATACATTTTGAATTCCCTGATAAAACAAAGAAAAAAAGAGCATTTACTTATGATTGGAGATTATGGACTTTACCTGAAATTCAGGAATGCCTGAACGATGCTGGGTTTAAGTCGGTAGATGTATATATGCAAGGCTGGGATGAGAAAAAAGATGAGGAAACTGAGGAATTCTATAAGATGAAAAAATGTGATGCTGATCCTGCATGGGTCGCATACTTGGTTGCTAGAAAATAGATTGATATGTCTATTATAAATTCTATAATACAAACGAGAGTTAATCATACAGCTGCTATGTATTACATAGAGGAAAGTCCGGGCTCCAGGGAAAAAGTGCCAGGTAACACCTGGAAAACGTGAGTTTTGGAAAGTGCTGCAGAAAATAACCGCCTGTAAGAGGTAAGGGTGAAAAGGTAGGGTAAGAGCCTACCGCTACTAAGGTAACAAGGCAGGCATAAGTAAACCCCGCTTGGAGCAAGGCAAATTTGTGATTCATCCCAATATAATCACATGGTTGCTGCTAATGAGATTATTGGTGACAATAATTCAAGATAAATAGCTGTACACGACAGAACCCGGCTTATAGATTAACTCTCTCCAATTAATAATATCTTGTAAGTAACTGAAATATATTAAAAAATTCATATTTTAATCATTTTGTTCTTTATTTATCTACATTTTCATTAGTTTATCTCTATTACTACTTGCATATGTTAAAAATAAGGCATATAGTGTTGATAAATGGCATTATTTGTTATTTTGTGGAGAAAAATGGAGAATCTATTTAAAGGTATTCACAATCTTAGCCTTGATTCAAAAGGTAGGCTCGGTATTCCTATTTCCTACCGAGAACATATTACAAACCTGTTAAAAGGCTCAATGGTGATAACTATTGATACTGAGGATAAATGTCTACTTTTATATCCAACAACAATTTGGTCTAAGATTCAGGATAAAATCAGTAACTTACCAAGCTTTAATAGAAATGCTAGAAGAATTCAAAGACTCTTAATTGGCCACGCAGAAGACGTTGATGTTGACTCAAGCGGCAGAATTCTAATCTCAAAACCACTAAGACAATACGCATCTTTATCAAAAAAAGTCATATTGATTGGTCAAGGTGAAAAATTTGAGATTTGGGATCAGAATTCTTGGGATCGCAATGTTGAGAAATGGCGTGAAGAGGCAACCTCTACTGATGATGCAGAAGCTTTAAATGGCATAAGTATATGATAACTAATAACGACTATAGAATATTAGGAGTAAATGCTAATGATGACATGTCTGTAATAAAAGCAGCTTATAGAAGACTAGCGTCAAAATATCATCCAGACAAAAATAAGAACGATTCTCAATCTATCAAAATATTTATAAGAATTAAATCTGCATATGAACATATAAGGAGCTTCAAAGAAAATGAATAATACTCAGTTCCATATTCCAGTAATGAAGAATGAAGCAATCAAACATCTGATAACGGATAAGAGTGGAGTATATATAGATGCTACCCTTGGATATGGGGGCCACTCAATTTCAATATTAGAAAATACTAATCAGGACGCAAAAATTTTTGCGGTTGATAAAGACAAGGATGCTATTGATTATAATAAAAAACAATTTGCGCAAGAGAATAGGTTTACCCTAAAACATGGATGTTTCTCTTCTCTTGATGAATATGCTAGGACATGGAATATATATGGATCAGTTAACGGTATTTTGTTTGATCTTGGTGTTTCTTCTGTCCACTTAGATGATGCAGACAGAGGGTTTAGTTTCAATAAAGATGCTCCTTTAGACATGAGATTCAATCGAACTTACGGCAAAAAAGCCTCAGAATATATAAATGAGTTACCAGAAAAAGATATTGAGCACATCTTAAGAGTATACGGGCAGGAAAAATTTTCAAAAAGAATTGCTAAAAACATAATCAAACATAGAGCATTGAGCCCTATTAACCAGTACTCTCGAGCTAGTGAATATAATCAACAAATCTGTTTTAGTTAATGATAAGAATAAACATAATGCGACCAGATCTTTTCAAGCTTTGAGAATCTTTGTCAACAAGGAACTAGATGTTCTCAAAAGTATTTTAGAAAAATCATACAGCATACTAGCCCCTAAAGGTAGATTAGTTCTTATAACTTATCATTCACTTGAAGAACGAGTTATAAAAGATTTTATGATATTGACCGATCATAATTTATCTACACCTAGAAAAATACCCATAAAAAATGAATTTCTTAAAAAGTTATTTAACTTAATAAAAAAAATTAAACCATCTCAAAGTGAAATCATAGAAAATACAAGATCAAGATCAGCAAAAATAAATGTATTGGAGAAATCAATATGAATTTGACAGCTTCTTTTGTTTTAATTTTACTTATAACCATCTCAGCTTTTGGAGTTATCTTTATAAAATATCAAAATAGAATCTTAAATATTGAAATATCTGAAAATGAAAAGAAACATTATTATTTATCTGAATCATATAGACAGTTGCTAAAAGATAAAGCTGATATTACAGATAAAGTTTTACAAAAAAATAGCTTAGGAAAGGCTCTTAATATGCAGCTGCCAAGTAAAGAAAGAATTTTAATCATGAATATTGATCAATAGGAGGACACCATGTTTGAAATAGTAAATAATTATAATCAAAATGCGGTTATCAAAGTTATTGGTGTAGGCGGTGGCGGTGGTAACGCTATTATGTCGATGCTTAAGTCTCAAATTCATGGGGCAGATTTTTTAATTGCAAATACTGATGTACAAGCCCTAAGGGATATAGACGGAGCAGTCACGGTTCAGATAGGCTCCGAAATAACCAAAGGATTAGGAGCTGGCGCAGATCCTGAAAAAGGTAGGCAAGCAGCACTTGAAGCAAGCGAAACTCTAAAAGAGTCAATTGAAGGAGCAGATATGCTTTTCATAGCCGCTGGTATGGGTGGTGGAACAGGAACAGGTGCAGCACCAGTTATTGCCCAGATTGCTAGGGATTTAGGTATACTTACTGTCGCTGTAGTCACAAAACCATTCGATTTTGAGGGTCCAGAGAGAATGGCAAATGCACAAGAAGGCATAGATAATCTAGAACAATGGGTGGATTCACTCATCGTAATACCAAATTCAAAACTTAAAGAGGTTTATGGCGGAGGAGAATCCATATTTTCATCATTTGAAAACGCTAATGATGTACTGAGAGGTGCTGTCAAAGGAATAACAGAAATTATAACTATTAGAGGTTTTATGAATGTGGATTTCGCAGATGTTAAAACCGTAATGTCAGGAATGGGCAAGGCAATGATGGGTTCAGGTGTTTCATCTGGTGAAAATAGAGCTGAAGAAGCTGTTACTACAGCACTTAGCAGTCCTTTACTTGATAACATAAACCTTAAAGGTGCAAGTGGAGTTCTTGTAAACATTACATCTGGTTCAGATTTGACTACAGATGAATTTGAAGTTATTGGAAATAAAATCAGAGAAATTGCACATGAAGACGCTAAGATTATCACCGGCTGTATTAAAGAAGACGATAATATAGGAGACTTGAGAGTTACTATAATTGCAACAGGTTTTGCACAAAACAATGTAGCAGATATTGTAACTACTGAATCCTCTTTAGAAGAACAACCTAAAGAAAATATGAATAGTGTAACAAGCTTTCAAAACTCAAATAATAATATTGAACATGTAGATCTATCTGGACAAGAAGATCAAACTTCAATAGACATACCAGCATTTTTAAGACAACAAGCTGATTGATAGTAAAGTAAAAAATGAAAAATGGAGACTATTATTATTTTTAATAATAGCCTCCATTACACTTCTAATAATTATTATTAGATTATATTTAATCCAAATCAAAGGTACTGATTGTTTTTATTTCAACGAGAGTGCTTGCAAGGAAAATATATTAAATGAGGGAAAAAAAAGACAGATACAAAATATAATAACTAAAGAGCAGCGGGGTATTATATTTGATAGAAATAACAATATCTTAGCAATGTCATTGCCTTCTAAGACTTTATGCATTAATCCAAGTAAGCTTTACACTATAGAACATAAAAGTGATTTAAAAAAAATTTCAGAAATTATTAATATTCCTTATCAGAAAATCAAGAAAACAATATACAGAAATAAAGATAAAAAGGAATATTATTTAAAAAGACATATTTCAAAATTAGAGTTTACAAAGATTGAAAAATATACAAACTCTTATATTTATTTCATTAATGAAAGTAAAAGATCGTATTTAGGAGGCGAGGCATTTTCTAATGTTCTAGGTTTTACTAATGTTGATGATGTGGGACAGGAAGGAATTGAGCTTGCCAAAAATGAAGTCTTAAAACCTTCAGATGGAATTAAAAAAAATAAAAAAAGATAATATCGGTCGAGCTATTGAAACATTAGAAATCATAAAGAAATCTAAGGCTGGATTAGACATTACACTTACGCTTGATAAGCAAAAACAAATTATTGCATATGATGTTTTGAAGAAATATGTAAAGAAGTTTGAGGCAGACAGCGCATCTATTGTTCTTATTGAAACAGCTACTGGTAATATTTTGTCAATGGCAAATTATCCTTCTTTTGATCCAGAAACAAGAAAAAGTTATACAGGTGCAAAAATCAAGAACAGAATTATTCATGATTTAATAGAGCCAGGATCAACCATAAAGCCCTTAATAATTTATGCCGGACTTCATCATAATACGATTAATCACGATACGATCATTGATACTGCCCCAGGAGTCATAAAGCTTGATGATAAAGAAATTAAAGATTGGAAATTTTTAGGAAAAGTTTCATCAGGAGATATCATTAAGTACTCGAGCAATATTGGTGCGGCTAGGGTATCAACAATGCTATCAAAAAAACAACTAATCAATAATCTTGAGAAATTTGGATTTGGACATTCACTATATATAGATCTTCCAGGATCTAGATATGGAAAGTTACCAACAACTAATGAAATATCGAAATCTGAACATCACAGTATTGGTTATGGGTATGGTATCTCTGTATCATTAATGCATTTAGTGAATGCATATACGATACTGGCAAATGAGGGGTATTATACTCAACTGAAATATATCAATAGTAATGAATCATACTTTGAGAAGGGGCATCAGTTGTTAGATAGTAAAAAAACATCAATCGTTCTTAATATGATGAAGAAAGTAGTTCACTCAGATGATGGAACTGGAAAAAAAGCTAAAGTCAATGGATATACGACATACGGTAAAACAGGTACCGTAAGACTTCTAAAAAATGGAAAATATAATACCAATAACCACAATGCATTATTTGTTGGCATAGTAGGAGATCCTGCACCTAAATTTGTTGCAGCTGTTATTATAAGAGAACCAAAAGACAGACAAGGCTCAGGAGGTTATCATGCTGCACCAGTTTTTGGTGAATTCATGCAACATATCATGAGAATTGATAGCAACATAGAATATGCAGGCTCAAGATAAATTAAAACAATATAAAAATTTTATCTTATGCAACACACGGCATGACAAGTATTTATCAAATAGATTTTGTATTAATTCTAAGTATTTGAGAGAGAATCAGGTATTTATATCACTTGAGAAAAACATCAAAAAAAATTTTTCTAATATAAAAGATGCTATAAAAAAAGGCGCAAGTGGATTTATCACTCCATTTATTTACTCACGGAAAATACTTAATAAACCGGTTCCTTATTTAGTATCAAAAGATATCTTCAGTACATATAGTAAGTTGTTTAAATATGATTTATTAAAAATTAAGCAATTACCTTGCCTTATTGGAGTTACTGGGACTAATGGAAAGACTTCTACGTCATTACTACTTGCAGATTCACTAACAATACAGAATAAAAAAGTAGGATTAATTTCAAGTGAGGGTGTCGGCATATACCCTAATACTTTGCAAAATGATTATACAACACCACCAATTGATATAATTTACAAAAATATAATTAATTTTTCATTGAAGAAATGTGATTACATTATCATTGAGTGTTCATCACAAGGGTTACATCAAGGAAGATTAGACGGTATATATTTTGATTATTCAGTAATAACAAATATTGATAAAGATCATATTGATTATCATAAAACTCTAAGGGATTACATTCATTCAAAGTTAAATATAATTAATCAGAGCATAAAAGTAGTATTGAATCATGATTGTATAAATTTAAAAAAAATTGATAATTCCCAATATAAATGTAAACAAAAGTATTACATCTCAAAAAATCCAATAAACAAAAAAAATTTTATAGATACAGATATCTTAGGATCATTTCATAAAACAAAAATGAATCCTTTTAATAAGTATTCGATAAAATTAATAATCGCATTAATGAAGCTAGAGAATTTCAGTATTGATGAAATATTAGAATCTATATCCAGATTGAGACCACTAAAAGGTAGAAGACATATTATATCTACAAAACACAATGGCATATTTTTAATAGATTATGCACATACTGAACAAGCTTATAAAAATATATTTTATGATTTTTGTAAAAATAAAAAAGTTCGTACTTTATTTGGATGTGGCGGTGACAGAGATACTTCTAAAAGAAAGTTAACTGCAAAGATTGTTGATAAATTCTCATCAGAAATAATAATGACAGAAGATAACTCTAGAACCGAAAAATTTTCTGTTATCAAAAAAGATATTATTTCTGGCATCGTACATAAAAATAGAGTCAGGGTTATTGAAAACAGGAAAAAAGCAATAAAATATCTTTTTGAAACCTCAACCAAAAACGAATTAAATTTAATACTAGGTAAAGGTAATGAAAACTTTATTCTAAAAAATAACAGAAAAATAAAGCATAATGATATTGATTATTTAGAGGGTCTAATAAGTAAGAATGGAAGTTAAATTGACAAATATATCAAAATTTCTATCTTCAAGTTTATATGGAGAAGATGCTTTTATTAATAACATTAGTATTGATAGCAGAGATGTTAAAAAAGGTGATCTATTCATTGCTATTAAGGGAGATAATTTTGACGGGCATGATTTTATAGATGAATCAATAAAAAATGGCGCATCAGCAATTGTTTGCAATAAATCAGCAACAAAAAGAGTGCGGCAACATACCTCATATTATTTGTGATGATACTATTGACGCATTGGGTGTAATTGCATGCAACCTAAAAAAAACTATGGGGCAACCATTTACAATTGGAGTTACTGGCACAAATGGAAAAACATCAGTAACAAAGCTTACTGCCGAAATATTAAAACAATCATTCAATGTAAGCACTACCATTGGAAATTTTAATAATGATATTGGATTACCATTATCAATTTTTAAGGCATTTAATAACGAAACTGATAAATGTGTTTATGAGTTAGGAGCAAGTAAAAAAAATGATATTTCTCAACTAGTTAATATATGCGAGCCTGATATGACGACATTATTAAATGTTTCAGAAGCTCATATGCAATCTTTTGGAAATATGGAAAATCTTATTTCTACAAAAGAGGAAATTTTTTCTCATCCAAGAACCAATCAAGTAATCTTAAATAAAGATGACTTATATTATTCTAAGTGGGCTAGACTCAATAATGATAAAAAAATTACCACAATTTCAGCTAAAGAAAATGCGGACTATATGATCAAATATAATAATGAGACTGGATTGTTATTTCACAACTGTTAAAGGAGATTTCAGTATTGATAAAAAATATACTACTGGCCATCTCCCTATCAATATGTTGTTTAGCGTTTCATTAGCAATGGAAGCTGGAGCAAATATCGAGGATGTTCAAAATGGCTTGCAATCATTTAAAGGAGTAAAAGGTAGGTTTTACAAATTTATATCAAAAAATAAATCCACTGTAATTGATGATTCTTATAATGCGAATCCTATGTCCATGAAATCGTCTATTAAGCAACTTGAGATTTTTAGTAAAGATAAAATATTTATTATGGGAGATATGGGAGAGCTAGGTGATGCAGCTCTTGAGCATCATATAGAAATTTTTCGTTTTGCAAAGGATTCAGGTATAAAATATTTACTATACATGGGTAATTATAAATCTGAAGCTAAGTCAATATTTGGAAAACGCTGTTATACTTATAGCGATATGAGTGATTTAATAAATCATGCAAAACAGTTATCTAATAGTGATAGTGTAATTTTGATTAAAGCATCAAGATTTATGAGTTTTGATTTAATAGCTGAAGGTTTGAAATAGACAATGCTTCTAAATTTTTTCGAATATCTATCTCAATTCAATTCAGGTTTTAATGTATTTCAATATCTGACACTCAGAATTGTAATGGGTGCATTGACATCACTTCTCATCTCATTAATCCTTGGTCCGTATATTATTTCTTTTTTAAGAAGTAAACAATTTTATCAGTCTATAAGAGAGGATGGTCCACAAAATCACCTCAGTGATAAGAATACAACTCCTACTATGGGAGGTATTATAATAATATTTAGCGTTGTTATCTCGACTATACTTTGGTCTGATTTAGGGAATCAATATGTTCTTATACTTCTATTTGGGATTTTAAGTTTTGGACTGATAGGCTTCTATGATGATTATAAGAAACTAATAAAAAAAAACAGCGATGGCATTAAAGGAAGATTTAAACTTTTATTTCAAATAATTTCTGCATCACTGATTACTATTTACTTATTCATATACATGGATACTGGTCAAATTAGTTCTGTGATGCCTTTTTTAAAAGATAATAGCTTTCAACTTGGTATTTTATTTATACCTTGGTCTATATTTATTTTGGTAGGTTCATCAAATGCTGTAAATCTGACAGATGGCCTAGACGGACTTGCTATTTTACCTTGTATACTAATCGCATCTGCATTTGTTATTTTTTCTTATGTTCATGGAAATGTAAATATATCTGAATATTTATTGATACCTTATATTGAGGGTTCTGGAGAATTAGCAATATTTTCAGCTTCATTAGTTGGAGCTGGTCTCGGTTTCCTTTGGTTTAATTCATATCCTGCCGAGATATTTATGGGCGATTGTGGGTCTTTATCACTTGGCAGCTCTCTAGGCTTATTAGCTATTATCTTAAAACAGGAACTTGCATTTGCGATCATGAGCGGAATTTTTATTGCAGAAGTTTTGTCGGTAATCCTTCAAGTATCATCATATAAATTACGAAATGGAAAAAGAATCTTTAAGATGGCTCCTCTTCATCATCATTATGAGCTCTCAGGCTTGTCAGAGCCTAAAATCATTATGAGATTTTGGATAATTACATTCGTTCTCGTTCTCATCGCATTATCTACTTTGAAGATTAGATGAATATTTTTCAATCCTCTTTTTTAATATTAGGAAAAGGAACAACATTTAGACATTGCAGTGAATTTTTTAAAAAAAATGATGTAACTTATTCCTCATTAGTAACAGAGGATATTCTAGAAATAAAAGAAAATATTATTATTTTAAAGCATGGTGAAATTAACTTAAAAAATATTGATTATATTGTAATAAGTCCAGGAATTTCCTCTTCAAATCCGATTGTTAGACGTCTATTTACTATAAAGTCAAAAATAATTACTGACATAGAGATTCTTCAAAAACTATCATCATCGAAATTTATATGTGTTACTGGAACTAATGGTAAAACCTCTACTGTAAACTTACTAGCTGATATTTTGAATGACAATGATATAAGCGCTATAGCATGTGGCAATAATGGGGTATCAGTGTTTGACTCTCTAGAAAAACCATATGAATATGTCATTCTTGAGATATCGAGTTACCAGCTAGAGTATATAAATAAATTAAAATCATTTATTTCTATAGTTCTAAACATATCAATGGATCATATTGATAGGCATAAATCTTTAACTAATTATATAAATTTGAAATTGAGAATTTTTAATAATTCAAAATTTCAGATTATAAATAGCAAGCTAAAAAAATATTATCATTGCCAGACATTTGAAATTAAAAAAAATAAATTTTTAATAGATAATACTGCATTAGATAATCTATTTATCAATGAAGATAATATGATAGTTTTTGAAGATGAAAAATATGCTATTTCTGGTAGGCATGAAGCATTAAATTTATGTGCGTGTATACCAATATTAAAAAAGCTAAATTTTTCTATAACTAAAATTATCGAATCCTTTTCAAAACGTAATTTTTTACAACATAGAGTTGAAGAAATTTGTACATATAAAGGAGTAAAATTCATCAATGATTCAAAATCTACAAATGCAGATTCTACATTGAATGCTCTTAATTCAGTAAAAGAAAATATTATTTTAATTATGGGTGGGGATGATAAAAAAATATCATATGAGAGCTTAATAGATATCATTAATGAAAAAGTAAAATCTCTTGTGATTATTGGTGAGAATAAAACTTTAATTAATGACTTAGATGTAAAGGTTAAAAAGTCTTACATAGAAAATCTAGAGGATGCAATATCTTATATTTTATCCAATGTAGTTTCAGGTGATACTGTACTCATGTCACCTGGAACATCTAGTTTTTATCATTACTCTGACTACATGGAAAGAGGCGAGCATTTTAAATCATTAGTTAAGAAACATGCTAATCAATAAAATAAAAAATACTTTCGACTTCTTTGACAGTAGAGGGCTAGATAATATCTTTTTAATATGTATTACAAGTCTTCTTCTAATTGGTTTGGTGATGATAACCTCATCCACGGCTGATTTTGCTGCAAGAAAATTTTCTAATCCACTTTTCTTTTTTAATAAACATTTAATTTTTATAATGTTGGGCTTAATAGTCTTGTATTTTGTATCAAGAATCAAAATGAAACTATATTACGATTATGGTCAGTTCTTCTTTTACTATCAATCTTTCTATCTTTATTAGTTCACATACCAGGCATCGGTTTAACAGTAAATGGCGCAACAAGATGGATAAATCTTGGGATATTTACATTACAAATATCAGAAATCTCAAGACTATTCTTTTTTATTTGGTTGTCTGGTTTCATTGTTAGAAATGATTTTAATAAAAACTCTCTTAAAATATTCATTTTTTTAACTATTTTAATGATGGTAATTGTTTCCCAAAGGGATTTCGGCAGTATGATATTGTTATTTATGTCATTTATAGTGTTTGCTTTTCTCAGCAACTTAAAAATATCCCACCTTTTCAAATTACTTGCTTTCACTGCTATACCTATTTTTTTATTAATTTTTTTATATCCTTATAGAATTCAAAGATTACTTGCATTTATAGATCCATGGAGTGACCCTCAAGGGGGTGGCTATCAAATAATTGCCTCTCAAATTGCGCTATCTTCAGGAGGACTCTTTGGACAGGGACTAGGGTCTAGTATGCAAAAATTATTTTATCTTCCAGAGCAGTATAATGACTTTATACTCGCTATAATTGGAGAAGAATTAGGCTTCAGTTTCTTATTAATATTATTAGTCTTGTATGTTATTTTGTTTACAAGAATATTTACTTTTTATAAAAGAACGTTGAATATATCTCAATTTTCATCAAATATTATTTTATCTATTTTTCTTTTAATTATTATGCAAACTACAATTCATGTTTTAGTAAATATAGGATTATTTCCTACCAAAGGCATGGGGTTACCATTTATAAGTTATGGAGGTACGAATTTACTTCTTATGTTTACATATATTGGAATCTTGATAAGAATTCAAATAGAAAATAAACAGAACATTAGTCAAGCTGTTCAGAATAACTAAAAATGAAAAAAAGTATATTAATTGTTGCTAGTGGTACAGGTGGACATGTGGTTCCTGCAATTAACGTATCAGAAAAATTATTGAATCATAAGCTACAAATTATATGGATTGGTACTAAGAATGGAATTGAAAATAAGATAGTAAAAAGAAAAGATATAACTATAAAGCATATTAAGTCATCAGGCATAAGAGGTAAAAACATCATTGATACTATAAGAGGTTTATTTAATCTTATTCAATCATTTTTTCAAAGCCTAGTTATCATTCACAAGGAGAAGCCTCTTTTTATTCTTGGATTTGGTGGCTATATTAGTGTGCCAGTATCTTTTGCTGGTTTTGTGATGAGAGTACCAGTTTATGTTCATGAATCAAATTCAATAGCAGGCACCGCAAATAAACTAAATAACAAAATATCCAGAAATACATTTCAAACCTTCCCTAAAACGTTTCCATCAAGTAACAAAATAATTCTCTCAGGAAATCCTATTAAAAGCAGTTTTGATAATATCGAAAAACCTGAGCTTAAGTATGCGATGAAAAAAAATAAGATTAATATACTCATTTTTGGTGGCAGTCAAGGATCTAAATTTTTTAATGAAGTAATTCCATTCTGCTTATCTGATGATAAAGATTTGTTTTCTGTAAAGCATATATCAGGTGCTAATAACTTGGAAATAGTTAAGAATAGCTACAAAAAAAATAATCTATCTGCGGAGGTTATTGAGTTTTCAAATCAGATGGATGAGATGTACAATTGGGCAGATATTGTGATATCTAGGTCTGGATCAATGACTGTAACTGAGATATCACACTCTGGAAGAGCATCTATTCTTGTCCCTTTTTTGTATGCAACAGATAACCATCAATATCATAATGCCAAATATTTAGTTGAGAAGAGTGCAGCTATCCTTATTGAAGAAAATAAAAATTTTTCGAAAAACCTTAAATCCTCACTAAAGCATCTATACTCTAACCAGAAGAATCTATTAAAAATCGCAATAAATGCCAAAAATCTTTTTCCTAATGATTCAGGTGATATAATCATAAAAAATATTCCTGAACTAGATGAAAAACTCAATAACGCAACATCTTAAAAATAAATCATTTTTTCTGATTGGTATTGGAGGCGCAGGTATGATGGGTATTGCTGAGTTACTTCATAATATGGGTTTTTCTGTCAGAGGCTCCGATATTAAAATCAATACTGCAATTACTAGATTACGTGAGCGAAAAGTCAAAATATTTATCGGGCATGATCCAAAAAATATTAAAACTAATGACATTGTTGTACATTCGAATGCAATTAGTAAGAACAATGTCGAGCTTAAGCACTCTATTAAGTCCGGCCTGACTGTTCTAGCTAGAATGGAGATACTTGCTGAACTAATGAGATTAAAGTATGGAATATCCATTACTGGCTCTCATGGCAAAACAACTACAACAAGCTTGTTAAGTCATATAATGTATTCAAATAATCTTGACCCAACATATCTAATTGGAGGTAAACTTAAAACAGATGACCCTCATGTTAATCTGGGGAAAAGTCATTATCTAGTGACAGAGACCGATGAAAGTGATCCAACTTTTTCATTACTACAACCTCATCTTGTTGTGCTAACTAATTTAGATAAAGAACATCTTGAAAACTACAACAATAATTATACAAACCTAGAGAGATCTGTTCTAAAACACATAAACTCTATTCCTTTTTATGGAAAAGTATTCTTGAATGGTGATGATAAAAACTCAAACAAATTATTCAAACATATAAACAGAGAGATATTTAGTTATGGATTTACTAAAAATAATGACTTGAGAGCTAAGTCAATTATGTACACAAATACATATATGATGTTTGATGTTCATTATGATAATCATGTTTACCCAGTTCAAACCAATCTTTTTGGTAAGCACAACATTTATAATATTCTTGCTGCAGTTTCAGTAGCTATACATCTAGGTATAGATACACGTAAAGCTCTGAAATCCCTCAAGACATTTTATGGAGCTAGCAGAAGATTCGATATTTATGATAATTTAAATATTAAAAACTCTAAACCTACGATAATAGATGATTATGGACATCATCCAACTGAAATTCAGTCAACAATTAAAACAATTAAGGAAATTTATCCTAAAAGAAAAATAGTTATGGTGTTTCAACCTCATAGATACTCTAGAACAAAACTTCACTGGAAATTATTCTCAGAAATATTGTCATCATTAGATGTAGTGCTATTGCTACCAACGTATTCAGCAGGAGAAAAGAATAACTCATATGATTCAGAATATTTGTTTAAGAAAATCAGAAATAGAAATAAGGTTTATGTTAAATCTATAAAAAACATAATTCCTGAGTTAAATAAATTAAATCTTGAAAATTGTGTTGTTGTACTTCAGGGAGCAGGTGATATAAGAGAAATTCTTAATTTAATAAAAGCAAATGCAGACATATAAAAATTATCCTTTAAAAAAGATAAGCACCATAGGTCTTGGGGGTACTTGTCGTGAATTCTGTTGTCCTGAGAATACTGAAGAGCTGACTAATATACTTCATAATAACAGTGTTCTAAGCATTGGTAATGGGTCTAATGTATGTTTTGTGACAGATTATTATGACGGTATAATTTTGAGTTTAAAAAAAATGAGCAAGTATCTTTCTCATGATGAAGAGTATATTTCATGTTCTAGTAATATATCTTGTACTAAACTAGCGAGATATTTATATAATCATCAAATATCAGGTTATGAATTTCTCTATGGTATTCCCGGAACCTTAGGAGGAGCAGTTTTTATGAATGCAGGTGCTTTTGAAAAAGAAATATTAAATAATATTCATAGTATTGATTTATTAGATAAAGACGGAAGATTGCAAACACTATTTAAAAAAGATATTCAATATACATACAGGAACTCAGGCATTGATCCCAAAGCGGTTATTATTTCTATCAAGTTACATAATCCCAAAATTAAATTCGATAGCTCTATGATTAATAATCTTGATTATAAAAGAAAAGCTACTCAGCCTGTAAATCAATTATCATGTGGTTGTATTTTTAAAAACCCTACCAATGATTTCGCATCTGAACTGATTGAATCTGCCAACTTGAAAGGTAAAAGGATAGGTGGAATATATGTCTCAAAGAAACATTCAAATTATTTTATCAATGACGGCACAGGCACTCATTGGGATTTTCTAAACCTTCTTGATTATGTAAAACACAATAGTTTCCTTAACACATAATGTTGATTTAAAAGAAGAGGTGATTTTAATAAAATGATAAACCTTGATTCTAAGATATGTATTCTTGGTGGAGGCTGGTCTAATGAGAGAGAAATATCACTTAAAAGTTCCAATGATGTATTCCAATCCCTAAAGACCAATAATCATAATGTTATCTTCTATGACATGGTAAATGACAGTTTTGATGATTTAAAAATGTTTTTAAAAAATCAATCTATTGATATTGTATTTAACCTCATGCATGGCGAAGGCGGTGAGGATGGAAAAGTTCAAAGCTATCTTGATAAATTAAACATAAAGTATTGTGGATCTGACTCTAAATCTTCAGCAATATCATTCAATAAATATCTTACAAAAAGCATCTGGATTAAAAATAATCTGCTAACACCAGAATTTTTAATCTATGATAAACAGAGCTATGAATATTTAATTGAAAAGTTTGGGTCCATCCTTTTTTATAAAAGATACTTGTTCAGGTTCGAGTAATAATATTTTTCTAATTCAAAATATTGAAGATTTTAATAAATTTTCAAATAATAGTAGTAATAGACAGTTCATGATAGAGAAAAAAATCCATGCTCAAGAATACACAGCTGCAATTATAAATAAAAAAGTTTTACCTATAATTGAAATAGAGCCATCTAATAACTTTTATGACTTTGATGCAAAATATAAATCAGATAAAACTAGATTTTCATTTCCTAATCTTAATAAAAATGTAATTAGAGATATACATGACTCTGTTTTGAAAGCATTTAATTGTTTAGGTTGCCATACTTGGGCCCGAGTAGACTTTTTCGTTGACAATAACAAACCTGTTCTACTTGAAATTAATACTATTCCTGGAATGACTGATCACAGTCTTGTACCTAAGGCTGCCAAAGAGAGCGGCTTAAGCTATTATCAGTTAATTATAGAAATATTAGGTATCAATGCCTAAGCTTTTATTTACTTTATTAATATTAATATCAATACCTATCTTATTTTTTTATGGTAAAAATAATTTCATATATCCAATTGATGAAATCGATGTAATAGCGCAAGAATCGAATTATGATTATGAAAAGATTAATGCTGTTATTTCAACTCTTCAAGGTGAAAATTTATTATCTGTAGATATTAATGAATTAAGAAAGTCCATTATATCTGATGCTTGGATTAAAGATGTTGAAATCAAAAAATCATTTCCATCGAAACTATTAATCACTATTACACAGCATAAACCTCTAGCAGTATACAACTCTAAAATTTTGACACTTGATGGGACTGTTATTGAAGATAATTTATCTAATATAGAACTTCCAATTATCACAGACAGCACTAACGATAGTTATCTATCTAGAGCTATTTTTGACTCATGTAAATCATATTTAGATAAAATTAAACTTAGCTTAACAAAAATTGAAATACATAACTCTTTGATAAAAATCTATACAGATTCATTACTTATAATATCAGATAGAGAAAATCTGAATCGAAACTTAGACAGATTGATAATTTCATTCGATAAACTTAAGCTTGTTTTTAAGCAAGAAATTAAGTCAATTGATATGAGATATTCTAATGGTTTTGCTATCAAATAATTACTGAAATGAGATATAATATCGTTACATGGCAAACGTTAAAAGCACTGATACTCTTGTTTCATTGGACATTGGAACCTCCAAAGTTTTATGTTTAGTAGCAGATATAGATGACAAAGGTGAGTTAAGAATCGTAGGTATAGGTAGTGAACCATGCTCTGGCTTAAATAAAGGCATAATTTCAGATATTGACACTACTGTATCAAGTATTCGAAGAGCTAAAGATAAAGCTAGCTTGATGTCTAATTGTAATATTCAGTCTGTTACCACTGGAATTGCCGGTAACCATATTCAAAGTTATAATGGAAATGGAGCTGTTAACATACTTAATGATGAAGTGACTGAAGATGATAAACAAAAAGTTCTAACTAACGCTCAAAATATTCAAATACCAAAAGATCAAGAAATTCTCCATGCTATTGAGCAGCACTTCACAATTGATGGACAATCAGGTATCAGAGAGCCATTAGGGATGGCTGGATCAAGGCTTGAGGCGAATGTCCACATAATAACAACATCATCTACTGCTAAAAAAAATTTGACAAAATGTATTAACAATAGTCTTTTAGAAATTAATGATTATGTTCTTCAGCCTGTTGCATCATCTGAAGCGGTATTGTCAGATGAAGAGCGTGACTTAGGTGTTTGCCTTGTTGATATTGGATGTGGCACAACAGATATTGCAATTTTTACTGATGGAACCATAAAACATTCTGCTGTAATTCCTATTGCTAGCCAGATGATAACAAAAGATATTAGAATTATTCTTAGTACATCACTAGAAGCTGCTGAAGAGATGAAAATTCAATTTGGTTCTGTTGCTCCTGATGTTGATACAGACATAAAAATACCTGTACCATCAGTGTCAGATAAGCCTGATACTGAAACTACAAAAACAATACTATCTCAAATAATAACTGCTAGGGTTAATGAAATCCTGGATGCGATCCAAAAGGAGATTAACAATAGTGGCTATTCAAATAGTATAAGAGCAGGATTAGTTTTCACAGGTGGAGGATCTAAACTTGAGGGGTTAGACAGTTTTCGCTGAATCATTTTTCCAAAAACCGTCTAGAATTGGATCACCTAGACACATTAAAGGGCTCGAAGACTTAAGAGGTAAAACAAGATATGCGACTGCTGTAGGACTCTTATTGCACAGATACAAAGAGCTTACATCAAACAAGACCTCAATCAAAAATACATCTAAATTAGGCTCTATGCTAGATAAGTATGCAAAGAAAATCTCAGACTATTTCCAAAAGGAACTTTAACTCTTTTTTGATGTCTAATATTAATATATTTGTAACAATTACAACACTTTGGTAGAATTTGTCATATGTTAAAACAAAGAACACTATCTAGCTCCATTACCGCAACAGGTGTAGGTCTTCACACAGGTAAAAAAATAAACTTAAAAATATGCCCAGGGAAATCAGACGATGGTATTGTTTTTATCAGAAAGGATTTATCAAATTTACCAATATCTGCATCTTTGAAAAACGTCCATGATACAAGATTATCCACAACCATTTCAAATGGTCAAGAATCTGTCTCTACTGTTGAGCATCTATTATCTGCATTTGCTGGTTTAGGTATTGATAACGCACGTGTTGAACTAGATGGACCTGAAGTTCCTATCATGGATGGAAGCTCAAGACCGTTCGTATTCTTATGTCAATCTGCTGGCATTTGTGAGCAAAACCATCCAAAGAAGTTTATTAAAATTGTAAAAGACATTGAGGTTAAACAGGGTGATAAATGGGCTAAGATTGAACCATTTGACGGGTTTAAAGTAGAATTTACAATTGACTTTGATCACCCTTTATTCCCAAAAGACACACAAACATCAACTATAGATTTCTCATCAGTTTCGTATTTAAGTCAAGTTAGTAGGGCAAGAACCTTTGGTTTTGCAAGAGATATAGAGAAACTAAGACAAAACAATCTAGCATTAGGTGGAAGTGTTAACAATGCGATTGTTATAGATGATTATAAAATTGTCAATGAAGATGGCTTAAGATACAAGGACGAATTTGTTAAGCACAAAATACTTGATGCCATTGGTGATTTATATCTTCTTGGTCATAGTATTATAGGTTCTTTTTCAGCTTTTAAATCAGGTCATCATTTAAATAATCTTTTGCTTAGAGAACTTGTGAACAATCAAAATGCATGGGAAGAAGTAATAATAGAGGATGAGGTAAAATCACCGATATTATTTGCTCATACGACGGAGTCTATCTGACTTTCACTTTAAGTTCTCTAATATTACATAAATCATTCTTGTTAAATATATCTAAGTATTTATCCTTTTCAAATCGCATGATACTGGCAACTGAACTATCATCACATTCTATTGTTATACATGTGTCGCTATAGTTGATAACACGTATTTTATTCTGTAAGTTGGTTTCGATTGAATCGTTAAGAATTAGATTTAAACTATCTATATTCTCTTTTTTATCAATTACTTTCTTTGGTATGAAATCCGATATCTTTTTCATAAAGTTCTCATTTATTGTATGATAAACCATATTTATTTATCTATAAAATATGATTGGTAACATAATAAAACAAGTTTTTGGTAGCCGTAACTCAAGAGTTCTCAAGGATTACGCATCTACAGTCAAACAAATCAATGCTTTAGAAGAAGTATATCTAAAGAAGTCTGATGAGGAATTAAAATTAGTTACATCTCAGCTGAAGCAGAAGTATATTACCACATCCAAAAACTTGGATGACATTCTTGTTGATGCGTTTGCAGCAGTAAGAGAAGCATCAAAGAGAACTCTTGGAATGAGACATTTTGACGAACAGCTACTTGGAGGAATTGCATTACATGAAGGAAAGATAAGTGAGATGAAGACGGGTGAGGAAAAACTCTTGTTAGCACTCTACCCGCATATCTAAATTCACTTAGCGGTGATCCTGTATACATTGTTACTGTAAATGATTATTTGGCTGAAAGAGATTCTAAGTGGATGGGAATAATTTATGAATTCTTAGGATTATCTGTTGGCTACATTAATAGTATGGTACCCCCAAATCATAGAGAAGAAGTTTATAAATCAAATATAATTTATGGCACTAATAATGAGTTTGGTTTCGATTACTTAAGAGATAATATGGTTTTGGATAAAAAACATAAATGTCAGACTAAACTAAGTTATGCAATAATTGATGAAGTAGATTCTGTTCTTATTGATGAAGCTAGAACACCACTAATTATCTCTGGCTCAAATAATAAGACTAATAAAATTTATTCTCTTATCAATAAAATAATAGAAAACTTTTTATCAATTGATGGAGATAATTACATACTTGAAGAAAAACAAAAATCTGTATCTTTAACGGAAGAGGGTCAATCACAAGTTGAGAAACTTTTACTTAAGAATAACTTAATTGAATCTTCATCAGATATTTATAATATAGAAAATATTCAATTATTTAGTCACATTGACTCTAGTCTTAGAGCTCATCTTATTTATAAAAAAGATAAAGATTATGTAGTAGAGAATAATGAGATAATCATTATAGATGAATTTACTGGAAGAAAGATGCCGGGGAGACGGTGGTCAGAAGGTTTGCATCAATCGATTGAGGCAAAAGAGAATGTTACAATCAAACAAGAAAATCAGACATATGCATCTATTACATTTCAAAATTACTTTAGAATGTTTGACAAAATATGTGGAATGACAGGAACTGCTGATACTGAGGCAGAAGAGTTCCATCAAATTTATAATTTAGAGGTAATCCAAATTCCTCCTCACAAAAAAATGATAAGAGATGATAAGGTGGACTTGGTCTTTCTGACTCAAAAAGAAAAATATGAAAGAATACTACATGAGATTATAGAAATTAATAAAACTCAACAACCTATATTAGTTGGCACTACATCTGTTGAATCATCAGAGTCAATATCAAAAATATTGAAGAGTAGAAAAATCAATCATTCTGTATTAAATGCTAAATATCACCAAAAAGAGGCTGAAATTATTGAAAATGCAGGTGCACTTAATTCTATTACTATAGCTACAAATATGGCTGGAAGAGGAACTGATATCGTCTTGGGTGGTAAGAAAAATGATAAGAATATAGATGAATGGGAAAAAAATAACCAAAAGGTAAAATCTCTCGGAGGTCTATATGTTATTGGCACAGAAAGACATGAGTCTAGAAGAATAGATAATCAACTTCGAGGAAGATCTGGTAGACAGGGAGATCCAGGAATATCTAGATTTTTTCTATCATTAGAAGACAACCTGATGAGAATATTCGCGTCTGATAAAGTATCAGAAATCATGAAGAAATTAGGAATGGAACAAGGTGAGGCGATAGAGCATAAATGGGTGTCAAAATCTATTGAAAATGCTCAGAAAAGAGTTGAAGCCCATAACTTTGATATTCGTAAAACATTGCTTGAATATGATGATATTTCTAATGAACAGAGGAAATTAATATATCAACAAAGAGATTTCATACTCGATAACAATAGTACAACATTGATATCTAATCTCTCTTCAAACTATTCTCAAGATTTTATAGATTTTAATTTAGATTTTTAACATCACATGATACAAAACTCTCAGATTTTAATGAAACTCTTAAATCTGATTTTTTAATTGATATTAATTTAGATGATATGATTGCTAATAATCAGCTAGATAAAGATTCACTATATACTGATTTAAAAAACCTTCTTGAAAATAGAGTAATTAGTTTGATTGATAATTTAAAACATCAGGAACAAGATGATTTGATAAGAAATATTTCTCTAGCTGTTTTAGATGAGGAATACAGGAATCATTTAAGCTCAATGGATTATCTAAGACAGTCAATAGGTTTAAGAGGCTATGCTCAAAAAAATCCAAAAAATGAATATAAAAAAGAATCATTTGAAATGTTTAATTTAATGCTAACAGATATTACCAAAGAAATATTAAAGATTTGTTGTAGGATAAAAATTGATACCTATATCAATAAGCATGAAGTCAATGAAAATAAAAATATGCTAGAAAAAAAATCAAATGATCCAGCATGTCTTTTAAATCACAATCAAGGTGAGATTCCTAGAAATAAAAGATGTCCTGTAACAAATTTGAAATTTAAACAATGTTGTGGGAAATTATCATGACTTCAAAATTTGTAACATTAAAATTAGGTATAAAAAACAATAGCATTGATGGTTTATTAATTAAACTTCCTTCTACTTCCTCTACCGCCATGATATCAACAAAAAATAAATTTGCTGCAGCACCTGTAATACTTTCAAGAAAAAATATAAAAACTGGTCGCACGTTATTTGTATTCATAAACTCTGGTAATGCAAATGCCTGTACTGGAAAAATAGGCCTGGAAAACTGTAATAAAATTCTTCTTCTTTTATCTGAAAAACTTGCATGTAATAAAGAGGATATCCTAATTATGTCGACAGGAATCATTGGGAGACAGCTTCCTATGAAGAATATAATTAAATCTATACAGAATAGTGATTTCAATAAATATGCAAGTATTAAAAATGCTGCAACTGCAATCATGACTACAGATAAATTTCCAAAATATTTAACTAAAGCTTATAACATTAATAATAAGCGCATTATTTTTAAAGGAATATGTAAAGGCGCAGGAATGATTGAGCCAAACATGGCTACAATGCTCTCATTCATTGAGACAAACGCACATTTATCTAAATCGCTTCTTAAGAAGTATCTTAAACAATGCGCAGATTTATCTTTTAATTCTATTTCTGTTGATGGAGATATGTCAACAAATGACACAGTTGTTTTCTCATCGTGTGGGGATATTAAATTAAATTTTAAAAATAAATCAATTGAAAAAGAATTTATCTCATGTGCATCTGATTTTTTTGTAAACCTTTCTAATATGATAGTAAAAGATGGAGAAGGTGCAACAAAAATTATAAAACTAAATATTATAAATGCTAAAAATCAACTTCTTGCACTCAAGTATAGGCAGAAAAATTTCCAACTCTCTTCTTGTTAAGACTGCTATGTATGGTGCAGATCCAAATTGGGGAGAATTATTGCAAGTCTAGGATCTATAGATTCTCAATTTATTAATCCAAACAAAAATAAATTATTGATTAATAATATTTTATGCTTCAGGGATGGTGTACCTGTAGATGCTGGTTCTAAAAAGCTCGCTAAATCAATGAACAATAAAAATATTGAAATTACATTAGATTTACATAATGGTAATAGCCAACAAAGTATATATTTTTCTGATTTATCTCATGAATATGTCAGTATAAATTCTGAATATACTACATAATGAATCCCGAAATAATTGAAATTTCAATTGGTTTAATTCAAATTAATTCGTCATATGTTTGTATAAAACGTAACGAGGAACCATACAAAGATCATATAGAATTTCCTGGAGGAAAAAAGAAATCAAATGAAACGTCCAGTCATATGTCTTATTCGAGAGCTTAAAGAAGAATTAGATATTGATATAAAAAAATTTAAATTGATTACATCAATCAAACATAATTATATAAAAAAATTAATTATAATAAATGTTTATAAAATTCATAAATATTCAGGAACTATTAAATCCAATGAGGAAAGGGACATAATATATTTTAATCATTATGATTCACATAAAGTTCTGCCAACACATTTTGATGTATTGAACCTACATAAAATACCAAAACTTCTGAAAATTATATCTAAAGAAGCATTAAATAAAATCTCTGATGAAAGTCTAAATTTATTTTCTCACATAAGACTAAGGGATATATCATATAGTTTTTATAAAAAATATATAGAGGAGAAACTATTAGAATTTAACTTTAATGGTAATTTAATCATTGATTATCCTCATAACATTGACTGGGAAGATAAATATTATGGAATTCATTACAAAAGTTGTTTCATAAGAAATGTTAATCAGCAGAAAAAAGACTCAGTGTTATATTCAGCGTCATGTCACAACCTCAAAGACATTGAACTTTGTAACGAACGACCATTCAATTTTATATTACTATCACCGGTACTTGAGTCACATCATGATTATTCGCCTTTAGGTTGGCAGGATTTTCTGATTTATCAAAATTATCTTACAAACCAACTCTAGCTCTCGGCGGAACAAGCTCTCGAAATGATGATCTAATTACGTGTATCAATAATATGGTTTTGGCTTATCAGGTATAAGATATTTCTAATTATATATAACAAAGATCCAACACAAAATTTATATCTTGGTTCAATCTTATAATTTTATTATTATCATCAATTGTCATAAAAGCAATAGTTGCTCTTTGAGGACCTACACTTATTTTAGGAAAAAAATAATTATCTGTTTTCATTGTCACTCTTAATAGTCTAATCTTTTTTTCTATATCCATTTTGAATAGATACATTCCATCCTTAGCAGTTATTTCAACAGTTTCAGAGCTTTTCCTGAGTAGATCAAGGCAAAAGAAAATGGAGTTTTCAATAGGTTTAATTAATTCTAACCATAGATTAATTTGGTTTTTTCTAAAGTCATGATCTCTGGAAAGCCAATAATCTAGATCAGGACATGATGTATTAATATGTTTGATAATTGTTTGAAGTAACTCATCATTTTTTAAGACATTTAAATAATTTGCCTCTAAGTCATGTAAGGTTTTAAGAATAGCGTTCTGTTTTTCCATTATTGAATTTAATTTAATTTTATCTGCCCGATCAAATTTGATGTATTCTTGATACCGCACTTTGTGAGTCTCAATCTCAGATATAAGATCTCGCTTTATTTCACTTCTAGTTAAATTAATAAATAGTTCGGAAATATTTAATAATGTTGAATATGCATCATACTTTGAATCAATATCCATATGATTATTTATCTTCATATAAATATTTTCAAATCTAAGAAACTTTCTGATTCTTTCATCAACAGGTTGTTCATAGATTGAAGCGTGTATATCAGAAAAATTATTCATGTTTTGATAATTCCTTCATTAAAATATTGATTTAGCATGCATGGACTGACTTATATTTTCAAGAATAATATTGCAGGATTTTTTAATAATTTCATAGTCATTTTGAATGCTATCGAGTTGATCAAAAATATCTATATCATTCTTATTATTAGTATTATATCTTTCACGCCTGACCTGTTTGGGAGCATCTACATATATAGAATTATATTTCTTAAAAAGGAATTGATTATTTATTATAGGAGGAAGTTCAATCATGGAATTATCACTTTTACTAAATATATCTGAGATCATTTCATATATAATGGGATGAATAATATTTTCAATTTCCTCTTTATTTTTTCTTGATTTAAAAAAATAATCTCTAATATCATCTTTAAAATTTTTCCTTGTTTGTTTTATACCGATATTATTTTTTAATTGATTTATTACACTTTCATCCTCATAAAGTTTAGAAACAATCTCATCAGATTTATAGGTTTGAAAGTTATAATTCTTTGCTACATCTAGAAGTGTGCTTTTTCCAGAACATACAAGTCCTGTAACAAGGTAATTCATTATCTAAGGATGACGGTTAATGTGATTCCAATTATCAATATAATAATTAGAGTGAGCAATAAAGGTTGTCTTCTAGTCATTTTTTATTTGGACATTGATTAATTTGACTTTCAGTACGACATAGATTCTTTTCCAGTACATGAAAACAGCACTAGCCACACATAACCATATCATTTGTATCTTTAATTATTTCTCTAGATTGCTTGTTCCTTTTGAGAAAGAAATAAGCGACAATTATAACTGAAAGTATTAGGATAATTTTCATACTTTTTATAATGGATTTTTTACATAATAATTTCAACTATTAAATAAATCAATGATGAATGATCAAGATACAATTAGACATATAGTTGATTGGATTAATCAATATGTCAGGAATATGCCAAAACCGGCCGAAAGTTTGATTGTTGGTATATCCGGAGGTATCGACTCTTCACTTACAAGTACATTAGCCAGCATGACGGGCATAAAAACTTTTGCTGTTTCAATGCCTATCAATACTAATGACAATGATACTAATCTTGGGCACGTGCATGGTAAATGGTTAGAAGGGAAATTCAATAATACAAGTCTTGTTAATATTGACCTAACATCTACATATAAAATATTTAATTCAACTATTTGTGATGTAAATCAAAAATCTGACTTAGGCTTTGCAAATTCTAAATCTAGATTAAGAATGGTCACATTATATCAAGTTGCTGCTGCTCAAAATGGAATTGTAGTAGGTACTGGTAATAAAGTTGAGGATTTTGGCGTTGGCTTTTATACAAAATATGGTGATGGAGGAGTTGATATTGCTCCTATAGCTGATCTCATGAAATCTGAAGTTAAAAGTTTGTCACAAAGTCTTGGTATTGATCAAAGAATTATCGAAGCACCTCCTCGCGATGGACTCTGGGATGATGATCGAACTGATGAGACTCAGCTTGGGTTATCATATGATGAATTAGAAGATGCAATGATGAATGCAGAATCAGGAAATAGACAAAAATATGATTCTATTCGTAAAAATAACCTGCACAAAATGTTGCCAATTCCGGTGTGCAAAATACCTAGATCTTAAAATAAACCTAAATCGAAGAAAGAGCTCTCTATTTTTTCTTCTTTTTTGATATTTTTATCATGAATTAGGACTTTACCATTCTGATTAACTTTATAAGAATAATTTGAATAGTTTGTTACCAGTACTTTTGCATTATCTAATGCTAAATTAAAAGATCCAAGATTATTATAGCTCTCTATTAAAATGAGAAGAGCATCTTTGGTTGCAGGGGCCCCCGGATAAGTCTCAAGCATATATTTTGCTCTCTCACTTGATGCGACATAAGCTCCACGTTTGAGATAGTAATTTGCAATGTATGTTTCATGTTTCGCCATACTATTTCTTAAAAAGATCAGTCTATTTTCAGCATCATCAGCATACTTACTGCCTTTGAACCTATTACTAATTTCGAGGAAGTCATTGTAGGCTCTTTTGAGACGTGTTACATCATATTTGGAGATATCTTGACCAAGTATTTCTTGAAAAAAAGGTTGCTCTTTTTCAAGATTAGATAAAGCTCTCATGTAATAAGCATAGTCAACCTTCGGATGATTTGGATATAAATCTATGAACTTATCACATTCTGCAATCGTGTCGTCTTTTTGACCAAAGTCATAATATGCAAATGCAAGATCAAGTATTGATTGTTGTGAATATGTGGAAAACGGAAATCTAGCTTCAAGTATTTCAAATACTGTGACTGCCTGCGGTATGTCTGCATTAGCTAGAAATCCTGAACCTTCATTGTATAATTCAACTTCTGACATTCCCTCATAAGGATCAACTTTAGCCTTTTCTAAAACTGCGCAACTACTCAAACAAAATAAAAATACAATTAATGAAAGATTAAATTTTTTCATGGGTATATCATTATATCATGGAAGGAAACAATGTTTACAACTTTACGTTGGAGATAGATAAAGAGGATAGACTTGATAAACATCTTAAAAATCATTTTCCAGAGTATTCAAGAGCAACTATCCAAAAATGGATAAAAAACGACAACGTTAAAATAGACGGAAAAACATGTGCTCAAAAAGATATAATTAAATCAAGTTGTAATGTTTCCATTGTTATTACTTCTAAACCTGAAGTCAATTTAATTGCCGAAGATATTGATCTTGATGTGATACATGAATGTAGTGAATATATTGTTGTTAACAAACCATCTGGCATGGTGACGCATATTGCACCGGGTCATCTTGCTGGTACTCTGCAGAATGCTCTATATTATAGATATCCAGATTTAGCAAATGTCCCACGTACAGGGATAATTCATCGCCTTGACAAGGATACATCTGGAGTACTTGTAGTTGCAAGAAACCTGATTGCACACAACTACTTAAGCACTCAATTACAAGAGCATAAATTTGAAAAAACTTATCATGCTATTATTTCTAGAGTATTAGATAAACCTACTACAATAGAAGAAAATATAGGTAGACATCCAATAAATAGAAAAAAAATGACTGTCACAAGTAATGGCAAGCATGCAAAATCTATAGTCAAACCAATAACTAATTTAGTTAACTCCTCTCATGTTGAAATTAAAATTATAACTGGACGCACTCATCAGATAAGAGTACATATGTCTTTCCTCAATCATCCTATCATTGGAGATAAACTATATGGATATAGAAAAAATATTTTTAACAAATATCCAAATCTTCTAAAACATATTGATCCAACTTTTGGTCAATACTTACATGCTTACTCTTTATCATTTAGAGACAATATTTCTGGAAGAATGAAATCCTTCAATGCAAGTTATCCAACTCAATATAATTCTTTACTTGAAAACATGAATGAACATTTATCATGATTACTAGATATAAAATAGACTGGAAAGTACCTAGTAACATTGAATTTTTTATCTCAACCAATCAGTCGGGTTTTAGTAGAGAAAAATTCAAACATGCAAATTTCTCATTGAATGTTGGAGATAATCAAACAAATGTTCAATCCAATATTAATTGTCTAAAAAATCAACTTAATATAAATCATATTGTATTTATGAATCAGACTCATTCAAACTTAGTCAGTAATGTATCAACCAACAGCAAGTATGCAGATAGTGATGCTATTTTTTCAAATGATAAACATATTGCTTGTGCTGTTTTAACTGCAGATTGCATACCTATCTTAATTACTAATAAAGCAGGTTCAATTATAGGTTGTATACATGCTGGATGGAAAGGACTTAGACATAATATTATTGAAAATTTTTTTAATGAACTTTCTAATATAAAAAAAGAAGATATCATGGTGTTACTAGGACCATGTATTTCCCAAAATAATTATGAGGTTGATGAAGATGTTTTGAATCAATTTCCAAAATATTCTAAAAGATTTGAAAAAGTGAAAAACGGTAAATATAAAATGAATCTTCGATATATTGCATATGATATATTATCTGAAATTGGTATCACTGATGTTACAATATCAAAGTCATGTACTTTTGATGAGGGTTTTTACTCTTATAGAAAGGATGGTATTACTGGAAGATTTATTTCACTAATTTGGTTTAAGGATGCTTCAAGATAAGATTAAAAATATAAAAATATTTCCTTTCATAGGGTTATTAATTATTTTAGGCCTTGTTTATGGGGGCTACACATTATATAGCAAAATTCAATTTTTATAAGTCATTTGCAAACAAGACTCGTGTAATATCCGTCGTTGCGAAAGAAGCGGAAATTAAACCTATTAATAAGATATATCCTGCAACATCAGTGATAGAAGCTAATAGATCATTTGATGTCACATCAAAAACAAGTGGCATTTTAAATGATATTTTTTTTAACGAATCATCTTTTGTAAAAAAAGGAGATAAGCTTTTTTCAATTCTATCAACTTCATCTATTGGAGAAATAGTTATATCTGCTCCCTTTAACGGGTTTGTGGGTATTACTGATTTTAAAATTGGTGATGAATTAAAAAACGGCGACGTATTATTAACGCTTGATGATATGGTGACCATGAAAGCATATTTGTATTTACCAGAAAAAATTTTACCTCAATTAAAAGGACCTATCAAATACACTGCGTATTCAAAGTTATTTCCCAAAGAAAAATATACTGGAGTCATTACTAATATTAATCAAAGAGTTGATGCTGAAACAAGAACAATCAAATCATATGCTTTGATTGATAATAAAAATGGAGCATTAAGGCCAGGTCTCTTGCTTAATATAGATATTATTCTAGAGGAAATTCCTGATGCTATTCTTGTTCCTGAACAGTCAATTCTAACCGCTGAGGATTATAGCTATGTTTTTATAGTTGAAGAAGATATTTCGAAACTTAAAAAAATTACATCCGGTATTAACAATAAAGGTATGACACAAATTCTTTCTGGTATAAATGAGGGTGATCTTGTTGTAACACTAGGACAAGAGAAACTTAAAGATGGTTCAAAAATTAAATTAATTAGCGAATAATGCATATATCTGAAACTACAGTAAAAAGACCTGTATTGGCTGCCGTTCTGAGCTTATTCGTAGTGCTTATAGGGATAGCCTCCTATGACAAACTTACAATAAGAGAATACCCAGACATTGACCGTCCAGTTGTGACAGTCACCACAGTATACAAAGGCGCATCATCAAAGATACTTGAGCGAGATGTGACTCAAATTATAGAAGACTCATTAGCTGGTATATCAGGTATTAGAGAAATAACATCTGAAAGTAAAGATGAGGTTTCAAAAATTCGAGTAGAATTTAATCTTGAAACTAAAATAGATTCAGCTGCAAACGATGTTAGGGATAAAGTTTCAAGAGTAGCTGCCTTGTTACCTGATCAAGCAGATAGCCCTAGAATTGCTAAATCTGATTCTGATGCTCGAGCGATGATGTGGATTGGTTTCTCAAGCGATATATTAACCTCAATTCAATTAAATGATTACCTGGAAAGAAATGTTGTTGATAGGTTATCTATTCAACCTGGTGTTGCTTCTATTACTATAGGGGGTGAGCGAAAGTATTCTGTAAGAGTTTGGATGGATCCTGAATTAATTTCATCTCGACAGCTAACTGTAATAGATGTCATCAAAGCAATTAAAGAGGAAAATATTGAAAGAGGCGCAGGTCGATTTGAATCTAAGGAGAGGGAGATTGGTTTAAAACTTGATTCCAAGCTCAAGACATTAGAAGAGTACAATAAAATTGTAATTAAGCACTATGGTGATTCTAAAATATATTTATCTGATGTAGCAAGAGTTGAAATCGGACCTGAATCAGATAGAGGATTTTTAAGAGCAAATAAAAAAAGTGCAATCGGACTAGGTATCGTAAGACAAACTAAGTCAAATGTTCTTGATGTTGCAAATAGTATTAAATCAGAACTGGAACTTATAGAACCCTCTTTACCTGAAAGTATAGATATGTCAATTGGTTATGATCAGTCTAAATTTGTAAATGAATCAATAAGCGAAATTCGATTTGCTCTGACAGTATCCATGATACTTGTTATCTTAATTATCTATTATTTTTTATCATCTAAGACAGCTACAATAATACCAGCTGTTACTATACCAATTTCACTCATAGGCACTTTTTTCATTATATATATATTTGGTTATTCTCTGAATGTCCTTACATTTTTAGCGCTTGTATTAGCTATAGGCTTAATAGTCGATGACTCCATTGTTGTGATGGAGAATATAAAAAGAAGAATAGAGAATGGAGAGGATAATTACACTGCTTCAATAAATGGTGCAAAACAAATTACTTTCGTTGTAATAGCAACCACACTAGTTCTTGTAAGTGTGTTTCTCCCTCTATCTTTTATGGGTGGTAAAACCGGCAGGCTTTTCATAGAATTTGGGGTAGTTTTATCTTTCGCAGTTATTATTTCAAGTTTCATTGCACTTACATTAACTCCAATGATGTGCTCAAAACTACTGGAAAATGATAAAAATAATACACAAAGACAATTATTTTTAAAATTTAAAGATTTCTATCATAAATCATTGATAGTGTCTCAATCTAATAAGAAAATCGTATACACCATTACCATCTTTTTTATCATTATATCTATCCTATTGTTTCAATTTATATCAAAAGAAATTGCACCTTCTGAAGATCGAGGCCTATTTATTGTATCAGTGAATGCTCCTGAGGGTTCATCTTTGGAATATACAAATAAAATGGTCACAAAAGTAGAAGATATTCTAATGAAATATGTAGAAAAAGGAGAGGTTAAAACTGTTTTTGCAATTGTAGCTCCTGGTTTCTCTGGACAACCTGGCAGTGTCAACTCTGCCTTCATATTTGCATCGCTAGTTCCGTGGGAAGACAGATCTAGGCATCAAAAAGAAATTGTTCGAGAGATTTTTCCACAACTGATATCAATGCCTGGCGCTATGATATTCACTATTAACCCGCCAAGCTTAGGTCAAAGCCCATTTAAATCACCTGTGAGAGTTGTTATTAGCGGAAATGATTATAAAGAAGTGGGTGATTGGGGAATTTAGTAAAAGATATATCACAAGACATTGGTTTAAGAAATGCTAGGATTGATTATAAGATTGATAAACCAAGATTAAATTTGAAAATTAACCGGGATGCAGCATCAAATCTTGGTGTGTCTGCCGATGATATTGCTACTACACTTGAATCGCTGTATGGATCAAGACAAGTTACTAACTATTCATACAACGGACTTACATACAACGTTATCATAAAAGCAGATGATAATTTTCTTATTAACGAAAGAAATTTGGATAATATTTTTATTAAATCAAGTACAACTAATAAATTAATACCTTTAAGTAATTTAGTTACTAATTTCAAAGAGGGGACTAGTAATAGTTTAAAAAGAGTAAACAGATTACCCTCGGTGACTCTATCTTCTTCTATATCTCCAGGATCATCACTTGGTGATACTCTCGATAATTTGGTAAACAAATCAAAAAATGCTCTCTCTTCTAATGCAAAATTATCCTTTGCAGGTGCCTCAAAAGAATATTTTGAAACTGGTTATAAACTTGAACTTACAATTATACTTGCCATCTTAGTTGTTTATTTAGTTCTTTCTGCACAATTTGAGAGTTTTAGAAATCCATTAATAATAATTTTAACAATACCTATTACGTTGACAGCTGGTATATATTCACTTTTTGTTACAGGCACTTCGTTAAATGTTTATAGTCAAATTGGTTTTCTAATGTTAATAGGGCTTATAGCTAAAAATGGTATTTTAGTTGTAGAATTTGCAAATCAATTAAAACTAGAGGGTATGAAAAAAGCAGAAGCAATTGTAGAGTCATCGTTATTAAGATTTAGACCAGTTGTTATGACAACTTTATCGACATTACTGGGTGCTATCCCTCTCATCTTGAGTAGCGGTGCTGGTGCTGAAAGTCGATTTGCAATGGCAATTGTAGTATTTGGCGGAATAGGACTAGCCTCTTTTATCACCCTCTATCTAATTCCTGCCTTATATATTTTAATAGAAAAGGATGACTAATTCTTTGGAATAATCTTAAGACCTTTTTGTTTAGAATAATATGTCGATAAGTCGATGATGTCTTGCTCAGATAAGCCTGCTGCAAAACCACTCATAATTGCATTTTTTCTATCACCAGATTTATATGCTTTCAACGAATGTATCAGATAATTTTTATATTGACCTGCTAATCTTGGATACATCTTATTATTACTATTACCATCTGCTCCATGGCATGCAGCACATGTGATTGATTTTTCTTTTCCACGATCAAAACTTGAATCAGCCAGTGAAGAATGAGTAACAATTAAAAACAATACTAATATGAAATTTATCCTAATCATTGAATTGACTCGAAATATTTAGCTATATCAATAATATCTTGATCAGATAGCCCTGAAGCATTTGCATGCATAGTCTCATGGTTTCTGTCTCTTTTTTGATAAGACTTCAATGCAGAAACAATATAATCTGAATGTTGCCCACCTAATTTAGGTACTTTGTATGTAGGATATGTATTGTTGTATCCCTCAATAGCATGACAGCCTAAACAAGTTTCAGATTTCTCTCTGCCTGTATACTCATCAGCATTCGATATAGAGAGTGTTAGGGAAAATAAGATTATGCTTTTAAATATAGCTTTCATAAAATCTGTGGCATTATAGCACTAAATTTATAAGAGATAAAATAAGATTTTTTTTGTATAATGTTGATGAAAATCAATAAATAACACACTCAAAAAATATGCCAATATATGAATATAAATGTAAAGTCTGCGACAAGGTGTTCGAGGCTATGCAGAAAATATCAGATAAAAAACTTACTAATTGTAAGTGTGGTAAAAACGGTGCCGTTGAACGCATGGTATCATCTTCTGGTTTTAGACTGAAAGGTTCTGGATGGTATGAAACCGATTTTAAGACAAAGAAATCAGAGAAAAAAACGGATACATAAGTATGAAAAGACACTACTGTGGTCTCATTGACTCTGAATATATAAATGAGACTATAACTCTAAACGGATGGGTGAATACACGAAGAGATCATGGTGGAGTGATATTTATAGACCTCAGAGATCATACTGGCCTTGTCCAGGCTGTTTTCAATCCTGATGTTAAAGATATTTTTGAAACAGCACAATCTATTAGATCCGAGTATGTTCTCGAGTTAAGCGGAGTAATTGCAAAAAGAAAAGAGGGTACCAATAACCCTGATATGCCAACAGGGGATATAGAATTAATAGTTGAGAAGGTTGATATACTTAACATATCACAAACTACTCCATTCAAAGTAAATGACAATAGCATTAACGAAGATTTAAGGCTGCAGTACAGATATATTGATCTAAGAAGTACGGAGATGCAAAATAATTTAAGATTTAGATCTAAGCTATACAGTGTCATACGTAATCATTTATCAGAAATAGATTTTAATGAAATAGAAACACCTATACTTACTAAGCCTACACCAGAAGGAGCTAGAGATTATATAGTTCCAAGTAGAGTACATAAGGGAAGTTTTTTTGCTTTACCGCAATCACCACAGTTGTTCAAACAGATGTTAATGATGTCTGGTTTTGATAAATATTATCAAATTGCAAAATGTTTTCGTGATGAGGATTTAAGAGCAGATCGCCAACCTGAATTCACTCAACTTGATATTGAATGCGCATTTTTTAATGAAGATCAAATTATGGAATTATCTGAATCTTTAATGAAAAAAATATTTAAATCTCTTATTGATGACAAGATATCATTAACTTTCCCACGAATCACCTTTAAAGAAGCTATTCTAAAATTTGGTTGTGACAAACCCGACCTTAGAAACCCACTTTTTTTAGTCGATATAGCTAATTATTTACAAAGTACTGAGTTTAAAGTTTTCAAAGATTGTGTTGATAGCCCTAATAGTAGAATAGCTGCTCTCAAAGTGCCGGGAGGCTTAAAGTTAACTCGTAAAAATATTGATGAATATACTGATTTAGTAAAAACATTTGGGGCAAAAGGACTTGCATATCTAAAAATTGAAAATATCGAGGATATAGATACTGGCATTAATTCTCCTATTAAAAAATTCTTAACCAATGATGAGATAGCCAATATCCTAAAATCTGTAGATGCATCTGATGGAGATTTAATCTTTTTCTCTGCAGATAAAAGTGATGTTGTTAATAATTCTATGTCCGCCTTAATAACTAGAATTGGTAACGACCTCGAATTAATATCAGATGGATACAAATTTGCATGGATTGTTGATTATCCTATGTTTGAGTATGAAAAAGGAACTAAAAAATTGACCTCACTTCATCACCCATTTACATCACCATCAGACACATCTGCTGAATATGATGATACTACATTATCTAGAGCATATGACCTTACACTGAATGGTAATGAAATTGGCGGAGGATCAGTTCGTATTCATGATAAGTCAACTCAATTGAAGGTCTTCAAAGCTCTTAATTTATCTGATGAAGAGATACAGAGTAAGTTTGGTTTTTTTATTGAATCTCTTGGTTTTGGATGTCCACCTCATGCGGGTATTGCATTTGGTTTAGATAGGATTGTAATGCTTTTAAGAAATTTATCCTCCATAAGAGATACTATAGCTTTTCCAAAGACTCAATCATCAGCATGCTTGTTGACAGATGTGCACCGACCGAAATTAATTCTGAACAATTAAGAGAACTAAATATTAAAAAAGTAAACCCTCATAAATATGAATTCTGATAATTATATAAATCAATTGAACTCGATAAAGAAATTCTTATCAGAAAATAATGCCAAGTTGATATCTCATTATTATGTTGACTCTGAAATACAAAAGATAACAGAAGACACAGGGGGATGTGTTGCAGATTCCTTGCAAATGGCTAAATTTGGCACTCAACAAAAAGAACAAAATCTTATTATTGCAGGTGTTAAGTTTATGGGTGAAACCGCTAAAATACTCAACCCTGAAAAAAATATCTTTGTCCTTGATAAGGACGCAACATGTTCTCTTGACGAAAGTTGTAGTTATGAATCATTTAAGGACTATTGTGATAAATATCCTGATAGAGAAGTTGTTGTATATGCTAATACTAGCGCTAAAGTTAAAGCAATTGCTGATTGGGTTGTTACTTCAAGTATTGCAATACCTGTTATCGAGTCTCTAGTAAAATCGGGTAAAAAAATTATCTGGGCACCTGATAAATATTTAGGTTCATACATTCAAGATCAAACTGGTATAGATATGAAAATTTGGGATGGATCTTGCGTTGTTCATGAAGAATATAAAACTCTTGAACTCAAAAAGCTGATTAATAAACTTGATGATTGTGAAGTCCTTGTTCATCCTGAATCCCCTCGTAGCATAATTCAACTTGCTGACGTAGTTGGATCAACAACAAAATTAATTAATGCATCAAAATCTAGTAAATCTAAAAACATAATTGTTGCAACTGAAAAGGGAATCTTTTATCAAATGAAAAAACTTTCGCCTGAGAAAAATTTCTATGAGGCTCCTACAGAAGGTGAAGGCGCTACATGTAAAAGTTGTGGAAGGTGCCCATGGATGAATCTTAATACTCTTGATAAAATTAAAAATATATTTAGCAGCTCAAAATGAAATAACATTAGACAGCGAAACTATTATTGCAGCAAAGAAATCTATAAATAGAATGATAGACTTTGAAGATCAATATTTTAGCAAAAACCAGAGGGCATCATAATGGCGGGACATAGTAAATGGGCTAATATACAACATAGAAAAAAAGCTCAAGATAATAAACGCGGTAAAGTATTTACAAAGATAATTAGGGAAATTACTGTTGCTGTAAGATTGGGTGGTCCTGATATTACAAGCAACTCAAGATTACGATTAGCAATGACGAAGGCTAATAAAAATAGTGTACCAAAGGATACTATTGAAAGAGCAATAAAAAAAGGTTCGGGACAAAGTGACAGTTCATTTGAGGAAATCACCTATGAAGGTTATGGCCCAAAAGGAATTGCTGTAATTATTGAATGTTTAACAGACAACAAAAACAGGACGGTATCTGAGGTGAGACATGCGCTTACGAAATATAATGGAAGCCTAGGAACAAAAGGTTCTGTATCTCATTTATTTAGAAAGATAGGAATACTCACACTAGTAGATTTTTCAGAGGATGATCTTATTAATTATTTTGATGACATTGAAATATTAGATTATGAAGAAACAGAAAACAATTGCATCATCAATACCGATCCCTCTCAATTATTTGCTGTTAAATCATTTTTTGATTCTAAATCTGTACAGACAAAAGACGAGGAGCTTATTTTAGAGCCAATTACCATGTGCGATATATCTGATAGTGATATTGAACAAGTTCAGTTATTCACCGATAACCTTGAGGAATTAGATGATGTTCAGAATATTTACACAAACGTTAATATAGTTTAGTTCATCATGACTATTATATTAGGTATTGACCCAGGCACTAATAAAACAGGCTATGGGATAATAAACTATGATAAAAACGAACCAAAATATATACATCATGAAGTGCTAAAAACAGGTCTTAAAAATAAATATACTATTAAACTATCTCTTATTCATGACAACACAAAAAGATTGATAGAAATCTATCAACCTAATGAAATTGCTCTTGAGTCTGTTTTTTTTAGTGTTAATGCAGGTACAGCAATCAAGTTAGGCCAAGCAAGAGGTGCTGCACTATCAGCCTGCAGTGGAGAATTAAGAAATGTTTTCGAGTATAGTCCTAGAAAAGTTAAAATGATTATAACTGGTAATGGCGCCTCAGATAAAGATGAGGTACAAAAATATGTTAAACGGAAACTTAGACTAAGAAGAAAACTTGAGGAGGATGCGTCTGATGCATTAGGAGTTGCCTTATGTCATGGTTACACAAAAATTAATCATCCTGAACAAGTTAATTCTATATGAGTAAGGTAAATACATTAATTATTAATGAAATTTTTCATTCCATACAAGGCGAAACATCTCGTACAGGTTTACCAACCACATTTATTAGACTAACTGGATGTCCATTGAGATGCTCATATTGTGATACAGAATATGCTTTTACTAATGGCTCCAAAATGTCATTCGATGAGATTATTAAAACACTTAAAAAATATAATTCAAAATATCTCACAGTCACTGGAGGTGAACCTCTTGCTCAGAAAAATGTATTATTATTTTTAGAAAAAGTATGTAATTTAAATTACTCAGTTTCAATCGAAACAAGTAATTGTCTTGATATCTCAACCATAGATTCCAGAGTTTCAATAATTCTTGACATCAAGACACCTGCATCTAATGAATCTGATAAAAATAAAATCGAAAACTACAGATATCTTAAACCTAAAGATGAGATAAAGTTTGTTATATGTAACAAAGATGATTTCATATGGGCAAAAGAATATATCTCTGAATACAATTTAGATAATTATTGTCCTGTTTTATTCTCACCATCCTATGATGAGATGTCCATTGCTGAACTTGCAGAACTTATTATTGAACATTCTTTGAATGTAAGATTGCAAACTCAACTTCATAAAGTCATTTGGGGTAACATAAATGGTCGATAAAAAAGCTATAGTTCTATTTTCCGGTGGCTTAGATTCTACCACAGTTCTACATCATGCAATTTCAGAGGGTTATAAATGTCTTGCTTTAACCATTGATTATAGCCAAAGACATAATTATGAAATTCAATCTAGTCAGAATTATTTAAATCATTATGATATTGATGGACTAATTTTTAAGATAGATCTCACGCAAATAGGCGGTTCTGCATTAACAGATGAAAAGATTGATGTTCCTATCGCTACTGATGATGAAATACCAATTACTTATGTTCCCGCAAGAAACACAATTTTTTTATCTATCGCCTCAGCTTATGCTGAAAAATACAAGATTTATGATATTTTCATTGGTGTTAATCAGATTGATTATTCTGGCTATCCTGATTGCAGGCCTGAATTTATCAAGAGTATACAAACTTCAATCAATCTTGGAACTAAGTCAGGAGTAAATGGTTCTGATATACGTATCAACACACCATTAATTAATATGTCAAAAAAAGAAATCATTAAATATGGTTATAATCTAGGTATTGACTATTCTAAAACAGTTTCTTGTTACCAACTGGATAATGAAGGAAGAGCATGCGGTAAATGTGATGCATGCAATTTTAGAAAAGAAGGATTTAGATTGGCGGGGATTGAAGACCCTACAAGATATAAAAATTGAAAAATTATTAAAAATATATAAACTGTGATTTTGTACTATGGAATCAGCAACAACAATATTAATTTACACTTCAATATTAGGGTTTATCCTTGGTTACGTTGTTAACAAAACTAATTTCTGCACCATGGGTGCAGTGTCTGATTTAGTTAATATCGGGGATACATCTAGATTAAAAGCATGGTTTTTAGCAATCGCTATTGCGATTTTAGGAGTAACCATTTTAGAATTAGTCGGAGCTATAAATGTAAATGATTCAAGAATTCCATACAGGAACTCTGTTTTATTTTGGCCACGATATATTGTTGGCGGAATTATGTTCGGTATCGGGATGACCCTAGCAAGTGGGTGTGGTAACAAGATTCTTATAAGAATAGGCGGCGGTAACTTAAAATCAATTTTTGTTCTTCTTATTGCAGGTCTAATGGCACTTCTCATGACTCGAACTGATTTCTACGGACTCTTGTTCCACAGTTGGATGAGCCCATTAAGCCCTGACCTTGCTAAGCTTGGTATAAATGATCAATCAATTCAGACTATAATTTCATCGATTTTTAGATTGGACTCTGGAAATATATTTTCAACTCTCTTTGTCCCATTAATAACAATATTTTTCCTATTCAAGTTTATATTTTCATCTAATAAAAAATTAAGCGCTGATAATATTACATCTGGTATTGTTGTTGGCTTAGTTGTAGTTTTTGCCTGGTTACTTACAGGTGGTCAGCTCGGGCAAGCATGGATTGAAAACAATGATTTTCTTGATACACCATACCCAGCAGTTGGCGTTCAATCATTTACATTTATTAACCCGATGGGTGAAGCTTTATTGTATACCACCAGTGGATTAAACTCATTTTTCCTAACATTTGGTGTAGCAGCATTATTGTCTACTATCTTTGGTTCATTTGTTTATGCACTCATCAGTAAAAACCTTAGACTTGAATGGTTTGTTAATAAACATGACTTTATAAGACATTTAGTTGGTGGCATTTTGATTGGTATCGGTGGAGTACTCTCTCTTGGTTGCACAATTGGTCAAGGAGTGACAGGTGTATCTACACTAGCCATAGGATCTATCATCACACTCATCTCAATAATATTTGGCGCTTCATTAATGATGAAAATCGAGTATTATAAAGCTGTATATGAAGACAGTAGTTTTTCTGAACTTCTTAAAAATTCGTTGATAGACTTAAGAGTGCTTCCAGAAAAAATTAGGACACTTGAGAAAATTTAGTATATTCGGGGCGTTAGCTCAGTTGGTAGAGCAGTGGCCTTTTAAGCCATTTGTCACAGGTTCGAATCCTGTACGCCCTATAATATTCTTTTGTGTTTTATTTCTCCTTAGTTTCTCTCCACAGCTCGCTGTATCTGATAATCACTTAATTAGTATTAAAAGTCATAATGGTCTAGTTTTAAATGCAAACTTAAAGAGTAACTCTCAAAGCGATACTATATTTATTCTAGTGCATGGGACAAGAGGCTATAAGGATATGGAGATTATAAAATCATTAAGTCAAAAAATATATGATTACGGTTATAGTTCTCTGAGTATTAACTTAAGCTATGATATAGACAATAGAGCCAGTGAATTTCTTTCATGTGACAGAGTGCACACTCACAATGAACATACATCTATCAATGAAATAGTATCTTGGTATAGGTATCTAGAAAACCAAGACTATAAAAATATATATTTTATAGGTCACTCAAGAGGAGCATTTAATGTCATTCAAGCAATGGCTATTATAAATAACAATAACATCAAAGCGTATTTATTAGCTCCAGTTATAGATACTTATCTAGGAACAAAAAACTACTATGACCAAGAGCATAATCTTCCTTACGAGACTTTGATAAATAATAAAGATGAATTTATTATTTCTGATAGGTATCCTTCCATTAATTTTTTATTTTGTGAAAATGCTAGAGTATCTTCATCAACATTTAGGTCTTATTTGGATTTATCCAAAAATCAAACATTGTATCCATTTACATTTAGTATCGTTGACTTATTAAAAGATACTAATTCAATGGTAACTATTTTCTCAGGAACTGATGATGAAATTCTTCTAGATTCTTATAAAAAGCTTAACCAAATCAATCAACCTAATATTTCTCATATTCTTATTGATGAGGCAGATCATTTTTTTAGAGATATATATCTAGACGATGTTATAGATATAATTTTTGATTAGCTATTTATTGAACCATGAAAGGATCATCTGAAGACTCAGATGAATCAATATCCAAGCTCTTCTCTAGTTGGGAGGATGATTTAGGACCAATGGTTATTTCAGATTCTGATTTATCAAACATTCCTCTCAAAACTTTGATTGTTGCAAATCTATTCTCTTTTTCATAGTTGATAAGAACAAATCTAGATCTCACAATTCCAATTTCAGACCATCCATCAGCAATCATATTCTTTCTATAGAAACCAACAATATCATCTGCGCTTCCTTCATGTTGCAAGTATAAAATCCCGGAGAATTTGTTGCCTTCACCAAAGATTACAGTTTTACTCACTAGATACTTTGAGTTTTCAGGTAGAGGAATAGATACTTGTAGCTTTTGTTCTACGGATACTTCTCTCTGTTCTTCAGCTTGACTATCAAGCATGGCCTGCATATTTGCACATGATGATAAAAATATTGTAACTAGTACTATAGGTAGATATTTAGATAAATGCCTGAACTGCATAATTAGAGTATATCTTTAAAATATATTATTTTCTAGAGCCTGGTCCATTAACTTCAAGGCCATTACTCATAAACGTAGTAAAATACTCAAGATTATTTAATTCATCACTTCCAGCCTTAAAACTTTTAGCTCTAATACGGTTTAGACATCCTGCAAACCTCTCATGTAATGTGACCAATCTTCCCATCCCGGATCTGTAAACTGGAAAGTGTGTTGGATGGCCTATCGCTGGACTTGGAATATCAGCTCTAAGCTTTGTACCTGTTTGATAGACATGACAATCTGCACATGAAAAATTAAGCTGACCTTTCTTAGTAAAATACAATCTCCTTCCATCTTCATATGCTTCTAATGCCTCTGCAGTATTTGGCACTTCAACATTAAATTTATTACCACGAGAAGTGTAAGCCATGTAAGCTGATACATGAGCTAACTCCTTTCCTTTGTAATAACTAAGTGGTTTTTCACCATTTTTTACTCTGCATTCATTGATAGCGCCCTCGAGTGTAACAACTTTATTTTTTTCTGTGTTGAAATAGGGATAATTTTGTCTAATTCCTATGCCCTCATTGTCGAAACAAGATGCATAAGTATTACCATTTTTAAAAGGTATATTAAAAAGCTCTTCCCCTCGGTCTATATTAAGTTCATAGGGTGGAAATTCTTCCATAGATTCCCATTGCTCTCTAGCAGATTTATCAATTGAATAGACACCATTTTTATAATCTTCAAATGGAGTGTCAGGAAAACGATTTTCAAAGTAACTTACAAACTCATCATAATCACTTTCAGGACTAGCCATAGTTGATAATGATGGAGTTAATAAGATAAATAGTAAAAGTTTTTTAAACATTTATTTAACTTTTCCTACCGCAGAATCTCTATTACCTTGATTATCAACCCAAGACAACTCAATTTCATCACCTTTGTTACCTTTGTACTTAAAAGTCAAATAAGGATTTTTTGAAACAGCTGGTCCCCAATATATTTTTATCACTTCTTTGCCATTAGCTTTACCGTGCACCTCTTGGATGAAATGAGCTGGAATAAGATTACCAGTTTTTTTATCTTTTCTTTGCCCAGTTTCCATTGGGTGTTTAATAAGGGCTTTAACTGTTACAACACCATTTGATTCTTTAGGTCTCATTTTTATTGTACTCATAATTAACCTCCACAGCCTCCAATAGTTACCTTGACTTCTTGTGTAGCTGTATATACTTTGTCACCACTCTTAACAGCAGCCATTACGTTTGATGTCTTTCCCATTTTTAAACGTGTACCAATTGCAGGTTCAGCTAGAGATGTTAGCTGATAACCACTTGATAATGGCTGTGGATTATTTTCAACAAATATCATTATCGATTCAACATTATCAAGAGTTGTTGATACGTTAATTGGCACTATAGCTCCGTTTTCTGCAATTTCCGGCGCCTTGAGCTTTACCTTAGATGATTCTTCTAAATTGTTATGACCATAAATACTACTTACAGAGTCATTAAGGTCTTTGATATCAAAAGATTTTTTCGGCCAAGACGCATATGCTTCTTTGGTCACAATTAAAGTTGGCACAGTCGCTAATGTACCAGCAAACAGCATGCTATTTTTTATAAATTTTCTTCTATTCATATGTTTTCCTAAAGTGTATATAAATAATCAATTATCTTGTTAATCTCATTTTTTGTTAGCGCTCCATGTTTACCAAATGGAGGCATAAAAGAATAAGGGTTTGTTTGAGTAGGATCCCAAATTTGTTGAAAAAGAAGTTCTCTGTCAGGAAATCTTGCTTTCATAGCTAGCAATGGAGGACCATTATTTCCTGCCAATTCACCATCATCAATCATGTGACACGCCAAACAATTACCTTTCTTTCGATCAAAAGTGAGCTTTTTACCCTCTGCAATGTCATCAGAATAAGAAATTGAAGGCAATGTTGTAACCATTAAAAACACAATCAATATTAGCTTTTTCATGGCCTTATTATATAGATGAATGATGTTTATTAAAACATTTTTTAATTACAGGTTTTTGGCCCAAAAATTGGTTCTAATGGTGGATTTGAATTACAAAGGATTCTATTTTTAATACTTAGTAAATTTTTCTTCTGTATATCACTTAAATAGTTCGACTTAACACTATCGTCAATTATTCTATACGCCATAGGTAAATTACCTTTCAAATTATAGAAGTTTATTAGTGCAAGCTTCGTACCATATTTATCTCCATTTTTTTTCAGAACCTTCTGCTAATAGTTTGTATATCGTTGGGTTATTATTATTCTTTTTGACAAAGTCTTTTAGTTCCAAAACACTTTTATCTAAGTTGAAGGAGTCCTTAATATTTTGTTTCAATAACTGAAAATTAATAGCATTGTTATCAGGATAAATTTCTAATAATTTTTTTATGATGTTTCTAGATTCAATTTTTTCGCCCATAGCCCAATGAATATCTGCCATCAAAGATGAAATGTATATATTATAATTATTTGAATCATAATTTTCTTGAATTGTTTGCCTTGCTTTATCATAGTTACCAGCTTTGAAGTAATTTAATGCAAGTCGATGATTTATAACTGATGAATTATATGCTTTCTTATTTAAAGCTTGCGATGTTTTCTCGTTAGACATTAAAATATTTTTTATGTATTCATAATCATTCGTACTATTAATGATAGATCCTGATTGCTGTCCCCCCTTATTTTCAATTGTACTTATTCGATTTGAATACAAGGGGTGTGTCATGAAATATTCATTTAAATAAGATTGACTATTTGCATCACCCTGCATCAGTCTAAAAAATTTGGCCATTTCTTTAAGGGCATAATTACTATTTTGCATTAACCGCGCAGCAAATATATCTGCTTCTATTTCGTTTTCTCTTACAAGATTAATGTTCTGCTGCACCGACAAGCCAATGCCTGACTTAATGGATGCTATACTAGCTTCAGATTGGCCAGCTAACAGGCCAGCAAATATCCCTATCCACATTGGAATTGAGTTTACATTTGAACGGGCTATCATCTCAGCACTGTGTCTTAATACTACGTGAGCAAGTTCATGTGCAACAACACCTGCTAGTTGAGCTTCATTTTGAGTAAGTGTTATCAATCCAGAATTAAATCCAACATATCCGCCTGGTAAGGCAAAAGCATTTACTGATTTTGATCTAGTTACAAAAAAAACATAATTCCTATTGTATGAAGTATTGCGGCTTAATTTGTTTCCAAGATATGTTATGTAATCTGATACGAAAACATCATTTACGATGTTGTTATTCTTTTGCAAAGCTTTATATATATTTCGACCAATTCTCTCTTCTTCAGCAATAGTTATAGTCCTATTCAACGAATCCCCAAGCATAGGCGATGTTTGGGATTCATCTCCATGTCCATTCATAACAAAACTTACAAGGATTAAGGCTAGAAGCAGCTTGTACATTTATTCACTCACAATAGTATCTTTCTCTATATTAAATAATCTAAATGTACTAATATAGATTCCTAATATAGAAGGTTTAATCTATAGAGAAACCTTTGTAATTATTATAACTCAAGAGGTAATGCAAAAATGAGTGATTTTGATAAAGAACTTGATACAAGTGGACTAAATTGTCCATTGCCAATTATAAAAGCTAAGAAAGAAATAAATACCATGGAATCAGGACAAGTTTTACATGTTATTTCAACAGATCCAGGGGCAGTAATGGATTTCGAATCGTTTGCTGGACAGACAGGTAATGAACTTTTGTCTTCAGAAACTCGAGACAATAAATTTTATTTTCTTATCAAAAAAAGCTAGCAATGAAATTAAGCGGTTCAGAAATAATTATTGAATCTCTCAAAAAAGAGGGTGTAGAATTTATTTTCGGATACCCGGGTGGCGCAGTATTACACATCTATGATGCACTATTTGCTGCAAAAGACATAAAACATGTCTTAGTCAGACATGAGCAAGGCGCTACTCATGCTGCTGATGGTTATGCAAGAGCCTGCAACAAACCAGGTGTTGTTTTAGTAACTTCAGGTCCTGGAATTACTAATTGCGTTACAGGTATAGCTACAGCACATATGGATTCAATACCTATGATTGTTATTTCTGGACAAGTTTCAAGACAATATGTTGGAAGCGATGCGTTTCAAGAAGCTGATGCAACTGGTATTACAAGACCCATTTGTAAACATAACTTTTTAATTAATGATCGAGAGTCTATTGCTGAAACATTCAGAAAGGCATTCATAATAGCAACTACAGGTAGACCAGGACCTGTAATTATTGACATACCAAAAGATTTAACTGATCCAAAAATAAAAATTAATTTTGATTATAAAAAAAATATCAAAATACGCTCTTACAGTGTAAAAAAAACAGAAAATCAAGACAAAATTGAAATTGCTTCTAAGCTATTGTGTCAGGCAAAAAAACCAATGATATATACTGGTGGAGGCGTTATCCTCAGCAAAGCAAGCAATGAATTAACAAAACTTGTAAGACTTCTTAACTATCCTGTTACTAATACGCTCATGGGATTAGGCGCATATCCATCGTCTGATAAACAGTTTCTTGGAATGCTAGGAATGCACGGAACTTATGAAGCAAATATGGCAATGCATGAGTGCGATGTATTGTTAGCAGTTGGCGCGAGGTTTGATGATAGAGTAACTGGAGACACTAAACAATTTTGCCCAAAAGCAAAGATAATACATATCGATATTGACCCATCTTCAATATCTAAAATTATTGAAGTTGACCACTCACTAATCGGTGATACAAAAAATATTCTCAAAAAAATAATTGAGTACACTACAAAGCATAAAAAAAATATAGATAAAATTGCTTTAGAGAAATGGTGGAAAAAGATTAAATCTTGGCAGAAAAAAAAGTGTTTATCATATAAAAAGTCAAACAAAGTTATTAAACCTCAATCAGTTATTGAAACACTTCATGAAATCTCAAAAGGAAAGTCCTTTGTAACATCAGATGTTGGACAACATCAAATGTGGGTAGCGCAATATTATAAGTTTGATAAGCCTAATCGTTGGATTAATTCTGGCGGTTTGGGAACAATGGGATTTGGACTTCCTGCGGCGATAGGCGCACAGTTAGCATATCCAAAAGAGCAAGTTGTCTGCGTTACAGGCGAGGCAAGTATTTTGATGTGTATTCAAGAATTGTCAACATGCCTACAATATGGTTTGCCTATTAAAATAATTAACTTAAATAACAGATACATGGGTATGGTCAGACAATGGCAAGAATTCTTTTATGAAGGTCGTTATGCTATGTCATATATGGATGCTATTCCTGATTTTGCTAAGTTAGCAGAGAGTTTTGGCCACATAGGCATGGTGATTGACAAACCACAGAATCTTGAAAAAGATTTAAAAACTGCTCTAGATTACAAAAATAGATTAGTATTTGTTGATGTAATTACTGATCAAACAGAAAACGTATATCCGATGATTGTAAGTGGCAAAGGACATCATGAGATGCATTTAGCCCCTTCAGTTAATGAAGAGACAGAACTGGCATGACTACAGAGAGCAGACATATAGTTTCACTATTGGTTGAGAATGAATTTGGTTCGCTATCAAGAATTGCCGGCCTTTTCTCAGCTAGAGGCTACAACATACATTCCCTAAGCGTGGCACCGACCGCCGATGACTCAATATCCAGAATGACTCTCGTAACTTATTGTTCTAATGCTAAAGCATCTCAACTCATGAAACAATTAGACAAATTGGTTGATGTTATTAGCGTTAAAGATTTAACTGACGAAACTCATATTGAAAGAGAAATGTTGCTTTTAAAAGTTAAATCAACACTTGAAACAAAGAGACGAATTAAAGCGACTATCTGATATATTCAGAGCTAGAATTATAGATGTGACAGATACAACATATACAATAGAATTGACTGGACCAACTGAAAAGAGTCGTGCTTTTATAGATTCGCTTGGGAAAATTAAGATTATCGAACAAGTTAGATCAGGAGCCCTTGGAATAAGTCGAGGCTCAGAGTCATTAGAAATAAAAAAATAGGAGAAAACGGATGAAAGTTTATTATGATAAAGATGCAAATTTTGACTTTATAAAAAATTTAAACATATCAATCATAGGTTTTGGGTCACAAGGTCATGCGCATGCTATGAATCTAAATGATTCTGGTGCAAATGTTACTATTGGCTTAAGAGATGGCTCAGCTAGCGCAAAGAAAGCTCAAGATGCGGGATTAATAGTTAAAAGTATTTCAGATGCGGTTTCAGATGCAGATGTTGTCATGATTTTGGCTCCTGATGAATATCAAGCTGATTTATATAAGGGGAGTATCGAGCCAAATCTAAAACCCACGGCAGCTATTGCTTTTGCGCATGGCTTCAACATACATTACAAACAAATTGAACCTGCAAGCTCCCCTGATGTTTTTATGATTGCACCAAAAAGCCCTGGCCATCTAGTTCGTTCCACTTTTGTCAATGGAAAAGGTGTCCCCACATTGATTGCAATTCATAATAATGCATCTGGTAATGCAAAAGAAGTTGCTTTGGCATACGCTTCTGCAATAGGTGGTGGTAGAGCAGGTATCATTGAGACAAATTTTAAAGAAGAGACAGAGACCGATCTTTTTGGCGAACAAGCAGTATTGTGCGGTGGAGTTACTGCGTTGATACTAGCAGGTTTTGAGACTCTAGTAGATGCTGGTTACGCGCCAGAGATGGCATACTTTGAATGTTTGAATGAACTTAAACTTATTGTAGATTTGATGTATGAGGGCGGTATGACAGACATGAGGTACTCAATTTCTAATACTGCTGAATATGGAGATTTGACAAAGGGTCCTTTCTTAATTGATGATCATGTAAAAGAAAAAATGAAACTTGTTCTCGCAGATGTACAAAATGGAAAATTTGCAAATGACTTCGTGAATGAGATCAAGTCTGGTTCTCCTGAATTTAATCGTTTAAGAAAAGAGGGTTCAGAACATTTGATTGAAAGTACTGGTAAAAAACTTAGAAGCATGATGTCATGGATGGATAAAGAAAAACTAGTTGGTGATAAATAATTGAATAAGAAGATCTAATAAAATTTCTGCAGTATATCTACTTCCAAATCTTGTTACGTTGGGAGCTATGTTTTGCGGTTTCTATTCTATTATTTTAGCTATCAATGAGCTATTCACACAAGCTGCAGTCTTTATTTTATTTTCAATGATTTTGGATGGGCTCGATGGTCGTGTTGCACGATTAACTAATACTCAAACATCTTTTGGAGAATATTTTGATAGTTTGTCTGACTTGTTATGTTTTGGTGTAGCCCCCGCACTTTTAATTTATCTTTCTAGTCTGTCTATTTATACCTCAGGTTATTTAGTTAAAATTTCATATCTAGTATGCTTTATATATGTTGCATCTACTGCCATAAGGCTAGCTCGCTTTAATTCTAGAAATCAAACAGCAGATAAAAAATATTTTATTGGACTAGCTAGTCCAGCATCTGCCGCTATTTTAATTTGCTATGTATGGTTTTTGAATGACATTAATGCAGATGTAGCTTCTTATTTGACATTAACCATATTATTAATTTTAACGCTCTCTGTTTTAATGGTTAGTAATATTGCATATATGAGCTTTAAAGATTTTAATTTCAAACAAAAAGTACCACATGTCATGCTTTTCGCCGTAGCGCTAGGCATATCATTTATATCATTCGATCCTCCTAAAGTATTGTTCATGTTTTTTATGATTTATGGCTTTTCTGGCCCCATGTTATTTCTTTTTAGAAGGCTAAGAAGAAAGAATATTTATGACTCAAAATTATCATCTAAGAATCAAAGTTAAACAATTTTTTATCGCTAACTAGAATATTACTTCTTCATCATTAAATCTCTTGAGGTATAATGCCTCTAGATATGAATAAACTAGTTTTATGAAAAATAACGATCACTTAATTATTTTCGACACAACCCTTAGAGACGGAGAGCAAAGTCCAGGAGCTTCTATGGATATAGAGGAAAAGGTTCAAATTGCTCTGGCTCTAAATGATTTAAATGTTGATGTTATTGAAGCAGGTTTCCCTATTGCCAGTAATGGTGATTTTGCTGCTGTAAAAGAAATTTCTGATACTATTAAAACATCAAGAGTTTGCGCACTTGCTAGAGCATTAGACAAAGATATATTAAGAGCGGCGGATGCTCTCAAGAATGCAAAGCTATCAAGAATTCATACATTTATTGCAACATCACCAATACATATGGAGATGAAATTAAAAATGACTCCTGATCAGGTTATTGATAATGCTGTCCATGCTGTAAAATTAGCAAAGAATCATGTTCAAGACGTTGAGTTCTCACCTGAAGATGCAGGAAGATCTGATTTTAGATTTCTGTGTAAAATTATTGAAAAAGTGATTGACGCAGGGGCATCTACAATTAATATTCCTGATACTGTCGGTTATAATTTGCCTCATCAATTTGGATCTCTCATATCAGATATAATAAAAACCGTTCCTAACTCAGATAAAGCCATATTCTCTGTTCATTGTCATAATGATTTAGGACTAGCAGTTTCAAATTCTCTTTCCTCAGTGCTAAATGGAGCAAGACAAGTTGAATGTACAATTAATGGTTTGGGAGAAAGAGCTGGAAACGCAGCTTTAGAAGAAATAGTCATGACAGTTAAAACTCGCTCAGATATCTTTTCATGTGATACTCAAATCAATACCAAAAAAATAATGAATTGTTCAAAACTTGTATCCAGCATTACTGGTTTTCCAGTCCAACCAAATAAAGCAATCGTAGGTAAAAATGCATTTGCACATGAATCAGGAATTCATCAAGACGGTATTATTAAATCTAGAGAAACTTATGAGATTATGAAAGCAGAGGATATTGGTTTGGTAAGTAATTCATTGGTCCTCGGAAAGCATTCTGGTCGAAATGCATTCAAACAGAAACTAGAAGAATTAGATATTGAATGTAAATCAGATGAATCATTAAATGAATTATTTGATAGATTTAAAGAGCTTGCTGATAAAAAACATGAAATTTATGATGAGGACATTATAAGACTATCTAATAATATTATATTAACTGGTGATGATATACAGTTAGATCACATGTCTGTAATTTGCAATTCAGATTCTAAGCCACATGCTGATATTTCATTAAACATTAAGGGTGAGATTAAAAAAGCTACTTGCTGATGGAGATGGAGCTGTAGATGCAGCGTATAATGCTATTAAGAAACTAATAGATATTGATGTAGATCTTAAATTGTATTCGGTCAACAATATTACTTCAGGAACAGATGCACAAGGTGAGGTAACTGTTCGAGTCGTAAAAGATGACCTCATAGTCAATGGACATGGTGCTGACACAGATATAGTTAAAGCTTCTGTTTTAGCATATCTAAATGCGATCAATAAGATTTTTCAAAATCCAGATCTTAAAACTAAAAAGTTACCAGGTATTTAATGTCTCGAAGAAAAGAATTATTAAGTCTAATGAATATAGACGTTTCTTGGATGCGTGATGAGCTGTTATCAAATTATAATCAAATTAACATTGATGAATTGAAGTTAATGGCAGTAAATTGTCATAAATGTGAACTGTCAAAAACAAGAAACAAGGTAGTATTTGGTAAGGGTTCAACTAATGCAAGAATCATGATTATCGGAGAAGCGCCTGGTAAAGATGAAGACTTATCTGGTGAGCCATTTGTTGGAAGAGCAGGAAAGTTATTAACTGAAATACTTTTTTCGATGAATCTTACTCGTGAAAATGTTTACATAACTAATACAGTTAAATGTAGACCGCCAGAAAATAGAAATCCTAACAGTAATGAGATAAGTTGCTGTTCTAGCTATTTAGATCAACAAATTACTCTAATATCTCCAAGCGTAATTATTTTATTGGGAAAGTAGCTGCTGAGCGATTAATGAACACACCTGAACCAATGTCATCACTGCGTGGTAAGTTGCATTATTATAAGGATACTGATATTCCAATGCTTGTATTTTATCACCCTGCATATCTTCTACGTAGTCCTGGTGAAAAAAGTAAAGTATGGGAAGATATTTTATTTATGAAAAAGCACATCAATGTCAGTTAGAAAATCAGAACTTTTTACATATCATCCAATGCATATTGATGATTTAGAATATATATACAAGTTAGAGCTTGAATCATATTCTTTTCCATGGACAAAAGAAATACTAAGAGATTGTATCTTATATAAATATGACTCTTACTCTGTCTTTATTGATGATACGCTTGTTGGATATATAATTTCTAAGATCTCATTTCCCGAGACTCACATATTGAATTTAACTGTGGACATAAATTATAGAAATAATGGAATTGGACAAGCATTGATAGATCTTACTATTAATGATGCACGAATAAGAAACTCTCAAGATATTATACTTGAAGTTAGATCAAAAATCTTATCGCACAAGCCCTCTATAGTAAATTAGGATTCGAGAAAATTGGAATTAGAAAAGGTTATTATGATTCGGAAATTGGTAGAGAAGATGCATTTGTTCTCAGGCTTAAGCTATAGTTCTGCTGGTGATTTAGCAGTGATAGATAGAGCATGTATTTCTGTTTTCATAAGCTCATCTAAAGTTTTATAAATTAGTTTATGTCTATTAAGAGGGCTCAAATTATTAAAATGTTCTGACACAATATATAACTTAAAATGGCCACCCGATTTAGCACCTGCATGTCCAACATGTAAATGACCCTCATCCTCAATCTTAATATCTATTGGTTTAAGTTCAGCCAAACCATGTTCGATCATTTTCATACGCTTTTCAGACATGTGAATATTATATTCAAATCTATAAAAAATTATAGATTATATAAAATCCAGTATTATGATAATATTTACTAAATGACTTATACAAAGTATGTCTAAAAATATTGTCTTCTCTGGTGTTCAACCTACTGGTGAAATTCACTTAGGCAACTATCTCGGAGCCATTAAACAGTTCCTCACTTTTCAGGAGAATGCAGACTCAATATTTTGCATAGTTGATCAGCATGCCATAACGGTATTTCAAGATCCTTCTGAATTAAGAGAGAATGTATTCAGTGTTCTTTCTATATTTCTTGCATGTGGTTTAGATCCCAATAAATGTATTATTTTTAATCAATCCTCAGTAAGAGAGCACAGTGTCTTGTCATGGTATCTTAGTTGCACTGCAAGGGTAGGCTGGTTAAATCGCATGACTCAATTTAAAGATAAAGCTGGCAAAAATAGAGATAATGCATCACTTGGCTTATATGCATATCCGGTACTTATGGCTGCAGATATATTATTATATCATGCTGATAAAGTACCAGTCGGTGATGATCAAAAACAACACCTTGAACTTACAAGAGATATCGCTCATAAGTTTAATACTGATTACAAATCAGATTACTTCAAGCTGCCTGACCCAATTATTGACGAAAAAGCTCCTAGGATAATGAGTTTAAGAGACGCAAGTAATAAAATGAGTAAGTCTGATGTATCTAAATATTCTAGAATATTATTGACTGATTCAAATGATGATATTGCTACTAAAATTAGTAAAGCCAAATCTGATTCTCATAACATGCCATCAGATATTGAAGGAGTTAATAATCGTCCAGAAATTAATAATCTTTTAAATATCTACGCCGCTGTATCAAATCAGGATAAAAGTGAGGTCATAAACCAATTCTCAGGAAAAGAAATTTCATATTTTAAATCAGAATTAAAAGATGTTGTTATTAATTTAATTGAACCGATATCTTCTCGTATTCAAGATATTAAAAACGATAAAACTTTACTTATTAATACACTTAAGCTTGGTTCAGATAAGGCGCGTGAAATTGCTACTAAGACGATATCTGATGTTGATAATTTGATGGGGTTAAATATTGAATAATATAACTGCTGTTTACAATGGAAAGAAAATTTCTCATATACCTGAGGACTTATTTATACCGCCTGAATACCTTAGGATTATTCTTGAAGAATTTGATGGTCCATTAGATTTATTACTATATCTCATAAAAAAACAAGACATAGATATAACAGATCTTCCAATATTCCCAATTACTGAACAGTATATGAGATATATATCAATAATGGAAAATATACATTTTGAGTTAGCAGCTGATTATTTAGTAATGGCATCAACATTAGCTGAAATTAAATCAAAACTTTTACTACCAGTTGAGTCAGATGAATGATGAAGAAGATCCGCGAGCTAATCTAATTAAAAGATTATTAGAATATCAAAAATATAAAAATGCCTCGGAAAGACTTGAGGAGATTCCAAGAAATTATCGAGATTTCTATGTTGTTACAAATGCAATTGATTATCAAAAAGCAATAATAATCGAGACACCAGATATTAAGATAGAACAATTAAAACATGCTTTTATGGATGTCTTAAAGAGAGCAGAGATATTCTCTACTCACAACATACAATCTGAAACTCTATCTGTCAGAGAGCGTATGACAATAATACTATCTCTTGTCAAAGATAATGAAAATATTGAATTTGAGAGATTATTCAATATAAAGGAAGGAAGGTTAGGTGTTATTGTTAGTTTCCTGGCGATACTCGAACTGGTTAAAGAATCATTAATAGATATTATTCAAAATAAATCTTTATCAAAAATTTATATAAGTGTTAAAAAATGAGCTTTTCTCTTGAAAATATAATTGAATGTTTACTACTAGTCAGTGATGAACCCCTGTCTAGTAATCAAATATTAAAGATTTTAGATAATGCAAAATATAATAAGAAAAAAATTGAAGATGCAATTGATGAACTTAATAGACAATATGAATCTAAGGCTATATTCATTAACAAGGTTGCAAGCGGTTACAGATTTCAAGCAAAGAGCGGACTTGAAACATATATTTCTAAACTTAAAGATAAGAGTTCGAATAAATTCTCAAGAGCATTCTTAGAAACCATTGCAATTATTGCTTATAAACAGCCTGTTACCAGAGGAGACATTGAAAATATTAGAGGTATAGCAGTTAACTCAAATATTATTAGAACACTTCTCGAACTTGAGTGGGTTAAAGTAGTAGGTCACAGAGACAGCCCTGGTAAACCTGAATTATTTGCTACAACTACGAAGTTTCTTGATTATTTTAATAAAAATAAATTATCTGAATTACCAGAGATCAGTGAAGTTGAGAGCTTATGATTATTCATTGAGTCTAGGCATCAACATAACTAGATTACACGGTTTCGTATCACTATTAAGCTGATGACTTATAATTTCTTCCCAGGCTGTTATGCATGCATCAGTTGAACCTGGCAAAACAAATATAAAAGTTTTATTGGCTACGCCTGCAACCGCACGAGATAGTAGTGAAGAGGTTTTTATTTTTTCGTAGGACTTCAGCCTGAATATTTCACCAAAACCATCAATTATTTTATCCAATAGTGGTATGACAGCTTCTGGCGTTCCATCAGAACCTGTAATACCAGTTCCTCCACTAATAATTACAGCATCTACTGCATCATCAACTATATGTCCAGACAGAACTTTTCTTATTTGATAGATATTGTCCTTAATTATAATTTTACTTACTAAACTATGACCGTCAGTCTCAATTAGACTTTTAAGTTTTTTTCCAGACTTATCTGTATCATCAGTTCGTGTATCAGATACTATTACAACAGCTATATTTAATTTTTTCATGCATAATAAATATAATCAAATTTTAATAAGATGTATAGAGTACAAAAAATACTGTCAAAAATTGGGTATTGTTCAAGGAGACATGCAGAAAGTCTTATTGAGTCTGGTCAAGTAAAAATAAATGGTAGAGTGGTCAATCTTGGTGATAAATGGCAACAAGGTGACACTTTAATGGTTAATGATCAAGAACTGGATCTTACAATGGCTTTAGATCAAAAAATTGAATTTATAAAATATTATAAACCTCTTGGCGAGGTAGTCAGCAGGAATGATCCTCATTTTTCTAAAACAGTTTTTGATCATTTACCAGAAGTTGATGGGAAATGGATAAATATAGGTAGACTTGATGTAAATACTACTGGGCTTATCTTGTTTACAAATAATGGTGACATGGCAAATAAAATCATGCATCCATCATTTAATTTTGAGAGAGAGTATATAGTAAAGATAGATAAACCTCTTGGTAAAAAAGATATTAGTTCACTAGAAAAAGGAGTCCCTATAAATGATAACTCTATAGGTAGATTCAACAAAGTTATTAATCTTACTAATAATTCTTATAAGATAACGTTATCGACTGGAAAATATAGAGAGGTGAGATATTCACTACAATACTTAAATTTCAAAACTATTTCACTACATCGCGTCAGGTATTCAAATATTTTTCTTGATGATATGAGCGAAGGTGAATATAGATTACTTTCAGAGAGTGAAAGATCTAATTTTTTATTTTAACTTTTAAGACACCATCTCCACCATCCTTAGCGTGTGCCGTGCAGGCAGCATTGACTATACTACATCTCTTTATAAAAGCCTGAGATGTAATCTTGATTCTTGGTATCTGGTCATGACTGTTTATGCCTTTTCCACATATAATTTTTAAATAAGTATAGTTATTAGCATAAGCATTTGAGAAAAATGTATTTAATTGAATAATTGCGCTTTTAACTGTTTCTCCATGCAAATCTATACCTACTGAGATATCATCAACTTTCATTTTCCTTAGCTTATTTAAAACATAATCTTGAACACCATTCTTTTTAAACTCAAATGTTCCAATAGTATTATCAATCAATGAAATACTATCAAAATCATAATCGAGATTGACATTTTCAAATGATTTATGTTTTTGTACTCCTTTATCATCAAATACATGACTATCTGCATTTTTAAGCCAATCATCTAATTCTTTTATTTTTTTGCCTTTTTTCATAATTGATTAACAGATATGATGTATTTTTATATTATCTTCATATGGAGTTATTGTGAATATTTTGTTGTCAAATGATGATGGGTATAAGTCTATAGGCCTTAAAGCTCTTAGAGAAGGATTAACTCACTACGGTCAAGTCCTTACACTAGCACCACACAAAGATATTAGTGCCTCAAGTAGTTGTTTAAGTGTTCACTCACCGGTTAAAGTTACTAAACTGTCGAACTTATGTTACAAGGTGTATGGAACCCCTGCTGATTGTGTAAATATTGGCGCTAGAGGAATATTAAAAAGATATCCAGATATCGTATTTAGTGGAATCAACTTTGGATCAAATATGGGTGATGATGTTCTTTATTCTGGTACAGTGGGTGCAGCAATTGAAGGCAGGCATGCTAAATTTGGAAGTTATGCTATATCAATTGCAGAGAAAATTCCAAAACACTCTGATGATATTGATCAAAAAGTAAATTATATTTTAAAATATATTTTCACTAAACTCAAAATTTTATAAAACATTATTTAATATTAATATCCCTGACATACCTTTTTCTAAAATCAAGGGTATAAAAGTCACCACTTTAGGCAAAAGAAGAGTTTCCAAAAGAGCAAAGGAAAAAAATATTAATGGTAATACTTATTTTGAAATAGGTGAAGTTGGAAATAATATTATAAATAAGGGTGATGATTTTTTTTATATCAAAAATAAATACATAACAGTTACACCTATCTTATTAGATATGACAAACAGATCCATTTATAAAAAATTAAAATAAAATATGAAAATCAATGATATTCTTGGTTCAGGACTTACTTCACAAGTAAGTAGAGAAAAACTTAAACAAGAACTAAAAAAATTAGGCATTAAAAACACCGAAGTTATTAATTTAGTTTCATCTATGCCTAGACATTTGTTCATAGATTCAGCGCTTTCGAATAAAGCCTATGAGAATGTTTCTTTACCGATTGGTTTTAAACAGACAATTTCTCAACCATATATAGTTGCTAAAATGACTGAACTCATTCACGAGATGAGTTCAATGAAGAATGTTTTAGAGATAGGGACAGGATCTGGATATCAAACAGCGATTCTCTCAATGTTGTTTAGTAAGGTAACTACTATAGAGAGAATTACTTCTCTACATAATCAAGCAAAACAACGTCTTTCAAAGTTAGGATTTAAAAATATAACTTATATACTAGGCGATGGGCATTTAGGGGATACATCGACATTACATTTTGATGCTATTATCATTACAGCTGCCGCATCAGGTGTCCCTAAAATACTTCTAAATCAGTTAAGTTCATTTGGCAGACTCGTTGCACCTATAGTTGTGGGAGATGGACAAAAATTAATTAAACTTAAAAATACTAAAAACGGTCTTGTAGAGAAAATTATAGAAGAGGTTGTTTTCGTACCTATGTTGGAAGGCGTTGAAAATTGTGAATAAACTTCTTAAAGCTACAATAGATAAATGCGGTTCAACCAAATCTGTCTTATATTTGAGGATTTTGAGTTTTACAGAGTCGATTTTTTTTCCAATTCCAACAGATGCACTTCTAGCGCCAATGGTTCTGTCACGTAAGCATAATTGGGTGAGAATCACACTTATCGCATCATACTGGTCAGTCATTGGTGGAGTAGTTGGTTACTTATTAGGTTTTTATATTTTTGATATGATTGAACCTATACTCCATGACTTTGGATTGTACAGTAAATATGTAACAGCTAAATCATATTTTATCTCGTATGGGCTTATTTTTCTTTTTATTGCTGCATTTACACCTATACCGTATAAAGTATTTACTATTTCTGCAGGAGTATTAAGTTTTAACTTACTCCTATTCATACTCATATCACTGATTGGCAGATCAGCAAGATTTTTTTTAGTTTCATATATTTGTTTGAGGTATGGAGAAAGAATACTTGCACTGGTAAATAAGTATCTTTTAATTATTGCGATATTTATCTTTTTTGCAATTGGGTTGCTTTTATGGATATAAGATTGATGTAAAAAGTCTACGCTCTGACAACAATAAATTATGAGTTTTGCACGCTGATTTAGTATTCATAAATTCTAAACCTTTCCCAGAATTTTGCATCATTTTAATCAAATCTTGATTGAGTAAAACATTTTTTTCACCTGTTCCTATTAACATAAGATCTGACGTAGATATAAAAACTTCTATATCGTCGAGAGAAATGTTTGACGGTACTTTTACATGGAAAGGTAGAATCGAATTATCATGAAACACAATTGGCTCTGAATATGTTTTTTCAATCAAAAAAATTGTTCTATTAACATATTTTTTGATATTAAAGTTATTTAAGTTCTTATCTTCAACCAGTTCCATTATCTTAAGAAATTAATATTTTTTAGTGATATTATATCTCCATTGTATAGGAGTATGGATGATTAAAATAGCAGTATGTGGATTTGGAACAGTTGGCCAAAGCTTTGTGAATCATGTTTCGAAATATCAAGATAAAATAATACATAATTGCGGTCACGATATTTCTATATCAATAATAGCCGACAGGTCAATTGATAAAAAGAAATTTGAAAATGATCAAATCAAATTTACATCAGATATTATGAGTGTTGTTGATTCTGACTGTGATCTCATTGTTGAGTTGATAGGAGGGACAGATATTTCCTTTAATTTAGTTAAGGAAGCAATCAAAAAGAAAAAAGGTGTTATCACTGCAAATAAAGCACTTATTGCAGAGAACGGTGATGAGATATTAGGATTAGCTTTTGAAAATAATACTTATGTAGGCTATGAGGCAGCCGTTGCTGGAGCAATCCCAATTATAAATGTCCTCAAACATAATATGTTGAATGAAAATATAATATCTATCAGTGGAATAATTAATGGTACTTGTAACTATATCTTAGATAAAATGTCTACAGAAAAGAAAAATTTCTCTGATTGCCTGACAAGAGCTCAAGAACTAGGTTATGCAGAATCTGATCCAACATTTGATATAGGAGGATTTGATGCTGCTCATAAAATATCTATATTATCCATGCTTGCTTATGGAATTAAATCACCTTTCCAAAAAATGCATATCGAGGGAATTGATGCTATTGATAGTATGGACATAGATTACGCGGATGAACTTGGTTACGCTATCAAACATATAGCTAGCGCTAAATCAAAGGGATCAAAAATTGAATGCATAGTTCATCCAGTATTAATTAATAAGAAAAACATTTTATCTAAAATCACTGGCGTAATGAATGCAGTAAAAACACGTGGTGATAAATTTGGAGAATCTTTACTTTATGGTCATGGAGCAGGAGGCGATGCAACAGCATCAGCAGTTGTTTCAAACATTTCTGATTATTGTGCGCATCTTGATGGGAATTTTAATAAAAAACCTATACTTGAAGTTTACGCAGATGAAATCGTCAATGTTAACGATATAGAGAATCAATATTATCTGAGAATGTTTGCAAATGATATTCCTGGAGTTATGGCTGAAATTACTACTTCACTGGCTAATCATGAAATTAGCATCGAGGCTGTTATGCAACATGAGCCGCTTGAGAATGAAAAATTAATTCCTATAGTCATGATTACAAATTCAATTAAATACAAAGAGATATTATCAGCAATTAAAAAAATTGAAGCAATGAATAATATCAATGGCTCAGTAAATCTTATAAGAGTTCTTAGCGATAATGAATAAACAAGATTCACTTTTATATAAGAGTACTAGAGGAAAATCAAAAGAGCTTTTTTTAAAGATGTTGTATTTGAAGGGTTAGCCTCTGATGGAGGTTTATATATCCCTAAAGAGTGGCCTAAACTTGATAGTGATTTAATTAACGATTTTAAGAATATGTCATATCAAGAAATCGCTTTTTTTGTTTTCAGAGAGTACATTGATTCATCTTTATCTGACAGTGATTTGAAAGATCTTATTGATGAATCATATTCATCTTTTACTAACAAAGAAATTACTCCAATCAGCAAGATAAGTGATAGTGAGTATTTACTTGAATTATTCCATGGTCCAACGTATGCGTTTAAAGATATTGCCATGCAATTTATTTCGAGATTAATGGACATTTATCTAAAAAAAGACGGTAGTCAAATTAATATTCTCGGAGCAACATCAGGAGATACAGGTTCTGCTGCAATTTACGGCTTTGAGTCAGTGGAATCATCTAATGTTTTTATTCTTCATCCTTGTAATTTAATTTCACCAACTCAAAGAAAATTTATGACTACTGTATCTTCAGATAATATTATTAATATTGCTGTTAAAGGTAACTTTGATGACTGTCAAAATCTTATAAAAGAAATATTTTCTGACGAAAATTATAAGAAATCAAAAAATTTAGGTGCTGTTAACTCTATCAATTGGGCTCGGATTATGTGCCAGATTACTTACTACTTCTATTCTGCCAGTAGAATCAATGACTCAGAAAATATTGTCTATTCGGTCCCCACAGGAAATTTTGGCGATATTCTTGCTGGATACATTGCTAAACAAATGGGATTAATTTTTAGAAAATTAATAATAGCAACTAATGAGAACAATATTCTAGATAGAGCATTAAAATCGGGAGAACATTCGATTAATAAGGTAATTAGTACGACATCACCAAGTATTGACATTCAGATCTCCAGTAATTTTGAAAGATTGATATATGATTCCTGTAAAGATTCTGATCATGTGTGTCAATTGATGAGAAACTTAAAGCAATATAAATCATTTACTCTATCAGAAGAAATAAGAAAATATATTTTAAATTATTTTATTTCTGATTCAGCAATTGAGAGTGAAGTTGAACAAACGATTCTAAAGTATTTTAATGATTACAAAATTACATTAGACCCTCATACAGCAGTTGGTGTGGTCTGTGGAAAAAAATATCAATCATCAGATGATATTTTGGTAACTTTAGCTACAGCACATCCAGCAAAATTTAAAGAAACGGTTTCTCGAATAATTTCAAATAATTCTTTTATCACTGACAAAGTCAGAGATTTGGATAAATTAAAAGAAAATATGATTATTGTTGATAATAATTCAAAAGATATTAAATCAATAATTGATGGAAAAGTTGCATGAGAGTTCTATTAATTCTATTTTTCCTAATCTTAGCAATCGGTTTAATTCGTAAGAAAATAAATACAAAGTATGAATTTATTCACTATGTTCTAACTCTTTTGTTTTATATATTTATATTTTTATTTGTTTACATTCTTGGAATGCATTTTTTAGGACATAGTATTTAATTATTTGTCTAAATACTTCTCTGCATCTAAAGCTGCCATACATCCAGCTCCTGCAGAAGTAATAGCTTGTCGATAAATAGAATCAGAGACATCTCCAGCTGCAAATACACCTTCAATTGAGCACTGTGTAGCATTTCCTGATGAGCCGCCCTTGATATTGAGGTAACCTGTTTGATCCATATCAAGCGCATCTTTGAAGATATCTGTATTTGGTTTATGTCCTATAGCAATAAATGCACCGGAGCATTCAATATTTTTTATTTCACCTGTTTCCACATGTTTAACACTTACGGCTTCTACTTTGTTTTCATCACCAAGAACTTCATTTAGAGTATGATTCCATACAAATTCTATTTTACCATCTTTTTCTTTTTGCTTAATTCTATCTATAAGTATAGCTTCTGCCCTTAATGTATCTCTTCTATGTATAAGAGTAACCTTAGAGGCTATGTTTGATAAGTATAATGCCTCTTCAACAGCTGTGTTTCCTCCACCAACAACTACGACTTCTTGATCTCTGTAGAAAAAACCATCACAAGTAGCACATGCAGATACACCTTTACCCAAGTATTTCTTCTCTGAATCTAGTCCTAAATATTTTGCTGAAGCTCCAGTCGCTATAATTAAGCTATCACAAGTATAGATAGCATCATCTCCAGTTAATTCAAATGGCTTGTTATTTAGATTTACAGATTTAATTTGATCCATAATTATTTCTGTGTTGAATTTTTTTACATGTTCTTTCATCCTTTCCATTAAATCTGGACCTTGTAGATCATTAGAGTCACCGGGCCAATTCTCAACATCAGTTGTTGTGGTAAGCTGACCGCCTATTTCAAGTCCTGTTATTAAGATTGGTTTTAGGTTTGCACGAGAAGCATATAAAGCCGCTGTATATCCTGCGGACCGGAACCAAGCACTAGAAGTTTTGTGTGTTTTTTTTCCATATAATTTGGTTTGTTATAATAACCTGAACATTATACACAATAATTTGTTATCGATATACATATATAATTTAGTATCAAAAGTTTGTATAATTTACATTAAAATGAGGTGTATTTGGCACAAATAAGTAGAAACAAAAAGCTTTCTAAAACAAAGTTTAATTATTTGCCAAAAGAGATATTTAATTTCTTTTTTCTGACCTTCGCTCTACTTTTCAGTCTTTCTATAATTTCATATGATCCGTCTGATCCGAATTTTTTTAAAACAGGTCTTGGCGATACAATAAATAACTATATTGGAATAATTGGATCATATGTTTCACATATGACATTTATGATTTTTGGCAATGTATCATATTTACTTGCTTTATTTGTAACTTATTTATCGCTCTCAAAATATAGAATTATCTCACCATCTAATGCAGTTACTATTGCTCGCATTCTACTACCAGTCTTTTTCTTTCTTAGTTTTTGTACAATCCTAGAAAATATATCATCTAGTTCCGGTGGATATATTGGACATGTAATTTTTAATTATTCTTCTAATTATATTGGAACTTTTGGAGCCCTTATTGCTTCAGTATTAATAACTATTTATTCATTAGTTTATTACTTAGATATTTCACTAAATGTTTTATACAAAAAAATCAAAAAACTGGGAACATATTTATATCTAAAAACAAAATATAAAATTAACTCATTTTATGGACAATTAAGTTTGAAAATTAAACTTTCAAAACAAAGAGAGCGTAATAAAATCAGAGATCTTAATAAGGAGCCAAACTCTGCAGAAATAAATATTATTAAGCCTAAAAAGCTAGAAAGTAAACGAGCATTTAAAGAGAAGCAGCAAACGTTGTTTGTTGATCAAAATAATAAATTACCGCTTATTGAGTTTCTTGAAAAACATGATTCAGAAATCATCAATCACGATGAAGCTTCGCTTAAACTGATGTCTGAGATGTTGGAACAGAATCTAAGTCATTACGGAATATCAGCTAAAGTTAAAGCGGTTAAGCCTGGGCCTATAGTGACACTGTTTGAGATAGAGCCTGTAGCAGGTACTAAAGCATCAACTATCAATAATATTAGTAAAGACCTTGCAAGGACTATGACTGTTCCTAGTCTTCGTGTCGTTGAAACTGTTCCTGGAACAGCCCATATAGGAATTGAAATACCTAATGACGATCGTGAAACAGTCTCACTTAAAGATATCATATGTTCAAAAGAATTTGAGAATTCTAGAGCATCACTCACTATGGCTTTAGGTAAAGATATTCAAGGAAAACCAGTTTGTGTGGATTTACATAAACTTCCTCATTTGTTAGTAGCAGGAACAACAGGCTCCGGGAAATCAGTTGCTGTTCATTCAATGATTATAAGTTTACTTTATAAACATGATATTGATCATTTGAAGTTTTTAATGATAGATCCAAAAATGCTGGAGTTAAGTTCATATGAAGGGCTCCCACATCTTCTACATCCTGTCGTAACAGATATGAATGAGGCTAAAAGCGTACTCTACTGGTGTGTTCAAGAAATGGAAAGACGATATAGATATATGATGGATTTAAACGTACGCAATATTCAATCGTACAACAAACAAATTAAGGAAAATAAAGAGGAGGGCATTGATGCAATCTATTCACCTACAGAGGGGAATAACGAGAAATATCATCAAAAACTACCGTATATAGTAGTGGTAGTAGATGAATTTGCAGATATGATGCAAACAGTTGGAAAAAAAGTTGAAGATTTAATTACTCGTTTAGCTCAAAAAGCAAGAGCTGCTGGTATTCATCTAATTTTAGCTACACAAAGACCATCGGTTAATGTAATAACTGGTCTCATTAAAGCAAATATACCAACTCGCCTTGGTTTAAAAGTTTCTTCAAACATTGACTCAAGGACAATTCTTGATTCTATGGGAGCAGAGCAACTTTTAGGTCTAGGTGACATGTTGTACAGAGGTTCAGGTACTCATGTTCTTCAAAGAATACATGGTGCTTTTGTTAGTGAACAAGAAATTGCTAAAGTATCTGATTTTCTAAGAGAACAGAAAGTTACTGATGATATTGAATCAATTCTACTCGAAGATGATGATAATGAAGACAATACGGAAATAAATGAAACATCTGATGAACTTTATAATGAAGCTGTCAATATAGTTAAAGAAACTCGAAAAACTTCAATATCATTTTTACAAAGAAAACTTAAAATTGGTTATAATCGAGCTGCAAATTTAATTGAAGCAATGGAAGCAAAAGGTATATTGTCTGAACCTCAACAAAACGGAAACCGAGAGATCTTATAACTAAATGATTGATTTAAAAGCTACACTTGAGAATCCAGATAATATTAGTCAAAAAACTTAAAACAAGAGGCTATAGTCTTAATCTAAAATTTATTGAAGAGCGCTCTGAATTAAGAAAACAACTTATTCAAGAAAAAGAAGATCTAGCAAGTGAAAAAAATAAATTATCTGATTCATTTAAATCCGTATCAGATGACTCAGAAAAAAAAGAGTTAATGAATAATTCCAAATCTATTGATGAAAAAATTCAAAATCTAAAATTATCTCTTGAAGAGGTTGAGGGTAGCCTTAATTCATACTTATTGGAGGTTCCAAATATCCCGTATGATAATTGTCCAATTGGCGATAATGAAAATGATAATAGATTAATCGAAAGATTTGGTGAGATTAATACTAGTAATTCTCAAGAACATTCAGACATATTAGCTCAACTTAATATGTTGAGTTTTGAAGATGCTGTAAAAATTACTCAATCAAGATTTGTAGTACTGAAAGGAAAGATAGCATCGTTACATAGAGCTCTTGTAAACTTTATGCTCAATATACAATCTGGGAATGGCTACACTGAATATAATGTTCCATATATTTGTAATGCAAACAGTTTGACTGGAACCGGACAATTACCTAAGTTTGAAGAAGATCTGTTTAAAATATCTAATTCTAATCTATATCTTATTCCAACTGCCGAAGTTCCTTTGACTAATATTTATAGAGATAAAATTTTTTCTCTTGAAGAACTTCCTGTTTTGATGACGGCTCACACACCATGTTTTAGATCTGAAGCTGGATCTTAGTTTAGATACTAAAGGAATGATAAGACAGCATCAATTTGAAAAAATTGAACTTGTCCAAATTGTCCATCCTGATCAGTCTGAACAAGCATTAGACCAGATTACTAATCACGCTAAATCTATACTTAATCTTCTTGAATTACCATATCAAGTTGTTGAACTTTGTACTGGAGATTTAGGTTTTTCCTCAATGAAAACTTATGATATTGAAGTATGGTTCCCAAGCCAGGATAAATATAGAGAAATATCATCTTGTAGTAATTTTGGTGACTTTCAATCAAGAAGACTAAATATAAAATATAAAGAAAATAAAAAAAAGAATTTTGCTCATACATTAAATGGTTCAGGTTTAGCTGTAGGTCGTACCCTTGCGGCACTTGTTGAGAACAATTTTGATGGTCAAAAGATTATAATCCCTGATTGTCTACATAAATATCTTAATTTTAAAACCATTGAATTGTAATACTTATTACTTTTCATCTATAATGACGGCTTACGGAGACGTGCCAGAGTGGTTGAATGGGCCGGTCTTGAAAACCGTTAGGGTGTCAAAGCCCTCGTGGGTTCGAATCCCACCGTCTCCTAAATAATATTTTGAATTCTAAGAAATACTATAGTTGGGTACTTTATGATTGGGCTAACTCAGCTTATGCAACAATTGTCTTAGCAGGTTTTTTTCCTATCATTTATGCAGAATATTATGCAACAACAATTACTGATTCTGAGCGTACACTTTATTTAGGTGTTTCAAATTCAGTTGCAAGCATCATATTAATTTTCATTGCACCTATATTTGGCTTACTTTCTGATAAATTTTCAAACAAGAAATTATTTTTATTTATATTTGCTGCTTTGAGTATATCTTCTACTTTTACTTTATCGATGATATCAAATGATAGTTATATTTTAGCATCCATCTTGTTTTCTATTTCCTTGTTAGGTTTTATGATGTCCAATGTTTTTTATGATTCAATGCTATTAAATTTCGAATCAGATAATTATGATGTAGTTTCATCCATGGGATATGCTTTTGGTTATTTGGGTGGTGGTTTAGCATTCGTATTTTCTCTCGCATTACTTTACATGCAAGGAGAGTCTTCAGTTGACCTTATCTCATCAAAAAAAATTGTTTTCATAATTGCAGGTCTATGGTGGACGATATTCATGATACCTCTGTTTTTATTCTGGAAAGAGAATAAAAATACTACTGTATCAACAACTGTATTTAATACATTTCGTGAAATTAGATTAAATAAATCAATTTTTTATTTTTTAATTGCTTACTGGGTATACATTGACGGTGTTGATACTGTTATTAGAATGGCTATAAATTATGGTCTAACTATTGGTTTTAATTCATTCGATCTTCTTATAGCACTTTTGATTACACAATTTGTTGCATTTCCTGGCACTCTACTTATTAATAAATTTGCGGAACATTTTTCAGCGGAGACAGCAATTGTAGGTTGTTTATTAGTATATCTCGTTATTACTGTACAAGCCTATTTTCTGGATTCTATAATCGGATTTTATTTAATTGCTTCACTTGTAGGTCTTGTTCAAGGTGGCATTCAAGCCCTTAGTAGATCATATTTTGCAAGATTAATTCCTAATGAAAAACACTCTGAATATTTTGGTATATACAATATGCTAGGTAAATTTGCAGCTTTATTAGGACCTATTATTGTTGGTTTAGTAACATTTATAACAGATGATTCAAGATTGGGTATATTGAGCATAAGTATATTCTTTATTTTTGGTATAATCTTATTTTCTCACTCAAGAAAGTATAAATTGAATTAACGGTAGGTTGGCAGAGTGGTCGAATGCGCCACCTTGGAAAGGTGGTTAACGAGCAATCGTTACAAGGGTTCGAATCCCTTACCTACCTATTAGAAATCAACGATAGCAAAATTTCATTTATTGAATTGATACATGTTAATATGTATTTCTATTTATGACACAGTCCATCAAAAAACTATCTGATATAGAAAAGATAAATTTAAATAACGCTGTTGAATTTCTTGTGCCTTATGTCCACGCAATTGTAAAAATATCATCTGAAGTTGATCTATCTACATCAGAATTTAAGAGCAAAATCACAAGTCTTTACTTAGAGATTAATTCCGAAGATAAAGGTAGAATTGAGGCATCGGCAAGTCACAATAATTTTGATTTTTCTCTATTATATACAGGGACAAGAAGCTTTATTCTAACGATAAAAGGTTTACGAAATTTTGAAGGTTTTTCATTTATGGAAACAAATAAGGGAATGAATCTTCATGATGATCTGAGTTCAAATAACGCGCACGTAAGTAATATGATAATGAATCAATTTTTAAAATATTACAAAAGCCCATATTTAATAAGTGATGTGTATAAAAAATTTTTAGAAAACGGTGAGAGTTTTATATGAGAATATCAATAATAGGCGCCGGTTATGTTGGACTTTCAAATGCAGTACTCTTATCAACTAAACATGATGTCGTTTGTTACGATATTGATAAAACTAAAGTAGATCTGATTAATGATAAAAAATCTCCTATCAAAGATAAGTTAATTTCTCAATATTTACGCACAAAGAAAATATCATTAAAAGCAACATCACAACTTGATTCATCTATTTTTAAATCAAAAATTATTATTATTTCAACACCCACTAATTTTGATAATAAAAAAAATAAATTTGATACATCTTCTATAGATCAAATTTTAAAGAAACTATCTAGCAATAATGTACAATCAACGATTGTGATTAAATCTACAGTTTCAATTGGATATACTGAATCTGCTTGCAAAAAATATAAAAAATTGAAAATATATTTTTCTCCCGAGTTTCTTAGAGAAGGAAAAGCATTGGAAGATAATCTATATCCATCAAGAATAATAATCGGTGGTAATGACAAATATTCTAGAGAATTTATTCAAACTATTAAAAGAGTAGCTCTCAAAAAGAATATTAAAATATTATATATGTCGAATAGTGAAGCGGAGTCTGTAAAATTATTCTCAAATACCTATCTTGCAACACGCGTTTCTTTTTTTAATGAATTAGATTCCTTTTGTGTTGAGAAAAAATTAGATTCTAAATCTATTATTGATGGACTATCATCGGATTCTAGAATAGGTGACATCTATAACAATCCATCCTTTGGCTTTGGAGGCTATTGTCTTCCAAAAGATACAAAACAATTGCGTTCAAGTTTTGGCAATATTCCTAATGCGCTGATAAAATCACTTGGCAATTCTAATCGGTTGCGAAAAAAGCATATTGTGAATGATATTTTAAAGCTTAAGTGTAGGAATATTGGTATATATTTGCTTGCTATGAAGAAAGGCTCAGATAACTTCAGAGAATCAAGTATTATTGATATAATAAAACATCTTAGAAAAAGCAGTAAAAATGTTTTTATATATGAGCCCTTATTGAATGAGAAAAAAACTATATTTGGTTGTATTGTTTTAAATGATTTTGAAAAATTCTTAAAAAAATCAGATATTATAATTACTAATAGATACTCACATAAACTCAATAAAGTATCAAATAAGATTTATACACGTGATATATATGGAGAAAATTAATGTCAATTAAAATTAATTTTGTAAGAGGCGATGAAGTTCTAACAACAACAATGAGTGTTGGTCGGACTATGCTTGATGCTGCAAAAAAATTAAAAATTCCTGAAATACCTGCTATATGCAATGGTTCTTGTAACTGCGGAACTTGTCATGTGCATATAGACCCTGAATGGGTGGATAAGATTGAGCCTATGGATCCGGGTTCAATGGAATTATTTATGTTAGAGCGTTCTGATAACTATGATGAGCAAAGAAGTCGTTTATGCTGTCAAATGGACATTTATGATGTTTATGAGGGCCTAACTGTTCATCTAATTGATAATAGACAAGATAAATAACTATGCTTAATCAGAACTTCCATGAAAAAGTTGTGATGCAATCATCTCAATTTGAATCTGTGTCTTCGCCGTGTGACGGTGTAATCAGAACATTATTGGAAAGAAGTGAAGATTCTGAATACGCAATATCTACTACTTTAGTAGAATTCCAACCCGACTCGCGCTTTGATGAACATATACATGATCACGGAGAAGAGTTATTTGTTATAGAGGGTACATTTTCTGATGAATATGGTGATTATCCAGAAGGTACTTACATTAGAAATCCAAATGGTACTAAACATAGTCCATTTAGCAAACATGGATGTAAATTATTTGTTAAATTAAGACAATTCAATAACAAAGATGATAAAAAAATTATTATAAACACTAATAAACAGTCTTGGTTGCCTGGATTGGTAAAAGGTCTTGAGGTTATGCCACTTCATAATTTTGAGCATGAGAATACTGCTTTAGTAAAATGGGATAAAAATACACAGTTTAACTTTCACCAACATTTTGGCGGTGAGGAAATACTTGTTCTTAACGGTACATTCTATGATGAATTTGGAAGCTATCCAAAATTAACTTGGATAAGAAATCCGCATATGAGCAAGCACACTCCTTATACTCTAGATGATGGAGCATTAATTTTTGTTAAAACAGGACATCTATTAAGTCGATAATATGAATAATAAAATACTCGCTTTAAAATATAGACCAAGATTTTTTAATGAAGTCATTGGACAAGATTTTTGCGTTCAATCACTTAGTAATTCAATCAAGTTAAATAAAATGCATAATGCTTACCTTTTCTCTGGCACCAGAGGAGTAGGTAAGACTACTATCGCAAGAATATTTGCAAAATCTTTACTTTGCAAAGAGGGTATTTCAGATACGCCATGTGGTAAATGCGAATCTTGTCTTGGTATTGATAGTAATAATAATCTTGATTTAATTGAAATTGATGCTGCTTCAAGAACAAAAGTTGAAGATACTAGAACCTTAATGGAAAATGTACAATATGCACCCACATCATCAAGATTTAAAATTTATCTCATTGATGAAGTACACATGCTATCTACAAAAAGCTTTAATGCATTATTAAAGACTATCGAAGCACCACCTGAGCATGTCAAATTTTTGCTTGCTACTACTGATCCTGAGAAACTTCCAGAAACAGTTATTTCAAGATGTTTACATTTTAAATTAGATTCAATTACAAAAGATAAATTAGCAGAATTTATAGGAGAAACTCTTGATAAAGAATCCATAGAATATGAACAGAATGTTCCTCTAATTATTTCAGAAGCTGCTAGAGGAAGCGTTAGAGATTCAATGAGTATTTTAGAACAATGTATATCATATGGTAACGGCAATCTTAAATATTCTGAAATTTCTCAACTACTGGGAATAGTAGATGAAAAACTAGTTGATAATATTTTATTAAATCTAATTAATAATTCTATGTCTAATATCCATGCAGCTTTTGGATGATAATGTATCAAACAATTATTACAAGCTTCTTGATTGTCTCATCGAACGTGTTTTTCAAATATCAATTTCGCGTAAATCTGATTTAAAAAGTTATGATTTACCAGATGAGTTATTAGTTGATACATTAAACCTTGAGGATTTGCAGTTATGGTATTCAATCCTGCTCCAAGCAAAAGAAGACTTTGGGTCTGCATCCTCTAAAAAGGATCATTTGCTAATGATTTTATTGAGAATTAATTTATTTACTAATTATCCTAGTAATCAAGATATTGAACAAAAAAAACTAGTAACGATAATAAAGAGAAAAAACGAAAACAATATTGTAAAAAAAAAAATAACTGAAGACAAAGTGTACGAGACAGATACTGTAGATTATTCGCTTGACTCCTTAAAAAAATTCATCAGTTCACAAGATATTCAAGGACTAATGCTTGATTTATCGCAGAATTCAATTATTGAGTCTAATAACAAATGCACAAAACTCATAATAGATGAATCAAAGAAGAATACTTATCCAAAAAAGTGCGTTGATGACTTTACCACACTAATAATTGATTATTTCAAAGTTACAAATGAACTTATTATTGAATATTCAAATGATATATTTACATTGTACAAACAATCAATCAATGAGAAGTTAAAATCTCAGGATGATATGTATAACTCAGTTAAGGATAACACTCTTATTAAAGAGATTGAGGATGTTTTTGATGCTAAAATAGATAAAGAAAATATTAGCAAACTATGACGGGGAATTATTATGGGCATGTTTGACAAAATGAAAGAAGCAAAAAATATGTACAGCAACATAAAGAAAGCTCAAAATGAAATTAACAAAATTAAAGTTGAAGGAACAGCTGGTGCAGGAGCAGTATCTGTTACAGTTAAAGGAAATCATCAGATTGTAAGTATTAAAATAGATGATGATACGCAAAAGGGTAATAAAAAAATACTTGAAGATTACCTTGTTGCCGCATGTAACGATGCCATGAACAAACTAGAAAAAGAAACAAAAGATAAAATGGGTAGTGTTATGAACTTACCTGGCGGCATGAAGTTACCATTTTAATTTAAATGATTAAATCTAAATATCTTGAAAATCTCATAGATGCATTAACTATTTTACCAGGTGTAGGACGTAAGAGCGCTCAGCGAATGGCCTATCAGCTGCTTAACTCTAATCCTGAAAAATCAATTCATTTAGCAAATCAACTCAATAACATTGACTCTAAAATATCTAAGTGCAAAATTTGTGGATTATTCATGGATATAGATGAGGTTGAAATTCAGAGCGATGATTCATGTCATTTTTGCGAGAGAGAAAATAGAGATCCATCACTAATTTGTATAGTTGAGTCTGCAACAGATGTTTATACAATTGATGAAAGCACAAACTATCGTGGATATTTCTTTGTTTTACAAGGTAACTTATCACCTATTGATGGAAGAGGTCCATCAGAAATAGGTTTAGATAAACTTGAAATGAAACTATCAAAAAAAAATATCAATGAACTAATTCTTGCAACTAGTACAACAATCGAAGGTGAAGCAACTGCACATTACATTAAAGATATGGCCTCTAGGCAAAATATTAATATCTCACGACTAGCATTTGGTTTACCATTAAATGGTGAAATTAGTTTTCTAGATAATGAAACAATATCTCATGCTTTTAATGAAAGAAAAACATTTTAAAGCATTACGGCTTTATCTATTTTAGCAGCACATATAAAATCGTTTTCGGATAAACCATCAATTGCATATGTAAAGTATTTAACTTTTGCGGTGTTATAGCCAAAGGTTATTTCAGGATGGTGATCTTCACTATGTGAAATATATATTATTAAATTTATTATGGAGGATATCTCATAATGATTCTTGCGAGTATATATTTTTTCAATAAATTTAAAATCATCACTAAGTTTCCACTCAGAATCTAATTTAGATAATAATTTTTCAGCCTCATTTTTTGAAAGTGTATCTAGACCCCCTTCACATGGTACACACTTTTTTTTATCTAAATCAGTCATTTTTAATATTAAGGTTATTTATTCTCTCCAATACAGTTGGATGTGAGTAATAAACCATAGCATAAAGTTTGTTTGGTATTAAGAAAGTTAAATTTGATTTGTATAATTTTGTTAGAGAGCTTATCAAAAGACTTTTATCTACTTGTTTTGAAGCAAAACTATCAGCTTCGTACTCATTTTTTCTTGATAGTACAGAAAAAAATGGATCAATAAAAAAGCTGACAACTTGATATGTGAAGATTAGTGCAATAAGTTGTGAAGCTTCATTAAATGGTAAATTTAAAAGCTCAAGGTATGCTGAACTATTAATTAGATTTGATAGAACAAATAAACCTAAAAAAATTATAATCGTTGATAACAACAATGACTTAGAAATATGTTTATGCTTATAGTGACCTATTTCATGAGCCAATACAGCTTTAATTTCTTTTGGGTTTAATAGCTCTAGAAGAGTATCGTAAAATACAATCCTTCTATTTTTAGAAAAACCAGTGAAATAAGCATTTGGATGTTTTGATCTTTTCGATTGATTCATTACGAACAAATTATCAATACTAAAGTTCGTTCTTTTTGATAGATCATCGATTTCATTTTTTATTTCTTCATCATCAAGGTTTTCAAATTTATTAAATAATGGAGATATGTATGTTGGATATATGAAAATACTTATTATAGTTATTGAAAAAATTGTCAATGCCATTAAAAACCACCACATGTCTTTGAAATCAATTATGTAAAAGAAAACAGAACTTATAAATGCAACTAAAACTAAAAACATAACAATTGATATGAGTTGATCCTTAAAGAATAGAAACTTTGTTGATGTATTGAATTCATATTTTGTCTCAATAACAAATGTTGAGTAATATGATAACGGTAACATTGATAAAACAATGACTAATAATACGGTTAGCACAGTTAATAAGTTTATAAAGTAGTCATTAATAAAATAAATATTTATTATTGTATTTATTTGATAGACACCTCCGCCAATTAATAAATAATATACCCATGACATATATATAATGTTTCTTAACATCGATATTCGAAGTTTAGAAATATTATATGAGCGTGATTTGGATTCTTGTTGCTCATCTATACCTAATAATGCTGCAGATTGTGGATCAACCTTTGCTGTTTTAGTTGTGTGTATTTGCATTGCGTCAAGCGCAAGTTTTGCAAATAGGTACAACAAAATAATTAATGTTACTTCACTCATAATTAATGTGGTTTTACTTTACTATACAATTATACTAACCTTAGCTCATGAAAGATAGAAGTAACATGATTTGGATTGATCTTGAAATGACGGGACTCGATACTCAAAGAGATTACATTATAGAAATTGCATCGATTATTACAGACAAAAACTTAAATATTCTTGATGAGGGACCCAATTTAGTTATAAATCAACCAGATGAGATTTTAAATTCTATGGATAAATGGAATACAGACCATCACAACAATAGTGGTTTAGTTCAGAAAGTTAAAGATAGCAATATAACTGAATCGATAGCTGAAAAACAAACAATTCAATTTTTATCAAAATATGTATCAAAAGGGACTGCGCCTTTATGTGGTAACACAATTTGTCAAGATAGAAGATTTTTAGCACGATGCATGCCTGAGTTAGAGGCATTCTGTCATTATAGAAGTATCGATGTTAGCTCAATACGAGAGCTTGGAAAAAGATGGTACTTTGAAGATATTGATAATTTTCAAAAACATTCTAACCATAGAGCTCTAGACGATATCAGAGATTCAATTGATGAATTGAGATATTACAGGAAAACTATTTTTAAGCTTTAGAAACTAGTTTCATGAAGTAATCTTTCTTATTATTTTTTAGCTTAGTCGCGTTTTTATATTTTTCATCTTGATATAAATAATCTTTATTATAATGAAGACCTCGGCTTTCTTTTCTGTATGAAGCTGATCTTATGATTATGTCAGCAACATCAATAATATTTCTTAATTCAAGCAAATCGACAGTAATAGAATGTGTATGATAAAACTCATTTATTTCACTGTGTATAAGACTTAATCGCTCTTTGGCATACGCTAGCATTTTATCTGATCTAACAATACCAACATAATTCCACATAATCTTTCTCAATTCAGCCCAGTTATGTTTTATAAGTACTGTTTCTTCATTGGGCTTTGAAACATAGCTATCATCCCACAAAGGCAATTCATTTTTTTTGCTAAAGCCAGTGTTTATCATTTTGATTTTTTTACAGCACTCCATTGCCATGACTGAGCATTCAAGTAGAGAATTACTTGCAAGTCGGTTTGCTCCATGAAGACCTGTATGAGCTACTTCTCCTATAGCAAATAGATTGATGCATTCTGTTTGGCCAGAGACTGTTGTTTCAATTCCACCACATGTATAATGTGCAGCCGGAACAACAGGTATCGGTTCTTTTGTGATATCAATTCCTAATTCCAAGCATCTTTGATAAATAGTTGGAAATCTTGAAAGTATAAAATTTTTATCTTTCGATGATATATCAAGATATACATGATCGTAATTGTTATTCTTCATCTCAGAGTCAATTGCTCTTGCAACAACATCTCTTGGTGCAAGTTCAGCACGATCATCATATTTTTTCATAAAGCAATTACCATGCAAGTCCTTTAGCTTTGCTCCTTCTCCTCTTAGAGATTCTGATATAAGAAAATTTTTTTCATCAGGATGAAATAAACATGTAGGATGAAATTGAATAAATTCCATGTTTGTAACAGTGCAACCAAATCTCCAAGCCATTGCTATGCCATCTCCCGTAGAAGTTTGTGGATTTGTTGTATATTGATATATCTTGCTTGCACCACCAGATGCTAGGATGGTTATATTTGATTTAATTGTTATTACATCTTTTTGATCATTGTCAAATGCATACAACCCTTCACACATACTATCTTTTTTACCTATTAAATCTATCGCCATGAAATTTTCTTTGTATGTGATATTTTCTGAATTCATAATTATTTTCATCAGAGATGTGTGAATCTCTTCACCTGTATTATCGTTATGATAAATTATCCTTCTCTTAGAATGACCGCCCTCAAGAGTTTGATTGAATATTTGTCCTTCTTTATTAAACTTAACTCCATGTCGAGCAAGAAGATCAATGCTTTGCTTACCTTGTTTAATGATATTCTCTACTGCATTAACATCACAAAGTTCATGCCCATTTTTTACAGTATCTTTAATATGGTAATTAACATGATCATTATCATCTACGACAGCCGCAATACCTCCTTGTGCCCATGCAGTTGAACATTTATTCGAGGAGGACTTGCTTATTATTGTGACCTTAAATTCTTTAGACAATTCTATTGCAGCAAGTAATCCTGATACACCTGTCCCAACAATCAAGATTTCCGTATTAATTCTAGTCGGCATATACTATAAAATAACACAATAAAAAATGACTACAAATATCAATATCGAAGAGGATGATGAGATCATAAAAAGGTGTCTATCTGGAGAGATAGAAGCGTTTAGATACCTTGTTGAGAAATATCAGATTAGAATAATCAACACATGCTTCAAGTACACTAAAATTTTGTTGATGCTGAAGATGTAGCACAAGAGGTGTTTCTCAGAGCTTATGATAATCTAAATAATTTTAAGTTTGATAGTAAATTTTATTCTTGGTTATACAGAATTGCAGTAAATACTAGTCTTAATTACATTAACTCTAAAGAAAAACGTAAAGAAAAAGAAACTATTTCTGATGAATCCTGTCTAAATAATTCAAATACATCATCTGATAATCCTAGTGATTATTATCAGATGTTGGAGTTAATAGATAAAGTTGAGCCTTTATTTGATAATTTACCTGATGATTTAAAAAAGTTGTTAGAGTTATATGAAATTTATGATTACTCTTATGAAGAAATATCAAAAAAACTCTCTGTGCCAATCGGAACTGTGCGATCAAGGTTGCACAGAGCAAGGAGTATGCTAATCTCGAATTTTAAAGATTTATACGATGAATAAAAACTATAAAATACTGGGAATAATAATAAGCGGGTTGAACAAAGACTACCCGAATAAAATATCAAAAAATTTCACAGATAATGTTATGCGTAAAATAAATTCAAAACAAATATCTAATAAAATTTCATTTAACAAAACAGATTTACTTAATATTGCTGCATCTATATTTTTCGCAGTTATTACATCAATAATCTTACTTGACTTTAACTCAACTGAAAATAATCTTACTGTAAAAAAAGTAAATGAAAAAGAGGCTATAAATAAAGACATCATTAGAAAAGTAATTGATAAAGATGCCTGCACAGATGAGATTAAAAATGATACTATTACAGGCAATGAATGTAATTAAACTCAGTAAATATATTACAACCTATCTTTCTATAGCACTTTTTTATTCAGCAAGTGCATTTGCTCAATCATATCCTGATTTTACTGAAATTGTAGAACAAAATATGCCTGCAGTTGTAATTGTCAATGCTACTCGATCTAAGCCAAATACCAATAATAATCAGTTTCAAACTCCACCTGGGATGCCTGATGAATTCAATGATTTATTTAAAAAATTTTTTGATGAGAGAAGAGATGCGCCAGAGAGAAGGGCTCCTAGTTCTGGCTCAGGTTTTATTTTATCTAGCGATGGATACATTATGACTAATCATCATGTAGTCAATGGTGCTGATAAAATTATGATACTTACTAATGATCAATCAACATATGAGGCTGAACTTATAGGTTCTGATAAAAGGAGTGATTTGGCTCTCCTTAAAATTGACTCAAGAAACTTACCTACAGTAAGAATCGCATCAGATGACAATGTTAAATTAGGAGAATGGGTTCTAGCAATTGGATCTCCTTTTGGATTCAACCAAACAGTAACGGCCGGTATCGTGAGTGGCAAGCAAAGAAAGTTAGCTGGTGATAATTACGTTCCATACATACAAACAGATGTTGCTATTAATCCTGGCAATTCAGGCGGCCCTTTGTTTAATTTATCTGGCGAGGTAATTGGTGTTAATGCACAGATATATAGTAGAACAGGTGGTTTTATGGGCGTTTCATTTGCAATACCTTCTGATACCGTGAATGATGTTTACTATCAATTAAAAACAAAAGGAAAAGTTAGTAGAGGATGGCTTGGTGTTTATATCCAAGAGATAGACGATAAACTTGCTAAAAGTTTTGGTATGAAAAAATCTAAGGGAGCTCTTGTAAGTAAAGTCCTTTCAAATAGTCCCGCAGAGAAAGCCAAAATTCAACAAGGCGATGTTATTTTAAAATTCAATAACAATGATATAAATAAATCCACAGACTTACCTCTTGTGGTGGGACAATCTAAAGTAGGACAATCATTTAATGTACAAATCATGAGAAATAGAATGATTATGAATTTATCAGTTACACTTGAGGAGCTACCTACAGAGGAAAAAATAGCTTCTATCGGTTCAGGAAATAAAAAAATTATATCTAATGCAATATCAGGTATTTCTGTTAGAAATATGTCAATTGATGACAAGAAGAATTTCGATTTATCAAGTGGTGTGGTTGTTACTGGTATTAATGAAAGTATCAATAACAACTATGATCTAAAATTGAATGACGTAATAACTAAGATAAATAATAAAGTCATTAACAACACTAATGATTTTACCAAGATTATGAATTCTGCGAGAAACAATAGCTATGTAAACCTACTTGTTTACAGACAAACAACACCGCTATTCATTGCTCTAAAAATCTCTAAATAGATTTGACGTTTTAAGCCTCTAATATATCATAGAGCCATAATGAATATTAGAAACATAGCTATAGTAGCTCACATTGACCATGGAAAATCTACTCTAGCTGATCGTCTGATTGAAAAGTATGGTGAAATAAACACCAGAAACATGCAAGATCAAGTCCTAGATTCAATGGACCTCGAAAGAGAGCGTGGTATTACAATTAAAGCTCAAACAGTTTCTCTGAAAGTGAAATATGAAGGCGAAGAGTTCAATCTTAATATAATCGATACTCCGGGTCATGTAGATTTCTCTTACGAGGTATCAAGATCATTGTCAGCATGTGATGGAGTAATATTACTTGTAGATGCAACGCAAGGTATAGAGGCTCAGACCTTAGCACATTATAATCTTGCTACAGAATTGAAACTCAAAATTATTCCCGTTATAAATAAGGTAGATCTTCCGTCAGCAGATACAGCATCTGTATCAAAGGATTTATCTGAATTAACAGGAGTTTCAGAAAACGAAATAATAAAAGTAAGTGCCAAATCCGGTTTAGGTATTGATGATTTAATAACAAGTATTTTGTTAGATATACCAGCACCTAAAGGACAAAATAATCTAGAATTGAAAGCTCTTATTATAGATTCTTGGTTTGATAACTATTTAGGCATTGTTGTTCTAATAAAAGTAATTGACGGTGAAATAAATCTAAAAGATAAAATTAAAATACTTTCTAATAATAGAGAATTTATTGTTGATAAACTTGGAACATTTAATCCTGAAATGAAGAACACATCTTGTTTAAAATCAGGTATGGTTGGTTTTATGATTGCATCTATTAAAACACTTGATTCTGCACCTGTTGGAGACACCATCACGCTCTCAAAATTTAATAATATAAAGGCATTTCCAGGATTTAAGAAAATTCAGCCGAGAGTTTTTTCAGGATTTTATCCAGTAGATTCAAATGACTATCAAGAATCAAAAAAAGCATTAGACAAACTATCTTTAAACGATAATTCTTTTACATATGAACCTGAGAGTTCACAATCACTTGGACATGGCTTTAGATGTGGCTTTTTAGGATTGTTACACATGGAAATTATCAGAGAGCGTGTCCAAAGGGAATATAATCTTGAGTTTCTTATGACTGTCCCATCCGTTACATACCGCGTGGAAGATAAAAAAGGAAAGTTTATAGATATAACGAAGCCTAGTGATTTGCCAGAAGATAACAGTATAAAATGCTACTATGAACCTATTGCATTAATCTCTATTGTCTGTCCTGCAGAGTATCTTGGTTCAGTTATTGAATTATGTACATCTAAAAGGGGTAATCAAAAAGATTTAATATATCGTTCAAACATGGTTGAGATAAAATATGAAATTCCATTATCTGAAATCATATATGATTTTTTTGATACTCTAAATTCTGTATCTAAAGGTTATGCATCTTATGATTATGATGTAATTGATTACATTGAGAGTAAAATGATTAAACTTGATATCCATGTCAATAAGAAAAAAGTGGATGCACTATCTCAAATATTACATAAAGATAACTCTTATAGAAGATCAAGAGAATTGATTGAAAACTTAAAAAAACTTATTCCCAGACAAAATTTTGAGATTACAATACAAGGCTGTATCGGTTCAAAAATCATTTCTCCAACTTCTATTCGAGGATATCGTAAAGATGTCACTGCTAAGTTATATGGTGGTGATGTTACGCGAAAGATGAAACTTTTAAAGAAACAAAAAGAAGGTAAGAAAAAGATGAAAAAAATTGGTAACGTGGAAATTCCGAGAGAAGCATTTTATAAATTCTTGTCTACCTCAGATTAAATCATGGATTTTACATTTATATTAGTTCTTGCAACTTTGATAACGGGCATTCTGAGCCTAGTTAAGTTAAATCAATCAATAATTATTCATATCAGAGAATTCTCTGCTTCTATATTTCCTATTTTATTTGTTGTGTTGATTATACGATCATTTTTTATAGAACCTTATAAAATTCCATCTGGCTCTATGATACCAACTCTTATGATTGGTGATTTTATTCTTGTTGATAAGAATATTTATGGTTATAAGCTTCCACTTACAAACATTACTTTATTTGAAAATGAAAGCCCAAAAAGAGGCGATGTAGTTGTGTTTAAGTATCCAGAAAATAAAAAAATTAATTATATAAAACGAGTTATTGCTTTACCTGGTGACAATATAATTTATAAAAATAAAAAATTATATGTTAATAATAATGAATATAAGACGCTTAAAATAAATCATTCTTTTGATCCTGTTGAAATAGCTGATGGTAATGTATTTTATGAGGATAATTCTGAAAAAGCTATATGATTTTAAATCAATCATCTCCTTCTTTTGATTTTCAATATACCGTTCCTAATGACACATACTTTGTATTAGGTGACAACAGAGATAATTCTAATGACAGTCGATATTGGGGGCCAGTGCCAAAAGAAAATCTAGTTGGAAAAGCATTTTTTATTTGGATGTTTTGGAACCCTGATAGTTACTACAGCTTTTCTGACAGAGTGGGTACAAAAATTGAGTGATAGTCATAATCAACTAATTAAGGATATTATTTCTGATTCCTTTGGATATGATATAAAAAATATTGATTATTTTATTTCCGCATTAACCCATAAAAGTAAATCAAAAAATAACTATGAAAGAATGGAAATTCTTGGTGATGCAGTCTTACAACTGGTCATTACTGATATGTTGTTTAAAAAATATAAAGATTCTAACGAAGGAAGAATTACCGTTATGAGGCAGAATCTTGTAAATAAAAATAACCTTAGAACTATATTCAAAAATTTGAAAATAGAAAAAGTTGTTCATGAGATTAACCCTCAAATTAAAGAATCTGATTTATATTCAGATATTCTAGAGTCCTTATTTGGAGCACTATATTTAGACAGTAGCTTTAATAAAGTCTCAAAAATAATTTGTACATTATTTAGAGATCAATTAGATGATAATTTGTATTCAAAAGACGCTAAAACCAATTTGCAAGAATTCTTACAAAAAAAATGGAATGTCATTACCATTATACTCTACGCACAAATCTCATAAAAAATCATTCAAATACTTAGTCAAATGTAAAATACCAAACACTACTATCTCTCTTCATCTAGATTCAAATAAAGTTAAACCTGCTGAACAAGAGCTTGCATTTTCTGCTCTAAAAATTCTTAATGAAGAAAATTAAAGTATTAATCATTGGTAAGAGCAATGTCGGTAAATCCTCATTCATTAACTATATTACTAACAACAAGAGCTCATTAGTCTCTAACAAACTTCATTCAACACGCTTATCAACATATCACGAACTAAAAAATAAAAATTTTGATATTCAGTTTATCGATACCCCTGGCGTATCTCTATCAGATAACAACTTACTTGCACAAGCCATGAAAAGTCAGGCAATCAAGCATATTACAAATAGTGATATTATAATTTTATTTACTCAACCTCAAAAATCGTATGAATATGAATTCAATTTAATCAATGATATCAAGCAAGCTAATAAAGAATATCTGATTTGTGTAAATAAATGTGATTTAGATATTAATGGCGACTTTCGAATTAATCTTGAACAGAAATTAAATACAAAAGACTACTCTGCAATATCACTTACTCAAAATTTAGATATTGATATTTTCATCATCAAACTTCTAAAACAAATAAATAATTTGATACCAACAACTTCACATATAAATGATAGTAAGAATAACTTATATATTATTCAAGAATTAATACGAGAAACTATTATCAATAGAACTAATAAGGAATTACCATATGAGTCTGCGGTTAGAATTGTTGATTATAATAAGCAAAAAAATATGGATATCATTAAAGCTGAAATTATTGTATCAAAAGATAATCATAAAAAAATTGTCATAGGTAAAAATGGAAATATGATTAAGGAACTTGGCATTAAATCAAGAGAGAAGATAGAGGGTTTTCTTAATAAGAAAGTTAGTCTTCTTTTACATGTTTTGTTAAGGCTAACTGGAAGAATAACTCAGATTTACTCAAAGACTTTGGATATATTGATTAAATGATAATATCAACACAAGGTTTTCTCATACATACTAGAAAATATAGAGAAACTAGCAGTATAGTCAATTTTTTTACCAGTGAAAAAGGTGTTCAATCTCTTCTTTTTAAAGGTAAATATACAAATAAAGATAGATATCGTTTTTCCATATTTAATGAATATATTTTTACATTTGATGACAAATATAATCTTCCATATTTGTCAAAATGCGAACATGTCCATGATTATGGCTTCGATAAAAAATACTATCTTTTGGGTTTATATATAAATGAGCTCTTGTATAAAACTAGTAGAGAGGGTTTTGATTTTGATAAAATATATAAAAGATATAAAGATTTCTTAGTAATACTATCAAACTCTTCAGATAGTAGTAATAAACTTGCACTTTTTTTGAAAAAAATTTACTTCAAGATTTAGGTTATGAGTTAACAGTATGTGATAAAGATATTAGCTATAATGTGAATTATGAATATTCATTCGGCGAAGGGTTTAAAAAAAGTATATCACCCATGGACAACATGTCTGTATCAGGACAAGATCTGGAGCTATTCTTAGATAACACGATGAGTGATGAAAAAGAAGTTATAAAATTTAGATCTATAATTAAAAATATATTTTCTAATGTCTATCCTGACCTAAGATTGACTGGCGACAGACTATTTTAATTGTCCTTTATTAATTATGAACTTATTACCATCTAGAGTAAGCACATAAAAATTATTGTACCAATCTCCCAATACATATCTAATTACATTATCGTGATGATGTATGTTTGGTCTGTGAGTATGTCCATGTATAATTATATCTGGGTCATGTTTTTCTATTACAGATAAGACTTCGTTTTCATTGACATCCATTATCTCTTCACCCTTTTCCATATTTGCTTCTTTGCTTTTCTTTCTTAATGCCTCGGCAATCATTAATCTTTCATCAAGAGGTTTGTTCAACATTTCATTTTGCCATTTTTCTGATCTTACCATTAACCTAAACTTTTGATAATCCAGGTCATCAGTACAAAGTGTGTCTCCATGCAATAACAGTATTTTCATGTTTCCATTATTGATAATGGTAGGATCTTGTAGAAGATTAATTTTTAAGTTGTCACAAATCTTTTTTGATACAAGAAAGTCACGATTACCATGCATGTACCAAATATTAATTTTTTTACCTACATCAATTATCGCTTCACAAACATCATCAAGCCCATCCATTGGATCATCATCGCCAACCCAGTATTCAAATAAATCTCCAAGTATATAAAGATCAGATACATTATTATCTAATGATTTAAGGTAATATATAAAGTAGTTATTTATATGAGGTCTAGATTTGTCTAGGTGAAGATCAGAGATAAAATTTATACTCATTAATTTTATTCTATAACTATGACTTCACTAATCACTACATTTTCTATTGGTACGTCTGAGTGTCCAGCATTATTACCTGTTGGAACAACACCAATCTGTTCAACAATTTCAATCCCATCAGTTACTTGTCCAAACACACAGTAACCATAACCATCTGCAGCATTTGCTTTATCTAGAAATTCGTTATCTCTTAAATTTATGAAAAATTGTGAAGTTGCAGAGTTTGGACTACTTGTTCTTGCCATAGCAATTGTTCCTTTCTTATTACTTATGTTGTTATCTGATTCATTAATTATTGGATCGTAAGTATCAATTTGAGTCATATCTGGAAGATGACCACCACCTTGTATCATAAAATTTGGAATTACTCTATGAAATATTGTTCCATTTAATTTTCCATCTTTTGTATATTTTAAAAAATTTGCCACTGTCTCTGGTGCTTTGTCTTGAAATAATTCAATCGTAATATCACCCATGTTTGTTGAAAGCTTAATCAATTTAATCTCCTTTGATGTATTATCATGTATAATATCACTACATGATGTTGTGCTCATAAAAAGCATTAATAATAATAGATATTTTATCCTGTAAATCTTGAACATTTTAATAATGATACATTAAATGAATTTATACATCCATAACACCTTAACAAACAAAAAAGAACTATTTGTTCCTCATAAAAAAAATAAGGTCAATATGTATGTTTGTGGACCAACTGTATATAGTAATCCTCACATTGGAAATGCTCGTGCGGCACTTATTGGTGATTTGTATTTTCGTATATTATCTGAACTTTTTTCTGAGGTGACTTACATAAGAAATCTAACAGATGTCGATGATAAGATCATTGCACAATCTAAAAAAACAGGCGTACCAATTAATGAGATAACTGAATCTGTTGCTAATTCATATAAAGATAATATGTTGAGCCTCAACATGCTGAAACCTACTTATGAGCCAAGAGTCACAGACAACATTGATAACATTATTGATACCATCAACAAAATCATAGCCAATAAATCAGCCTATATTTCAGATGGTCATGTAGTATTTGATATGGAATCATATACACAATATGGCTCATTGTCTAAGAAGGTAGCTGAAGACCTGATCGATGGAGCCAGAATAGAGCCTGAATCATATAAAAAAAACCCAAAAGATTTTGTTTTATGGAAGCCAGCACTAAATGATGATTGTGGGTGGTCAAGTCCATGGGGCTATGGGAGGCCTGGATGGCACATTGAGTGTACTAGTATGATTAAGAGCTTGATAGGCAACGATCAAACTCTAGACATACACGGAGGGGGCAATGATTTAATATTTCCTCATCATGAAAATGAGATTGCTCAAGGATCATGTTGTTCATCTGCTAATTATTGTAACTATTGGTTTCATAATGGAATTGTTTTAGTCAATAAAAAGAAAATGTCAAAGTCTCTGGGCAATGTAATTTTAGTATCCGATATACTTCAGGACATCAATCCAAACATCATAAGATTAGCTCTAATGAGCGCACATTACAGGCAACCACTTAACTGGACAAATGAAACTCTAAAATATTCTACAAATGTTTTTGAAAAGATTTATTCAAGTCTAGCGGTTCATGATGGATTGTCTTTTGAAAAGGATGAGTTGTTTCTTAAATTGTTGTGTGATGACATCAACACACCTAATGCAATTCAATATTTAATAAAGCAATCTAAAGAGGTAAGAAATAAGGATAATTTATTACCAAAATTCGCATATAACTGTAACTTGATTGGTATAAAAGCCGTGTCATCAAAAATAGATAAAGCACTTGAAGATAAGATTAATGATTTGATTGATCAGCGGGAGAGCGCTAGAAAAAATAAAGACTTTGATACCGCTGATAAGATTAGAGATGAAATAGAGACAATGGGTATAGAGCTTAAAGATACCCCTGATGGAGTATCGTGGAAAATTAAGTCTTAGAAGGATTTAATATATATTTAGTATAGGTATAATAAGCACACAACGGGGTGTAGCGCAGCTTGGTAGCGCGGCTGGTTTGGGACCAGTAGGTCGTAGGTTCGAATCCTATCACCCCGAAATATGCGCCTGTAGCTCAGTTGGATTAGAGTATATCGCTACGAACGATAGGGTCGGAGGTTCGAGTCCTTCCAGGCGCGTATGTTATAATGTTTATAGAGAATATGGTGGGTGTAGCTCAGTGGTAGAGCCCTGGTTTGTGGTACCGGTTGTCGTGGGTTCGAATCCCATCATCCACCCAAAATTTTGCGAGAGTGGCGGAATTGGTAGACGCGCTGGTTTTAGGTACCAGTACCTTTGGTGTGAGAGTTCGAGTCTCTCCTCTCGTAAAATTTGAAGGTAATAGCATGGCAAAAATTTATCATAAAGAGTTCAAAAAAAAACTTGAAGATAAGAAGAAGATAATCTGGACTAATGAGCCTAAACATGAGAATAAGTTCAAGAAGAATTTGGAAGAAAAAAGAGCATTTTTCAAAACAACACTATTAGATTATTTGGAAGATGACATTATCAAAAAATGCGATAGATCTTTTGATATTTGTGCACTGAAATACGGACCTAAAGACTCTAACCACGAGAGCACACTAGTATTACAAGAATATTCTAATGATGAATCCGATCTTATTTCTACGTGGGAGTTTCTTTTATACAATAGAGATTCTGAAGATTATGATGATTCAAAATTTTTCACTGATTCAGACAAAGCACTCGTATATTTCATTGATAAAACAAATAAATTGATTAATAATTAAGCACCTATGAGTCAAGTAAAAACCATCAAAGAATCATCAGCAGAATTAAAAATATCTGTTGAGATTGAATCATCTGAATATGAAAAAATTTTTAATGACGAACTCATTAAACTTGCTAAAACAGTTAAACTTGATGGTTTTAGACAAGGTAAAGTTCCAGTTGCTGTTATTAGAAAAAAATATGAAGGTCAATGTCATCAAAAAACTATTAGCTATTTAATTGATACATACACACAAAAAATTATTAATGAAAAAAAATTAGATTTGGTGGATACACCATCAGCTAAGCTATTAGATGCATCATCTAAGAACAAAAATTTATCATTTGAAATCAGTTTTAATATTATGCCTGAAATTGACTTAAAACTATTAAAGACATGTAAACTTGAAGTTCCTGAAGTTGAAATAAATGATAATGACATTGATAAAGTTATTTATAACATAAGAAAACAGAATGCAACTTGGAATGACTCAGACAAACCAGCTGCTGATGGCGACAAAGTTGTTGTTGATTATGAGGGAAAAATTGATGGGAAAGCATTCACAAACAACAAACAGGATGATTTTACTTTTATAATTAATGATACCATTAAAGGTGATCCTGCTACAGTAGCACTCTTCAAAGAATTTTCTTCTAAGTGTCTAAACACTAAAGTGCAGGACGTCGTGGAAGTAACAAATCAAATGCCTGATGATTTTACTGACAAAGAACTTGCTAGTAAAATGGTCATTTACACAGTAAAAATAAAAAAAATATTAAAAGGACAACTGCCAGACCTTAATAAGGATTTTTATGAGACTCTCGGCATACCAACTGATGACGAAAAAATATTTAGAGATAGTGTAAAGACTCATATGAACTTTGAACTATCAGATAAATTAGTCTCAAAAAAATATGGTCTAGTTAATGAAAGTTTAGTAAATATTTTTGATTTTCCGTTATCAGAAAATTTAGTAAGCAAGCATCAAAGGGAACTTGATGAACAATATAAATCTTTAAAACAATCCGATGAAAATTTAGATGATAAAATTAAAGATATTGCTATCAAAAGGGTTAAGTTAAACATGATTTATATGTGTCTAGCAAAAGAAGTAAAGACAAACATTACTGACCAAGAAGCAATAGATTTTTGTAATGAGCAATCTCCAGCATTCAGACAATTCTATAGTGAAAAAATAAAAAAAGATAAAGCTTCAACATTATTGGACGTTAAGAATAAAATAGTAGAAAATAGTATAGTGGAATATGTTATTCAAAACTCTGAATCAAATAAAGTTGAAATGTCATTTTCAGAGGTGATGGATGGCTAATACATATAATAACCTTGTACCTATGGTTGTAGAATCTACATCTAGAGGTGAACGTGCGTTTGATATTTATTCGAGACTTTTAAAAGAAAGAATAATATTTTTAACGGGTCCAATAGATGATAATCTCTCTAACCTAATAGTTGCGCAATTACTTTTTCTAGAATCTGAAGATCCAAAATCCGACATCTCACTTTATATTAATAGTCCAGGGGGAAGCGTGACTTCTGGTTTGTCTATTCTTGATACAATGAACTTTATAAAACCATCAGTTAGCACACTGTGTGTTGGACAAGCTGCAAGTATGGGAGCAGTTTTACTGAGTGGCGGTGAAAAAAACAAAAGATTTTGTTTGTCTAATTCTCGCGTAATGATTCATCAACCTTTGGGTTCGTTTCAAGGTCAAGCAACAGATTTCGACATTCAAGCAAAAGAAATATTAAGCATACGAGCTAGACTAAATGAAATTCTCTCTAAAAATACAGGACAAAGCATTAAAAAAATACAAGCAGACACTGAGAGAGATAACTTCATGCAAGCTGAGGAAGCTAAAAAGTACGGCTTAATCGACAACATCTTAACTAGTAGAGAATAAATCTCAAGAATTTGATTATATAAAGTTTCCTTGTATACTGAGAAGAGGTATATATATGGACGATAATACAAAAAATTCATCTAAGTTACTTCACTGTTCTTTCTGCGGTAAGAATCAAAACGAGGTCGCCAAATTAATAGCTGGTCCATCTGTTTTTATATGTGATGAATGTGTTGATTTATGTAATGAAATTATTAGTGTTGAGCTAGAGGAGAAATCAGCGCAATCAAAAGAAAAGTTACCTAAACCTCATGAAATAAATGATATTTTAGACAATTATGTTATTGGTCAACCACACGCTAAAAAAGTTCTATCTGTTGCTGTCTACAATCATTACAAGAAGCTTAATATTACTCCTAAAAAAAATGATGTTGAATTAAACAAAAGCAATATCTTGCTCATTGGACCAACAGGTTCTGGAAAAACACTACTTGCTGAGACACTTGCAAGACTACTGAATGTCCCTTTTACCATTGCTGACGCAACAACACTTACCGAAGCTGGATATGTAGGTGAAGATGTTGAAAATATAATACAGAAATTATTACAAAAATGTGATTATGATGTAGAGAAAGCGCAAACTGGGATAGTGTATATTGATGAAATTGATAAAATTTCTAGAAAATCGGATAATCCATCTATTACAAGAGATGTATCAGGCGATGGAGTTCAACAGGCATTATTATAGCTTATAGAAGGAACTATTGCATCTGTACCTCCTCAAGGTGGAAGAAAACATCCTCAACAAGAATTCCTTCAAGTTGACACATCCAATATGCTATTTATCGTGGGTGGAGCATTCTCTGGATTAGACAAAATAATTAACCAGAGAAAAAATGATTCTGGAATAGGTTTCTCAGCAAAGGTAAAAGATATTAAAGCTGACAAATCATTTTCACAGACATTAGATAGTGTTGGCCCTGAGGATCTTATCAAGTTTGGTTTAATTCCTGAGTTCGTTGGAAGATTGCCTGTTACCGCAACACTTGATGAGCTTGATGAAAAGTCACTAATAAGAATACTTACAGAGCCGAAAAATGCCCTTGTTAATCAATACAAAAAACTATTTGATATGGAAGGATGTGAGCTTGAATTTAGACAAGATGCATTATCTGCAATTGCTAAAAAAGCTATGAAAAGAAAAACTGGAGCTAGAGGCCTGAGAACATTAATTGAAAGTCTTTTGCTAGATACAATGTACGATCTTCCATCTCAAGAGGATATAGTCAAAGTTGTTATCGACAAGAACGTTGTTGATGCTGAATCTAAGCCGTTAATAATTTATAAGTCTAAGAGCGGCGAAAAAGAAGTTAGTAAGTCTTGATAATTTAAAATTCGACCATAGATTAGTGTTATGAAGAAAAAGTATTTATCACTTCCGTTATTGCCTCTCAGGGATGTAGTTATTTATCCTAATATGGTTGTACCTCTATTTGTTGGAAGGGACTTATCGATTAAATCTTTAGATGAATCTATGAATAATCATCACAAAAATATTGTTCTTGTGACACAAAAGAGCGCCCAAGTTGATGATCCAGATGCAAATGATTTGTATAAAATTGGAACTGAAGCAAATATACTTCAGCTGCTAAAATTACCCGATGGAACTATGAAAGTTTTAGTTGAGGGTGTCTCTCGTGTCGAAATTAATAAAATTGAAAATAACAGCATATTAACATGCACATATTCTCATTTGGATAGTGAAAATCTTGATAATGATAATCAGCACGATGCATTATTCAGAACATTGGAGGATACATTCTCAAATTATGTAAAGCTAAACAAAAAAGTCCCACCTGAAGTTATATCTTCAGTAACAGGTATAGATGATTTATCTAAACTTGCTGACAGTATAGCTGCTCACATGACATTAAAACTTGATGAGAAACAGCAAGTTTTAGAACTTATAGACATAAAAAAACGTTGTGAATACTTAATTAAAGCTATGGAGGGTGAGCTAGATATTCTTCATGTTGAGAAGAAAATAAGGAGTCGAGTTAAACAGCAAATGGAAAAGAGTCAGAGAGAATATTACCTCAACGAACAAATGAAAGCCATTCAAAAAGAACTTGGCGAAATTGGAGACGATAATAATGATATAGATCAACTCCTAAATAAAATCAAATCTCTTAAACTCCCTGGCTGATGCACATGAAAAAGCAATGAGTGAATTTAATAAACTAAAAATGATGTCACCAATGTCTGCTGAGGCTACTGTGGTAAGAAATTATCTAGATATTCTTGTAAGCTTACCATGGAACCAATCGACTGAGATATCAACAGATATGGTAAGTGCTAATAAAATACTCGAAGATGATCATCATGGACTTGAAAAAGTCAAAGAGAGAATACTTGAGTATTTAGCAGTTACAAAAAGAGTAAATAAAATCAGAGGTCCTATTTTATGCTTAGTTGGACCACCTGGTGTCGGTAAGACATCATTAGCAAAATCTATAGCTAGATCTACATCTCGTAAGTTTATTAAGATGTCACTTGGAGGGGTAAGGGACGAAGCTGAAATAAGAGGGCATCGTAAGACTTATATAGGATCAATGCCTGGAAAGATAATGCAAAATCTTGGTAAAGTTAAAACTAATAACCCTTTATTTTTACTTGATGAAATAGATAAAATGGCTATGGACTTCAGAGGAGATCCATCATCTGCGCTTCTTGAAGTATTAGATCCTGAGCAAAATAATGCATTTAATGATCATTACCTTGAGGTAGATTTTGATCTATCGAATATTATGTTTATCGCTACTGCGAACTCAACTGATACAATACCTGCACCTCTTTTAGATAGAATGGAGGTAATTAGACTACCGGGATATACCCAGAATGAGAAACTTGAGATTGCTAAAAAATATTTAGTTCCAAAGCAATTCAAAATGAACGGCTTAAAAAGCAATGAACTTACTATATCTATTAAAACTATTAAAGACATCATAAGTAGTTATACAAGAGAAGCCGGAGTAAGAAGTCTAGATAGAGAAATAAATAAAATTTGCAGAAAAGTTGTTAAAGAAATTTTAATGTCAGATAAAACTAAACTAAAAATATTACCGAATGAAATAGAAAATTATCTTGGTGTCAGAAGATTCTCCTCAATGATGCGTGATAAAAAAGATATGATAGGTCAAGCAAATGGCCTTGCTTGGACATCTGTTGGTGGTGAAATGTTAAGAGTTGAGTGTGAAGCTATGTCTGGAAAGGGAAAAATTACACAAACAGGACAACTTGGTGATGTAATGCAAGAATCTATTAAGGCAGCTATAACCGTTGTGAAGACGAGATCATTAGATTTAGCGATAGATTTAGAAGATTTTGATAAAAAAGATATTCACATACATGTGCCCGAGGGAGCAACACCCAAAGATGGTCCTAGTGCTGGGATAACTATGGCCCTAGCAGTTGCTTCGGCTTTATCTAATATACCAATCAAATCTGATATTGCGATGACTGGCGAGATAACTTTAAGAGGCGAAGTGCTTGAGATAGGCGGTCTCAAAGAAAAACTCTTAGCGGCTCAAAGATCTGGCATAAAAGAAGTCATTATTCCAAAAGATAATGAAAAAGATCTTAGAGATATCCCTAGTATTATTTTAGATAAACTAAAAATAAACGCTGTTAAATTTGTTGATGAAGTGTTTGCTATAGCTCTAAAAAGCAAACCAATTAAATCAAAATCTAAAGTGACTAAAACTAGTCCCGAAAAGAATAAGGTAGAAAATATTTCTAAAAATTTACAATAGCTTACAAAAAATTCCTAAAAGTAAACAAAAATTTACAGTTTTTTTATGATATTTATTATATTTAATATACATTTTAAAGCTTATTGATGTAGAATAATTCTTATGTTGATTACATTCAACATTCTATAACTGCGATTAAAGAGGTGTTAAATGAATAAAGCAGAATTTATCAATGCTGTTTCTGAAGCAGCAGGTAGTAGCAAGTCTGATGCCACAGCTCATGTTGAGGCAATGATAAGTGTAGTAACTAATGCTCTTAAAAGCGATAGTGAAGTTGCGCTTGTTGGTTTTGGAACTTTTAAGGCAAAGAAAAGGGAAGCAAGAACTGGGCGTAATCCAAGAACAGGGGAATCAATTCAAATCTCTGCTTCTGTAGTACCTTCTTTCAAAGCTGGTAAAGCTTTAAAAGATGCTCTTAATTAGAAATTCTAATTAAGGGTGATTAGCTCAGCTGGTTAGAGCGCCGCCCTTACAAGGCGGAGGTCGTAAGTTCGACTCTTACATCACCCACCAAAAAATTATTATAAGAAGCAGCGAAAGCTGCTTCTTTAGTAATAATAATTTGTGTTAATATACATCACAACACGGAGGCGTAGTTCAGTTGGTTAGAATGCCTGCCTGTCACGCAGGAGGTCGAGGGTTCGAGTCCCTTCGTCTCCGTGAAATACTATTATAATGTTAAGCGCAATAAGAGATAGATTAAAAACTTGGGTAATAGGATTGCTAGTAATTCTTGTTGCTATACCCCTAGTTTTTTTAGGTGTAGGTGATTATGGTTCAAACCAGGAGCAATATGCTTTCAGTGTTAATGATCAAGACATTAGCAAATCTATTGTTCAACAAGAAATGTCTCAGTTTAAAGATGTTCTGAGAAAAAATTATCAAGGTAATATTCCACCAATCTATACTGATAATTTTATTAAAAAAATTACATTTGATAATTTGATTCGTAGAAATATCGAGAATTCAATATCTTCGAACATTGGCCTGGTGACCAGTGATGAGTCGATTATTAATGAAATTCAAGAAACATCATCTTTTAGAGATGAAAATGGTTTTAATCCAAGTTTATATAAAAAGCGTTTATTTCTAATTAATATGAACCCTGATGTCTACGAACAATATCTTTATCAAAAAGGTATACGTGAACAGCTTAGAAAAACAATTACAGATACATCTATCTTAAATCTTACTGATAAAAAGTTAAACATAAACGCAAACTACCATAAGCGCGATGGTAAGATATTATTTTTGAAATTAAATGATATGAAAGATGTAACTAATATTACATTAGACGAGATCAATGATTATTATATTAAAAATAAAGAAGCATTCATGTCGACCTCATCTGCCGAATTTAGTTATATAAGATTAAGTAAAGAATCGATTATTTCATCTATTGAAATATCTGATAGTGAATTGCTAGAGGACTATCAAAAGAAAATCGATTCAGGTTTATTATCTCTTGATAAAACATATACTTTAAATCATCTTGTTTTCCCAATAAAAGATAATAAAGAATCTGTATTAGCTAATGCAAATGAAGCCTTAAACGAATTATTATCAAATATGTCATTTGAATACATAACTAAAAAATATGAGGTTGATGAAGATACTAAAAATAATTTAGGTTTCATTGGTAAGTCATCTTTTGATGATTTACCGAACTTTATAAAAAATAATCTAGTTTCAATGAAAAATGGAGATATTAAATTAGTATCATCTGAATCAAATGCTATACATATTATAAAGTTGATTGAGTCTAGCACGCCTGAAAATAAAAAGTTTGAAGATGTTAGAGAGGATATTAAGAAGGAAATTCAGAAAAATAAAGGTTCAAATAAATATTTTTCTATACTTGATAGCATCAAAGAGAAAATATACATTCAGAATTTATCTTTAACAGAAATATCTAAATCATATGATCTTACTCTGTTAAGTACTGAAAAAATAGGTCAAGACTATAATGATAATATTTTATCCAGAACAGTAGTTAATCAATTATTTAATGACATTAGCTCTACAGATATATATCCCCCTATATATATTTCAAATGATGATGTACTTTTTGTTAAAAAAAATAAATATTATCCACCCTCTCAATTAACACTAAGTGAATCAGAGCAAGCAATCAAAGCCTTGCTCATGACTCAAAAAAGTAATAAAAAATTAAATCAATCATCATCAAAAATACTACAAAGTCTAAATGCTGGTTCGTTTAATGACTATGAATCATTTTCAGTATATCAGTATGATAAAACTTTTGATGATGAAGTCATGAAGATTATAAATAGTCAGCCAATAAGTAATATGTTTACTTCCAATAGGTTAGAGAATGGTGATTATGTATTAATAAAGGTTGAATCAATTAACTTATCATTGGTCAAACAAGATAAGGTAGATGATGATAACTATTTAGATTATTTGAGAAATACTCAATCTGAGTCAGACTATAATAGTTTCTATCTTTCTAAATATGATACTTATGTAATTGACATCAATAATGATTATCTAAATCAATAACCTATTATATTAAACCCATTATCAACATAAATCGTCTGTCCAGTAATTGCAGTTGAATAATCAGATAATAAGAAAAAGGCAGTTTTTGCAACATCTTCACTTGTAATATTTGCTTTTATTGGAGATTTATTTTCATAAATTTCGAGTATCTTATTAAATCCACTTATTCCAGATGCTGCTAACGTTTTTATTGGTCCTGCTGATATTGCATTTACCCTTATATTTTTTTCACCAAGAGAATCAGCAAGATATTTAACGCTACTTTCTAGACTAGCCTTAGCTATCCCCATTACGTTATAGTTTTGAACAACTTTATTGGCTCCTATGTAAGATAAAGTGATAAGAGATGCTTTTTCGTTTAAATCATCACGGAATGCTTTTGCGAGAGCTGTAAAAGTATAGACACTAACATCATGAGCAACTAAAAATCCATCTTTTGTTATGTTATCTAGATACTTTCCATTGAGTTGCTCACGTGGTGCAAATGCAGCGGAATGAACAATACCGTCAAGATTATTAAATTTTTCAATAATATCATTTCTCATTTTTAGAATTTCATCATCATTCGTGAGGTCACACTGATAAGCATCGTTTGCTATGCCAATATCATCAGTTAACTTGATCACTCTATCTTTTAATCTTTCATTTTGATATGAGACTATTACATTCGCTCCAGCTTCCTGTAATATTTTTGCTATCGAAAATGAGATGGATCTATTACTTGCTATACCAGTGACGAGTATGTTTTTTGATTTAAGATTCATTATATATTTGTAATATAATATATTATACAAAGATGATATTAAAGAAAGTAATCAACCTTATATTTACATTTCTTGTTCTTTTGAACTTTACTGAGGCAAATACGTCTATAAGTATTGGATATCAGGCAAAATATCAGAATTTTAATCACTTTGATTATGTTAATCCCGATGCTAAAAAAGGAGGTAAAATTATACTTTCTGCATTTGGTACTTTTGATTCATTAAATCCATTTTTATTAAAATCACTTATCACCAGCACAAATTAATAATTTGATGTTTGACACGTTAATGACTAGAAGCCTTGATGAGCCATCATCTAGCTATCCATTAGTTGCCAAATCATATCAATTATCAAAAGATAAACTGTCTGTAAAATATTTTATTAATGAAAATGCAAAGTTTAGTAATGGTAATGAAGTAACAGCGCATGACGTAAAACACTCTTATGATTTATTGGTCTCTAAAGATGCTCATCCTCAATATAGAATTTATTGGAATGATATAAAATCTGTAGAAATAATAGATAAGAATACTATTAAATTTATCTTTAAGAGAGTTAACCCTGAACTTCACATGATAATAGGCGATCTTCCAATCTTCTCAAGAGATTGGCTACACAAAGATAATTTTTCTAAAGAAGTTAAAAAAATTCCCATAACAAGTGGACCATATATAATATCTGATTTTAACATTGGGAAAAATATAACTTATATCAGAAATAAATCATATTGGGCAAAAGATCTACCAACTAGAAAACATATGTTTAATTTTGATCAAATATTGATCAAGTACTACAAAGATATGACAGTTGCTTTAGAAGCTTTTAAAGCTGGAGAATATGATTACATACATGAAAATCACTCTAAAAGATGGGCGAGAGACTATAATGGCCCTAACTTTTTAAACAACAAAATAATCAAAACAGAATTAAAACATTCAAACAATACTGGAATCCAAGGTTTTGCCTTTAACACTAGAAGAGTTCTATTTTCTGACATTCATCTACGAAAAGCAATTACTTATGCTTTCGATTTTGAATGGTCTAATAACAAACTGTTTTATGGACAATATCTAAGATCTGATAGTTATTTTAGTAATAGCGAGTTGAAAAGTGATATTAAAGTTTCTGACAAAGAGCTTGAGCTTGCAAAAGAGCTAAAAATCTCATTACATAAAATTCAACCTAAAATAAAATTACCTATTAATAAAGATTCAGCTGATTATAGAAATTCTCTTATTATGGCCAAAGAAATTCTTGATAAGGCAGGATATTATATTAACGATGGTCAACTCTATTCATCTAACAAAGAACCCGTGATAATAAACTTTTTGCTTGCGCAGAAGGGATTCGAAAGAATCCTTGCACCATTTAGGAATAATTTGAAAAGATTAGGAATTAAATTAAACTACAGAACTGTTGACTTATCCTTGTATCAACAACGTCTAGATGAATACGATTATGATATGACCGTTGTAAGTTACCCTCAATCTCAGTCACCTGGGTCGGAGTTGATGAGTATGTTTTCATCTGATAGTGCAAATAGAAATGGAGCATTCAATTTTCCTGGCATCAAAGATAAAGATGTTGATAGTCTTATTAAAAACATAATTTATTCAAAGCAGAGGAATCAAATGCTTGTTTCTGCAAAGTTACTGGATAGAATTTTATGGAATCAATATTATATGGTCCCAAACTGGTATATAAATACTCATAGAGTAGCTTACTACAATCAATTCGAATTCCCCAAAAAGCTACCACTATATTATCAAGCAACAAATTATGTATTACAAACCTGGTCGTCAAAATGACTTTATATATTATAAAAAGATTATTATTAATGATTCCGACTCTTCTTGGAATTTTATTCTTAACATTCTTAATCATACAATTTGTACCCGGCGGTCCTGTAGAGCAACTAGTAAACAAACTATCGGGTTTAGATGCAATATCTGAATCCTCTTCATCGTCAAATTTATATAGAGGTTCAAGCGGTCTTTCAGAGGAGCATATTAGTCAGTTAAATGAATTTTATGGATTTGATAAACCTTTTTTGAAAGGTTTACAATCCTGGTTAGCAATTATGCTTTTTTTGATCTAGGAGTCAGCTATTTTCATAATCAAAGCGTTAGTGAATTGATCATAAGCAAACTACCTGTTTCTATTAGTCTTGGATTATGGTCTTTCTTAATTGTCTACTTAGTCAGTATTCCACTTGGTATAAAAAAAGCTATGGAAGATGGCAGTAGATTTGATTTAGTGTCAAGTTCTATAGTCTTGATTGGATACGCAATACCAGGATTTGTTTTAGGTATAGGATTGATTGTATTATTTGGAGGAGGTAGTTTTTTTGATCTATTTCCGACACGAGGTCTAGTCTCTGATAATTGGTCAAATCTAAATTTCTTTGAAAAAATATTAGATTATTTATGGCACATCACTCTTCCAATAATTTGTCTAATTATTGGAAGTTTTGCAGTCATGACAATGTTGACTAAAAATAGCTTTATCGATGAAATTAATAAGTTGTACACAACAACTGCTAGAGCCAAAGGATTGAGTGAAAATAAAGTCCTTTATTCTCATGTTTTTAAAAATGCTATTATACCAATCCTGACAGGTTTCCCTGCACAATTTGTTTCTGCATTTTTCACAGGAAGTATTCTTATAGAGACTATTTTTTCTTTGGATGGGATTGGTTTATTATCTTATGAATCGATTATTCAAAGAGATTACCCTGTTGTAATGGGTACATTATTTATCTTCACCCTTTTAGGGTTACTCACTAAATTATTGACAGATATTATGTATGTATATGTTGATCCAAGAATAAAATTCTCATCATCTAATTCAGAAAAAAACTTGTAATGAACACTTATTCTATAATTTGGAAAAACTTTCGTAGAAGTAAAAGGAGTATTTACTCACTCTATATTTTTTTAATACTTTTTATTGTTAGTCTGTTTGCAGAAATTATAAGCAATGATAAGCCAATTATTATGAGTATTAATGACAAAATATACTATCCATATGTCATTGAGTATACAGAAGTTGATTTTGGTGGTGTTTTTGAAACATCTCCTGATTATAAAGGCCACTATATTTCGAAGTTATTAATGGATGAAAACAATTGGGCAATATTTCCAATCAATGCGCATTCATATAATTCAATAAATTTTAATAATACAGCACCCAACCCGGCTGCGCCATCGATGGATAATATTTTAGGCACGGATGATAGAGGGAGAGATGTTTTTGCAAGACTTTTGTATGGATTCAGAATATCAGTTATATTTGCACTAGCACTTACTGCGATAGGAATACTTATAGGATTATTTTTTGGTGCGATACAAGGTTACTTTGCAGGTAGAGTAGATCTATATCTACAAAGATTTGTTGAAATTTGGGGCTCGATGCCTGAGTTATATATTTTAATTATATTTGCTTCAATTTTTGAACCGAGCATTCTTTTACTTATAGTGCTTTTATCACTATTTGGCTGGATAAGTTTATCAGATTACGTTCGCGCTGAATTTTTGAAAGGCAGAAATATGGATTATGTCAATGCAGCAAGAACATTAGGTCTTACAGATTGGCAAATTATAACTAAACATATACTACCTAACAGTCTTATTTCTGTTGTAACATTTTTACCATTTAGAATTAGTGGAGCAATATTGATTTTAACAAGCTTAGATTTCTTGGGATTAGGTGTTCCATCAACAACTCCTAGCTTAGGCGAACTGCTCTCACAAGGAAAAGATAATATCTCAGCCTGGTGGTTATCACTTACAACATTTGTTGTCCTAGTTACCACATTAATACTTTTGATATTTATTGGAGAAGGTATTAGAGAATCTATAAGCGGAAAATCATCATGAGTTTAGTTAAATTTGATAAGTTGAACATTTCATTAATCTCAACAGGTATCAATTTAGTTCAAAATTTATCTTTTGAAATAGAGAAGGGTGAATCTTTTGGTATTGTAGGTGAGTCCGGTTCTGGAAAATCATTAACGGCACTCTCAACACTTGGATTGTTAAATAAAAAAATTTTTAAAACATCAGGACAGATTTCTATAGATAATAAAAATATAAATAACATCACGGATAGTGAATTAAATAATATTAGAGGAAATAAAATTTCTATGATATTTCAAGAACCAATGCTTTCACTTAATCCTGTAAAAAGCCTTCATTCTCAAATAGTTGAATGCATTGAGCTATCAGATAAGAATTTAGATATTAGTGATGTTAAGGAAGCATTAATTGCCGTTGGTCTGAATGATACAAAAAAAATATTAAATAGCTACCCGCATATGATATCTGGTGGTCAAAGGCAAAGATTTATGATCGCAATGTCAGTATTGAGAAAACCAAGCATTATTATTGCTGACGAGCCTACTACAGCTTTAGATGTAACACTTCAAAAACAAATTCTTGATACACTCAATAATTTAAAAAATGACATGAATATGTCAATGATGTTAATTTCTCATGATATTGAATTAATAAAGAGATATTGTGATTCTATTGCTGTTATGAAAGACGGGTCTATAATTGAAAAAGATACTACAGATAAAATATTTGCTTATCCTAAGCATGAATATACAAAAAGTTTAGTAAATTTTAAATCAATATCTTATCGTAAAGAAAATTATGATAAAACAGAAAATATTCTAGAGACGAAAAATCTTAATTGTAAATATTTAACTAAAGACAGTCTTCTTAAAAAAAATAAAATATATTTTCAAGCATTAAATAACATCAATATTTATATTAATCGTGGAGAGTCAGTTGGAATCGTTGGCGAATCTGGATCTGGTAAAACAACTTTGGCAATGTCGATAATGCACCTATTAGGATATGATGGTGAAATAAAAATCTGTCAAAATATTACTAAGAATAAGCTGAGTAAAGATAGGTCACTTAGAAAAAATTTTCAAATCATATTTCAAGATCCTTTTTCCTCATTATCACCAAGAATGACTATCAAACAAATTATATCTGAAGGCATTGTCAACCTGTTAAATATATATGACGATAAAGTCATAATTCAATGTGCACGAAAGTAATGAATGAAGTCGGTCTAAATGAAAATATGTTATTGAGATATCCTCAAGAATTCTCTGGAGGACAGAGACAAAGAATAGCAATTGCACGCGCTTTAGTTCTTCAACCAAAATTATTAATACTTGATGAGCCTACAAGTGCGCTGGATGTCTTAGTACAGGAAAATATCATTAAACTTCTGATAAACCTTCAAGAAAAATTCAATCTATCATATTGTTTCATCAGTCATTATCTTAGTTTAATTAAAAAACTATGTCACAGAGTATATGTTATGAAGGATTCATCAATTGTAGAAGAGGGGAGCTGCAAAAGAGATTTTCGATAAACCCAAACATGTATATACTCAAAAACTATTAGAGTCTTCGTTTATTACTTAAAAATATTAACTAAGATGTTTTGGTAAATATTCTTAAGTTTTTCTAAATCATCTGCCCTTATGGACTCGTTAATTTTATGTATAGAGCGATTTGTTAATCCAAGTTCAATAACTTGATTGCACACTTTTGCCATAAACCTTCCATCTGAGGTGCCGCCATTAGTGCTTACGATAGTGTCTTGATTAGTAGTAGATTTAATTGATTTTTTGCATATATTCATAAATTCTTTATCTGTGGTTAGAAATGGTTCTCCTGAATGTTTCCAAGTAATTTCATATTTTATATCTTCGCTCTCTATAATGTCTGTTATTTTGCTTTTAATTTCATCAGCAGATGTCTCAGTAGAATATCTTATATTAAATGCAATTTTTATATCAGCAGGTATTACGTTATCAACACCTGTTCCTGCATTAACGTTTGATATTTGAAATGAGGTTGGAGGAAAATATTCATTACCTTTATCAAATTTAATATCAAGAAACTTGGATATGATTTTTACAGAGCTATGAATCGGATTATCAGCTTTCTCTGGGTAAGCGACATGCCCCTGTATGCCAAATAAGGTTAGATGACCTGTGATTGAACCGCGTCTACCATTTCTGATGACATCACCAATTTCATCTGAGGATGATGGTTCTCCTACAAGACAATAATCAATTTCATTTTTTTGAAAGACTCCTTCTTCAACCATTTTACGTATACCATTAGTTGCATCACCTTCTTCATCAGCTGTAAGAATAATTCTAATTGAACCATTTATTTCTTTATTATTTTTAACATAGTCTTTTACAGCTGTCATAAAACACGCTATACCGCCTTTCATATCCGCAGTGCCTCTGCCCGTAAGCAGACCATCATTATATGAGAGTGTGTATGGATTTGATTTCCATAATGATAATTCTCCCGGTGGAACTACATCAGTATGACCAATGAATGCCAGGCACGGATTACCTTTTCCTAGGCTTGCTATCATGTTATTTACATCACCATACATAAAATATTTTGTTTCAAAACCGAACTTTGACAGATAATTATCTATATATTTTTGACAACCTGATTTATCTGGTGTTACTGACTCAAATTCAATTAAATCAGATAAAACGTTCATAGTTTCATTATTTGAATTCATCTTCATCCTCTTCAGTTCTTATGGTTAGTATATCTGAACCATCTTTTGTTACTAAAATTGTATGTTCATATTGCGCAGATAATTCATGATCTTGAGTTACAACAGTCCATCCATCGCTAAGCGTTTTAGTTTTATAATTACCAACATTTATCATTGGTTCAACAGTAAAAATCATACCTTCATGAAGTTCTACACCCGTGTTTTTTTTGGCGTAATGAAGTATTTGTGGGTTTTCATGAAATTTCTTTCCTATGCCATGACCACAATAATCTCTTACAACTGAAAAGTTATTTGCTTCAGCATAAGTCTGAATAGCAAAACCTATATCTCCAGTAGTCGCTCCAGGCCTTACCGCTTTTATACCTTCTATCATTGCTTGTCGTGTTACTTCGCAAAGCCTCTGCGCTTGGATTGATGTTTTACCTACTGTGAACATTCTACTTGTGTCCCCATGATAACCATCTTTAATTACTGTCACATCTATATTGATAATATCACCATTTTTTAGTTTTTTAGTATCTGATGGTATTCCATGACAAATTTGGTGATTTACTGATGTACATATTGATTTTGGAAAGCCTCGATAATTTAGCGGTGCAGGGATAGCTTTTGATTATCCACAATATAATTGTGACATATACTGTCTAGTTCACCAGTTGTTATACCTGGTTGTACATATTCCTTAATCATCATTAAAACATCAGATGCCAGCTTGCCAGCGATTCTCATTTTTTGAATCTCATCGGGTGTTTTTATATATTCATTCATAAGATTTTAAAAGTTATAAAATCACTAAAAAAATAGTAGTTTATAGTTGTTGTAAACACTCAAATATGATACAACACTTTATGAATTTTATTGGAGTAATTTTGGCATGATAGGATTATCAATCAAGGATATGATCGATGCAGGGGTCCATTTTGGTCATAGGTCTAAGTATTGGAATCCTAAGATGGCGCCATATATATATACAACTCACAAAAAACTCCACATAATTAATCTTCAAAAAAGTTCTGAAAGATACACAGAAGCAGCTAAGTTTATTGAGAAACTAGTCTCAAATAATGGAAAAATTATGTTTATTGGAACTAAACGTGCTGCCTCAGATATAGTAAAAAAATACTCTGACATAACATCCATGCCGTACGTAAATAATCGTTGGTTAGGCGGCTTATTGACTAATTTCAATACTATAAAAAAATCTATATCTAAACTTGAGGATCTTAGAAATAAACTCAAGAATCAAACGCTTTATAAACTATCAAAAAAGCAAATTATTGATCTAAAACGAGACATAGATAGATTAGAAAAAAATCTATTGGGTGTTCAGAACTTAACAAAATTACCAGATGCATTATTTGTTATTGATACAAGATATGAGCGTATTGCAATCCAAGAAGCAAACAAACTTAACATTCCTGTTATTGCTCTGGTTGACTCAAATAATTCTTTTGATGGTGTTGACTATATGATACCTGCAAATGATGACGCTATGTCTTCAATTGATTTATTTATGAAATCAATTTCTGAAATTATTATTAAATCTAAGCCGTCAAAGTCTGAGTCAGCTACAAAAAAAAATGATAATACTAAATCTATCAAAGCTAAAAAAATCTCTAAAAACATCTGATATTAAAAAAGAAACTTCTACAAAAAAAGAGACATCTTCAAAAAAAGAAAGTGGAAAAAAAGCTAAATCATCTGAGGATAATTAAGTGAGTGATTCATTAAAACTAGTAAGACAGTTAAGAGAGATAACTGGAGCAGGAATTCTTGATTGTAAAAAATACCTAGAGCAAACAAATAATAACCTTGATGATGCTGTCAAACTATTTAGAACTGAATCAGGAAAGAAAGCAGAAAAAAAATCATCAAGAATAGCAGCTGAAGGTTTAGTAAACTATTTTGAAAATTCAAAAAGTATGCTGATTTTAGAATTAAACTCAGAGACCGACTTTGTTGCTAAAGATGAGAATTTTATCACTCTGTCTGAATCTATAGCTGAAATATTAATGAACCAAGATGAATCTGATAATATGGAAGCTATCAATAGTATTGTAACTGAGTCGATATCCAAACTTGGAGAAAACATCAAACTTAGAAGATACCTTAAAATTGATAAAAACAATAATCTTTATGGTTACGCCCACAACAATAAGATTGTGTCAATAGTGGAGCTGAAAAATCCAGATGAGAAACTTGCAAAAGATATTTGCATGCAAATTGTAGCATCTAACCCATTAGCACTTGATGAATCATCGCTTAATGAGGAAGCACTCAAATCTGAAAAAGAAATTTATAAAAAGGAATTAGATAAAGTAGATAAGAAAGAGGATATTAAAAGAAATATACTTGATGGTAAAATGAAGAAATTTATTAATGATAATACGTTATTAAATCAACCTTTTGTTAAGGATCCATCTACAACCCTTACTAAAATTATTTCAAATAATGAAATATTGTCATATCATAGATATGAAGTTGGCGAAGGTTTGGAAAAGAAATCTGAAGATTTTGCACAAGAAGTTTATAATCAAATAAGCTAAAATACTTACATGTTTGATCAAATTAAATCTGACACCACGTCAACAATGGATAAAAGCATAGATAACTTTAAGCTGGTTTTATCAAAAATTCGTGCAGGAAGGCCAAACCCAAGTATTCTTGATCAAATCATGATTGATTACTTCGGTACCAATACCCCCATCAAACAACTTGCTAATATAACTGTTACAGATGCATCAACAATAAGTCTAAGCGTATGGGATAAAAATGCGGTTTCATTAATAGAGAAAGCTCTCAATGAAAGCAACCTAGGAGTTAACCCAACTGTCAATGGTACGAATCTGCACATAAAGTTCCCGCCACTTACTCAGGAAAGAAGAGAAGAATTGAAAAAAATTGTTAAAAAAGAGGCAGAGAACATTAAGATTACTCTTAGAAATATTAGAAGAACTGCTAATACATCAATTTCCAATTTAGAGAAGGAAAAGAAGATATCCAAGGACTTTGAAAGGGACTACATTATTGAGATTCAGGAGCTTACTGACAACTATATAAAGACCTCAGAAGATATTTCAGATAATAAGATTAAAGAAATAAGTGAAATATAAACATGGACCATATAGCCTTTATAATGGACGGCAATGGGAGATGGGCTAATTCACAAAAAAAAGCACGTAAGCATGGCCATGAATCAGGCTCATCAAATGTCTATAATATATTTTCTTCATGTATAGATTTAGGAATTAACTCAGCAACATTCTTTGCGATGAGTAGCGAGAATATGTATAGGTCAAAAGAAGAAACTGATTATATCTCCTACCTTCTCGATAAATCAATCAAACATCACTTGCATGATTTATTGAATAATAAAGTTAAATTCAAAGTCATCGGGGATGTTACTGATTTACCAATCTCAATAAAAAAAACAATTCTACAAGCTGAGCAACTGACTTCTAAATTTAATAAATATTCTCTTAACATTGCATATAATTATGGTGGACAGTGGGACATTATTAATGCAATTGAAACCATGATTGATGATATCGGTAATTTTGATAATACTAAATTACCAGATTATCTATCTACAGGTAGAAACTATCCAGATCTAATCATACGAACTGGAGGTTATCGAAGATTAAGTAATTTTATGCTTTGGCAGTCGGTATATAGTGAGTTAGTTTTTGTTGATACTTTATGGCCAGATTTTTGCTCAGATGAGTTAAAGAAGATTATTAATGATTATAAATTAATCAAAAGGAACTTTGGTAAAGTCGACTAATGCCAGAATATTTAACAAGAACTCTTACTGGCATGTTTATGTTGGTATTACTAGCATTACTCTTTTTATTTTGGAACTAATATTATCTTTAATATTACAATATATACGATATCATTAGTCGCATATCTAGAGTGGTTACGACTTACATCAAAATCAATTATATTTTTTTCCCTTTCTTCGTTTTACTTATATTTTTACATTACTTTCTAATCATTAACCTTACAATATTTTCATATGCTTTTATCATGTTATGGCTTCTACTTTCTATCTATCTATTTTTCTTTAAAAAATTTCTTCAATATTTTATCAAAAAATACTCTTTGTTGATTGGCACTCTTATTATTTCCTCATTTTTCACTTTCCTTATTAATTTGTATCCTTCAAGTAATACAATAATTATTGATAATGAATTAATTGATAATAAATCATATTTTTTGACACTAATATTAATGGTTACATCTGTTGATGTATATGCATACATATGTGGCAAAGCAATAGGTAAAAATAAGATTGGTTCAGATATAAGTCCTAATAAAACGTTTGAAGGTTATATAGGTTCCTTGATCTTAACTTTTTTTACTTTTCATATTATATCTACTCACTTAAATTTCAATTGGACATTACTTGACTTAATAATTATGTTGATATTTATTTTAATGGCTTTTTTTGGAGATTTATTTATGAGTTTTATTAAAAGAACTTATAAGAAAAAAGATACAGGATCTATTTTACCAGGTCATGGCGGTATTTTAGATAGACTCGATAGTTATTTTTCTGCACTACCAGTATTTTTTGTTTGGTTCTTGTCATGAAAAAGATAAGTATACTAGGTTCAACAGGATCAATAGGACAAAACACTCTTGATGTCATGACATCATTGAATGGTAATTTCTCTTTATATGGAATTTCTTGTAATAATAATACTGATTTATTACTTAAACAAATTTATAAATATAAACCTAACATAGCTGTAATAACGAATCTTGAAAAATATAATTTATTTATCAAAAATCATGGAATTAAGTTAAAAGATACTGAAATATTATTTGGTACTGATGGTCTTGAAGAAATATGTTCTAACAATGATGTCGATATAGTTGTAGCCTCGATAGTTGGATTTGAATGTTTAAAACCTGTGATAACTGCTATTAAAACTAATAAAACTATATTAGCTGCTAACAAAGAAATACTAGTTTCTGCTGGGGATCTTATCCGTGATTTAATTCGCAAATCGAATGCTTTGCTATTACCAATCGATAGTGAACATAATGCTATTCTACAAATAATTTTATCATCAGGATTAGATCTTAAGATATTTCATAATGATTATTACAAATCTAAAATTAATAAACTTACAATTACAGCATCAGGCGGACCCTTCATAGATTATAAGCTTTCTGACTTACAAAAAGTGACACCAAAAGAAGCAGTTATGCATCCTACATGGAAAATGGGTGATAAAATTTCTGTAGATTCATCAACAATGATGAATAAAGGGCTAGAGATTATAGAAGCAAAATTGTTATTTAATTTGGATTTATCTAATATCAATGCTGTAATACACCGTCAAAGTCAAGTACATGCTTTAGTAGATTTCTTTGATGGAACTACCATTGCTCACTTTTCTCAACCTGATATGCGAATACCAATATCATACGCATTAACATTTCCTGATAGACTGTACACAGGATCATCAAAGTCTTTTGATTTCTCCAACTTAACATTTGAAGCTGTCCCAATAAACAAATTTCCATGTTACCAGATTGCCAGAGATGTTGCAGAAGTTGGAAAAAATTCTGGACTAATTCTTAATGCTGCTAATGAAATTAGTGTAGAATATTTTCTTAAAGGCATGATTAAATTTACAGATATATCCAATATCATCAATAATGTATTGGATCAAAATGAGCTATGTAGTCACACTAATATTAAGTCTATAATAGATAATGATATTTCGGTAAGAAAATTAACAAAAGAAATAATAAGTAAAAAATATGGAATTAATTAACAGTATAGTTGGATTCATTATTGCAATAGGTATTTTGGTTACCTTTCATGAATATGGTCATTATCTGGTGGCTAGAATGTGTGATGTTCGAGTGCTTAAGTTTAGTGTAGGATTTGGAAAACCAATTTATTCTTGGATTTCTAGTAAAACAAATACTAAATATTCACTATGTATGATTCCTCTTGGCGGCTATGTACAAATGTTAGAATCAAAAAACCAAGATGGGCAACCTAGCGAACATTGATGAAAATGACCATAAATACTGTTTTGATAAAAAAAATGTTTACCAGAGATTTGCTGTTGTTGCAGCAGGCCCTATTTTTAATTTGATATTAGCTGTAATATTTTTTGCTATAACTTTTATGTATGGCATCAGTGGTGTTAAGCCAAAAATATCGCTGGAAAATAATGTTTATGAAGTACTATCTGTAAACAATAATGATGTACAACGATGGCAGGATGTAAGAGTTGAGTTATTGAATAATGTGGTCAATCAAAAAAAAATTATCTTAACACTAAAAGACACAAACAATAACCTAAATAAATTTCCTGTTAAATATGATTCAACCATCTTGAACAAAGAAGGCGATATCGTATCAAATATAGGTTTAGACATAATATATCCGGGACGTGATGCAATAATTGGTGATGTAAATACTAATGATAATAATCAAAATATAAAGGTAGATGATCGAATTTTAAGCATCGATGGACAACTGGTAGATAGTTGGAACGACTTTGTAAGTATTATTAAGAAATCGCCTGAGCAGAAAATAAACATAGTTGCGTTACGTGATAATAAGGTCATTGATTATGACGCACGCGTACTTGAAAAAAATGGAAATGGATTTTTAGGAGTTTCAAAAAAAATTGATAAAACAGATTTCGTTTTTGTAAATTATAACTTTTCTGATTCAATCAATCGTGCAATTACTAGTACGTCTGACTACACACTTTTAACCTTTAAGATGATTGGAAGACTTATTATCGGTGAGGCTAATGTAAAAAACCTTAGTGGCCCACTTTCAATTGCTCAGTTTTCAGGAAGATCTCTTGAAATGGGACTTTCATATTTTTTGTATCTACTAGCAATTTTAAGTGTAAGTCTGGGAGTCCTAAATCTATTACCAATTCCAATGTTAGATGGAGGTCATCTTGTATATTATCTTTATGAAATAGTATTCGGTGAAGAATTACCTCATAAAGTTCAATTAGTAGCTCAGTTCATAGGTATAGCACTTCTTGGGTTTATTATGATAATTGCATTTTATAACGATTTCGTCAGAATATTTTCATGATTCGAATTTTCTTTCTAATCCTTATTTCTTTTTTTATAAATCTATCTCATGCTGATGAACAGCAGCTAAATTTCATTGAAATAGATGGAAACAAAAGAATAACAAATGAAGAGATAATTGAATATTCAAATTTTGAGATTGGCAAGAATTACAATCAAGATGATATTTCAGAGATTATAAAACGTTTATTTTCCACAAACCTTTTTACAGATATAAGTATTAAAACGGAAAATAACACTCTAATAATTAATGTTATAGAGACACCTTTAGTATCTAGAATAAACGTTGAAGGCAACAAACTTCTTGAAACTGAACAAATCATTTCATCTCTTGAAAGTATTGGTATAAAAAAAAGTAAACCTTATAGCAAAAATTTATTAGATAAGGTCGAACAGGAACTTGTTAGATTATATTATGATAACGGTCGCTATTCTTCATTAGTTGAGATTGATGGAATTAAGGTTGAAAATAATCTAGTCAATCTAAATGTAAAAATTAATGAAGGTGAGGCTTCAACTATAAAGGAAGTTAAAATTATAGGTAATAGAAGTTTTTCTACCCGTCAAATTAAATCTATCATTAAATCTGGCCCTAAGTATTGGTTTGAATTATGGTCTGATAAAGACATATATAACAATACTCAGCTGGATCAAGATATTGAATCAATAATACAATTCTATCAGAACATGGGGTACGCAAAGGTTAAGATTGTGTCAAAACAAGTTAACTTATCTTCAGATAAGAAAGATATTTATATAACTATTTCAATTGATGAAGGAAAAAAATATATATTTGGAAGCGTTAGCGCAATGGGTCTTGAAAATTTTAATGATGAAATATTTAAAAACATCCTAAAATTTAATTTAAAACCAGGAACATCATTTAATCGATCAAAAATTGAATCTACTAAAGAGAGCATAAAGTTTGTACTTGGTGAAAAGGGCTATGCATTTCCTGATATAAATTATAATGCTTCATTTAATGATAGTACTTCATCTGTGGATATAGCTTTTCTTATCAACTCAAACTCTAAATCCTTTGTAAGAAGAATAAATATAATCGGAAACACCAAGACTAATGATGAAGTCTATAGACGTGAGCTAAGACAATTTGAGTCATCATTGTATCAAGAAAATAAAATTAATAGATCTAAAATAAGATTGCAACGTTTAAAATATGTAAATAACGTTGAGGTTAAGAAGACAATCATAAATCAATCGACAGGTGTAATTGATATTGATTTTATAATTGATGAAACACAATCTGGTGAATTTCAAATTGGTGCGGGTTATTCTGACTCCTCAGGTGCTATTTTTAACGTTAAGCTTCAGCAAGATAATTTTCTAGGGAAAGGTAACAATGTTTCTTTAGAACTAGAAAAAAGTTCTTATAAAAAGATGATTAGATATAGTAATACAAATCCTTATCATACACGAGATGGAATTTCTAAGACTACCAACCTTGTTTTTAGTGAAACTGATGTTTCTTCGACTTCTACAGCAGCATATATATCAGATACTATAGCTTATGGAGTTAATTATAATGTCCCAATATCTGAGACTAAATCATATGGTTATGGAGGACAGCTAGTTTTAACTGAGTATACGACAACTTCGGGTTCACCATCAAATGTTCGGTCATTTTTAAATAAACATGGTAATACACATTTAGGCTTTTTATTTAATGCGAATTACACTGAAGATACAAGAGATCGAACTGTTTATGCGTCTTCCGGTAAAAGACAAAGCATAATTTCACATTTGTATATCCCGCCTGATTTTGATTATTCTTATGCGTCTGTTAAATTTATGGGTGAATACAACAAACCTTATAAACTAAACTTTTTAAATATGTTTGATTGGAATACTGTTCTTCAAACTAAGCCGCAAATTGGGATTGGTGCAGGTTTAATAGGATCATCAAGCCTACCATTTCATGATAAATTTTTTGCTGGCGGCGATCGAACTGTAAGAGGGTTTGATTCTAATAGCTTAGGACCACTCAGAAATAATACTACATGTACAGCAAAACTTGTGATGCAATTGGTGGAGATTTTCTTTTTGCAATCCAAAATAACTGGATTTTTCCTCCTCCACCATTCTTAGGTGAGGATAATAGAAACTTTAGAGCATCATTATTTGTTGATATAGGTAATGTATTTGAAGATATTGCAGATTTTAGTTATAGTGATTTACGTGGTAGTTATGGAATTCAAGGAAATTTCAGAACTCCTGTAGGTGCTGTATCTATTGGATTTGTGGATACATTCAAGTCTAAAACAGGCGATGATACAAAACCTATTATATTTTCTCTTGGAGGAGCATTTTGATGATGAAGAAAATCTATACATTTTTGCTTATAATTTTTATTATTTCACCAAATCTTGTACAAGCTGAAATTAAAGTAGGAATTGTAAAGCTTGATGTGTTATTCAAAGAGATACCTATATACAAAGAGTCTCAAAATAATATTAAAAATGAATTTAAACCTAAAGCAGATGAACTAAAAGAGATAGAGACTTCATGGAATAAGTTAAATGATGATTATCTTAAAAATGAGAGAGTCATGTCAAAGGACGAGAGAAAAAACAAAATAAGCCAAATTAATAAAATTGAAAAAGAATTTAGAGAAAAACAACAATCTCTTCAGAAAGAACTACAAACTAAACAGAACTCTGAACTAAATAGAATCAGAGTTATTGTAGAGAATGCTATTAATGAATATGCTAAAGATAATGATTATGATTTAATATTAAGAGCGGACGGTACAACTTTGTATGCTAAGAAATATGTTGATATTACTCAAGAGATTATAAATAAGCTCAACTAGAATGAAGCTAGATAAAGCTTATACTATTAGTGAATTAGAGAATGTACTTGGCGCAGAGTGTATTTCAAATGATAATAAATTATTTGATACCATATCAACTATTACCAATCCTATTAAAGGATCACTAGGTTTTCTTACTAGTGATAATGATTATGATTTATCATTATTTGCTGGTTTAATTGTAGATATATCGTTTTCAAGAGAAATAAGTAAAGACATTTTGTTATTCAGAACTAAAAATGTATCTAAATCTTTATCCAAATTACTTTATAGGATTGATAATGGTAGTGAATACGAATTATTAAAAAATCATCTTAATGTCACAATTGGAGAGAACGTTTCAATTGGAAGTAATTGTTTAATATATCCTGGAGTATTTATCAATCATAATACTATCATTGGAGACAATGTAATAATACATCCCAATGCTGTTATTGGCTCTGATGGCTTTGGACTTTATCGCGATGAAAACTCATGGGTAAAAATACCTCATGTTGGCTCTGTTGTTATAGAAAATAACGTTGAAATAGGTAGCGGCACAACCATTGATAGAGGCATGATTGATAATACATATCTAAGAAAAAACTGTAAAATAGATAATCTAGTACACATTGCGCATAACGTAACGATAGGCGAGAATACAGCAATCGCTGCTTGTACTGGAATTGCAGGTAGCACAATTATTGGAAATAACTGCACTATTGGTGGTGGTGTTGGTATTAACGGGCATATAACAGTATGTGATAATGTGCATATTCATGGTATGACAATGGTTACTAAATCTATTAAGAAAGAAGGATCATATGCGTCAGCAATGGCAGCTGATACAGTTCGTAATTGGAGCAAAAATCAAGTATTATTCAGAAATCTGCATAAGAAAAAATAGGCACATAATATGATAATTCAAAATTACTTACCTCATAGATACCCTTTTCTTTTGATTGATAAAGTTATTAAAATCGAAGAAGGTAAAACTATAATAGCAAACAAAAACGTTAGTAATAATGAACCTTTTTTCCAAGGACATTTTCCTGAACATCCAGTATTCCCAGGTGTTCTTTTGCTTGAAGCTATGGCACAAGCTACAGCAATTCTTGATGTACATAGTAATAAAAGAGATATGACTAAACATCTCTATTATTTCGTTGGTATAGATAATGCAAGGTTCAAAAAACAGGTACTTCCTGGTGATATAATTACTATTCATGCAGAGTTACTTCAAAGCAAAAGCGAAGTCCATAAATTTGCTGCCTATTGTGAGGTAGAATCTGAAATTGTTTGTAAAGCTGATTTAATTGGAGCGATTAGACCAAGGAATGATACATAGTACAGCAATCATTGATCCGTCAGCTGATATAGATGAGAGCGTTGAAATAGGTGCTTATTCTGTTATTGAAAAAAATGTGTCCATTAAAGCAGGCACAATAATAAAAGAACATTCAATCATCAGACAAAATACATCGATTGGTAAAAATAATATCATCTATCAATTTTCCACAATTGGTGAAGAACCCCAAGACTTAAAGTTTGATGGAGAGAACACCACTTGCACAATAGGTGACAATAATACTTTTAGAGAATATTGCAGCATACATCGTGGCACAGAAAAAGGCATATCTGATACATTTATCGGGAATAATAATTTATTTATGGCTTATACCCATGTGGCACATGATTGTATAATAAATGACAACTGCATATTATCAAATGCTGCGAGTCTTAGCTGGCCATGTATATCTAGAATCATATGTTTCATTAGGGGGTTCAGTTTAGTGCATCAGTTTTGCAGAGTAGGTGAATATGCATTCTCTGGACTTGGGACTGTTATTACGCAAGATATAACTCCTTATACACTGGTGTCAGGAAATCATGCAAAAGCATATAAAATAAATGTTGAAGGACTAAAAAGAAAAGGTTTTGATAAAAATACTATTCAATCACTTGAGAAATGTTTCAAATTATTTATAAAATCAAAAAAAACATCTGATGAAAAATTAGATGAATATAATTCTCTTAATATAGAAAATGATTTCACAAAAAAATTTGTAACTTTTTTTGTTGAAAGTAAAAGAGGTGTTACTAGATAACATTTAGTAATCTATCTATGATACTGTTTAAATTATCCTGCGACTTACCTGATAGACTGCTTTTGATTTCCTTGTACATATTAATCATATCTTGTCTATACTTATTATCATTATCAATCTTGTTTAGTTCAACCATAACATCAATTTGATCTGAATATGATGGTTGAATGAACTCTTTTACAATTGGTTTTGACCCTATAGTATCACCAAGAACTAAGTTAACTAATCCAATATATTTTAATTTAACCAAAGATTTCATAACAAAGTATGTGATTAATGATAATTTATACATTATGACCATCGGTACTTCTAAAATTGCTAGTTGAAGTGTAACTGTGCCTGAAGCACATATAGCTTTTTTACAGTTACTTATTGCATTGATATCCTCTCCTGATTTTAAACATGGATGATAATTCTCAGGTAATAATTTTTCTAATAATTCTAAACACGTCTTATTGGCATAAAATATTGCAATATTTTGTTTTTTTTTATTTTGTAAACAGTCAAGCATCATGTGTATATTATTTTTAATCTCTGATTCTCTACTTCCGGGGAAAATACCAAGATCAATTGACCTTTCGTTAATGCTTTTTACAGAATTTATCAAATTAGCATCATGAAATAAAGGGTGTCCAACAAATGACACATCTTTTGTATATTTTTTAAAAAATAACTCTTCAAATGGAAATATCACTGCTAAGTAACTTATGTTTTCAATTAGAGATTGCGCTCTTTTTTCTCTCCAAGCCCAAAGTTGTGGGGCAATATAAAATAAAACAGGAATATTTAAGCTTTTTGCATATTTAGCAATTTTCAAATTGAACTCAACATAATCTACTAAAATTATAAGATTGGGTTTAGTATCTTTGATATGGTTTTTAGCTATTTTAAGTGCATCTGAGATTTTATTAATTTTCGAGAGAACTTCAATAACGCCTACTACAGAGATCTTTTCTGTATTATATATCATGTTAGCTCCAGTTTTCTCTAATTCATTTTGACCAAAGGCATCAACTATTACATCTTTATTTTTTTCTGTATATTGTCTAATAAGTCTAGATGCATGTTGATCACCAGATGGCTCTCCTGCAATAATGAATACTCTTTTTGTTTTGTTAATATTCATTTATGACATTACATATCATTTTTATATCATTTGTTTTTAACTCAGGATATATAGGTATTGATATACATTCTTTTGATATTTTCTCAACCATTGGCATGGAATTATATTTATATACTTCATAAGCTTTATATTTATAGATTGGTTTTGAATAATAAATTCCATAAGGAATTTTATGTTGCTTGAGGTGTTTTTCAAATTTGTTTCTATTCTTAACTCTCAAAGTAAATTGATTAAAAGTGTGTTTAGAATTTTTATCTACAAAAGGTAATATAACTTTATCGTTATTTATTAATTTAAAATACATTTTTGCAATGGACCTTCTATTCTCTATGAATTTATTGATGTAGGGTAATTTAACTGCCAGAATGGCAGCTTGTAATTCATCCAGTCGACTATTATATCCAATTACATCATGTTGATTCCTCTTGATTCCACCATGAGTACGGAGTTTCAATAATAAATTATAAGCTTTCTTATTTTTTACCGTAATTAAACCTCCATCTCCAAAACATCCAAGGTTTTTTGTTGGAAAAAAACTAAAGCATCCAAATTCACCATATGTTCCGCTTTGTTTATTATTATGAGTTGCACCAAAAGATTGAGCGCAATCCTCTATATGAGCAATGTTATACTCATTTGCTAGAGTATTAATTTCATCTAATTTACATGTTTGTCCAAAAATATTAACTGATAAGATTGCTTTTGTTTTTCTATTAATCATTTTTTTTATATTTTTAGGATTAATATTGAATGTATGAGGATTAATATCTGCAAACACTGGTTTAGCTCCAACTAGCGATATTGCTTCTGAACTAGCAAAATATGTAAATGGTGTTGTTATTACTTCATCATCTTTTTCGATACCTAAGGCTCTAAGTGATAAAATTAGTGCATCAGTACCAGAATTACAACTAACTGAATATTTACTACCAAGATAATCATTTATTTTTTTTTCAAAAAATTTAACATTGTCACCTAATATATAATTTCCAGATGCAAGAACTTCGAGTACCTTGCTATTAATTTTCTTTTCTAATTTTTTATATTGTTCAGTTAAGTCAAATGATTTTATCATTGTTATAAATTCCTTGTAATTTTTTTAGCTACAGCTAAAGCCTTTTGTCCTTCTACCCCAGTGGTCACAGATTTTTCTTTGCCATAACAAGCTTTTATAAAATTATTTATCTCGTCACGTAGAGAATCAGATTTTTTGAACTTATAGTCAACATGTTTGAATGTATTATTTTTATTCTTATTTAGCTTTTTCAATTCATTATTAATAAAATCAACAGAGTAGTAAGAATTTTTTAAAAATATTCTCATTTTACGTTCATTCTTGGTACTTATCCTGCTTGCTGTTAAATTAGCAACAACATTATTTTTAAACTCTATTCGAACGTTTGCTATATCTATTAATTCAGTAATTACTTTCTTTCCTGATACTGATATTTTTTTTATCTCGTGATTTACCAGTGATAAAACAATATCTATATCATGTATCATTAGATCCAAAACAACATCAACATCTGTTGCTCTTGGATTAAACTTACATAATCGATGAACCTCAATAAATTCTGGACTTTTAAGTTGTGACTTTAATTTCTTTATAGCAGGATTAAATTGCTCTAAGTGTCCAATTTGTAATATACATTTATTTTTTTTTGCTATTTTATTGATTGAGCATGCTTGACTAACAGTTTCTGTCATTGGTTTCTCAAGGAGAACATGCTTTTTATTTTCCAAGAAAAATTTAGCAATTTTATGATGAGTAATTGTTGGTGTAACAATAGATACAGCATCAACTTTATCAAGAATATCTCTATATGATTTAGATTTAAAGATATTATTATTCTTGATAATTTTAAAATTAGCCTCATCAGTATCTACAATAGATGTAACTTTGACAGATGGGTTTAACATATACTTTTGATAATGAAATTTACCTAAATATCCTAATCCAATTATTCCAATTCTAATTTTAGTAGTCATAATATATTATTATTTATAGTGATTTGCGAAATCACATTATATACCATTTAGATGCAATCAAGGAAAATAATAGCAGGAGTTGATGAAGTGGGTAGAGGAAGCCTTGTTGGTTCGGTTGTATCTGCTGCAGTTATATTATCTGATAACACGTCTACTGAGGATTTTAAAGATTCAAAGAAATTAAGGGAAAAAAAGAGAATAGCTATTGCAAATAATATCATTCAATCGTCTTTAAGTGTTTCAGTTGGAATTGCCACTAAAGAAGAAATTGACTTAATGAATATACACAATGCTTCATTGCTAAGTATGAAGAGAGCTATAAATAATCTTTATTTAAAACCAAATTTAGTACTTGTTGACGGTATTCATTCACCGGATATTGATATTGAATGCAGGTCAATAATTAAGGGTGACGATAAAATCAAACAAATCTCTGCAGCATCTATAATAGCAAAGGTAACAAGAGATTTTGAGATGAACTATATTGATACTAGATACCCTATGTATAGTTTAAAGGATAATAAAGGTTATTTAACGAGACAACATAAACAAGCAATAGCATCATTTGGCAAAACCATTTATCATAGAGATTCATTTTTCACACAGTATGAATAATTTTACTCATTTACATTTACACACTGCATATTCATTGAATTCAGGTACCATCAAGATAGATGATTTAGTCAGTTTCGCTAAGAAAAACAATTTCAAATCATTAGCACTGACAGATTATTTAAATATATTTGGAGCTGTTAAATTTTATAACAAATGCATTGAAGCATCTATCAAACCTATCATTGGTTGCGAGATTCCATTACTATATGAAAACAATATATCTGCTGGCAATATTGTTTTGCTATGTCAAAATCTTGATGGGTACTACAATATAAATAAAATATTGTCTTTAATCCATAAATCAAGATCATCTTATCTTGGTTCAAATATTGAAACTCTAAAAAAATATAATTCTGATTTAATATGTCTGTCCGGAGGGAGAAATGGCGTTAATGGTTTAAATCTACTTAGACATTCAAATGAGATTATGCGCGATGTTATTTCAAATTTATCTGAAATATTTATTAATAGATTCTATATTGAAATTGATAGGACTAACAGAACTAACGAAAAAGAATATAATTCTTTATCATTGACATATGCACGAGATCATAATTTACCTATTGTAGCAACCAACGATGTCATATTTATGACTGATTCTGATTATGAGGCTAATGAGGTTAAAGTATCAATAATTCAAAAAACTAAGTTAGACGATAGGGTAAATCAAGATGATTATTCTACAAGTCAATATTTTAAAACTACAACAGAAATGACATCTTTGTATAAAGATTTAAAATCTGCTCTCACGAATGTGGAAAATATTATAGAAAGATGTAATTTTAAATTCCCTGATTTTAAATATCATCTACCTAAATTTACAAACCCATCATCTAAAAGTGATACACAGTATTTTAATGATCTTTGTCATGATGGACTGAGAGATTATTTAGGCTCAAGCACATTAGATAACAAAATTTATGAAGAAAGGCTTGAGGAAGAAATTCGAGTAATAAATAATATGGGTTTTTCCAGCTATTTTCTTATCGTTCAAGAATTTATTACGTGGGCAAGAAAAAATGATGTTCCAGTTGGTCCAGGTAGGGGCTCTGGAGCTGGATCATTAGTGGCTTTTGTTCTGGGTATTACAAACATTGACCCACTTAAATATAATTTGCTTTTTGAGAGGTTTTTAAATCAAGAGAGAATATCAATGCCTGATTTTGATACAGATTTTTGTATGAATAAGCGTCAGAAGGTAATTGATCATATTATTGATACATACGGACAGGATAAAGTATCACAAATCATAACTTACAATACACTATCAGCACGAGCCGTGATAAGAGATGTCGGTAGAGTTCTAGATTATACATATGGGTTTGTTGACACAATTGCCAAGCTTGTTCCATTTACGCTTGGCATCACTATAGATGAAGCCCTAAAAGCTAGCAAAGAGCTCTCAAAAGAATATAAAAGTAAAGACGATGTTAAAATACTTATTGATTTAGCTAAAAAAATTGAGGGACTTCCACGTGGTGCAGGAACACATGCAGCTGGTATAGTTATTGCGCCTTCAGATATCACAGATTTTATGCCGCTTTATTCTTTAGAAGATAAAGATGACCTTATCACTCAATTTGATAAAGATGATAATGAATCATTAGGCCTTGTAAAGTTTGATATTCTTGGCCTTACAACTCTTACCGTGATAGATGATACATTGAAATTGATTAAAAAAAATAAACATAATTTCAAATTAAACTCTATACCACTTGATGACAGTAAAGTTTTTTCACTACTAAAAAAGAAAATGACAACAGGTATTTTTCAACTTGAATCATTAGGAATGAAAAAATACATGGCTCAACTAATGCCTGACAAATTTGAGGATATTGTGGCTTTAGTAGCCCTATATAGACCTGGCCCTCTTGGAACAAATATGGTTGATGACTTTATTGCAAATAAACACGGCGCTGAAATCAAATATGAACATCCATTACTAGAAAAGATACTTTCTGAGACAAATGGATTAATTTTGTATCAAGAACAAGTAATGGAAATTGCTAAATCTTTAGGTGGTTATTCACTTGGCGATGCTGATCTATTGAGAAGAGCCATGGGTAAGAAAAAACAAAAAGAAATGGAAAATCATAGATCAAGATTTATAAATGGATGCAAGAAAAATAATATAAACGAAATAACCTCAATATCTATTTTTGATAAGATGGAAAAGTTTGCTGGATATGGTTTCAATAAATCTCATTCTGTCGCATATGCGATGCTATCCTATCAAACTGCTTATCTTAAAGCATACTATACAAGTGAATTTCTTGCTGCTGCTATGTCTTCAGATATGGATAATACAAATAAAATTATTAATTTATTATCTGCATGTAATGAAATGGATATTATTGTTTTATCACCAGATATAAATTCATCAAGTTATCGATTCCTTCCGACAAAGAAAGATACAATCAGTTATGGTTTATGTGCTATTAAGGGCGTTGGCGATAATGCAGCAAAACACATTTGTGAAATTAGAAATAAAACTGGACCATATAAAAATATTGAAGATTTCTGCTCAAGAGTAAATTTAAATACTGTCAATTCAGGTACTATAGATGCATTAATATCATCGGGCTGCTTTGACAAAATAAATGAATCTTCAAGATTGTCTACTATAGAAAATCTAAATATCATTATGTCGCAAGGACAGAAAAATCAACTTGATATAGCAGCTGGCCAAAATGAACTCTTTTCCTCATCCGAATCAATATTACAATCTAATATCCCAAAAAAAATTGTCAAAATTTCTCCGTCTAATAAAGAGCTTATAATGGAAAGAAAAGTTCTTGGTTATTACATGTCTAAACATCCAATGGAATCATATCTTAATGAATTAAATGATATGAATCTTAAAGAATATATTATCAATAAATAACTATATTATTGATAATTCAATAGCTAAGCTAAATACAACCATTTCAGGCGTCATTATAGATTCTCGTATACAAAAGATAGGTAAAAATAAATACCTTAATATTTTCAAAGTGGATGATGGCAGTGGATTTATTAATGCTTCATTTTTTGAAGAAAAATATCTCACTTACAAGCATCATATCAAAGAGGATGTGATTTTATTTTTTCATGGTGAAACTTTTATTGATGAATATGATTCACAACTTTCAATGAGAGTAGATAATGTCTATTCATTAAATGATGCTAGAGAAAGACACTCTAAATATATTGAAATCATATTGACTGCTGATTTAAAATCCAAAGAAACATTACAATCTATTAAAAATATTATCACTGAATCTGAAGCAGGAAATACTAAAGTAACTATATCTTATGTGTCCAGAGATCTTCTTGTTCCAATAAAATTCACGAAAGAGATATCCATTAAAATCAATGATAAATTAATGCAATCACTGCAATCTATCGTTGGCACTAAAAATGTTATAATAAAATACTAATAGAATTATTATTGATAATAATTATAATGTAGAGATGTCAGAATATAATATAAACTATCTTGATTTTGAGCAGCCTCTATTAGAAATAGAAAATAAGATTGCATCAATCAAAACTAGCGCAAGTACATCTCAAGGCGATAGAAATAAAATCGATTCATTGAATAAAGAGTTAGAGAAAAATATCTCTAAAATATTTTCTTCTTTATCTGATTGGCAAATTTCTCAACTCGCAAGACATCCTTTACGTCCTTATACGCTTGATTATGTTTCTAATATTTTTGATGATTTTGTAGAGATTCATGGAGATAGAATGTTTGGTGATGACAAGGCGATTATTTGTGGGTTAGCAAAGCTTGATGGAAGATCGATTATATTAATTGGACATCAAAAGGGAAGGGACTCAAAAGATAAAGTATTTAGAAACTTTGGTATGCCTAAACCTGAGGGATATAGAAAAGCGTTGCGAGCAATGAAACTTGCGGAAAAATTTAAAATACCAATCGTCACGTTCATTGACACTCCAGGCGCATATCCTGGTATAGATGCTGAATCGAGAAATCAAAGCATTGCAATAGCAGACAATCTTTACCAAATGTCAAAAATCAAATGCCCTATCATATCTATAGTTATAGGAGAAGGAGGATCGGGTGGTGCACTTGCGATTGGTGTGGCAGATAAGTTAGGAATGCTACAATATAGTATTTATTCTGTTATTAGCCCTGAAGGATGCGCTTCTATACTTTGGAAAGATGCATCTAAAGCAAATATTGCTGCAGAAGCACTGTCTATAACTTCAAAAAAATTATTAGAACATAAATTAATCGATAAGATTATTCCAGAACCTATTGGTGCAGCACACAGAGATTATAATGCCATGTATTCATCACTTAAAACTAATATCATTGAGTTGATTGACGAAGTAGAAATAATTCCTATTTCAGAACTTTTAGAAATTAGAAATTCAAAAATTTCATCTTATGGACAATTTGAATCTTCCTGAAGCTAAACAGCTTGTAAATAACTTACTTAATAAATCAAAAAACAAAGACTTTCTTGTTGGTATTAGTGGTGGAGTTGATTCACTTGTACTTCTATCAATAATTAACGAATTGAAATTGACATATGATTATAATTTTAGGGCCATTCATATCAATCATAACTTTTCAAGTAATTCAAATGAAATGGAAAGTCGTTGCATAGACGTATGTAACCAATATGATATAGACCTTATCATAAAACATATTCAGCCAACTAAGACATCAAATATAGAGGAATACCTCAGAGAAAAACGATATGAAATATTTCTGGATACTCTTTCTGAAAATGAATCCCTTGTGCTTGCTCATCATTTAGATGATCAGGTTGAAACATTTTTTTATCGTTTATTTCGAGGCTCATCTCCAATTGGTTTATCATCTATGAAAAAGATATCAATAAAAAATAATAAAATTATTTACAGACCACTTTTATCTATTTCAAAAAGTATAATTATTAACCTTGCTAAACAATTTAGTTTGAATTTTGTAAATGATACAACTAATGATGACTTAAATTATCATAGAAATTATATTAGGAAAAAAATCATACCTCCTATAAAAAAAATTTGGCCTGAACTCAATCAGGTTATGTATCATAATATTTTATTGCAGGATCAGTATAATAAGTTAGCAAATGATTATTGCGCCAAAATATATAATGATATTATTATCAATAATAATCTTGAAATAAACAGACTCAAAGTATTTCCAGAACACATACATACTATCTTCATAAAATTTTGGATTGAGAAAAATATTAATTTTAAGCTCTCTAAGAACGATTTATCTAATCTGTTAAATATAGTAAATAGTAATAATAATGATTATCCGAGATATTTATTAAATGATAAAGTTATTACAAAATATAATAATACTTTATACATACTCTCTGCTCATGAAAAGCATTTAATAAAAGACAAAGTGTGGGATCTTAAAAATGATATTGTGTTTGGAAAAAGAAAAATATTAATTGAAAAATTAAAAGAAAAAGGTATTTATGATTATTTGTTTAATAAAGCGCCTATTACTCTTAAATCATTTAATGGAAAGGAAAAGATATCATTAAATAAAAACTTTTCTCAATATTTAAAAAAAGTTTTCCAAAGCAACTCAATCCCTACATGGGAAAGAGATAGATTTATACTACTTTTTTCTCAAGAAACTCTGTTAGTTGCCTATAGTGAGAACCATATTTTTATTTCATCATATATAAGATAAATCTATATCTTTTTACCTTTATGCATTATAATTTAAGCATCTGAATGGCTAGATATATATTTATTACAGGTGGTGTTGTATCATCCCTTGGAAAAGGTATTGCAGCCGCCTCCCTAGCATCATTGTTCAAACTACGAGGCTATAAAGTTTCCTTACAAAAACTCGACCCATACATCAATCTTGATCCTGGTACTATGAGTCCTTTTCAACATGGTGAAGTGTTTGTTACTGAAGATGGAGCAGAGACAGATCTTGATCTTGGTCATTACGAGAGATTTGTTGGTATTACTATGAATCAAAATTCAAATGTTACTGCTGGAAGAGTTTACTCAAATGTGATCAAAAAAGAAAGAGAAGGAAAATATCTTGGTAGTACTGTACAAGTGATACCACATGTTACTGATGAAATAAAAAAATTAATAAAATTAGGCTCTAAAGGTGCAGATGTCTCATTCGTTGAGGTTGGTGGTACTGTAGGTGATATAGAATCATTACCTTTTCTTGAATCAATCAGACAGCTGAATATGGAAATGTATGATGGCCATACATTATTTATTCATCTAACACTCCTGCCGCTAGTAGAAGTCACTAATGAAATCAAAACAAAACCCACACAGCATTCTGTCAAAGAATTAAGATCAATAGGGATACAACCAGATATATTATTATGTCGTGCTAAAAATAAGTTAAATAATCATATCAAAAATAAAATATCATTATTTACAAATGTATCTAATGACGCTGTTTTTTCAGCTCAAGATGCATCATCAATATATGAAATACCTATTGACTATAAACAGCAAAAAATTGATAGCTATATACTTAAAAAACTTAAATTACCAAACAAGAAGTCTGTTATCAAACCATGGATAAGTTTTACTAATAAGATTAAAAAATGCAATAAAAAATTAACTATTGGTATGGTAGGAAAGTATGTTGAACTCGAAGATTCTTATAAATCTTTAAATGAGTCTCTTTTACATGCGTCTATACATAATCAAATTTCATTGGAAATTAAATTTATTGATTCTGAGGATATAAAGAAATCAAATATGAAATTACTCAATAATTTACAAGGTATAGTTGTGCCAGGTGGATTTGGAAATCGAGGTATTGAAGGTAAGATTCTTACGGCACAACATGCGCGAACTAAAAATATACCTTATTTAGGTATTTGCTTAGGTATGCAAATATCTGTTATTGAGTATGCTAGAAACGTTCTTGGCTTTAAAAAAGCAAATAGTACTGAATTTGACATGAATACACCATATCCCGTAATATCTCTTGTTTCAGAGTGGGAGGATTTTCTAAAAGGTAATATGAAGGGGACAACAAAAAATCTTGGAGGAACTATGCGTTTAGGTGCACAAGAATGCAGCCTTGTTACACCTTCTTTAGCTTATAAACTGTATAAGAAAAAGACTATCACTGAGAGACATAGACACCGATATGAGGTAAATAATAAATATATATCTGATTTTAATGATTCTGATTTATTGTTTTCTGGATTTTCTGGAGATTATAATTTAGTTGAAATACTTGAGCTAAAAAATCATCCCTGGTATTTAGCAAGTCAATTTCATCCTGAATTTACATCCTCACCAATGAATGGCCATCCTTTATTTAATAATTTCATTAAAACTTCTTATGAAACAAAATAAATTTAAATTAGTATCTAAAGAATACTTAACTATCATTTCTGGACCATGCGCAATTGAATCAGAGAAATCAGCAATGTTTACTGCTGAGTATTTAAAAAACATTACCGAAAAGTATGATATCAACTTTATTTACAAGTCTTCATTTGATAAAGCGAATAGATCGTCAGTAACATCAAAGAGAGGAGTGGGTATTAAAGATGGTCTTGAGATTCTTAATAAGGTGAGAAATACATTTGAAATTCCTGTACTGACAGATGTGCATGAATACACGCCATTTGATGAAGTAGCTGATGTTGTAGATGTTTTGCAGACTCCTGCATTTCTATGCAGACAAACAGATTTTATTACTAAAGTTGCATCTACTCAGGCGCCGATAAATATAAAAAAGGGTCAATTTATGTCGCCTGATGAGATGAAGTTTGTTCTAGATAAAGCCTATTCAACAGGAAATAAAAATATTTATCTATGTGAAAGAGGGTATATGTTTGGTTATAATAACCTTGTTTCTGACATGAGATCATTAGTGATTATGAAAGAAAATGACTGTCCCATTGTTTATGATGCTTCTCATTCTGTACAAAGGCCAGGCGCTAAAGTTGGCGCATCTAGCGGCGATAGTAAATTTATTATCCCACTAGCTAGAGCTGCATGTGCGGTAGGAATTGATGGTTTATTTGTTGAATCTCATCCATATCCTGCTAATGCTATAAGTGATGGTGATAATTGTATAAATATCAATGATATAGAAATTCTTATAAAAAATATAATTAGCATAAATAATGCCAGAGCTGTGGAGTTAACTTAAAAAATGATAAAAATTAAAAAAATAATCGGTCGCCAGATAATAGACTCCAGAGGTAATCCTACCTGTGAAGCTGACGTAATTTTAGATAATGGAATCATAGGAAGAGGAGCCGTCCCGTCTGGAGCATCTACAGGAAAACTTGAAGCCATTGAATTAAGAGATAATGACCTTAATAGCTATTTAGGTAAGTCAGTATTAAATGCTGTACTTAATATAAACAGTGAAATCTCAGGCAGAATTGATAAAAATAGCGCTTATACTCAAGAATCTTTTGATCAATTTCTTATAGATTTTGATGGAACGGATAACAAGTCGAGACTTGGTGCTAATGCGGTTCTTGCATGTAGTATTGCATTTGCCCAAGCTAAAGCATTAAATGAAAAAACACCGTTATATCAATCACTTACCGAAGAAACATCATATATGCTTCCAATTCCAATGATGAACATTTTGAATGGCGGAGCTCATGCTAATAATAAATTAGACTTTCAAGAATTTATGATATTACCCGTAGGTTTTGACTTAATAAGTTCTGCGATTAAAGCTGGAACAGAAATATTTCATACACTTAAAAGCTCTTTAGAAGCGCTTAATATGTCTACATCTGTTGGAGATGAAGGCGGCTTTGCACCTAACATTAATGGTAATCATGAAGCTATTGAAATAATTCTTGATTCGATATCTAAAGCTGGCTATAAACCAGGCGAAGACATATTTCTAGCACTCGACGTTGCTAGTAGTGAATTTTATAAAGATGGAATTTATACCTTATCATCAGAGGCTTAAAACTGAACTCAAACGAATTAATCGATTATCTATCTAAACTGCGTGACAATTATCCAATATTATCTATTGAGGATGGTTTGGCTGAGGATGATTGGGATGGGTGGTCAAAATTGACAGCTAAACTTGGAAGGAATACTCAACTAGTTGGCGATGATCTCTTTGTAACTAATCCAAAAATTTTCAAAAAAGGTATTGATAGTCAAATTGCAAATTCTATCTTAATAAAACTAAATCAAATTGGGACAATTTCAGAGACACTTCAAGCAATTAACTTAGCAAAAGAGAATGATTATAACTTCATTATTTCACATCGTTCTGGAGAAACAGAAGATGTAACAATTGCTGACTTAGCAGTTGCCACATCATCTGGATTAATTAAAACTGGATCTATGTCAAGATCTGACAGGGTAGCAAAGTATAATCAGTTGTTAAGGATTGAAGAGAGATTAGCTACACTTACTCCAAATAATAAACTAGATAAATACATCAACTGATGAAAAAATTCTTTTTTTCTAGGACTGTTAATTTTTATTAACTTTCAGCATTCTCTTTTTTTTTTGCTAATAATAATATAGTTGATTTTTTCTATTTAAATTCTCAAAATAATCTTTTAAAAGAAAAAAATATCAAAATTAAATCAAGCTAATAAAAAAATATCAATGGAAATAAATGAGCTTAGATCATCAAAACATGCACTAGAAAACTTTGCTAGATATAATTTAGGACTTGTTAAAAGTGATGAGATATATGTTCATATAATTAACAAATGAATACACAGATTTCAGTGATAATGTTGGGTGCAGGTAAAAGCAAAAGATTTGATTCTTCAGAATTAAAGCAAAATTATAAAATTAAAAATAAATCTTTACTAGATTATTCAAGAAACTTCTTTTCTAAATATTTTAAATCATCAAAAAGATATATCGTGATTAATAAAAGAGTGAAAGTTAAATCTCTTCAAAAAAATGAGCATATAACATTAGGCTCAACATCTCGTTTGAAGTCATTAAATAATTGTTTAAATTATATTTATAATAATAATTTAAAAACGTCGCTTACAATGGTACATGATGTTGCAAGGCCAGTTTTAAATCTATCTGATATAACTAAAATGATTAAATCATTAAATAATAAAACAGATGGCGTATCTCTTGGCTACCCGGTTACTAATGCCATAAAAGAGTTATCTAATCTAAATGTTAAGAATAATATTATTAGAGATCATTTATGGTCATCTTTTACTCCTCAAATCTTTAAAACAGATAAACTTTATAAATCAATTCAAGCTTGTATTGCCAATGAAACTGAAATTGATGATGATATAGAAGCTTTGGTTCTTAATAATCTTAAATGCTCCTTAATTATGTCTAATCCCATAAATATTAAAATCACTTATTTAAGTGACCTTCAATACATCAAGAATCTATTATGAATGACTTTAAAATAGGGTTTGGATTTGACTTTCATAAACTTATAAAAGGAAACACTATTAGGCTTGCAGGCATTAATATTCCATCTGAATATTCTGTCGATGCTCACTCAGACGGTGATATTGTATTTCATGCATTATCTGATGCCATTTATGGCGCATTAGCTCAAGGTGACATAGGTACACATTTTCCCTCAAACAATGACAATAAAAATATTGATAGTAAACAAATCATCAATCATGCACTGTCGCTTTTACAATCTGATAATTACTCTATTAATAATATTGATATAACTATCGTACTTGAGAAGCCGCATCTTCAAACAAAGGTTAATGACATGCGCTTAAATCTAGCTAAGATATTAGGTTGTGAAACCAGTCTCATAGGCATAAAATCATCAACGTATCAGAAAACTGGTATTATTGGTAACAATCAAGGCATAGCTTGCTATGTTAATATTTTGATAAAAAAATGATTAGTGCATCTGCACCTATTATTATTAATTTAGACTCAATATCTATCAGCACTGAGGAAAAAGATCTATTATCAAGTAATTTGATTGGTGGCGTAATTTTATTTAGTCATAATTATGCAAATAAAAATCAAATTAAATCATTAATATCATCTATCAAAGAAATTAGAGATAATATTATTATATGCATTGATCATGAGGGTGGTCGTATTCAAAGATTTAAAAATGAATTTACATTACTTCCATCATTTCAAGTAATTGGTAATTTATATTCTATTGATAAGACAAAAGCTGAAGATCTAGCTTACTATTCAGGATACATTGCAGGTTATGAATTGAAAGACATTGGTATTGATATTAACTTCTCTCCTGTTGTTGATTTAACATCAAAGAGTTCTGTATTGAACAGTCGAACTTTTTCAAATAACCCAAATGTCGTTGTAGATTTAGCATGCAAATATATTCAAGGTTATGTAGATAATGGTATTATACCAACACTAAAGCATTTCCCAGGGCATGGTGTGATAACAACAGATACACACACAGATATTTCATATTGTAACCTTTCTTATGAACAACTTGATTCGCATATTTATAGTTTTCAAAATATTCATACTAAAATTAAGATACCAATTATGACTGGTCATATTATTTACCCGAAAGTTTCAGATCAACCTGTCACATCATCTTCAAAATGGCTACGAGTAATATCAAATAACATTTTTTCTCAAAAACCATTCTTTATAAGTGATGACTTAGAAATGAAAGGTTTATCTGATCATTTTAAAAATGAGAGTAGGTTAAATATCTTTAAAAAAGTCTTGTCTTCTGGTTGCGATATGTCAATTATAACTACAATGCAAAATCAGAAATTAATTGAAGATAAAAAAAGCTATTACTTTTATCAAAAAGAATTTATTGAACCTTTAGGCAAATCAGGCAAAATTCAGATATCAGATATCAATATTCCATGCAGTGACGATATATCATATAATATAGGTGATTTTGATGTTTATAAAAATGCTCATTAAATATTTGGATAATATCTCTTTAAATTAAATGAATCTAATACTAGATAATGCACATTTTGACTTGATTACTCTGAGCCTTGCTGCTGTATTTTTACTTACAATAAAAAATAAAATTATTAATGTCATATTATCTTTGTCAAAAAAATCAAATACAGTTTATGATGAACTTTTACTTCATTCAGTAAAAACACCATCTTCATATTTAATTATAATTGGTTATTTATTGCTACTTCTTAATTATCTCAAAAATGAAAAAATTATAATTTATGATTTCCATTTATCATCATCAATATTTATTTTGATGGTCATATTAATTTCGTGGTCAATCCAAAGAGGTTTAAACTTTTATATTGATTCTAAACCTTTTTTAAAAAATATCTCTGAAGAAGATGACGCTACTTTAGTATCCGAGACATATGAAATAGTTGTAAGAATAATTAAAGTTATTGTTGTAGTGATTGCAATTTTATTAATCATGCAAGAATTGGGATTAAGCATATCTGGTCTTTTAGCATTTGGGGGCGTTGGAGGTTTAATAGTAGGTTTAGCTGCCAAAGACCTTCTTTCAAATTTCTTTGGTGGAATGATGATCTTTTTTGATCGACCATTTAGGGTTGGTGAATTTATTAAATCTCCAGATAGAAATATTGAGGGCATTGTTGAAAAGATTGGATGGAGATTAACAGTTGTTAGAACCTTTTCAAAAAATGTCCTTTATATTCCAAATACTGCATTTTCAAGCATTATTGTTGAAAATGCTACACGAATGTCTAATAGAAGAATAAACGAGACAATAGGAATTAGATATGATGATCTTAAAAAGATGAACCTTATACTTAATGATGTCACCAATGCTTTGGAAAAAAATTCAAAAATAGATCAGACTATTAAGCCAAAAGTATATTTTAAAAGCTTTGCGCCTTCTTCATGTGATTTTTTTGTTTATGCATTTACAGTTACAAAAGATTGGGAAGAATTTCTATCTATTAAACAGGGTATTCTATTTGAAATCGCAGAAATTATTGAAAATCATAATGCTGAAATTGCCTACCCTACATCAACAGTATTTATCAATAAGAACTAACACGTAATTTCAGATATTACTTTTATGATTTCAGAACAAATATCTGAAAAACTTCCATCTGATTCAATCGAGTATTTGATTTGATTACTATTGATAATTTTAATTCTTTTTGAATTTGTATATTTGTCTACAAGAGTTGTAGTGTCTATTGAATTTTCATCATTTAGGATTATTACAACATTATCTCTATTAATTTTTATTCTTTGCGCACCTAATGCGCCTCCTGCAATTTTTACTCGGCTAAGATCTAAGAGATTTAACAAGTGATCAGGTATAGGGCCAAATATATCAATTAAATTCGTCATAATTTGATTAATGTCATGATCATTTGTAGCGCTTGAAATATCCTTATAAAAATCTAACCTCTGAAATATATCCTCTATATAATCTTGAGGAATTAATGTTGATTCGAACGCATCAATTTCAACTTGATTCGTATCATCTGTTTCATCAATATTCTTAAGCCGATTAACAGCACGTGAGAGCATAGAGGTATACATGCCATAACCAATTTCAGTAATTTGTCCGCTTTGCTCCTCTCCTAAAAGTTCACCAGCACCTCTAATTTCTAGATCATGACTAGCTATATCCAGTCCTCCGGCCAAACTATTAGTGTTTATAAATGCATCTATTCTTTTTTGAGCTTCATTTGTAAGTTTTTTTTGATCATCTATAATCATTCCTGCGTATGCTTGTTTTGCACTTCTTCCAACTCTACCTCTAATTTGATGAAGTTGAGATAAACCAAAGTTTTGAGCATTATTTATTATAATTGTATTTACATTAGTCATATCTAAGCCGCTTTCAATTATACTTGTACAAATAAGTATGTTTATTTTTTCACTTAAAAAACTATTCATCACTTTTTGAATTTGTTGTGTTGACATTCTTCCATGAACATTATCAATTTTGTAATTTGAATTTATTCCTCTTAAATATGATATTTCGTCATTCATAGTTTCAATTCTGTTATGAATATATAAAACTTGTCCACCCCTAGTGATTTCACGATCTATGTATTCTCTAATCTCACTTTCTGATTTATTAATAATATTCGTCTGTATATTTTTTCTTCCTATAGGAGGAGTGTTAATAATACTCATATCTTTTATTTCTGAGAGAGCAGTATTAAGAGTTCTAGGAATAGGTGTTGCAGTTAATGTCAAAACATCGATATTATTTTTAATATTTTTAATAGACTCTTTATGTTTTACGCCAAATTTATGCTCTTCATCTATAATTAATAATCCTAAATTTGCATATTTAATTTCTTTATTCAATAATGCATGAGTACCGATTACTATATTAGTTTTACTATTTAACAAATTATTTTTGACATCTAACTTTTCTTTTTGAGAAACTGCTCGTGTCATTAATTCAATTTTAGTATCATAATTTATAAATCTTTTTGTAAATGTATCGTAATGCTGTTTAGCTAGTACAGTTGTAGGCACTATAACAACTACTTGTTTATCATTATTAATTGCAATAAATGCTGCCCTCAGTATCACTTCTGTTTTGCCGAAACCTACATCTCAACAGATAACTCTATCCATAGCTTTTAACGAGCACATATCTTCAATCACTTGATTTATGGTGCTTAATTGGTCATCTGTTTCAACATATGGAAATAAATTACAGAATTTTCCATATTCATGTGTATCTAAATTAAATTTATAACCTTTATTTAGTTCTCTTTGTGCTTGAATAGTCAGTAATTCAGCAGCAATATCCTCAATTTTCTTTTTAGCTCTTTGTTTAATTTTTAGCCATCTATCTGTACCTAACTCTGAGAGTTTAGTGTTGATACCAGTATTTCCAATATATTTTTGTATTAAAGATATAGAAGTAATAGGCATATAAAGATTATTATTATCTGCGTATTCAATCTTGACTAATTCTGTTACTTTATTTTCTATATTCATGATTTCAAGACCTTTATATCTTCCTATTCCATGTTCTTGGTGAACAATATAATCATTGAATTTTATTTGAGTAAGGTTATCAATAACTGATGATTTAAGTATTTCTTTAGAAGATAATCGAGTTTTAATAAGCCCAAAAAGATCATTGGAGCTGACATAGATAATTTTTTTATTATTATCAGTAAATCCTTCGTTTATATGTTCTCTCATTATTTGAATTTTATATCTTGAAATACTAATATTATCCGTTTCATAGAATTCAATATCTTGAGATTTTAGATAGTCTGTTAATGTTTTATAATTGTCATTTCTCTCTATAAAAAATATAAAATTATATTTAGAATTAAAAAGAACCTTTTCTAAATTTATAAATGGATTTTTATAATTATAATTGATAGCCAATGACGGCAAAGTTGTGTAGCTAGATTTATGAAAATTCTTTTCTTTCGTATAATCAGATGCTATAAAAAAATAATTATTATTGACAATATGTTCAACATCATTTTCACTTATTATTAGTTCATCTGGTTTAATAAGATATCTATTAAATATTTCATTATCATAGATTTTATTTAATGTATTTCTAAAGTCATTATATTCTTCGTGTAAATTTTTGTTCATGAAGCAAACTAAATTATTACCAAGCAATGATATTAATGACTCTGATTTTTTCTGAAGAGTATAGGAATTAGGTTATGAATATAATTTTTACTATCATTTGAAATAATCTTCTCATACTCAATATCTTCGATATATTCAGAATCAAAATATTTTTTTACGTTTGCTTTATAAAATTCAATATTTTTCTGATCTAAGTGATAAATGCAACCAGATGTGAGTATGCCGCTGTCAATATCATTTTTTGTTAATTGAGTAGTCGAATTAAATATTTTTAAAGATTCTAAAATATCTTCAAAAAAATTTACTCTTACAGGATCATGTGAAGATATAGAAAAGAAATCTACTATTGATCCTGATATTCGATATTGACCAGGCTCAATAACCTTAGATGTTTTTTCATAATTAAAGGATTTTAATGTATCTATAAGTTCGTTATATTTTATGTATTTGTCAATTTTTTTCCATGATTTTGATATTTCATTTAATTGTGGAATTTTATAAAATATTGATCTGCAGGATGTAATTATTATTTTGTTGTCAGCATTATGAGATAACTCTATCAAACATTCATATCTATCTTTAATTATATCTTTGTCAATCGCGACGCTGCTATAATCATCAAGTCCATAATTTGGAAATTTAAAAATTTTTTTTGCTTTATATAGTTTTGATAATTCATTATATAAAGCATCAATTTGATGATTATTGTCTAAAATTATTAGTGTATTTTGATATTTTTTTGATAGCTCATCCATTTCAATGATATACGAGGAGCCAACAATATTTTTTACAACATTGAATCCTTTATTAAGTTGTTTCATAATTTCAAAAAAAAAGCAGCACATTTAATCATGTGCTGCTTAATCGGATAATATTGTTTTATTTAACGGTATTGAATCCTAAGTTTTCCCAGTTTTGCATACCACCACGGTACCATTTAATTTTATTTGCTGGATAACCGTATCTTAATAAGACTTTTGATGTTATTAGGTGATTGACCGCACCACATTCCGTTACAAAACAGAACTAGGGTTTTTGCATCATCAAAATAGAAAAGTCCATTTTGCTCTTTAGCGCCAAATTTACTAGTCATTAATTCAGCTATAGATAGTGGATCTGCACCTTTCCTTTCACTCAAAAGAGTCCAAGGTAAATTCACGGCACCTGGAATTGTTCCTTTAGCAACCCAATCAGGTGTTCTAGAAGTCTATAAGCATGATCTCTGAGCCATCTGGCATCTTTTGCCCCTTACTCATCATTACAGCATAATGAATTAATTCTTGTTCACCAAGAGTTTCAATACCTGGTCTTAATTGCATTGGTTGAATGCAAAATGGCGGACAAGGTCTAGACGTTTTAGCAAAAGCTGGATTAACTGTTGCACTGTTATCTTGGTTTCTCATGATTTTATGTTCACCAACTGATACTGAAAGTCCTAACTCAAGTGAATTTGGACCATCTGCTTTTGAAATTGCAACTGGTTTACCTGCAAATGCAGAAAACGATACAAGAACAAAAGAGAGTAGAGCAGCTGATAATACGTTATGTTTAATTTTTAACATATCTCCTCCCATTAATTATTCACAATCTGGCTCTTCATCATCTGAAGACTTTTCTTTCTCATCCTCAGCAAATATTATATTTGAGGTTATTTCATCATCTGCAAACGATGGTTGAGTTATTGAAATACTCATAATAAGCATTGCTAATATTAAAAAGTAGTTTCTCATTGTGTAAAAATCTCCTTTATTTTAAGCACTGATTGAATTAAGGACATTATAATGGTTACTTATGAGATTTGACATATATTTTTATAATAATCACTAAATTATTGCTTAATTTAGAAAATTCCATGATCTTTTTGCTGTATTTTGATCACGAAAATCAATTTTATGATCAACTACAGATTGTTTTGATTGGCATTTTTTTACAATATTACCATTAGAATCTGTAATGAAAGCTATTCCCCCAAAACTTTATAGTTTGATTTACTTCTGTTTCATTACCAATTCTATTGGCAACAATCATTGGTGTATTTATCATAAGACTATTAGCTTTGATGACATCAAACCATTTATGCTGTTCATTTTTTAAGTTAAAAATTCTCTTTTTGTAAAAGCAATGTCCAATTGCAGTTGGACAAATTATTAAGTTGATATTATTTTTTTTTCATAAATGCATATGAATTCATATGCCACTGATCCCAACATATCATTACACCAATNTNNAAACCTGCAATATAAAAATATTTGAAATTATTTTTTGGCGTTTGAAAGTAATACTTTTCCTCATAAAACATTTCTGATGGAATATTTTTTTTATGATATTTAAGGATTACTTCACCATTGGGACTAATGATAGCTGCAGTATTAAAATATTTATTTCTAGACTTCTCAAAAAATGTTATGCATAAATAGATTTTATGTCTTACTGCGAGATATTTTATTTTATCAAAATCCAAGGATTTTATACTGATAGCTAAGTCAAAGAGGGTATCATTTTTTTTAATACATATGTATTTTTGAAAAGATAATTCTGGACAAATTACCAATGTATTTTTTTTAATACTTTGTTTATTTAAGATTTTATCAACTTTTGAGATACTATTATCTAAACTATTTTCTGGCTGATATTGTAATAATAAAGTATTTAAATATTTGCTGTTAGACAATGCAACCCTCCGTTCTCTAACAATGCTGCTTCACATTTCACTGTGTATAGTGGAGCATTTATTGGTAATGATTTAATTTGTAATTCAATTGAGCTTTTATTTTTTTCTAAACATGGAAATATGAACATATTTTTTGTAGCAATAAAATTTAGCTTAGAGTAGGGATATATTTTATTATTGACGACAAGCTCATCATTTTTGTCATGATAAATTGGTATGGCATTTTTGATTATCTTACTTTTATTCATTATGTTTTCTATTTGTTCTTCTAATTTACGTGCTAGTCGATAATTCTGATATGAGACATCATTAGAAGCAAAATATAATATGGTATTACTATCTATAAATCTTACTAAATTATCAATATGACCATTCGTGTCATCACCAATAATTTCTGGTACATCAAATATGAATAACTCAGATACCTCAAGCTTATTTTTTGCTTTCAATAACTTATCTTTGAAATATTGATTATTGTTTGATTTGTTATTCTTCAAAATAGAGTTCATGTTGGTAAGTATTACTCCTTCTGATGAGAATTCTAAATTACCACCTTCTAAAACAATATCATCTAAATAAGCTTCAACAAATTGATATTCAAACATGTTTTTTAACTTTACTTCTTTTGTGTAACTGTATTTATAACCATATGAGTTGAAGTCGTAATTAATCAATTTTTTATTATTATTATCTATATATATTTTAGGAAAGTAATCACGAACCCAAATATCATCACATTCATATTCGATAGTATTTTTTGAAGATTCTGTTTTATCCAATTTAAGCTTCATGTAATCAAATTTATTTTTTGTCACAACTGTATACTTAATATTATTTATATTGAAAAGATCTATAAGCCTTTTATAGATATCCAATAAATTATTGTAAAAATATGCTTTTTGGTACATATGAGGATAAATCATTACTATATGATCTGACTCATAATCAGCAAATAATTTATTAGCATTAGTAATCATATTCTTCATTTATTTGATATAGTGAACCTATGAATTTTTTAATAGCATACAGACTATTATTTTCTAAATATAATTTATCATTCATCTCAATTATTTCAAAAGTTTCAATTTTTGGATTAATGTTAGGAGTCGGTATTCTTATTACGGTTCTGTCCGTAATGAATGGCTTTGAGAAAGAACTTAGAGATAAAATTTTATCATTTACCTCACACATTAATATATATCCTGATAATGAATTTGGCGTAGAAAAAATTAAACAAATAATAGATTCATATGAAAATGTCAAAGGTTACTCTGTAGTGCATAGAAATGAGATTCTATTATCCTCAAAAAATGTAACTAATATTCCAGTAGTTATACATAATGTTAATGAGACGCTTGAGTCCAAAACAAGCGAAATTCCTAAAATGTTAATTGATGGAGATTTTGATTTATCGACCTCAAATAATTTGATTATAGGTAATGTCCTAGCAAATAATCTTAATGTGACAATAGGGGATAAATTATTAGTATCAGATTATAAAGATATTTATGTGGATAAATCTTTTAAAGTTATAGGTATCTTTGATTCAGGAATTCATGAATATAATCAACGCTTTATTTTAGGAAGTGATTATGCCTTGAAAGATGCATCAAATTTTTCGTACATTAAAGTTAATCTGTTAAATCCACTAGATGCAATAAAGGTATCACGTGACTTATTTAATGATTATTCTATTGTTTCAAGTAATTGGACTGAAACACATAATGCTCTTTTTCAGGCGATAGGTAATGAAAAAAGAGTAATGTTTATAATACTAATGTTAATTATTGCTATTGCTGCCTTTAATATTATCTCTTCATTATCTTTGTTGGTTTTGAATAAACAAAAAGATATTGCAATATTAATATCACTTGGGTTTTCTAAATTTACTATTCAATCTATCTTTTTTATACAAGGATTAATCATTGGATTAATTGGCATTTCACTAGGAGTAATGTTAGGCATAGCACTGTCTTTAAACATTCATGATATTGTTTTGTTTTTGGAATCTCTCTTTAACGTTTCTTTGATTTCACCTGACATATATCATATTGATGTTGTACCATCAATCATATTTCTATCAGATATTTATAATATTATTTTCATTTCTTTTGCCATGATTTTATTATCTGCTATATACCCAGCCAAGAAAAGCAGCAAACATTATTCCATCTCAATCACTTAAAATATGAAAATTACTTGTCAAGATATAACTAAATCTTATTCTAAAAATATAATTAATAATGTTATTGATAGACTTTCTTTTGATCTTCCCTCTGGAGAATCAATGGCTATATCTGGGCCATCGGGTGTTGGAAAATCAACTTTGTTAAATTTACTTTCAGGTTTAGATAATGTTGATAAAGGCAAGATATGGTTTGACGATGTCGAACTTACGAGAATGCCTAATAAAGAAAAAATATTTTTTAGGCTAAATAATATTTCACTAATTTTCCAAACTCCAAATCTACTAAAAGATTTTAATGTTATTGAGAATATAATGATACCTATAAGGTATAAAGGCATCTCTAAAATTAAATCTATAGATATTGGTGATAGAGTACTAAAAGAGGTTGGATTATTTGATATAAGAGAAAAACCTATATCATTGTTATCAGGAGGTGAAGCACAAAGAGTTGGTATAGCAAGAGCTATGGCAATGGAATCAAAAATAATACTTGCTGATGAGCCAACAGGTAATCTAGATACAGAAAATTCAAAACTAGTAATGAATCACCTTATTGATATTTGCAAAAAACATTCGACTACTCTAATTGTGGTAACACATGATAAGGAAGTAATTAGCCAACTTAACAATGTTGTACAAATGAAGGATGGTATATTTATTTGATATTTTTCCTAAATCTTTTAAGTTTTTTGTAAGCTAATACTTTCCAAATAATATGAATACTAAAATATCCTATTATTGATGAGACAATACCAATTATTACAGTACCAGTAAGTAATGGTTGCCATATTAATCCAAATACACTTGCAAACCATTCCACACTTGCTTCAAACTTATCAAATAAAGGGTCAATACCCAAAACAATATTTCCAAATTCATAACCTAAGTACATCATAGGAGGCATAGTTATCGGATTACTTATCCAAACACCTGCTAGTGAAAGCGGAAGGTTTGCTCTAAAATAAACAGCACAAAATGCAGCAGGTATCATTTGAAAAAACATTGGCAACCATCCCCAGAATAAGCCAATTGCTATAGCCCTTGCTAAGCTATTTTTATTTATACTCCATAAATCTTTATGAAATATTGAATCACCAAGAATACCCAAAGCCTTATATTTCCTAATATCTTCGGGCTTAGGCAAATTATTTTTAAAGAACTTTTTCATTTTATGTGAACTATACAGGTAAATAATTGTATGTATATTTCAATGCATAAACAATATCATGTATGATAATTAAATATTTCTATAATCCTATAAATTAATAATGGCACTCAATAACATTAACGGATTTGACCTTTATAAAAGGCTATTACGAAGTACAAGCGTATATAAAGGCGTATTTGTATTAGCAATAATCGGCATGATTGTTCACGCTATAACGGACACGTCATTTGCTGCAATCATTAAACCGTTGTTAGACGGTAGCTTTATAGAAAAAGATCCTGAATTTATCCAACTTATGCCTATTTTAATTATACTTATCTTCATTTTCCGTGGCCTTGGTTCATTTATGTCTAGCTATGGCATGGCATATGTCGGAAGGAGTTTAATAAGAGATATTAGACGACAGATGTTTGATAAAATTTTAACAAGGTCATCAACCATGTATGACGAGTCAGTTACAGGTAAACTAGTCTCTAAAATTACGTTTGATGCTGAACAGGTAGCAGAAGCAGCTACTAAAGCAATAACTACAATTATCAAAGATGGCCTAACTATTATCGGTTTGCTGTCTTTAATGTTTTATTATAGTTTCGAACTATCTATTGGCATTATTTTAATCGCACCATTCATTGGTATATTTTTAAAAATCATGAGTTCTAAATTTAGAGCTGTAAGTCGTGATATTCAAAAATCAATGGGTACGGTTACTAACGTTGTCGAAGAATCCATAATAGGGCATAGAATTATTAAAATCTTTGGCGGTAAGGAACAAGAAAAAAACACATTTAGTAGCGCAAATGAATATAATCGCGAAAAAAACCTGAAGCTTATATTTATTCAAAGTCTTAGCATTCCTATCATGCAATTAATAGTAGCAGTATTTTTAGCTTCAATAATTTTTTTTGCCACATCAAATAACTATCTTGAAGAAATATCTATTGGAACATTCATGTCTTATCTAACTGCGATGATTATGCTCTTTGCTCCTATAAAAAGACTATCTGAAGTAAATGTGACTTTACAACGAGGTATTGCTGCAAGCGAATCTATATTCGATTTACTCGACTCAGATAGTGAATATATAAATATAAAGAATAATTCAAATCTTACAGGTAATCTTTCCATTACATTTAGAGATGTAAGTTTTAAATATCCATCCTCACAGACGAATATATTAAATCAAATTAACATTAAATTAATCAGTGTGAAACTGTCGCATTAGTTGGTAAATCAGGAAGCGGAAAGACAACTTTACTTGATTTAATCCCAAGATTATATGATCCAATTAATGGAGAAATATCTTTTAACAATATAAATATCAAAGATATAAATCTTAATGAGATTAGAAGTTATATTTCCTATGTAGGACAGGATTTTACGCTTTTTAATGATACTATTTTTAATAACATCGCATACGGAGAACTCAGTTCTTCAAGTAAAAATGATGTTTATGAAGCTGCAAAATTTGCTGATGCACTTGATTTTATTAATGAGCTTCCAGAAAAATTTGAAACAATTGTTGGTCAGAACGGAGTACTACTATCCGGTGGGCAAAGACAAAGAATAGCAATATCTAGGGCATTACTTAAGAATGCGCCTATACTTCTTCTTGATGAGGCTACAAGTGCTTTGGACGTCGAATCTGAACATTCTATTCAACAATCTTTGTCAAAATTATCAATAAATAAAACTACAGTTGTTATAGCTCATAGACTATCTACAGTTATAAACGCTGATAAGATAATAGTGATCGAAGATGGTAAAGTGCTAGAAGAGGGAAGTCATAATGATTTAATCAATAAAAAGGCAGCATACTTCGACTTATATAATTCTCAATTTCAATCATGATTCATAAATTCTTTACCTATCTTTGGTATAAAGGAAATCTTATTTTATCAATTCCATTTCTGCCTTTATCATTATTATTTTTTTTGATTATAGTTATAAGGAAATTTCTTTATACAAAAATTCTAAAAAGATATGTTTCAAAAAACAAAGTTATAATTATCGGTAACCTAACTGTCGGAGGTTCAGGGAAGACTCCATTTACAATATGGTTAAGTAATTATTTGAAGAAAAATAAAAAAAGATTCTCAATTATCAGTTCAGGTTATAGCTCAAATATTTCATCACCTCAAATAATTAATGATAAATCTGATCCGCATGAAGTAGGTGATGAAGCTGTTCTTATTCATAATATGACTGACAACATGACGGTATCGAGTAACAATCGTGTTCAATCAAATATTTTTTGCGATCAGTATGACTTGGATTATGTTATTCATGATGATGGCCTTCAGCATTATAGATTACCAAGAGATCAGGAGTTTATAATCGTTAAAAACGAAAAGATTAAAAATAAATTTCTTCTTCCATCTGGTCCTTTTAGAGAGCCTTATTTTTTTCATCCACATGGAAAATTTATATCAAGTAATTACTATTATAATGATATTCCAGGTTTTTATTCTAAAATTTCTTCAATTAAGAATTCTATGACTGGAGAATCTTTGAGTATAGAAGACCATAGATTCAAAAACTCATCATTAATAACAGCAATTGCAGATAATAGAATAATTATTGAAGAATTAAAAAAATATAAAATTAATTTACAAGCTATTAATTATCCAGATCATTATAGGTTCAAGAAATCTGATTTCGATGAATTAAAGTTACCTATACTGGTTACACAAAAAGATTTTGTTAAAATAAAAAAACTAAATCTTAAAAATATTTTTATTCTTGAACAAATTATAGTACCTAATGGTAAACTAATAGAATTAGTTGAAAAATTATTATGAAAGTATTCATCATATTGCCAGCAAGGTTAAACTCTTCACGACTGCACCATAAATTAATTAGAAAAATAGGAGACAAGACTCTTATTGAGCATATGATAATCTCTGCAAAAAAAATTAAAAATTCAAAAATTATTGTTTCTACTGACTCTTCGGTTATTCAAGATTATGCGATAAAGAATAATGTAGATTCTCTTTTATCAAAAAAGAAATTTAATAATGGCACTGAGAGATCATGCTTTACTGCAAAAAAATTTAATGCAAAACACAATGATATTATTATCAACCTTCAAGCAGATGAATTTAATATAAACATTATAGATATTAATAATCTAATCAGACATTTAAAATCAACTAAGCATTCATCTATCGCTACTTTATTCTATAAAACTAAAGATAAAAGTGAATATAATAATAAAAACAATGTTAAGTTAATCATTGATAAGAATAATAAAGCTATTACATTTACAAGAAATACCTTATCATCAGTGAAAACATTTTATTTAATTCATGTCGGCGTTTATGCATTTAAATTCAAATCTCTACTAAATTACTCTGAGATGAAATTATGTGACTATGAAAAAAATGAGAGTCTTGAACAATTAAGATTGATTTGGAATAATGTACCAATTGATTGTTTGGAAGTTAAAAAAAATCAATCAATTGGTATTAACTCTGCCCGTGATTTAAAAAAAGCCAGGGAATTATATGAAAATTAAGAATATTACTATTACAGGTGCAGCAGGCAACATAGCCTATGCATTAATATTTAGAATTCTTTCTAACCCACCATTCAAAGGTTTAGATAAATTAATTTAACTCTTCTTGATATTACTCCATCTATTAAATCTCTTACAGGCTTGAAGTATGAAATTGAGGATTGTGCATTTGAAACATTAAATCAAATCACGATAACAGATAATCCAGAATTAGCTTTTGATGGATCAGACTATATTATAATGGTTGGAGCTAAACCAAGAACAAAAGGCATGGAAAGGTCTGACCTAATTATGGATAACGCAAACATATTCAAAAGTCAGGCGAAGATTATTAATGAGGTATGCTCTCAAATACCAAGATAATTGTTATTGGAAATCCAGCTAATACAAATGCACTAATACTTAATTACAATACACCTAATATTCCAAACACTAATATTACATCTCTCATGAAACTTGATCAAAATAGAGCTAAGAGTATTTTAGCTTCTAAAATTAATCAGAAAGTTGAATGTATTAAGAACATGATTGTTTGGGGTAATCATTCAACGACTCAAGTTCCTGATTTATATAATTGCCTTGTGAATTCTGAAGAAATAAAATTAGATGATTCTTGGATCCATGATACATTCATTCCAAAAGTTCAAAAAAGAGGTGGTGAAATTATCGAATACAGAGGATTATCAAGTGCTGCATCTGCTGCTTCAGCCATCTATGATCATATTTATGTTTTGGAAAATGGATCAAATGATATTGAAGCATTAGGAATAATGTCAAACGGTGAATATGACATCAGACCAGACTTAATGTTTTCTATGCCTTTAAAGATTTGTGATGGCGCATACAAAGTAGAAGAAAATATAAAAATCAATGAAAGCCTTATTGATTTGATTAAAATAACAGAAGAGGAGCTTGTTCAAGAAAGAGATATTGTCAAACAGTATCTTCCATAGTTAGTATCTCTAGTTTTTTATCTTCAATATATAGATCATTAAAATCTACGCTGTCTCTTATTACACAATGTGATAGAAGTTTTCCATCAAACTCAAAACTATCACCTACTAACTCGCCAACACTCTCTCCATCACTATTCACTACATTTTTTTTATCAATAATCATGCAATCAACTATTATTAGATATATATGTTTTTTAACATTTCCTAAATAGTGAGTCCTGGCAATAACTTCTTGTCCTGTATAACAGCCTTTTTTGTAACTAACCGTTTGTAATTTATCAGAGTTTAATACTTGAGGGAGATACTTTTCTATCTGATCTTTTTTGAGCCTTGTTCGCATATCAAATAGATCTATGAGACATGTTTGGTTTTCGGACATTATTTCATAAGATAATTCACAATTATCATCTCCCAAATTGATGTATTTACATTGATTAATAAATTCTGAAGACATATTAATTATATATTCAAATTCATTTATTTTTTTCACTGAGTAAGGATCGTTGATTTGAAATTCATTAATGAGATTTTTTGCTTTATCACCTATTGACCATAAAGTTTTAGATGATTTACATTCAATCAATTCAACTTTAGACATTAAGATGTATTTTGAAATTTTCTCTAAAAAATAATCCGATAAGGACTTTGATAATAATAAGAATATATCACCATCATCTGAGAAAATTTGCATATTAACTATAACTTTTCCTTGATGGGTACAATAGGATGCATTGATAAAGTTATCTTTTAGGCTTTCAACATCATTTGTTAACTGTCCTTGCAGAAACTTTTTAGCATCTTCACCAGATACCTTTATGACAGTCGACTCATTATCAATGTACAGATTGCTATAATTTTTTATTAGATTAGTTAATATTTTATTCATTTAAAGCATTGATAATTAATATTCTTTTTACGAATTTTATCTATATACCTATTTTAGTATATCCTAATAAATTACTATATATTTTAAAATTATTTTCATATAATATCGAGCAAGGTAATTTAAGGATAATTATGGAAAATAAAAGCAAAAAAAGTAAGCTTATAATTCCAGCCAAAAAGGAAAAGCCATCTAAAGAAATTGGTGGCAGGAAAGGACCAGAGCCTACCAGATATGGTGACTGGGAAAAAAACGGACGCTGTATAGATTTTTAATATGAATGTAAGTAAAAGACCACTGTCTCCGCATCTACAGATATACAAACCTCAGCTTACATCTATTCTGTCAATATCACATAGGTTAACTGGTTTTGCTCTAAGCATACTAATTCTCTTTTCTCCTGTAATCCTATATTTACTGACTGCTTCCAAAGATACGCATGCGATTATCACGAGTATTTTTGAAAATGGATTTATTAAGATAGTTCTATCATTAGCTTTATTTGGCATGGTTTATCATTTATTTAATGGAATAAGACATCTCGCATGGGATGCAGGTTATGGCCTAGATATAGATGATAGTTACAAATCAGGATATTTAGTACTAGGAGCTTCAATAGTCATAAGTTTATTAATAGTTTTCTCATCGGGGATATTTTAATGTCTGTTCAACATTGGAAGTTACAACGCTTAAGCGCTATATTTTTAATACCCATAGTGATCTTCTCTCTATCATATATCATTAGTTTGGGATCTATTCCATATACTCAAATCATCGATGACCTTGGGTCTTTTACTGGATTTATTATTACAACAATATTCATGGGATTTATTTTATTTCATAGCTCAATGGGTTTGGAGGTAATAATAGAAGATTATGTTCATACAGAAAATCTTCAAAAGAATATAGTTTCCCTATCAAAACTATTTCACATTATTTCATTTTTTTTAACAATTGTAATTTTAGCGAGTATATAACATGGAGTTAATTAAACACGAACATGATGTTCTTGTCGTAGGCGCAGGTGGATCAGGGCTGCGTGCATCAATGGGACTGTCCCAATCTGATTTATCAGTAGCATGTATTTCTAAAGTATTTCCGACCAGAAGTCATACTGTTGCAGCTCAAGGTGGTATTAGTGGAGCTCTTGGCAACATGGGTGAAGATGATTGGAGATGGCATATGTATGACACCGTTAAAGGCTCTGACTGGCTAGGTGATCAAGACTCAATTGAGTATATGTGTAAAAATGCAGTTGATTCAATTATTGAACTTGAACATTATGGCGTGCCTTTTTCTAGGACAGAGGAAGGTAAAATTTACCAAAGACCTTTTGGTGGTATGACGACTGAGTATGGCAAAGGAATAGCTCAAAGGACATGTGCTGCAGCAGACCGAACAGGGCATGCAATCTTACATACACTTTATACACAATCATTAAAAAACGATGTTGATTTTTTTATTGAATATTTTGTAATTGATTTAGTTTTTGAGGATGGGAAATGCGTAGGAGTACTGGCTTGGTGTCTTGAAGACGGAAAGATTCATTTATTTCAGTCACACATAGTTATCCTGGCTACAGGAGGTTACGGCAGAGCTTATCTATCATCTACATCTGCACATACATGCACAGGAGATGGCAATGGAATGGTCCTTAGAGCAAACCTCCCACTGCAAGATATGGAGTTCATACAATTTCATCCAACTGGGATTTATGGAGCAGGGTGTTTAATCACTGAGGGGGCAAGAGGAGAAGGAGGTTATCTCACAAATTCAGAGGGCGAGAGATTCATGCCAAAATATGCACCTAATGCCAAAGACTTAGCATCAAGAGATGTTGTGAGCAGGGCTATCCAAATGGAAGTTAATGCTGGCAGAGGAGTTGGTTCAGAAAAAGATCATGCTCATCTACATCTTGAACATCTAGATGCTGCAACAATTAATGAAAAATTACCTGGCATAGCAGAAACTGCACAAATATTTGCTGGTGTAGATGTTACAAAAAATCCTATCCCTGTAATACCTACTGTTCATTATAATATGGGAGGGACTCCTACAAATTATCATACTGAAGTTTTGGACTCTAAAAATAACGTTGTAAATGGTTTAATGGCCGTTGGAGAGGGTGCATGTGTATCAGTGCATGGAGCAAATCGATTAGGTTCTAATTCACTTCTTGATTTAGTTGTTTTCGGAAGATCCGCTGCAAATAGAGCGATTGAAGTACTGAAAGACAAGCCTGAAAATCATCCCACCATCAATCAATCTAATATTGATAATATTCTTAATAGATTTCATTCTATTAAAGATTCTAACGGTGATATCAATCCATCTGAAATTAGAGATAAAATGCAAAAAACCATGCAAAGATATGCTCCTGTTTATAGAGATCAAAGTACAATGGATAAAGGTATAGAAATTATGAAAGGGTTATTTGATGATTTTAAAAACATAAAGTTATCTGATTCCTCATTAATTTGGAATACTGATCTAGCTGAAACACTAGAACTTAATAACCTTCTTTATCAATCATTAGCAACTTTATATTCAGCATCTGCAAGAACAGAAAGTAGAGGAAGTCATGCAAGAGATGATTATCCTGACAGAGATGATGATAAATGGCTAAAACATTCCTTGGTGTCTGTTAATGAAAAAGGCGATGCTAAATACGATTATAAAGATGTACAGCTCAAAACATTAACTGATGATATGGAAACTGTAGCCCTAAAGGCAAGGACATACTAATGGCAAAATTTACATTACCGCTTAATTCAATTGTAAAAAAAGGAAAAACATATTCTGATGTTAATAAATCAGAGAATATGCTGACTGTTGAAGTCTATAGGTATAATCCAGATAATAAATCTAATCCTTACACAGACACTTATCTATTAAATAAAGAAAACTTTGGCCCTATGGCACTAGATGTTTTAATTTATATTAAGAGTAAAATTGATCCAACATTAACATTTAGGCGTTCTTGTAGGGAAGGCATCTGCGGTTCATGTTCAATGAATATAAACGGAACTAACAATCTTGCTTGCATAACAGATATATCTAGTGAAACTAAACTCAAAATAAATCCACTTCCTCATATGCCAGTAATAAAAGATCTTGTGCCAGACCTTAATAATTTTTATGCTCAGTATAAGTCAATCAAACCATGGTTAATCACTGACGATAAACCAGACAGAGAACATATACAATCACAAGAGGATAGATCTAAGCTTGACGGTTTAGTTGAGTGCGTTCTTTGTGCATGTTGTTCTACTAGTTGTCCGAGTTACTGGTGGAATTCCGATAAGTATCTTGGACCAGCAACTCTAATGCATGCTTATAAGTGGATTATTGACAGTAGAGACACTGCAAAAAAAGAAAGACTCTCTAATTTGGCGGATAAATTTAAACTTTACAGATGTCATACAATTATGAACTGTACTAAAACTTGCCCAAAAAATCTAAATCCAGCCCGAGCTATTTCAGAAATTAAAAAAATGCTTGTAAAAGCCTAGAAATGTCTCTTAAAAAACTACGCTGGAAAGCCAGGAAAGGTATTAGAGAGTTAGATATACTTTTACAACGTTATCTTGATACTCACTATAGCAATCTCAATGAAAGTGAAAAAAAATTATTTGAAGAGATTTTGGATATTGAAACTTACGATTTATTGAATGCTATAAGTGGAAAAACTAGTTACAATCAAAAATATGAAAATATCATTAAGCAGCTATCTAACCTATCTGTTATAAATAATGACGACAAATAGAATTAGACTAGGTATCAATATAGATCACATTGCTACTTTAAAGACTAACAGAAAAACAACATATCCATCATTAGTAGAGGCCGTTAAAATAGCTGAATCTTCCGGCGCTGATCTAATTACAGTTCATCTTAGAGAAGACAGAAGACATATACAAGATCAGGACTTATCAGATATTAGATCTGTTGCAAAGAAGCTAAACCTAGAAATGGCCTTAACTGAAGAAATGCTTGGTATATGCATCTCTACTAAACCTAACTTTTGTTGCGTGGTACCTGAAAAGAGAAATGAGCTTACCACAGAAGGCGGTTTAGACATAAAAAGCATGTCACCATCTAAATTTCTATTTCTACAAAATGCGATAAAAGAGATGCGAGTAAATAATATTGAAACATCTTTATTTATCGATCCTGAATTAGATCAAATTGATCTAACAATTAAATCTGGGGCTAGGTGTATTGAGCTTCATACCGGTTCATATGCTAATGCAGCCAACGAGCAAGAGAAGAAATATGAGCTAGATAGGATAATTTCTGCTGCTGAATATGCAAAAAAAAATGATTTAAAAATACATGCAGGACATGGCTTAAACCTATCAAATCTATCAGATATATGTAAAATAGCTTGCATAGAAGAGCTTAATATTGGACATGCTGTGATTGCAGACTCTGTTTTTAAAGGACTTGAAACTTCAATTAAAGACTTCAGGAGATTAATAGATAATGATTAAAGGAATTGGTGTAGATTTAACTGATAAACATAGATTTGAAATCCTTATTGAAAAATATGGCAATAAGATTGCAAGTAAACTTTTATCAAGTAAAGAGTTTAACGAATATGGTAACTCTAATAACAAAGCATCATTTTTATCAAAAAGATTTGCTGCTAAAGAAGCATTATCAAAAGCACTTGGATATGGTCTATATAGATATGGTATTTATCCAAAGCGAATCACGATTGGACATGACTCTTATGGAAAACCATTTTTTTCATTTTCAAAAACGATGTTAGATAATACTGTCTCTAAATATAAAAATATTCAATTATCTATTTCTGATTCTGATGATCAGTCAATTGCATTTGTTACAATTGAAGAATGAGTGATATTGAAAAATACATAGGCAATACACCTTTAGTACTTATTTGTGAAGTAGGTTCTAATAAAATCTATGGAAAATTAGAGGGAAATAACCCTGCTGGCTCTATTAAAGATCGTCCCGCAATAAGAATGATTAAGGATGCAGAAAATAAAGGTCTTATTAAAAGAGGTGACACATTGATTGAGGCTACCAGCGGTAATACAGGGATTGCGTTAGCAATGGCTGCTTCTATTAGAGGTTTTAAGATCAAACTTATTATGCCCGAGACCGCGTCAGTCGAAAGAATAAAAACAATGAAAGCCTATGGAGCTGACGTAATTTTAGTCACAAAAGAACAAGATATGGAGGGTGCGAGAGATTTAGCGCTTCAAATGTCAACAGAAGGTCAGGGACATATACTTAATCAGTTCTCTAATAAATCAAACTACCTGGCGCATTATGATACAACAGGTCCTGAAATATGGAATCAAACAAATGGAAAAGTTACTCATTTTGTATCAGCAATGGGCACAACCGGGACAATTACTGGAGTTTCTAGATATTTAAAAGAAAAGGATAATAATATTCAAATAATTGGTGTACAACCTACTGAGGGTTCTCGAATTCCGGGTATCAGAAGATGGCAACCAGAATACGTCCCTGAAATATTTAACGATGCCATTGTGGACCAGATAATTGATATCAGCCAATCTGATGCAGAAAAATCTATGAGCGATGTTTCAAAAAATAATGGGCTTTTTGTTGGTATCTCTGCTGGAGCAAATATTCATATTTCAAAAACTATAGCCACAGATCTTAATAATGCAGTTATAGTTACGATTCTATGTGATCGAGGAGATAGATATCTGTCAAATATTTAATTAGTATTGATAGTTAAATTATCACCAGCAGTTAAGTATTTTCTATTTTTTAGATTATTATCCGTAATTAACTTTTCTTTACTAATATTGAATCCTCTTATAATTTGATCATATCTTTCTCCAGAGCTAACAACATATCTAAGAGAATTCTTGTTTTTATTCTCTAATAAAATTGGTCCTTGTAATTTGATTTTAACTAAATTATTTATTTTTAATTTAGTATTCTTTGTTGCATTATTCCAGGTAAGTAATTTTTTTAGCGGAACGTCATATTTTTTAGCTATTTTATACCAATTATCATATCTTTTAATAATATGATTGAAGACAATTTCTTTTTTGCTAACAAAATACTTTTTCCCATTGACTGTAATAAATTCTTTAGTAGTTGTACTCATCTCAGATGGAATATTCAATTCTTGTCCAATATATATGATATCTTTAGTTAAATTATTTGCTTTTTTGAGCGCATTGATTTTAACATTATAAATTCTTGAGATTTTATATAAACTATCACCTCTAATTACCTTATGGGCTTTATTTTCAAAAATCAATTTCGCAATCTTGTTGTATCTAGAATTAAATGTTTTAGCTGCTTTAGTAGGCAACAGGAGACTATTTTGTTGTGATGGGTTCATGAGCCATGTACTAAATCCAGGATTCAAATGAACTAGTTCATCTTCACTTATTCCTGTAATAATTGACAATGTTTTAAAATCAATTTTATCTCGAAATCTAACAGTCGTAGTAAATTTTGTATTTTCAATATTAGGTAAATTAAATCCATATTTTTAGGATTAGCGACAATCTTAGATAAAGCTAAAAGACGCGGAACATATAATTCAGTTTCTCTAGGAAGATCTAAGTCCCAATATGATGGTTCAGTGAAGAGGTTGTTGGCTCGATTAATTGCCTTTCTGACATTTCCAGCTCCTGTATTGTAAGATGCAATTGCAAGCAACCAGTTACCTTTAAAATGTCTATGCATGTCACTGAGAAAATATGTTGCAGCTTTTGTTGATTCTAAAACATCTCTTCGTCCATCATACTGCCAATTCATTTTTAAACCATATTCACGTGCAGTTGGAGGTATGAATTGCCAAATACCGGCAGCTCTTGATGAAGAGTATGCGTATGGCTGAAATCCACTCTCTACCATAGGTAATAATGCTAGTTCGTGGGGTAAATTTCTTTTTTCCAAATAAGATAGAATATGATAGAGATATGGTTTGGAACGATCTATCGATCTATAGACAAACTCCTTGTTTCTTTTCATCCATTTAAGTTCTTGTGAAATTCGAGTTGAATTAATATTTCTAAAACAAAATCCTGATCTCATGCGGTTCCAAACTGAGTTGAAATTCTTACCTTGTAATTTTGATGTTTCACACGTGCTGGTGAAATTAAGAGTGGTATTATTTATTGATAGTCTCGAGAGGGATTCTTTGGTAGTCTGAGTACATCCAACAAGGAGAAATAAAGTAGTTATGAATATGTATCTTTTATACACATATATAAATTTATCATATGGTAATATCTAATTCTATATTTATGATACTTCAAGAAAACAATAATACTAAAATACAGCTTAAAGAGTGGTATAAACAATCCTCTGGACAGTTTTTCAAAAAAATTATTTTGAAAGAGCTTGAGTCCATCAAAGCTCTTTATCAAGGGACACACACTTTATTTTGCGGTTCATCTGAATATAAGAAAATTTTTAGAAATAACAATAGTGGTACTTTTTTCAGTATAGACGAGGACGTGTTAATCGCTAGCTCCAATCTAGCAAAAAAGCTGCCCTTTGAAGACAATTCTCATGATGTAATTATTTTATCTCACGGCTTGGAATATACACAAAACCCATATTTACTTATGCGTGAAATTGATAGAATTGCTACTGATGATGCTGCTATAGTTCTGATTGGTTTTAATAAATTTAGTCTATGGTCACTAGTTAAAATATTTTCATCGAAAGCGCCATGGAATATTAATTTTCTATCTCCCTATATAATAAAAGAGTGGTTTCAAATTTTAGAATACAGAATGAACTTTCATAAGACATTTGGTTTGTTTCCATATCTTGGAAAAAATATCGCTAGTATCTTAAACAGCATATCTTTTTTTCATAAGATAATAAGAAATAATTTTGGGGGTATATATATATTCACATATAAAAAGAATGTCATCCCATTAACTCCTCAAAAAATCATATTTAATAAAGACTATAAAGTGACACATCTTGCTAAACACAATCTATGATTAAAATTTATACTGATGGTGCATGTAGTGGTAATCCTGGTCCTGGAGGTTGGGGTTATGTTATATTGAATAATGGCATCATAAAGTCATCTTCAGGTAATGAAAGTTTAACCACCAATAATCGAATGGAGCTTACAGCAGCAATCGAAGCTCTTAAATCAATAAATTCTGATGAACCGATTGCCCTTCACACTGACTCAACATATCTACAAAAAGGAATATCAGACTGGATATTTAATTGGAAGAAAAATAATTGGGTTACCAGTTCAAGAAAAGCAGTTTCAAACAAAGATTTATGGATTAAAATTGATCAATTAAACTGTAAATTAAACATTGAATGGATTTGGGTGAAAGCTCATCAATCAGATAATTCTGAAGATTCAATTTATAACAATATGGCTGATAAACTTGCAACTACTGCTATTAAATCATGAGATATATTGTTTTAGATACTGAGACCACTGGTTTAGATCCTGATGATGGACATAAAATTATTGAAATAGGCTGTGTAGAAATTTTAGACAGAAATATCACAGAAAATACATTTCACAAGTATATAAACCCCGAAAGAGAAATAGATATTGAAGCATCCAAGGTGCATGGGCTTACTTTAAATAATTTAAAAGATAAGCCTATTTTTTCCGAGATCTATGATGATTTTTTAGAATATGTAGATCAGTCACCTATTGTCATCCATAATGCACCTTTTGATGTAGGCTTTTTAAAAAAAGAGCATTCTTTTTTGAAAGACGAAAAAAGATTCTTAGACAACGAAATTATAGATAGCCTAAAGCTTGCTCGAAAAAAAAGTCCAGGTAAAAAGAACACATTAGATGCGCTATGCGAAAGATACTCGGTAGATAGTTCAGATAGGACTTTACATGGCGCTTTATTAGATGCCAGGTTGTTGGCACATGTCTATTTAAAAATGACAGTAGGACAGAATAATTTTAGTGATTTAACAGTAGATAAAAAATTTGAAAAAATAAATGATAATACTTTTAAGGATACATTTAAAATAATAGAAGCATCAGATGAAGAGAAAAGTCTTCATAAAAGTTATTTCAAATAACTTATTTTAATTTACTCAATCTATCTTTCTGTCTGTTCCAATCTTTTCTTCTTTTCATCCTGACGCTTATCAAATAATTTCTTACCTTTAGCCAATGCAATTTCTAACTTGATGATGCCTTTCTTTGTATAGAGTTTGATAGGAACTATAGTCAATCCCTTTAGTGATGATTGCCCTTGTAACATATTTATTTCTTTTCTGTTAAGAAGTAGTTTCCTGTTTTGTGTAGGATTTTGGTGTTCATGATTATTTTTTATGTTTATCGTTTTTATATGGGCATTACATAGAAATAATTCATCTTTTTTTATAGAGATGTAACTCTCTGAAATCTGACCATTTCCGTCTTTAAGACTTTTGACTTCCCATCCAGATAAAACTAGGCCTGCTTCTAATTTTTTGACAAAGCTATACTTAAAACTAGATTTTTTATTATTGCATAAGACATTCATAAATAGATTACATTGGGTATAATGATATTATAACAAAAAGGAGCCTCGTTATTTCAAATATTAGAAAATCAATTCATGGACAATGGTCCTCAAAACTTCTATTTATATTTGCAGCAACTGGTTCTGCTGTCGGTCTAGGTAACATATGGAAATTTCCTTGGATGACAGCTGAAAGTGGAGGTGGCGCTTTCGTATTAGTTTATATTTTAAGTGTTATTTTCTTAGCTCTTCCAATAATGTGTGCTGAAATATTGATAGGTAAACGAGGTAAGCAAAATCCTATTAATACATTACGTACTTTATCTAATGAATCAAGTTACTATACAAAAAAAGAGACAGATTTATCCTTAAATAGATCAATTAAAGTAAAAAAACAATTCAGCGATACTGAATTATTTTCTAATTGGGAATTTGTTGGATGGATGGGTATAGTTGCCGGTATTTTAATTTTGTCCTTTTATAGTGTTATTGCAGGGTGGACAATATCATATATTATCAAATCTATTACAGGTTCTTTTGCTCTCATTACTGCCGCAGGTTCAACAGCAAAATTTGAAGAGTTTATTTCAGATCCAGAAAAATTAATTTTATGGCACACAATATTCATGATACTTACTTGCTTTATTGTATCTAAAGGTATTAAAAGCGGTATAGAAAGAGCAATTAAATTCCTTATCCCAGGATTATTTATATTGTTAATTGGTCTTGCGATTTATGCATCTTCTTTATCAGGATTCAATGATGCAATGAAATATTTATTTATTGCTGATTTTCAAAAAATTAACAACAGTGTCATATTATCTGCTATGAGCATGGCGTTTTTTTCTCTCAGCATTGGGATGGGTTCTTTAATGGTTTATGGCTCATATCTTCCAGATAATACATCTATATTTCAGGTGGGCTCTGCTGTAGCTTTCTTTGATACGTTTGTTGCAATATTAGCTGGTATAATAATCTTTCCTATTGTTTTTACATATAATCTTGATCCAAATACAGCTGGTCCAGGATTAATATTTCAAACTTTACCAATTGCTTTTGGATCTATGGATTTTGGAGGAATCATCGCAACTTCTTTTTTTATTTTATTATTTTTTGCAGCCATTACATCTTCAATTTCTCTTATTGAACCTGCTATTACTTTTGTAGTAGAAAAGTTTTCCGTATCACGCATATACGCAACTAATATTTTAGGTATTGTTACATGGCTATTAGGCATCTTTACAGTTCTATCTTTTAATAATTTATCAGACTTCAAATTATTTGGTATGACCATATTTGATAATATTGATTATTTGACATCAAAAATTATGCTCCCATTAGGAGGTCTTCTAATGGCTTTGTTTGTTGGCTATATCATGAAAAGGGCAATTGTATCATCTGAGTTAAATTCAAATAAATTATTAATTTCTTTATGGTTTATTGTATTGAAAGTTTTTTCTCCTATATTACTAGTGTTAATTTTTATAAATGGAATTTTGTAATTTAAATGAAAAGAATTTTTAAGGAAGAACATATTAATATCGATGTCTCTACAATATTTAATCTTATTAATGATATCGAAAAATATCCTAACTACTTACCATGGTGTACAAAAACTGAAGTTGAAACACCATCAAATAACATAGTTATCGGCAAAATATATATTTCAAAAAGCTTTATAAAATGGAATTTTTCTACAAAAAATTATATAGATGAAAATAAATCTATTAAACTTGAATTTGTTGACGGTCCTTTCGATGCCTTAGATGGTAAATGGCTTTTTACTCCTACAGATGATCACAATACCAAAGTATCGTTAGAAATAAATTATAAGTTTAAGAGCAAGCTAATTGAGGTTTCAATAGAACCTATATTTACAACAATAATGAACTCTATACTTCAATCATTTGTACAGGAGGCATTTAAAATTAAATATAATGATTAAGATCCACTATTGTCAACATAATGACTTATTTAAATTAAAACAAATAAGCTTAAGGGAGGGTACTACTATAAAGGAATTTATAAAGGATATACTTAAACTTGAAGGTAAAATACATGCAGGAGTGTATGGTAAACTTAAAGATGAAAGTTATATAATACAAAATATGGATCGAATAGAGATATATGAAGCAATAATTGCTGATCCAAAAATTAAAAGAAAAAGTAGAGCTAATGGCAACTAAGAACATCAAACAAAAAAATATAGATATACTCAAAGATGCTGGGTTAAAAGTTACTCATTCTCGTTGTAAGATTCTTGAAATTTTTCAATCATCACCAGACGAGCACTATACTGCAGACAAATTAAAAGACTGTTTGGATGATGAAGGTGAAAAAATTGGTTTAGCAACTATTTACCGCGTTTTAACACAGCTTGAGATGGCGGATTTAATTCAAAAAAATAACTTTAATGAAAACCAATCTGCATATGAAATTAAAAAATCTCATCATGACCATCTTATCTGTACTAAATGTGGTGACATAATTGAGTTTACAAATAATGATCTTGAAAAACTTCAAGAGACTATTTCAAATAATTATAACTTTACATTAGAGTCCCATGTAATGACATTATTCGGTAAATGCAATAAGCCTAACTGCAAAGGAAAATCAGAAAAATAATTTATGATTTAATTTCATATTTCAATTTTTTAGATAATGTATTGAAATAATCATAATCACAAGGATGCAGTATCTGTAATTGTTTTGTTGCTTTTTTTATGGTGACCATTTCAGGTTCTTTTATCGTCAGATTATTTGAACCATCAAAAGTTATTTGAGAATTACTTTTTGATTTTTTATTAATTTCTACAGTGATTTTATCTGTATTATTTATTATCACAGATCTTTGCGCATAAGAATGTGGCGCAATTGGCACAATACATATTACATTTGAATTAGGGCTAACGATGGGGCATCCATTAGACATGGCATATGCTGTTGAACCTGTTGGTGTTGATATTATTATGCCATCAGACCTCTGTTTAGTAATCAAATTTTCATTTACATAAATATTCATTTCTATCATTTTTAAAACACCAAAATTATTGATAACAATATCATTTAAGGATATTGATTTATGTATTTTATTATTTGATTGAACAGCGCCTGACAAAAGAGTGCGTTTGTCTATGGTATAATTACCATCAAGTATATCTTTTAACTTTTCTTGAAGATGGTTTTTATCAAGGTCTGCAAGAAAACCAATGCGGCCATAATTTAAACCAAGAATTGGTATTGTTTTTTTATAGGCATATTTAGACGCAGACAAAAATATTCCATCGCCACCTATTGATAATACTAAATCATATTTTTTATCTCGAATTTTACTGATTCCATCTTCAAGACAATAAACATCAACGTACGAACATTTTCTTGAAATGTATTTTAATATACTATTGGTTTCACTCTTATTAAGAAAAAGAGATGAAGTATAAACTAAAACTTTCTTGAGAGCTTTCAAAATAAATCCTCATTATAAAATATGATAAAATATAATTATATATGAATAAATCTACTGTAAGTATAAAAATAATACAGAAGCTGTGTAATAAACATAATTTGTCGTTATCAACAGCAGAATCATGTAGTGGCGGATATCTTTCTAAGCTTATGACAGATACTTCTGGATCATCTAAATTTTATAATGGCTCAATCATCGCTTACTCGAATAAAGTCAAAACCGATATCCTTAAAGTGCCTAATGATGTGCTTGTTAAGAACGGGGCAGTATCAAGAGAGGTCTCTATTCTAATGGCTGAAGGCGTCTTAAATTTGATAGATTGTGATATTGCTGTATCTACAACTGGAATCATGGAGCAAAGTAAACAGGATGATAACAAAGCTCCTCAGGTATACATTACTGTAAAATCTCATAAACACCATTCAGTTACGCATCATTATCTCGAGGGAAATCGGGACGAAAATCGTTTAAAGACAATTAATTATGCATTTGAATGTTTATATGATTTCATTAATAAACATTACTTGGTATCATAAAGCTTGCAATCCTAACCTGGGGAAAATATGGAAGAAAATACACAAAAAGCATTAAACTCTGCAATCAGCCAAATAGAAAAAGATCATGGAAAGGGAGCCCTAATGAAACTCGGCTCAGGGTCAGCATACCCAGATATTGAGTCTATTTCTACAGGTTCACTAACACTAGATACAGCCTTGGGGATAGGCGGTCTTCCAAAAGGAAGAGTGGTTGAAATATATGGCCCTGAGTCATCAGGTAAAACCACTATGGCACTGCAGGTAATTGCTCAGGCACAAAAACAAGGTGGGACAGCTGCATTTATAGATGCAGAGCATGCCCTTGACCCTAAATATGCAGAAAACCTTGGTGTGAATATTGATGAACTTCTTCTATCACAACCTGACTCAGGTGAACAAGCGCTCGAGATAGCTGATACATTAGTAAGATCAGGTGCAATATCAACTTTAGTTGTTGATTCTGTGGCAGCCCTAACACCAAAAGCAGAAATTGATGGTGATATGGGTGATTCTCATATGGGTTTACAAGCTAGACTTATGTCACAGGCTTTAAGAAAACTAACTGCAAATATAAAAAAATCAAATACATTATTAATATTCATCAACCAAATAAGAATGAAAATTGGTGTAATGTTTGGTAGCCCTGAAACCACAACAGGGGGCAACGCTCTCAAATTTTACTCTTCTGTAAGAATGGATATAAGACGAATAGGAGCAATCAAACAAGGTGATGAAATCATAGGTAATGAAACACGTGTTAAAGTTGTTAAAAATAAAGTTGCACCACCATTTAAAATTGCTGAATTTGATATTTATTATGGCGAGGGTGTATCCAAGGAGTCTGAGTTAATTGATCTTGGTGTGAAGTATAATATTATTGATAAGGCTGGAGCATGGTATAGCTTTGGAAGCGAAAGGATAGGGCAAGGCAAGGAAAATTCACGAATTTTCCTGAGAGAGAATGAGGATATTGCAAAACAAATTGAAGATAAAATTATTTCAATAACGCAAGGCTCAAATACCTCGATAGAAAATAATGAGGATGATGTCGAAGAATCTGAATAGCGACATTACCAAACTCATTACAAGATATTTAAGTATCCGTGAACATTCCAGGCTAGAGCTTAAGAATAAGTTAACGGACAAAGGTTACCATCCTAAAGATATATCTGAAGCAATTGAGGAATTTTCCTTAAAGAATATTCAGTCTGATATTCGATTTACAGAAGAATTTATAAGATCTAGATTGAAAAAAAATAAAGGTCCAAGATTAATAGCCGCAGAACTTACAGCAAGAGGTATTCCAGATAATACTGTCACTAAAAAATTATCAGAAGTGCCAGATGATCAATGGCTCAATCACACCGTAGACGCTTTATCTAAAAAACTTAAAAGCTCAGCAATTACAATAAATGATAAAGTTAAAATATATTCGTTTCTAACTAGTCGTGGCTTTGAAAATAAGATGATAAAATACGCTATAGATGAGTGTCAAAATGAATGTTAAGAAACTTTTTATAGATTATTTCAAAAATAATGGACATAAAGAATATCCTTCAAGTTCATTGATACCAAACAATGATAAATCATTGTTATTTGTGAATTCGGGCATGGTTCAATTTAAAGATATATTTCTTGGTAACCTAAAACCAAATCATAAGGCAATAGTTACATGTCAAAAATGTATGCGGGCAGGCGGTAAGCATAATGATTTAGATAATATTGGTTTTACATCTAGACATCATTCGTTTTTCGAAATGTTAGGAAATTTTAGTTTTGGCGATTACTTCAAAGATGAAGCAATATTTTTTGCATGGGACTTTCTTATAAATCATTTAAAACTAGATAAGGATAGGCTATATGTCTCAGTTCATGACTCTGATCAAGCATCTAAAGATATATGGATAAATAAAATTAAAATAGATTCAAATAAAGTTCTAGTTCTAGGAGATGAAGATAATTTTTGGCAAATGGGAGATACTGGACCATGTGGGCCTTGTACTGAAATTTATTATGATCTAGGTGATGAATATGAAGGTGTCCTTCCAACTTTAGGAGATCCAAAAGATAGATATATTGAAATATGGAACTTAGTTTTTACACAGTACAATAAAACTGAAGATGGTTCTTTAGAAGAACTGCCACAAAAATGTGTGGATACTGGTATGGGACTAGAGAGAGTTCAATCTATTGTTGAAGGTTATGCTGATAATTATGATTCATCAATATTTAGAAGTTTGAGTGAATTCATAAAAAGTAAAATTAAAATTAATGCTAAGAATATACATATAAAAAAAATCTTACTAGATCATATAAGAGCATGTTGTCACTTAATCAGTGATAATGTGATTCCTGATCGTGACGGAAGAGGTTATGTCCTACGAAGAATATTAAGAAGATCTTCACGCTTTATATATAAATATAATATCAAAACCCCTTTTTTATTCGAATGTTCAAAGATTGTATGTGACAACAGTCCTGATTTTCCTGAACTTAAAAAAAATAAATCTAAGATAGTAGATACAATAAGAACTGAGGAAGATAAGTATCTTAAAACATTAGGAATAGGTATTGATCTTATTGAGACTCATTTAAAAAAAGAAAGCAAATTAGATGCGGATACAATATTTCAGCTCTATGACACATATGGATTTCCGATTGAAATAACAGAGGAAATTGCAAAAGAAAAAAATATTGAGATTGATAAATCAGGATACGAAAAATTAATGTCTGCTCAGAAAATTAAGGCTAAGAGTAACCAGGGGTTTACTGATAAATTATCAATAAAGCTAGATACTAATCACCAAACAACCTTTGAAGGTTATGATAAAAATATTTCAAATTCTTCTGTTCTTGAAATTTATCATGACAATGTAAAGATTGGCGTCGCAGATAAACCAGACGAGAATTACTTCATAATTCTTGATAAAACATGCTTATATCCTGAAGGTGGAGGTCAAATTTCTGATCTTGGAAAAATTTCATCAAGTAACTGTGAATTAAATGTCGAAGATGTTCAAAAAATTAATAATACAATAATACATAACTGTAAGTTAGTTTCTGGGACATTAACAGTTGGCGATAACGTAGAATCAAAATATCATACTGATTATCGTAAAAATGTTGCATCTAATCATTCTTCAACTCATCTACTTCATCATTATCTAAGAAAAGTCTTAGGTGAACATGTTCAACAAAGAGGCTCATCTGTTACACAACAAGGATTTCGTTTTGACTTCACTCACACAAAACCAATTTCAGATAATGAACTCTCTACTATTGAAAATAGTATTCAAGATGAGATTTACAAATCGATTGAGACTAAAAAAAATATATTGCCATATAAAGATGCAATCGAATCTGGAGCACTAGCATTTTTTGATGAAAAATATGATGATAATGTCCGTGTTGTTAATATTGGTAAAGAATCTGTTGAGCTTTGTGGAGGGACGCATGTTAATAATACTGCTGATATAGGAACTATAAAAATTATATCCCAAGCAAGTGTTGCAAACGGTGTGAGAAGATTAGAGTGTATTACAGGTAAGACAGCTTATGATTATATGTCTAATAAGATATCAACACTAGATTCTGTATGTCATGAATTACAAACAACAGATGATAAAATTCTTGATAAAATTGAATCATTCAAGGATGAAATTAAAAGTCTCAAAAATAAAAATAAGCTTTACTCAAAAGATTTTTTAACTAATCTATTTAAATCTTTTACGCATACTTCAATAAATAACGATATATCATGTTATTTAGAATCAGTAAGTCATTTAGATAATAATGAATCTAGACTTTTAACAGATATCATTAAATCTAATAACGATAAATCAATCTGTTTTTTGATTAATAAAAATTTAGATCAAACTACTTGTTATATTTCTATTTCTAAAAATATTATTTCTAGTTATAATGCGAAAAATTTATCTAAGGAGCTTGTAAACAAGTTTAATTGCAAAGGTGGAGGCAATGATACTTTTGCAACAGTAATTTTTGACAAAGTTGATATGCAGGCATTAAAAGCATTCATAACAGAAAAAATAAATGAATTTAATAGTTAAAAAATATGGCGGTACATCAGTTGCTACTGCTACAAAAATAAAAAATATCGCAAAAAAAATTGTTGATGAATCTCGTTCATCTAAAATTGTAGTTGTACTTTCTGCAATGGGCAAAACAACTGATCAACTTGTATCTCTTGCAAATAAATGTTCTAAGAATCCAGATGGAAGAGATTATGACCTACTTGTATCATCGGGAGAGCAGGTTAGTATTTCCTTATTATCAATGGCTATCAAACAGCTAGGCAAAGACTCCATTGCCTACACTGGGTGGCAGGCAGGAATCAAAACAAATAACACTCATGCCTCAGCAAGGATAACTCAAATTGATACATCCAGAATTAAAAAATCTCTCAAAGAAGGTAAGATCGTAATCATTGCTGGGTTTCAAGGTATTAATAGTGGCTCTATAACTACGCTTGGAAGAGGAGGTTCAGACACCTCTGCAGTTGCAATAGCTGCAGCATTAAAAGCCTCAGAGTGTCAAATTTATACTGATGTTGATGGTGTTTATACAACTGATCCAAGAGTATGTAACAAAGCTAGAAAAGTTGACACTATGGCATACGAAGAAATGCTCGAAATGTCTGGTTTAGGCTCTAAAGTGTTACAATTACGTTCAGTTGAATTTGCTAGTAAATACAATGTACCCGTTCGTGTAATGCATGCACATCATGCTGGAACTGGGACATTAATAAAAAAAGAGGAGAAAAGTGTGGAAGACGCGTTAATTACAGGCATAGCTTTTACTAAAGATGAATCAGAGATCATGATTAGAGGCGTTAAAGACTCTCCTGGTATAGCCGCATCTATATTAGGACCAATAGGTGAGGCTGATATTGAGGTTGATATGATTGTTCAAAACGTTGGTTCTGATGGATTAGCAGATTTTACTTTTACGGTAAGCAGAAAAGATTTCAATAAAGCTATACAAGTCATTGAAAAAAATAAGAAAAAAATGAATTATGAGGAAGTTTCAGCAACTAAAAATATTGTTAAAGTGTCATTAATTGGAGTTGGAATGAGATCTCATGCGGGAATTGCTGGACAAATGTTTTCATGTCTTGCTAAGAAAAAGATTAATATCAGGATGATTTCTACTTCTGAGATAAAAATATCTGTTGTTATTGATCAAAAAAACCTAGAAAACGCTGTTAAGGCGTTACATAATGAATTTAAGCTAGAAAGGAAATAATCTGGCTCGAAATGGAGGGGGTAACCATGCTTATATTAACTAGGCGTGTAGGAGAAGCTTTGATGGTTGGCGATGACACTAAAATAGTAGTTTTAGGTGTTAAAGGAAGCCAAATAAGACTAGGTATCAATGCACCTAAAGATGTCAAAGTTCACAGAGAAGAGATTTACGAAAAAATAAACGTAGATACTTCTGAAACTGCTACAAAGTAATAATAAATACATGGAGAAGTGGCTGAGTGGCTGAAAGCGGCACCCTGCTAAGGTGTTATAGGGTTATTCTCTATCGAGGGTTCGAATCCCTCCTTCTCCAGACTCACTTATATCGTGAAAAAGAAACAATATTATTATTTTATCTAATTAGCTGTTATCCCACATAATAATAATGTATCTTAGTAGGTAAAGGGATAATCAGGGGGAGAACGAAATGATACATAAGTTATCAGCACTACTAATATTTGGTACATCATCTATAGTTTTTGCTGGAGGCAACGTAAATCAAACTCAAGATAATACCAATTCTTACATCAACGGCTCATTTAAAGCTTCGTACGGGTCTATAGATTTCAGTCGCTCCGATAATGATTCAATTACTACTTCTGAATCAGCTGACTATTTGCCATTTGAATTTGAGGCATGGACTACTAGTCACTTATCAAATAATAAAGAGGCTATGTTTAGGATTAAATATTCAAAGTATAATCCTTTAAGGTATCACTCTAGCGGGTCTGCAAACCCTGATCACACACCTAATTTATCTTTTTCAGCTGAGGCACTTTTATTGAAAGACTATGGTAAGTCCACTTCTTTTACTGGTTTAAACTATATTAGAAATAGATTATATGGAAAAACACAAGAAGGCCACTCAAATGAGGGTTATCATACAACATTCCATGGTTCTCTTGGCGGTGTTTACAGCATTAATAACTCTAATCATTCTCTTTTAAGCATCGGAATAGCTTCAAACAGTTCAAATAATAATATGATGCATTCAGATGAAATTATTTATCTCCACCTTTCACATCACATGGTATTTAATGATAAATTCAGTGCGAATATATCTCATACAGATTATCAATTTGAAAGCAAAGATGCAGGAAGTATTGATGAGGACAATAAGGATTATCAACATACTGAGATTGGTTTTAATTATATGCTAAATAAAAATGTACTGTCACTTGAATTCGGTAGGATAGATGTAACAGACGGTAACGACAGTGAAGTTGATAAAGCAGATACGTATATGCTTTCATACAGTATTCCGTTTGGACAGAAAGTATCAAAAAGAACAAAAGTGATAGCAAACAGTAGACCTGATATTGAGTTTATGATCGGCTTTACATCTGGTCCAATGGAATAAAGCAGCTTTTTATATTTCATTATTTGATGACAGTTTTTTAAATGCTTTTAATGCCCTGTCTCTGGTAATTGCTAAATCTACGATTTGTTTTGGATAGTCAAGGCCAAGTTTCACACCACAGCTATTTAAACTCTCATCATCAAGTTCACCAGGTAAGTGTATGTACTTATTAGGGATATTTTTTAATTCTGGTACGTATTTTCTAATATACTGGCCATCAGGATCAAATTTTTTGCTTTGTGTTACAGGGTTAAAAATTCTGAAGTAGGGCGCTGCATCTGCTCCTGTACCAGCAACCCATTGCCAACTTGCACTATTACTTGCAATATCTGCATCAACAAGCGTGTCCCAAAACCATTCTTGGCCGTATTTCCAATGAATTAAAAGGTTTTTAACAAGAAATGAACCAACAATCATCCTGACACGATTATGCATATAACCGGTATTCCAGAGTTGCCTCATTCCTGCATCAACTATGGGATATCCAGTAAGACCTTTCTGCCATTTAATTAAATTATCCTTGTTATTTTCCCATTGAAACGTATCAAACTTCTTTTGTAAATTACTATGAGTTAGATGAGGAAAGTGAAATAAAAGATGATATGAAAATTCTCTCCACACAAGCTCCTTATAGAATATTTCACTGTCTTGATTATCATTATCTTGTATAGACTGAGCTATCTGTCTAATTGAAATCTCTCCAAATCTTATGTGAGGTGATAGCATGGATGTCATTGGTAAATCCGGCCTGTTTCTTCCCTCAGAGTAGCCATTTAATCCGCTATTTATGAATATATCTAATTTTTCTCTAGCACCTTGTTCGCCAGGTTTCCAAGATTCATATAATTTTCTATGCCAACTTTCATCTGGAAATGTCTTGTCTATTAATGAATTATTATCTTTTTCATTTGATGTTAGAACATACCTCAATACTTTGGAATCATAATCATAGGATTCATATTTAAGATCACTATACTTTTGTTTATAAAATGGCGTGTAAACTTTGAAAGGAGTGCCGTCCTTTTTTAGGGTAATCTTCGGGTTTTTAAGTAATGTTGAGTGAAATATATTTACGGTAACTCCATGATTATTCAATGATTTTTCAATGTCATTGTCTAATTGAATTTCATTTTGTGAGTATCTTGCATTCCAGCAAATTGCGCTAATATTATACTTATCTACTAACTTTTGAATCAGTGATTTCGTATCCCCATTTACTAAAACAAGGTTCCCATTCATTGATTTATCTAGAGACTTTAAACTGTTTTTTAACCACCATTTGCTACTTGAACCCAAATCATGTGATTCATCATTTATGTAAACTGGCAGAACCTTGTAGTTATTTTTCAGACAGAAATTAATGGTCGAGTTATCTTCTAACCTGAGGTCATTTCTAAACCAAATAAGACAATTTTTCATTACTAATAATCCTTAATTTAATAGCTGCAAATCATTTGCTCTTGTAAAAGATTATCAGAGGTAAGTGGTAATATCATCTACTTAAGTGAGCAAGAGTGTATAATAAGATCATGTCTATAAGCGTAGAATATTTAATCATCTTTTTCTTATTGATATGTACAACATATCTTTTGTTTAAAACTAAAAATACAAGTGATAACAATCATATAGATAATAATAATGATTCTAATCTAGAAGAATTAAAAGATGCAATTAAAGATCTAGAGCGTGCTACTCAGCAGAATTCGTCAAATATGAATGAAATGTACACTTTGCTGACCAAAGGGGGTTCAGTTGCGGGTAAATTTGGCGAGATTAATTTAAAAACGATACTGGAAAGCGCAGGATTTAAGCAGGGCGTGAATTACGATGAGCAAAAGGGTGTAGGCGGCTCCATTCCTGACATAGTCATTAAATTGCCAGATAAGAAAAAAGTAGTAATAGACTCAAAAGTTTCATTGTCAGATTATAATGATTATCTAAAAGCGCCTGATGATCTAAATAAGGAAAACTCCTTCAAAAAACACCAAATATCTGTTAAAAATCATTTAAAATCATTAACATCTTCTAATTATCGTGAACTTTTTGGTGATGAATCTCTTGATTTAATTATTATGTTTATGCCAATTGAGGGTGCATATATGCTTGCATGTGATGATGATATGATCAGAAAGGCTGCTAACGAAAAAATAGCGATAGTTGGCCCAACCACGCTGATAGCTATCCTACAAATTATATCGCGTATTTGGACTAGCAAGCGACAATCAGAGGCAACTAATGAAATAATTCGTGCTGCAACTGATATTTATGATAAAACCAGGCTAGTAGGCGAAGCGTTTGAGGATTTTGAAAAGTATTTGGAGCAAGCAAATCGATCTATCTCATCTGGGAGAACTAGAACTAAAAACCTTGTTTCCAAAGTTGAAAAAATGCGTAAAATAGGTGGCTTGGAACCTACTAAGAATATCTCTGATAAACTTAGAGTAATAGACAAAGAATGATGCGCCTGTAGCTCAGGGGATAGAGCAATGGTTTTCTAAACCATCGGTCGGAGGTTCGAATCCTTCCAGGCGTGTTTCAGGTTCATGTGTGAAAATATGCGATTAATTGTACTAAAAATATGATATTAATTTTGACATCGGAGGTCGAGCAATGAATATTAATCCTATCTTAATTCTAGTTTCAATATGGAGCGGCGTAATAATTTTTTTCTCAGCTGTTGTAGCACCAACAGTTTTTAAATCACTAGGAGAAAAAGAAGCAGGTATGTTTTTAAGGGCGTTTTTTCCAAAGTATTATATCTTTGGTGGAGTTATAGGTATAACTTCTATCGTTTATTTACTAATCACACCTATTTCTGGGCTTTTGTTAAGCATGGTAATTGCAATGACACTTTTAACCATCTTTGGCAAAATGCTAATACCTGTTATCAATAATGCAAGAGATTCAGGAAACGAAAATAGTTTTAAAAGGTATCATTTATTGAGTGTTATGATGAATGTTGTAACTCTTATTTTAGGTATAGTGGTTTTAGGTATGCATATATAAATGATATATAAAACAATAATATCTGCAGATGAATTAAGAAAAAATATTGATAATAAAGATTTCATAATTTTCGATTCTAGATGTGACATTAAAGATCAAGGATACGGAATAGACTCTTATACAGAAGGGCATATACCAAATTCTATTTTTGTCGATATAGACAACGATTTAGCGAGCGAAAAACAACCTGGAACTGGCAGACATCCGCTACCGGATGTAGATAAGTTTTGCGAGAAATTATCTCATTGGGGTATGAGCAACAATAAGCAGGTTGTTATATATGACGATGCAGGAGGTGCTTTTGCGGGCCGTATGTGGTGGATGATGAAATGGTTAGGGCATGACTTAGTTGCAGTATTAGATGGCGGAGTAAATTCTTGGGTGAAAGAGGGTAATAAACTGGTAACATCACCGACTATTTTTGAAAAATCATATTTTGAGCCAAATGTTCGAAACGATATGATTGCCCAGGTGAGCGATGTTGAAGAAGCACAATTTAAAATGAACACTATACTTTTAGATGCAAGGTCTAAGGAAAGATATGATGGTCTAAATGACCCCGTTGATCCTGTTGCTGGACACGTTCCAGGGGCTATCTCTCACCCATTAGGTAATAATTTGAATAGAACGTCTAAATTTCGCTCGAAAGAAGAGCTTATACATAACTTTGGTAAAATATCTCAAGAATTAAATACAAAAGAGATTATTTCTATGTGCGGATCGGGCATTACTGCATGTCATAATATACTTGCACTTGAGATATCAGGTATTAAAAACGTTAAACTTTATGTAGGCTCTTGGAGTGAATGGATTACAGATCCAAATAGACCTATAGTCACTATCAAGCCTAGTTAATTTTTTTATATTTTCTAGAAATATAGCTATCGATAATTGCAATAAACTGCTCTTTGATGTTGTCGCCTCTTAGGGTAGTAATTTTATTTCCATCCTCATAGACAGGTGCGCTAGGTGATTCGTTCGTTCCTGGTAGACTGATCCCAATATTTGCATGTTTTGATTCACCCGGTCCATTTACAATACAACCCATGACGGCAATATTTATATTTTCAACATCTTTATACTTAGATTTCCAATCTATCATGTTGTTTTCTATATGATTATTTATATCTTTTGTGAGTTTTATAAAATAATTACTTGAAGTTCTTCCACAACCAGGGCAGGAAACTACTTTAGGTTTAAACTGTTTTAATTCTAAGCTTGATAAGATGTTTTTACATACCTCTACCTCTTTAGTTCTAATTCCCATTTTATCTGGAGTAAGAGATACTCTTATTGTGTCTCCAATACCTTGATTTATGAGAATAGATAAAGCAGAGACTGAAGATATGATAGCTTCATCTCCCATACCTGCTTCAGTTAATCCTAAATGAAGAGGATATTTTACACTCTTGTGCGATCCTAGTGTATACATCAACTAATTGCCTAACAGACGATACTTTACAAGATAGGATTATCTGATCACTTGGCAAACCTATTTCTTCAGCAAGACGTGCAGATTTTAAAACTGAGTCAATTAAGCCTGATTTTATAATTTCCTCATAATTTTCACTTTTTTCACCTGATACTACAGTGTTTTCGAGATAAGCTTTGCTTAAGCTTCCCCAGTTACCACCAATCCTTACTGGTTTTTTGTTATCGATTGCTATTTGGATAATTTGTCTAAAATTGTCATCGCTCTTGGAATTACTAACATTACCTGGGTTAATGCGATATTTATCTAGTGCTGCAGCAGTTTCACTATATTTACTTAGCAGTGTGTGCCCATTATAGTGAAAGTCACCTATTAGAGGAATATTATAATTAGATTTAAGCAATAAATCCCTGATTTTTATGATATTTTCTGCACTTTTTTCATTGTTTACCGTTACACGCACAAGCTCAGAACCATTGTCGTACAATTCCATAATCTGATCAGCTGTTGCTTTGCTGTCTTCGGTCAATGTATTCGTCATGGATTGAATTCTTATAGGGTGTAAAGATCCAATCTCAACACCACCTACCTTGACGCTATATGTTTCTCTTCTGTTTATCATTAATGGTATTATAAATAATAGTTAGCTATGTTAACAGAAAGAGAAAATTTAATAATCGAACATCTCGTTAAGGACTTTATATCCGCAGGCAAGCCGGTAAGCTCTGAAAGGTTATTAGAAAATTCGAAACTTGATTGTAGTGCAGCTACAATAAGAAAGGATCTTAATAATCTTGAATCACAGGGTTTTATTGAATCTGCGCACACATCCTCTGGAAGAATACCAACTGTTCAAGGCTACAGGCACTACATAGATCATAATTTAAAAAGAAAACCCCTGTCTATAGCGGAGCAAAATTCAATTAAAAATCTTATTAAGTCTAATCTCAATGAAAAGTTAATTATCTCATCAACAAGTGAGTATATTTCTGAGCTATCTGACTTTGCAGCAGTAATTGGCTTATTTAAAGATCATAAGAAAATATTTAATAAACTGGAGATTCATAAATTGTCTTCAACTAAAGCTCTTGCTGTAGTTTTAATGGAAAACGATTATATTGATAATAAAATCATAGATATAAGCAATACATCTATAACTAAATTGAAATCATGCGTAAGTTATTTAAATGATAATTTTCCTGGAGTTGAGCTTGATAAAATACCATCTATTCTAACTCAAGGCCTTGATAACATTCGCGATGAAATAAACACTGCATTAAAGGTTTTAAACAATTTCATTTACGTGCAATCTGATGATTTTGTAATGACTGGTCAAAAAAAACTTGTTGATTCATCAGAATTTTACTCTATCAAAAAAGTAAAAAATCTTATCGAATTATTCGAGAAAAAACAGATACTTAAAGATTTAATGTTAAAGTGTATTAAGAATGAAAGTATACAAATATATATTGGTGATGAAGCCGGTTCAGAGCTTTTAACTGACTGTAGTTTGATTACTGCACCATATAGAAAAAATAAAGAAACGCTGGGTGTACTTGGAGTAGTAGGCCCAAAAAGAATGAATTATGAAAGAATAGTGGAGATTGTGGATTTTACTGCTAAAATATTTTCCAAAAATTAACTTGAACATATGACAGAAGAAGAAATTTCCGAAAAGAAAAGGGATAATCAAAATCAGAAGGCGTCTAACACCGCCGCAGACAATAGCTCTGAACAACAAATTGAAGAAAAATCATGGGAAGAGAAGTACAACGAAACCTATGATGCTCTACTTAGAGCTAAAGCTGAAGTGGAGAATATCAAAAAAAGATCCGAAAAAGAGATAAGTAGCGCTTATAAATTCAGTACAGAGAATATCTTTTTAGAGTTGATACCAATATTTGAGTCTCTTGATATAGCTATTTCACAAGATGATTCTAAAATTACTAAAGAAAATCTCAATGAAGGTAATAAATTATTAAAAAGTATGTTTGATTCGTTGTTTGAAAAGAATTCTGTTCATGTAATCAACCCATTAAACGATAAATTTGATCCTAATCTGCATCAAGCTATCAAAACAGTCAAAGATGAGCAAAAAGAAAATAACACTGTTCAAGAAGTTCTTCAAAAAGGTTACAAGTTAGTAGACAGAGTCATAAAACCTGCCTTAGTGGTCGTAATCAAGAATTAATTTACTTGAAATATACACATTCGTACCCATATTGCACATGTATAAATTACTTAGGAGATTATAGTGGCAATCATTGGTATAGATTTAGGTACAACTAATTCATGCGTATCCATTATGGATGGCGATAAATCTAAAGTGATAGAAAATAGCGAGGGCGACAGAACTACACCTTCATACGTTGCTTTTACTGATGATAATGAAACTTTGGTAGGCCAGTCTGCTAAAAGACAAGCTGTTACAAATCCAACTAATACACTCTATGCGATTAAGCGTTTAATTGGCAGGAAGTTTGATGAGGATGCTGTCCAAAAAGATATCAAATTAGTGCCATATTCAATCGTCAAAAATACAAATGATGATGCCTGGGTAGAAGTCAACGGTAAAAAAATGGCTCCACCTGAAGTTTCTGCAAAAATTCTCATGAAAATGAAACAAACTGCAGAAGATTATCTAGGCTCTGAAGTTAAAGAAGCAGTTATAACTGTTCCTGCTTATTTTAATGATTCACAAAGACAAGCAACAAAAGACGCAGGCAAGATTGCAGGTCTTGATGTTAAGAGAATAATCAACGAGCCAACAGCAGCTGCTCTTGCATACGGACTCGATAAAGCATCTAATGAAAAGAAAGTTGTGGTTTATGATCTAGGCGGAGGTACGTTTGATGTATCTATAATTGAGATGACAAAGATCGATGGCGAACAACAATTTGAAGTTCTTTCAACCAGTGGCGATACATTTCTGGGTGGAGAGGATTTTGATCTTAGATTGATTGATTACCTAGTTGATGAATTTAAAAAAGACCAAGGTATAGATTTAAGACAAGATCCATTAGCTGTTCAAAGATTGAAAGAGGCAGCTGAGAAAGCAAAAATTGAATTATCATCAAGTACACAAACAGATATCAATCTTCCTTATGTGACAGCTGATGCATCAGGTCCTAAACATATGAACTTAAAACTAAGTAGGGCAAAATTGGAATCTTTAGTTGACGATCTTGTTCAAAAAACACTCGAACCATGTAAAACAGCACTAAAAGATGCCGGAATATCTGTAAGTGAAATCGGAGAAGTTATTTTAGTCGGTGGACAGACTCGTATGCCTAAAGTACAAGAGACCGTTAAAGACTTTTTTAACAGAGAGCCAAAAAAAGATGTTAACCCTGATGAGGCAGTTGCCATGGGAGCTGCTATTCAAGCTGGAGTTTTAGGCGGTGATGTAAAAGATGTACTGCTACTTGATGTGACACCTTTAACTTTGGGTATTGAGACTATGGGTGGAGTAAGAACACCTCTCATAGATAAAAACACAACAATTCCTACTAAAAAATCACAAGTTTTTTCAACTGCTGAAGATAATCAACCTGCAGTTACAGTACACGTACTCCAAGGTGAGAGAGAAGTTGCATCAGGTAACAAATCTCTGGGAAAATTTGATTTGTCCGATATTCCTCCCGCGCCAAGAGGTACCCCTCAAATTGAAGTAACTTTTGATATCGATGCAAACGGAATACTTAATGTTTCTGCAAAAGATAAAGCTACTGGAAAAGAGCAATCGATAATAATTAAAGCTTCAAGCGGATTAAGCGAAGAAGAAATTAATAATATGGTTAAAGATGCTGAAAAACATGCAGAAGAAGATAAAAAAGTTAAAGAACTTGTTGATGCTAAAAATCAAGCTGAAGCTATGATCAATGGATCTGAAAAAGCGATTAAAGATCTTGGTGATAAAGCAGACAAAGCTGATGTTGAGGCAACAAATAAAGCAATTGAAGACCTAAAAGAAGCTATCAAAACAGATGAAATTGATAAAATAAAAGATCTTACAATGAAGCTTACAGAGGTAGCTGGAAAAATTGCTCAACAAGCTTATCAAGAGCAAGCTCAAGCTGGTCAAGCTGATGCAACAGACGGTAAATCTGAAGCAGGTGGAAATAAAGATGCGGTTGATGCAGAGTTCACAGAAGTAGACGATAATAAAGACGAACCTAAAGAAAATACTAAGTAATGGCCAAAGCCGATTACTATACTTTGCTTGGCGTTTCTCGAGACGCATCTGATCAAGATCTCAAAAGAGCCTATAAGAAATTAGCAATGAAATATCATCCTGACAGAAATCAGGGCGATAAAGATGCTGAAAAAAAATTCAAAGAAGTCTCTGAAGCATATGAGGTTTTATCTGATCAAAGTAAAAGGCAAGCATATGACCAGTTTGGCCATGATGGATTAGATCAACGCTTTGGCCAAGGCGGAGGTTTTCAAGGCGGGTCCTTTAACGATATTTTCGGTGATGTCTTTGGTGATATTTTTGGAGGAGGATCAAGATCACAAAATAGAGCAAGAAGAGGCTCTGATTTAGAATACAGAATAGAAATTTCTTTAGAAGATGCTATCAAAGGTAAAGAAATAAAAATAAGTGTCCCACGACGTGTGAGCTGTAAGTCGTGTAATGGTAATGGCGCAAAAAATGGTACTGCGCTGAAGACATGTAATCATTGTAATGGCCAAGGGCAAGTTAGAGTAAGCCAAGGATTTTTTTCAGTTCAACAAACATGTCCTGTATGCAAAGGTAGAGGACAGATAATAGAAGAAAACTGTCCAGATTGTAGCGGATCTGGCTTTATACAAGAAACTAAAAAATTAGCTGTCAAAATTCCAGCTGGTGTAGATAATGGAGACCAAATCAGACTATCTGGGGAAGGTGAAGGCGGACCAAATAATGGAGTCTCAGGAGATCTGTTTGTATCTGTTAGCGTTAAACCTCATAAATTTTTCCAAAGAGATGGAGATGATATATTATGCGAAGTTCCTATCAGTTTTACATCTGCTACACTCGGAGATAAAATTGTCCTTCCTACACTTGAAGGTAAAGTCGAGTTAACTGTTCCCGCTGGAACTCAAAGTGGTCGCGCATTCAGAATAAAAAATAAAGGTGTTAAATCAGTAAGATCGTCATATAAAGGAGATTTATATTGTAAAGTAAATATAGAAACACCTGTTAATTTAACTAAAGAACAAAAAGAACTATTAAATAAACTTGACGAATCTTTTTCTAAAAGTAAATCTAAGCATAGGCCAAATGAAAAATCATGGCTCGATGGAATTAAAGAATTTTTTGACAAATGAATAATAGCAAGATAGCAATCAATGGTTTTTATGGGAGAATGGGTCAAGCGATTTTTAATTTATCTCTAGAGAATAAATTTATAGTATCTGTAGGTATAGATAAGAAAGATAAACTTGAGACTATCGAAGGTTTAAAATTATCAGAATCTTTAACTGAACTTAAAGAATTCTATGATGTTGTGATAGATTTTTCACTGCCCGAACCTTCTGTTAAAGCGGTGAAAGAATGTGAGTCTCTAGGCAAACCTATGACTATAGGAACGACTGGATTCACTGACGAACAAAAAAAGATAATTGCTGACGCTAGCAAAAATATTCCTATTTTACTTGCACCAAACATGAGTAAGGGCGTCAATGCATCCCTACAAAGCATTTCAGATTTATCTCGCCTGTTATCAGATTATGAGGTGAGCATTGAAGAAACACATCATAAAAATAAAGTTGATTCACCATCCGGCACTGCTTTAAAAATTGCTGAAGTTGTGGCAGATGCTAAAAATCTCGAAAAGTCTGATATAAATATAACCTCTTATAGAGAAGAGGGAGAAATTGGTGTTCATAAAACTGTTTTTAAATCCGATGATGATGAAATTATAATTTATCATAATGCATTCAATAGAAAGATATTTGCAAAAGGCGCTCTAGAAACCTCTCAATGGATTGCTAAACAAAAACCCGGTCTTTATACGTATAAAAATTTTATGGAGGATATTACGTGAATTTAGCATTAGCATTCCCTGGGCAAGGCTCTCAGTCAAAAAATATGCTCTCAGACTTTATTGGTGATACTGATTTTAAAGAAATTATATCTCAAGCATCTGATATCCTTGGCTATGACATAGAAAAAATTGTAGAAGATGAGGAAAAAATCAACAACACAATTTATACACAGCCAGTTATGCTTGCCACATCATATGCCATGTGGGTATTAATGAAAAAATATTTAAATCTAAAAATATGTATCGGTGCTGGACACAGTCTCGGAGAATATTCTGCGCTGGTTGCAAATGATTCAATATCATTTAAAGACGGTTTATCGATAGTAAAAAAACGTGCTGAACTAATGTCAAATGCAATGCGTGGCATCGATGGAGCAATGGCAGCTATTATTGGATTAAGCGGTAATGAAGTTGATGAGATATGTAAACAGCTTTCTAATCAAGATTCAATTATTGAAGCTGTTAACTTTAATTGTCCTGGGCAAACAGTTATTGCTGGCCATTCTAAAGCTATTGATGATGCAACTCAAAAGCTCAAAGACGCTGGTGCAAAAATTGTTAAAAAACTTCCTGTCTCACTTGCAGCACATACATCGTTACTTAGACCTGTTGCAGATGAGCTGAAAGATGAATTAAGTAAAATAAATATAAATTTAACTACATCTTTTGATGTAGTTCATAATTATGACTTATCAGTGTCTGAAAATATTGAATGTCGAGTAAATGCATTATCCATGCAAGTTTGTTCGCCAGTTAGATGGATTGAGACACTAGAATTATTTAACAAAAAGAATGTCACCGATATCATTGAGGTAGGCTCGGGTAATGTTCTTTCAGGTCTTGTTAAAAGATTTGATAAATCAATTAATATGCATTCAATTAATAATATTGAAGATATCAATATTCTCAAGCAAACATTATAATAAGCTATGGACAATAAAGTTGTTTTAATAACTGGAGCGAATCGAGGAATAGGTGAGAGCATTCTCCATAGACTCGATGCAGATGGCTATTTAGTTGTCGGAAGCTCTAGATCCAACGAAGGAGTTGAAAAAATAACTAGTGAAATAAAGAAGTCTAATGGCAAAGGCATTCAAATGGATGTAACTGATCAGAAATCAATTGATGACGCCATTGATTGTATAAAAAAAGATTTTGGCCCAATTTTCGGACTGATTAATAATGCAGGAATAACTAATGACAATCTTCTTATGAGAATGTCTGATGAACAATGGTCTTCTGTAATTGATTCGAATTTGAATTCACTCTTTAGAGTCACAAAATCAATTGTCAAAGATATGATGAAAGCTAGAGTAGGTCGCATTATCAATATAGGGTCAATTGTTGGTATGATGGGAAACGCAGGTCAATCTAATTATTCAGCTACAAAATCTGGACTATTAGGTTTTACTAAATCACTTGCGAGAGAATTATCTTCAAGAAACATAAATGTAAATTCTATTTCACCTGGTTTTATAAATACTGATATGACCAAAGCATTATCTGAGGATCAAATTGATGCTCTTTCGAAAAATATACCGCTTAATAGAATTGCCGAACCATCTGAGATTGCAAGTGTTGTATCCTTTTTTATTATCAGATGATTCTTCATACATTACAGGTGAAAATATTAATGTAAATGGCGGCTTATATATGTAAGAATACATATAATTTTAATTGAAATTATTTCATGAGGAGAAATCAATAATGAGCAGTATAGAGGAAAGAGTAAAAAATATTATAGTTACTCAACTGGGTGTAAAAGAAGACGAAGTTAAAAATGAATCAAAATTTATTGATGATTTAGGGGCTGATTCTCTTGATACTGTAGAACTAGTAATGGCTCTAGAAGAAGAGTTTGAAACTGAAATTCCTGATGAGGAAGCTGAAAAAATAACATCTGTTCAAGAAGCAATAGATTATATAAACGCTAATCAATAATTATGTCTAAAAAACGTGTCGTAGTAACTGGCATAGGCTGTCTTACAGCCATTGGTTGTAACAAAAATGACTTCTGGAGCTCTTTGATTGAGGGTAAATCTGGCGCAAAAACAATTGATTTTCTTGACGCTGAGAATCTACCTGTAAAATTCTCTGCATCTGTTAAAGACTTTGATTCTGAGAAATATTTTGACAGAAAAGATCAAAAGAAAATGGACATATTCATGCAGTATGGGATGGCTGCTGGCATAGATGCAGTGACTGACTCAAAGCTTCTTGATTGTGATTTCGATGCTAACAGAGTCGGTGTATCAATTGGATCTGGTATTGGTGGTCTACCTAATATTGAAAATACAAGAGATACATTTAAAAAGAGTGGAGCTAGAAGAATATCTCCATTTTTTGTTCCTGCAAGTATAATCAATATGATTTCTGGTAACTTATCAATTAAATATGGTTTTAAAGGCCCTAATTTATCAATTGTAACAGCGTGCACTACCGGCACACACAACATCGGAGAAGGTTTTAGGCAAATACAATATTCTCATGCAGATGTAATGGTTTGTGGCGGCGCTGAAATGGCAACGTCTGATCTCGGCGTTGGTGGTTTTGCTGCAGCAAGAGCTCTTTCTACTCGAAATGATTCACCTGAAACAGCAAGTAGGCCATGGGATAAAGATAGAGATGGTTTTGTATTAGGAGATGGTGCGGGCGTATTGGTCCTTGAAGAATTAGAACATGCTATGAAAAGAGGAGCGCATATATATGCTGAGATTAATGGTTATGGCATGAGTGCAGATGCGTTCCATATGACTTTACCATCAGAAAGCGGGGAGGGCGCTTCTAGATGTATGTCACTAGCTCTACAAGATGCTGCACTAGACCCTTGTAAAATTGATTATATTAATGCACATGGAACATCTACACCTGCTGGAGACATATTAGAGCTCAAAGCCATAAAGAAAACCTTTGGTGATCATTCAAAAAATCTAATAATTAACTCTACTAAATCTATGATTGGACACTTATTGGGTGCGGCTGGTGGTGTTGAAGCGATTGTGTGCATACTCTCAATAGAAAATAAGAAAATTCATCAAACAATAAATATTGAAAATTTAGATGAAGAATGTGATTTAAATGTTAATCATATGTCATCAGTTGATTGTGATATTAATTATGCCTTATCAAATTCATTTGGCTTTGGCGGTACAAATGGATCTTTAATATTTTCTAAATTTAAAGATTAGTATAATTTGCAACCTACTATAATTATAAATCCAAGAACAGTTCCAATCACCGACAGAGCTTTTAATTATGGTGACGGCCTATTCGAAACTATTCTAGTTAAAGACGGACAACCAAAATATCTTGCTCAACATATAAAAAGATTACACTTAGGTTGCTCTAAATTAACAATAGTCAAACCAACAATAAAAACAATTGAAAATGCAGTTAGAAAATCTATTGGAAGAACTAAAGGTTGTATCATTAAGATAATACTTAGCCGAGGCCTGTCGCATCATGGATACTCTTTTGATATCAAAACAAAACCAAGATTATATGTCATCAAAAAAAATAAAAAGAATATTATTAATAATCGCCCAATAACACTTGGTTATTCAAGATATACCGTTAGTGATAATTCTTATCTATCAAAAATTAAGCACTTAAATAGAATTGAACAAATTCTTGGACTTACAATGTCTTCTAAATCTCAATTTGATGATTTCATTTTACTAAATAAGAAAAAATATATCATAGAGACAATCTCCTCTAATATATTTTTCTATAATAATAAAAATAATAATTTGAATTTTTACACTCCTGATTTATCTGATTGTGGTGTTGATGGAATAATGAAAAATATAATAATTAAATTCTTAAAAAGGAATAAAATAAAAATTATAGAAAGAAAAATTAAAGAAAATACAATAAAAAACTATGATGGAGCTTTTATTTGTAATTCTATAACCGGAATTCGATTTATTAAAAAGATAGATAAATATAATTTTAAATATCCTGATAAAATTAAGATGTTATTTCATGAGTTTATCTATGAGTAAATTTATAGTTATAGAAGGTAGTGAAGGAGTCGGCAAATCCTCACAAATACAGACTATACAAACATACTTGGAAGAACGAAAAATAAAGTATGTGCTTACCCGTGAACCTGGAGGTACTGAATTAGGAGAATCAATAAGGTCAATCATATTAGATGAAAAAAATAATACAGATGATATTTCAGATTCTTTATTATTCTATGCAGCAAGGTACGAGAATTTAAAAAAAATAATTATCCCAGCATTAGAAAGAGGCTAGCGTAGTAATCTCCGACAGATTTCATTACTCAACTCTAGTATATCAAGGTATAGTTGGTAACAACAAAATTGTAGAAAAGATACATTTTGCTTTTGATGAAATATTTTCAAATATAATCAATCATGTTATTTATTTTTATACAACACCAGAAATAAGTTTTGAAAGAATCTCTAAAAGAAGTAAGACAGATAAATTCGAGAGTAGAGGCATAGAATATTTAAAAGATATATTACAAGGATATGAATCAGTATTCTCTGACATAGATAATGTTATTAAAATTGATACTTCAATGATAAAAATATCACTAAGAAAAATTTAATTTCACATTTGGATAAAATATTTTCATGATTTCATTAGATAAATTCACAATCGACAATATACCAAGGAATTATTTAATATCTTCTAATAATATTCATGGGCGATATGAATTTGTATTAAATAAAATATGTGAATTTATGAAAATTCTACCTGACAAGATTTATAACTGTCCTGACATACATTATGTCTCTCTGCCAAAGACTGAGACTAATGGAAAAATTATTTCGTCTGTTACTAATGATGATCTAATACTGAAATCTTATGGAATATTAGATAAAGATGAACTGAAAAGAATTGGAAATGAGATAACAATAAATCAAATCAGGGAAATCATTACATTTACACAAATATCTGCTACAAAGATAAAAAAATTGTTTTGATTAATAATGCATCATCTATGAACAAGGAGGCATCATCAGCATTGTTAAAAACATTAGAGGAGGTGGTCTCAAACTGTTCATTCATCTTGCTATGTAACTCAGGCCATGAAGTACAAGAAACTATAAGAAGTCGCTGTCAACATCTTGATATTGATGACAACTCATCTTATGAAATAAATTGTAGTTTCCAGAGCTTTTTCTTTTTAAAACATTCTTTCCTAGTTAACCTTAAGAAGGAATATGATTTAGAAAATATTATAGAAACCATTATTCAGGATTTTGAATCTCTTTTATTGAATAAACTTGATCCATTAGATGCATCAAATAATTGGAGTAAACATCATATTAATCTTTTACTTATTATCATAAAAGAATACCTAATATTTTCATCTAAAAAAATATTATTAAATAATGATTATGAGTCAAGAGCACAAGTTTTAAAAAAATATTCAAACTTATATAAAAAAATTCCAGCAATTTCGAATGACCTTCTGATGAATATAAATTCTAAGTATTTATTGAATAATCTTGCAATTGAAATAGCAGCATAATCATAATAATATCCAAATATGAAAAAATCAGACAATAAAGTCATTAATCTGTTCGAACAGTCAAACCAAGGTTTTCAAAAAATAGTTATATCTGATTCTCTAAAAATGAAACGAGGGGGTAGCCTTTTAAAACCAGAATTAGCATATGAAACTTGGGGCAAGCTATCAAAAAAGAAGGATAACGTGATACTTATATTAACTGGTTTAAGCGCAAATTCTCATGCAGCTTCTAATCTAAAGAATTCTAAGCCAGGATGGTGGGAAGGCATGGTAGGCTCTGGCAAAGCAATTGATACAGACAAGTTTTATGTCATTTGTGTTAATTCCTTAGGAAGTTGTTTTGGTTCAACTGGCCCTGCCTCAATCAATCAAATTACAGGAGAACCATATCGACTAACCTTTCCAGAATTAACTATAGATGATATGGCAAGAGCAACAAAACTGTTGCTTGAAAAGTTAGATATTATGGAAATTAATACTCTTATAGGACCTTCTATGGGAGGCATGCATGCCTTAGCTTTGATTATTCAAAATAAAGGTTATGTTAATAATTTTATCGCCATATCTACTGCTGCTCAATCTATGCCTTATGCAATAGCAATAAGATCTTTACAAAGAGAGGTTATCAGAAAAGATCCGTTATGGAAAAACGGTTATTATTCGCCTGAGAAACCTCCGCTTAATGGAGTTCGTATTGCAAGAAAATTAGGAATGATTTCATATAGATCTGCAGATGAATGGGCACAGCGATTTGGAAGAAAAAAATCATCAAAAAATACTATTACGCAAAATACCTTTGGAATAGAGAATACAGGATTCGAATATGAAATCGAATCATACCTAGAACATCTAGCAATTAAGTTTCAAGATGTCTTTGATGCAAATTGTTATCTATACTTGTCTAGATCAATTGACTGGTTTGATATTATTGAATATGGCACATCTTCAGAACAAGTTTTGGGTAATACTGGATTAAAAAGCGCATTAGTTCTTTGTGTGCAATCCGATGTATTATTCCCGATTAATCAACAAAAAGAGCTTGCTGAATATCTAAGTGCTGATTCAACTAAGGTAACTTATAAGAGTTTAAATTGTTTACAAGGCCATGATTCTTTTCTTGTAGATATAGAAACATTTTCTAGAGAAATATCGTGTTATTTAGAAAATATTTAATATATATTTTTCTATTAATTCCATTTACATCCTTTGCTGATCAATATCACGCAAGAGTAATAAAAGTAGTTGATGGAGATACAATCTGGGTAAAGTCTGAAAATAAGCATATAAAAATTAGATTGAGCTATATTGATGCTCCAGAAATCAAACAAGTTTATGGCATAAGAAGTAAGAACTTTCTAAGTGAATTAATTCTTGATAAAGAGGTAGAGGTTAGTACAAGTAAAAAAGACCGTTATAATCGACATCTAGGCGAGATATATATACATAATGACGATGAATCAGTTTTTGTGAATGCTAAAATGGTTAAATCAGGTAACGCATGGATTTATAAATCTTACAGAACCAATACCTATCTCACTAACCTTGAAAATTATGCTAGAATTAATAAAAAAGGTTTATGGAATGAAGAAAATATTCAAGAACCATGGGAGTATAGGAGAAATAAATGAATAACATAAAGACCTTAGTAATTGCTTGTACTTTGTTATTCTCATCAATTACTTTTGCTGGTGGAACTAAGTCTAACCTGGAAAGTTCAAAATATTTTGTTGGAATTGGTGCTGGAGATGGCGGTGGAGCACATGGAGGTAGTTTTAATGCACTTAGAATCTCCTATCAAAGCCTATTATCAAATAACACTACATATGATTTCGATTACTTGTCAGACATAGCGCTAAATATATGGAAAGATGACTCACGACTTAGTGCCTCAGATAAAGCAACTGCTACATCAGATTTAGATTCTTCAAATATTTCAATTATCTTATTCAAGAGTTATTAGAAAATATTTATCTAAAAATGTCTTTTTTGACGCGGGACTAGGAGTATCAATTCATAATAATGAATCTATGAATGGCTCAGATCTTGGTTCTATATACCAGTTCGAAAATAGGCTAGGAATTGGATATGAGAGAGAGACATATCGTTCCGTATTAAATATATTTCATTATTCAAACGGCGGTCTAGAGGGTAAAAACGACGGTGTAGACATATTGATGTTATCTGTCTCTAAATACTTTTAGCTTTAGTTCTTCTACATTTTTCGGAACAAAACTTCACATTATCCCAATTTTTTGCCCATTTTTTTCTCCATGAAAATGGTAATTTACAAACTGGACATACTTTTTCTGGCAGGTCACTTTTTTTCATTTAATTGATGTCTATTTTTAATGAAAAGAAATAAAGCAATGATCTCGTAGGCAACCACGCTTATTTGATATATAAGAGGAAGAGCCACAAGATTACCTAGCCATTTATATTTTGGAATGTTGCGCCACATAATTATGAACGCCTTTGTGCCTGCATAAACTTCGCCATCTTTGATCACGTGCAGCCGCCTTATTAATTGCTCATGACTCTTGCCAGATATTCTTTTAGATACCTCTAAATCATTGATATCTATCCAATTAATATCATTTTCTAAGGATTTATAATGATTTATTTCTTTAGAACAAACAGAACAACTATCATTAAATAGTACTTTGATCATAGTGTATTTTCTTCTAAAAACTTTTTGCGCTTTTAATAAGATAGCATCCTTTCTATCTTTCTTCATTTTATCGAATAAACTTACCATCATGTTTAGTCTTGGATTTTTTTTGAAAAAATCTCGATTTTTATCTATAAATCTCCAGTATAAGCCATCAAATATATCGCACCACTCACCTTTTTTAAAATCCATCATTTTGAGTATATAGTTTGAACCACAAATATAGGGCTTAGTTGCCATTATACCGCCGTCAGCGAACAGTCCCATGCTATATACATTTGGTGTCATCACCCAGTCAGAAGAATCAATATATAACTCCATAAACCATTTGTACACGCTCCTTGGTTCTATCTCACACAAATTCATGAGATTTACCTGTATCATTAATCTTTCAATATGGTGGGAATAGGCATGTTTAATAGTACTTTTTATACTTACATCTAGTGGATCAAGGCCTGTACTCCCGTTATACCACGTGTCTTTAAGTTTTCTTTTATGCCGGAAAAAGTTTTTCTTCTGCATTTCATCACCCTCATAGTGATAAATACATCTCATAAATTCTCTCCATCCAATTAATTGTCTCAGAAAACCTTCATAAGAATTGATAGGAATGTTTTTTAAACTATTAATTTTATTGATTATTTCTATTGGAGTGATAAGTCCTAAATTCAATGAGGAGCTTAAGTTTGAATGAAACCAAAGATGAGATCTTTGATCAACAGAATCTTCATAGTCACCAAAACATTTGAATTTTTCATTTATAAAATAATCTAAATTTTCCAAAGCTTGTTTGCGAGTAGTAGGGTAGTTGAAGTTTTCATATTCACCAAGATGACTTTTAAATGTATTCTTCACAATATTTAATATATTTTTTGTGTGTTTCGTATGTTTAAATTTAACTAACTCTGGTGGCTCTAAGTTTTTAGGTATTTTCTTTCTATTTTGATCATCATATGTCCATTTGCCTCCTGTAGGCTTTCCAGCGGTTATCAATATATTCATTTTTTTGCGCTGATTAATATAAAAATCAGTCATTTTATACTTAGGAGATTTTCTAGTAGGGCACATCTCTAAAAAGTCTTCTCTATCTGTTAGGAACATCGGTGACTTTAGTTCCTTGATCGCATCGACGTATTTTTCTACAGCCCAAATTTCTTTCTTAAACCACTTGTCTTCTATTAGCCAAAAACTGAGATATTTAATCTTTTTTCTTTTTATTAAACTGATTAAAGAATCCTTGTAAGTTATTGTATTATCATTCAATTCTTCATAATGTATATTTATATTATTTTTCTTTAGTTCATCTCTATATGATCTCATTGCTGATAAAAATAATATTATTTTGTGCTTATGATGTTTTTCATATGTACAAAGTCCCAAGTCTTCTCTCATAAAGACAAGATCAGGCTTTATTTCTTTAATATATTCTATTGGAAATAATTGGTTTCCAAGTATTACATGCACATTACTCATTTTGTTGATTTCCTTATCTTTTAACAGAATAGGTTAATTATAATATATTAATCTATGTGTATATATGTTCGTATAATATATATTATGTAATTAATCTACATAAAAGACGTTCTGGTCGTTAATTTGATAGCTTTTAATAAGTCTTGCAGCTTCATCGGACGCCAACCAATTAAATAAATCCATAGCAGAATTTTTAGATAAGTTCCTACAACGGTCATGATTTACAAAAATCATTGAATAATTATTTTTGAGTTCATAACGGTTTTCAAAGAGAATTGAGTGATTTCTTTTATTTTTGAATCTAAGCCATGTAGATCTGTCGGTTAAAATGTACGCATTCAGTGATATTGCAATGTTAAGAGACGGCCCCATTCCTTGACCTGACTCAAGATACCATTTACCACTGTGTTCTTCAGGATTTAGATTTAGATCACTCCATATCTTCATTTCTGCCGAATGAGTCCCGCTTGAATCTGATCTGGATATGAACGGATGAGAACTATTATAAATTAAAGTGAATGCATCTAATACTGTCTTCGCACGTGATATATTTGCTTTATCTTCAGTTGGGCCAACAAGTACAAAATCATTGTACATTAATTCATGTCGCAAATTGCCATATCCGCCATCGATAAACTCATTCTCTCGTTTTCTGTCATGCACAATTAGTATATTACCATCACAGTTTTTAGCATTGATTATTGCTTGCCCAGTACCAACAGCAATTACTTTTATTTTAGTAGTGTCAAATTTAGGGTACTTAGGAAGTAAATATTTATACAAACCAGAATCTCTTGTTGAAGTGGTTGATTGTATAATCACTGAGTCTGCTGAAGTAACAGAAGAAATGAAAAAAAATAGAAATAAAATTAAATATTTACGCATGTTTTTTTTGCCCATCATCTATCAAAATCTCTTTGTGTTCAATATTCTCATACAAATCTAAATTATGACTTACCATAATTATAGATGTTCCATTGTTATTAAGATTTGAAATAATTTTTTTTACTAATTTAATATTAACTTGATCCAAATTATTAGTTGGTTCATCATAAAATAATATTTTTGGATTTATGATGATACTCCTTAAGAGTGATAATAATTGAAGCTCGCCACCTGAAAGTAAATTAACATGAGATACTAAAATTGAATCTAATGAATAACTATTTACCAGGTCATTTATTAACTGCTTCCATTTTGATTTTTCAATATTTTTACATAATAGTACATGTTTTAAATTTTCTTCAACAGTCCTTTGAAGAAACACTGGATTCTGAAATATATATGAAGCTTCGTTATTATGCATAGAAAAATGTCTTTTGATATTGCCGATAGTTGGTGAAATTAAACCATATAAAAGTTTAAGAATAGTTGTTTTACCTGCACCATTTGGCCCTTTTATTACAGTTATACCTTCTTCAATAATATGATTAAAATTCTTTATAATAAGATTGTTATTGCAGTTATAACTTACATTTTCTAATGTATAAATTTTTCTCATGAATATTTGTTTTTAATAATTGAAATAAATAAATTCATTATTAATGCAATTGTAATAAGAGTAATCCCCAAACTTAAAGCCAATGACAGCTCGCCTCTAGATGTCTCTAAAACAATACTAGTTGTCATTACTCTTGTTAAATTTTCTATATTGCCACCAACAATAATCACTGCACCTACTTCTGACAATGCCCTACTCAATCCGGTAATAACCACTATAAGTAAGCTAAACCTCGATTCATATATAATTGTTTGTCTAATAACCAAACCCGTGGCATTTAGAGAATTCAAATATTCATGCAACAGTTTGTAATTATCACTCAGAATTTTTGTGGCAAGTGAGATAATTATCGGTGTTACAATTATAAATTGAGCAATGATCATAATTGTTGGCGAATACAGTATATCCATAAAACCAAACACACCTGATGCAGAAAAAATAAGATATAAGATAAGGCCAACTACCACAGGAGGTAGACTCATTAATGTATTTACTATAATTATAATTAAAGATTTACCATAAAATTCATTCGACGCTATATAACTTGATACAATGATCGAAAAAATTGCAGAAAGAATAGTTGCAATAAGTGATACATAGAGAGATAAAGATACTATTTGAAAATAATTGTGATCTAATATTAGAATATTTTTTATTGGTTCTAAAATTATCTCCACACAATATTATACTTCACTTAAGCGTTTAATCACAAATAACGAAATAAAGATCTGTTAATTAGAATAAACCAATGATATTACCGTTATCATCTATGTCAATTCTCTCTGCTGCTGGGACTTTTGGTAGTCCTGGCATTGTCATTATATCACCACAAACCATAACAATAAATTCTGCTCCAGCAGACAATCTAACTTCTCTTATTGGTATTTCATGATCAGTTGGAGCTCCTTTTTTAGTAGGATCTGTTGAAAAAGAATATTGAGTCTTTGCCATGCATACAGGAAAGTTGCCATATCCATTTGCCTGCAAATCATCTATTTGTTTCTTTACGTTTGCAGGAGCAGATATGCTCGAAGCGCCATAGATTTTTTTCGCAATAGTCTCCATCTTTTCCCATAAAGACATCTCATCAGGGTACAAGAATTTGAAATTATTTTCAGCATCGTCAATTGTTTTTACAACTGTTTCAGCTAATTCTTTTGCACCTTTACCGCCGTCTGCCCAGTGAGTTGAAGAGATAATGGGTACATTTAACTGATCAGATTTAGCTTTCAGTAATTCTTTCTCCTTATCTGTATCAAAGCTAAAACCATTAATACCTACAACAACAGGAAGACCATAATGATTCTTAAGATTATTAACATGTCTTTCAAGGTTCGATAAGCCTTTAGATAAGAAATCTATACTTTCTTTATTCAAATCTTCTAACGAGCATCCACCATGATATTTAAGTGCACGTATAGTAGCAACAAGAACTACTACTGATGGTTTTAAACCAGCTTTTCTACATTTAATATCAAGAAATTTTTCTGCCCCTAAGTCAGCTCCAAAACCAGCCTCAGTAACTACATAATCAGCGAGTTTCAGGGAAGCTTTAGTTGCAATTACAGAATTACAGCCATGCGCAATATTTGCAAATGGACCACCATGAATCATAGCTGGGTTATTTTCTAGGGTTTGTACAAGGTTTGGTTTCATTGCATCTTTAAGCAGCACGGTCATGGCACCATGTGCATTTATATCTTTTGCAAGAATTGGTTTTCTATCACGCGTGTAAGCTTCAACAATTTTTCCTAATCTTTCTTTGAGATCAGAAATAGATGTTGCAAGACAAAATATTGCCATAATTTCAGACGCAACAACAATATCAAATCCATCTTGCCTTGGATAACCATTTCCAACAGAACCAAGAGAACATACTGTACTCCTAAGAGCACGATCATTCATATCTAATACTCTTTTCCATGCAACTCTCCTGACATCTATCCCAAGTGAATTACCATGATGAATATGATTATCAAGCATTGCTGCTAATAAATTATTAGCAAGCTGAATAGCATTAAAATCACCAGTAAAATGAAGGTTGATATCTTCCATCGGTATAACTTGCGCCATACCTCCACCTGCTGCACCACCTTTCATACCAAATACTGGTCCTAAAGAGGGTTCTCTAATTGTTACGAGCGCCTTCTTACCGATATGATTTAATGCGTCTCCTAATCCAACTGAGGTTGTTGTTTTGCCCTCGCCTGCTGGCGTTGGACTGATAGCAGTTACAAGTATTAATTTTCCATCAGGTTTTGATTCTAAAGAATTTAGATATTCAAGGGATATTTTTGCTTTGTAATGACCAAAAGGTTCAAGAGATTCCTCGGGTATATCTAGCTTTGATGCAATATTTGATATTTTTTCTAATTGAGCTCCTTGAGCTATTTCTATATCTGACTTCATAATTTACCCTCGAATATAATGTCTAATAAATATAATGTTTTATTCTTTAAACATCAATAGTAATCAATCTTTAGAATGTTTAAATATGGTGCTCTCAACACATTCACACATAATGTGACCTGCAATTGCATGTATTTCTTGTATGCGAGTAGTTTTTTCTGATTTTACAGACAACACAACATCAGAATATTTATCTAGTTCATCTTTAAAATTTCCTGTAAGAGAAATTATACTTTTAACTTGAGGTCTTACTTCCTTTATTAATTTTAAGATATTGGCTGATTTTCCTGAGGTAGTATAAACAATCAAAGAGTCATTTTTTTGAGCTAGCGCTTTTGCTTGTCGCGAAAAGATTTCATCGTATCCATAATCATTTGCTACAAGTAAGATTAGATGTATTTGCGGTTAATGCAATAGCAGGCAATGGATTTCGATCAAAGTTTAATCTTCCTATAAACTCTGCTGCAATGTGTTGCGAATCTGCAGCACTACCTCCATTACCTGCCAATAGTACCTTGCCATTATTTTGAAATGTATCTATTAACATAGTAGAAGCTAACTCTAATCCTTTGATGAAATCTACATCTATAGATGATTCTGAATTAACTTTTGCTGATTCAGCGAGACTATCTTGGATGATTGTTTTGAGTGTCAAAATTAAAACCTTCTCTTATCTGTTAACTTACAATTTCCTGATTTAAGATTATTATTAATTTTTGCATCACCAGACACTCTATTAATTGATAATTCTATATTATCACGTGTTGCAACAATGAATGCATCATTAAAATTGACTGAAAATTCTATTTCATCAAGTTTATCAATCAATTTAAAAGTACTTTTTAGATTCATTAAAAACATATGTTTTTTGTTGTTCATTAAAGTTGCATATAATATATGTATTTCCAATAATATTAATATCTTGATCTCTTTTAGCTATTTTTACCTCGTCCATTTTTTCAACAGCAATATCTTTCGATTCCTCTGGAATATCATCTATGAATATTCTCTAGATGTATTCCTTGTTACACAATACTCAAAAGGAATAGTTAATAATCCGGAGTCATATAAATGTAAAGTAACATTATTATTATTAATCATGAAAAAGTGATTTCTGTATCCCAGATAATAATCCCCTCTTTGCTCGTTTATAGACAAGCAAAGTCTGTATCCAGAATATGTATCTCCTAAATGTTCAATTGTTAAAGTAGCTGGTTCATTTATAAATTCAACTCTTGCTGTCTTATAATTTTTAAGATTCTTGATTAGATAGTTTTTGAGAATTTTTTGATAATTATCGGGCGAGTTTCCATAACTAACTTTTTGAATATCATCTGTCATGCTAGGAGAAATTAATGATGGGGCAGGAATTTTCCACAAGATATTACAAATATTGATAGTATGATGATGTGAAATAATTTCATTTGCCCAGGGCCGGAGTCGAACCGGCACGAGATTGCTCTCGAGGGATTTTAAGTCCCTTGCGTCTACCAATTCCGCCACCCGGGCGAGTGTTTTCAATACTTACAGACTGTATAATTCTTTCAAAATGTTTGTGTAACACTTGTGTAACACTCTCTTGTTGGTAATTAACGATAATATATCATATCAACATCATGTTCTGAAGTGTTTGGTTTTCAAGAATAATTTTTATATTAAAATCCGCTCTTATCTAAAATAACCAAAAATGTTTTAAAACATATCTCAATCTCTAGCCATATAGACCAATGCTTAATATAGTATAAATCATACATAAATTTTTGCTTTGCATCATTGAGATCAACCCATATGGATATATAATTTGTGCCCAACCGGTTATTCCAGGTCGCACAGCATGCCTTAAATGATAATGATCTATATTCTGTTCATAGTTGTCAGCTAACTTTATCCATTCTGCACGTGGACCAACTAAATGCATTTGACCGAACATAATATTTAAAAGTTGTGGCAGTTCATCTAGCCTAAGATTTCTTATATTTTTTGCAAATGAATATACTCTTGGATCAGATTTCTCAGTATTACCAAACATTTCTGAATCTTCATACATTGTTCTGAATTTAATAATATTAAAGCTACATTTATTTAAACCATATCTTTTTTGTTTAAAAAAAATAGAATCATTAATTTTATTTTTCTTTTTCATAAAAAATGTATAGAAAATTAAAAGAATTAGGATTGGCAAAAGAATCGCTATAGCAATAAAGTCAATAGCTCTTTTTGCTAAATATGATGGTCTATCTAATGATTTAGGAAAGATATAGCTATAGTCTGATGTAATATTAACTTTTCTCAAGTATTGCTCAAAAAAATCGTCTAAATTTATAATATTACTATCATGATAATCTTTAATATTAATAGTATCTAATTCTTTTTTAGATAAGTTTAGAACTAGTAATGATTTAGCCTTAATAGAATTTATCAATTTTAAATTAAGGTCATCATGATAAAAAATAAGAAATCCTTTGTTTTCTAAAGTTTTTATTTCATGTTCATTAAAAGTATAAAAATTACCGATTAAATGAATATCTGATTTAGTAGCATATTTTGATTTCTTTTTAATTATATATTTGACGATAAGTAGAGTTATTGGAATTACAATCCATATTAATAATAGTAGATAATTTATCTCAAGCTCAGAATAATTAAGAATTATGAGTTGAATAAAAATTGCAAAAATCCAGGTAGAAAATGCAATCTTAATTTTTTCAGAAAAATGAATTAAGTAATAATCATTATAATAGCTTTTAATGATAGATAACAATATTACTGAAAGTGAAAACGAAATACAAAGGAGAAGATGATCTGAATTGATGGAACCGTCAGATATGAAATATAAGGATACACCAACTAGTAATGGAATAAAAAAATCAATTAAGAATAAATAAAAAGATATCATTTTAATGAATTTAGCATAGTTACGATTGAATAGTTAAGGCTAAGGTCGGAATCGAACCGGCGTTGACGGCTTTGCAGGCCGCTGCATTACCACTCTGCCACTTAGCCAGATTTGGAGCGGGAAACGGGGCTCAAACCCGCGACCTCAACCTTGGCAAGGTTGCGCTCTATCAACTGAGCTATTCCCGCATGATTATTCAATTATATCACTCCAGGCATTTCTTACATAATAAATGAATGACACAACTGTAAGAATTGCAGCTATGAATAATAACAATAAGCCAATGATATGTAAATTTATATAACTATTTACTATGTTGGTATGCAAAAGAAGAAAAAGTGAAAACATTTGAAATCCTGTCTTTATTTTACCTAATGCATTTACCTTAATAGATATATTTGATTTAAGTTCTGCTAGTCGCTGCCTTATAGCAATTACCAGAAATTCTCTAGATACTATAATTAGTGATGATACAAGAAAAAATATAGATTCATGCTCTCTGCCTAACAAAATAATCGTAATTACAATAAGTAATTTATCTGCTATCGGATCAAGAAATTCACCAAATGATGTAGTTTGATTAAACCTTCTTGCAATGAAGCCATCAAAATAATCAGTTAATAAAGCTAACAAGAAAATATATGCAGATAAATTTCTATATAGTCCGGCTTGATATATATAAAAATATACAATTAATGGAATGAAAAGAATTCTAATTATTGTTAGTACTGTTGGAATATTTAAAATCATTTATGGATATTTTGATATATAATATTGGCTAACTTTTCACTTATCCCTTCCACCTTTTTTAATTCCCTAACAGATGCCTTAATTACTCCCTGAATTCCTCCAAAATAATTGATAATATTCTTTTTTCTCTCGTCACCTATTCCTGGTATTCCATCAAGCTTTGAATTGAACATAAGTTTATTATGCCTTCTTCTTTGATTCATGATAGCAAATCTATGAGCTTCATCTCTTATTGATTGTATTAATGATAAGGCTGAATTATTTATATTATTTGTTATGTCAGTATTCTGTTGATCGAGAACTTTATCGTTTTTTGTAAGTCGATTCAAGCCATTATGTATTCCGATGATAAATGTATTCTTACACTTTAATTCATTAATAATCTTTTTAGCTTGAGTAATTTGACCTTTGCCACCATCAACAATTAGCAAAATATTTGAGTTAATATAATTATCAACTTTTATTGTCCTACGTCTTATTATTTCTCTTAGTGCCGCATAATCATCTGATTTATTATTATTCCTTATATTATATTTTCTATAATTTGATTTATTGAAGCCTTCTTGATCGAAATAAATAGCTGACCCAACTGCTGAACTGCCGCTTATATGGCTCACATCAAAACATAAGATAAAATCTATTTTAATCCTTAATTGTTTGCTTAAATTATCTAAAGGATTTAAATCATTTTTAATCAGTTTCATAGATCTGTTCACCAAATTAGTTTTACATAAATTAATGAAATCTAAGTACTTTTTATCTATACGGTTTATAATTTTCGATTTTTGTTTAAATTTTTTATTTATAACTGATTCAATAATCTTCTTATCAAGAATTTTTTCTTTTGAAATTATAAGATTAGGCGGTACATGAATTAAGTAATATTGTTTAAAAAATGAATTTATTATCTCATCAGCATTTTGATGAGTTGAATTAGAGAAAGTGAAATTTTTGCAACCCATGTTAACGCCATTTCTTATAATATTAATATCTATGAGAACTTTAGTATCGTTTACATGAGTTAATATGAAGTCAATGCTCTGGTCTTCAGGGAATATAGAATAGTGGCTTGCGATATCTCTTACTAAGGCAATTGAGTCTCTGTATTTTGCTGCAAGCTCGTATTCCTTTTTATTAGATGCATTGTTCATGTCTTTTTCCATTTGTAAAAAAAGAGATTTTGTTTCGCCCTTTAAAAACATCGCAGCACTATTTACTTTTTTTATAATCATAATCTTTTATTAACCCAACACATGGAGCAGAGCATCTTTTAATTTGATATTGAAGGCATGGTTTTTTCCTTGATTCAAAATAGCTATCTTCACACAATCTAATTAAAAATGTCTTTTGAATTATTGATAGTATTTTTCTTACATTACTAACATGTGTATATGGTCCAAACACCCGACCTTCTTCATTTAAATTTCCTCTAAAAAATTTGAAACCAGGAAATTGATGTTTTTTACTCATATATATATATGGATATGATTTATCATCTCTTAGAAGAACATTATATTTTGGCTTATACTCTTTTATTAAATTATTTTCTAACAATAATGCATCTTGCTCATTTGAAGTAATCTGATAGTCAATATCTCTAATGTTGTGAACCAATCTTTGTGTTTTAACAGATTGATTAGATTTTGTAAAATACGATGCAACTCTTTTCTTTAAATTGCCTGCCTTACCAATATAGAGTATGGTTTTTGACTCATCTAGCATTTTATATACACCAGGAGTAGATGGTAGATTTTTAAGAAACTCTTTTTTCATTAGCGATTATTTTTGCTTGTTTAAAAACACTCGTCAGTGACTCTTTTTTAAGCCTTCCTGTATTTATATTTATCCTACTACAATGATATGAAGATAATAAAATTTTTTCATCTGATAACTTAATTTTTCTACCATGTTTGAATTTATAATCATTGTATTTCAAAGAATATATTTTCAATATTTGTCTGTATGCAAGCTCTCCAAGAGTAATTATAACTTTTAGATTCTTAAGCTTTGATAATTCCTCTATATTATTAAGATGACAATTATTGATTTCTGTTTTTAATGGCTTGTTTTTATCAGGATAACATCTAACAATATTTGTTATAAATATTTCAGATATACATAACTTATTTAAAATACTTCTTATGATTTTACCTGAGAAATCTCCAGTGAAGGGAATCCCAGTTCTATTTGCTCCATGTAAGCCTGGCGCAAGACCAAATACACATATACTTGAGTTACAATTACCTTTACCAGCAATAGGTTTACAAAAATATGAGGGATATTTAATTTGTATTTTTTTTAGATGAGCCTGTATGCGAGAGCATTTAGTGCAGGAAGATATTTTCATTTAATATTTTAATAGAATAGAGCCCCATGTAAAACCAGCACCGAATGCCTCAAGCATGATATAGTCATTTTTTTGAATATGTTCTTATTATTTGCTGTATCAAATGCAATCGGAATTGAAGCTGCTGATGTATTACCATGTTCATTAACAGTTATAATTATTTTTTCTTTAGGTAAACTAATTTTTTTGCTATTGCAAGTATGATTCTTTCATTAGCTTGATGAGGAACAAGCCAGTTGAGCTGTTCATGCTCAATATTATTTATCTCAAGTGTGTGTTTAGCAAGTTTCCCAAGTGTATTTACAGCAGTTTTAAATACATCACTTCCTTTCATTTCAATATAATCAGAATCTGTATTTACAGTCAAAAGATCTTTGTAAGAACCATCCGAACCAATTGTACTTGACATTATACCTGCCTCTTCAGATGAACCTATAATCATTGCTCCTGCTCCATCGCCAAATAATACACATGTATTTCTATCTGACCAATCTAGAAGTGATGTAATTTTTTCAGTTCCTACAACAAGTGCATATTTAAACTGATTAGATTCAATGTATTTCTTTGCTACATCAAGAGCATATATAAACCCAGTGCATGCAGCATTCATATCTACAGAAAATGCATTTTTAATATTAAGTTTATTTTGAAGTAAAACAGCAGTGCTAGGAAATTTACGCTCTGGTGTACAAGTTGCTAAAAATATTGCACCTATTTCATCTTTATTAATACCCGACTTTTGTATTGCATCTATTGATGCTTCGTATGCCATGTCTACAGAAGTCTCATCATCGGAAGCTACTCTTCTCTCCTTAATACCCGTTCTCTCAGTAATCCACTCATCACTTGTATCAACCATATTTTCAAGCTCTTTGTTTGTGAGGATTCTTTCAGGAAGATAACTTCCGCTTGAAATAACTTTTGCAAATTTATTCATTTAATTCTCTATTAGTATATTTTTTAATACTCTCAATCAAGTTATTTTTTGATTCAAAGTATGCAGTTTTTATTGCATTGCTATACGAAAAATCGTCTGCGCTTCCATGACTTTTAACTACTATACCATTTAACCCTAGAAAAGATGCGCCGTTATATATTCTTGGGTCCATTTTCTTTTTAATACCACTCAAGACAGGAAGACTTATGAGTGACGATAACTTATTATAAATATTTTTATTAAATTCAGTTTTTATAAAATGCTTAATCATGCCTGCAACACCTTCAATGCTTTTTAAAGCAATATTTCCAGTGAACCCATCCGTAACAATAACATCATATTCTCCACTAAACATTTGATCACCTTCTACGAAACCGACATAATTAAGATTAGATGCATTCAGTAAATCTGCTGCAGATTTAATTTCATATTTTCCTTTAAATTCTTCTGAACCGATATTTAATAAGCCAACTCTAGGTTTTTTCGTTATTTCCAAGCTTTCTACTACTGCAGAGCCCATAACTGCAAATTGAAATAGATTTTCTGCATCACACTCTATATTTGCTCCAAGATCAAGAACTTGCATAAAACCTTTTTTGGTAGGTAAAGAAGTACAAATTGCTGGTCTATCTACGCCACTAATGGTTTTAAGAATGATTTTTGATAAAGACATTAATGCACCGGTATTTCCTGCACTCACACATGCGTCAGCTTTATTTTGTTTTACGCAATTAATTGCAATACGCATAGAGGATTTCTTTTTTATTTCTTATAGAATGCATAACATCTTCATCCATTCTTATATATTCTTCGGTATGCTCTGTAGCCATGCGTTTTTTTAAAGAGTTATCCAGTTTATCTGTAAAGATATTAATTATTTTTTGTCGCCGACTAATATGACGTTAAGATCACTGTGATTTTCGAGAGATTTAACAGCGCCATTTAGCGCCGCTTCAGGTCCATTATCTCCACTCATTACATCTAATGCTATCGTGATAGATTTGGACATTATATGACTAGTTTACTGTTCTGGAGCAGCTTCTTCTTTAGGTTTTTTCACTTTTGGCGTAAAGATTTCTTTGCCTCGGTAAAAACCATCTTTTGCAATATGATGTCTGAGGTGCTTTGATCCAGTAGTTTTATCAGAAGATACAGGCATAGCTGTTAGTGAATCATGAGACCTTCTCATATCACGTTTAGATCTTGATTTTTTACTCTTTTGAACAGCCATTATATTTATCCATTAATTTGGTTAACGTATTCTAAGCAATAATATACGCACAAGCAATTGTTAATAGCAATTTTCACAATTTTATATAATTTGTTGATATTATCACTAGGAATATGAAAATTATCCTAGCTTCAAGCTCAATCTTCAGAAGACAATTAATGTCAAAATTGGGCGTACCTTTTGATCATATATCACCAGATATAGATGAAACGAGGCTAAAAGGAGAAACAGTAAAAGATTATGTAAAGCGATTATCAATTCAGAAGGCATTTAAAATAGCAAAAGATCAATCTAATGCTATTGTTATTGGGTCCGATGAGGTAGCAGATTTGGATGGAATAATATTAGGAAAGCCGAAAACTAAAATTAATGCGAAGAAACAATTAAAAATGTTATCTAATAGCAAGGTAATCTTTCGAACGGGTCTATGTGTAATGAATTCTAATTCTAAAAAATATTATTCCTCTGTCAATAATTATACTATATATTTCAAGAGTTTAACTGATAGTCTTATAGAATCTTATTTAAGAAGTGATGATGTGCTCAATTGTGCTGCAAGTATAAGAATTGAGGGTACTGCCATTAACTTGGTTAAAAGCATGAAAGGAAGTGATCCTTCATCCATTATGGGTTTACCTTTGTTAAAATTGATTGAATATTTAGAGAAATTTAATATCAAGACTCTAGGTAAATAGATATTAGCTTTGAAAATGATCGTAACCTGAGACCTTTGGAATATAGTTTTTCCCATGAATTCTATAGCTAAATCCTGATTTACAAATTGTACCTATTTTAGTAATTTTAATTTTATATTTATTAGATAAATCATTGATAATACGAGAATATTTTCTATCGCATGTAAAGCAAAGTTCGTAATCTTCTCCGCCACCTAATATACATATTTCTCTTAATTTCTTAGACACATAAAAGTTAAATTTCGGTTTAATAGGGATTTTGTCAACATCAACAATAAAGCCTTTTCTAGAGGATATGGCAATATTTTTAAGATCTTTCGCGATCCCATCTGATATATCAATGCATGAAGATGCAAATTTTGATATTTCAAGCCCAATATTAACTCTAGGTATCGGATTTACTAAGTGCTTCCTGAAATAATTATGTCCCTCGCTACCTCTTTTTAATAAAAGTGCTGCTCTCGCGCTACCAATGTTGCCGGTGACATATATATCATCGTTAATTTTAGCTTTGTCACGCCTAAGGATTTTATACTTTTGCTCTCCAATTAAAGTAATAGATACACTCAATGGTCCTTTTGTAGTATCTCCGCCAATGATTGAAATTTTATGTTTTTTTAATAATTTTGTAACGCCTTTAAAGAATCTATTAATCCAAGTTGCTGACATTTTTGGTAAAGTTAGGGCAAATAAAGCATACTTTGGTGTACAGCCCATTGCCGCTATATCACTAATGTTTGTTACAAGTGACTTGTGGCCTATTTCTTCTGGAGTATAGTCTTTAGTAAAATGTGGGCCAAGTAATGACGTATCAGTAGTGACGACATATTTATGTTTTGGGTGAAATTTTAATACTGCACAATCATCGCCAATACCTTTAATAATATTTTTATCAAATGTTTTTATTTTCTCTAAGAATTTGACAAAATCAGATTCACTTTTCATGACTTTCTTGCTCAAGTACCTGATCAAGTATTTTATTTAAAAATGTATACATTTTAGGTGATGAATATTTCTTTGCTAAATTTATATATTCATTAATGATTATATTTTTTGAATTATTAATATAAATAAATTCACAAATACCAAGATGAATAATACATTCATCAAGTAATGGCATATGGCTCGGATTAATATCAACTTTATCCCTTAGTAATTGAAAGATGCTTTCCTTATTGATTTCATATTGATGAAGAATAGATTCTAGCAAATCCTCATCATATTTACGTTTCTCGACAAAGTTTTTCATAATTATATTTAAAGATTCATTTTGAACTTTCATTTGATATAAAATTTTGATTGCTGATTCCCTTGCAATCATTTGGGGTTTATATTTTTTATTCATTGAAATATTGAGAAAAATCTAGAATCTTAAGTGCTGCATTGGCAAATTCTTTCCCTTTATTTAATTTGGAACCTGCTCTTTCTATAGCTTGTGAATTATTTTCAACCGTCAAAACTCCATTTAATATCGGTGTTTTAGTCTCAACAGAGAGATTCATAAGTGCATTGGTCACGCTGGATGATAAAAAATCATAATGTTTTGTATCTCCTTTGATTATGCACCCTATTGTCAAGACAATTAAAGGTCTATGTCTATTGATGATTCTTTTACAAAAAACTAGGAATTTCAAATGCTCCGCCTGGAACTTCAAGGTAAACAATATTGCCATGATAATTTTTATCTGAAAGCTCATTAAGAAAACCATTTGCTAAACTTTGATTTATAGAGAGATTATAATTAGAATACAAAATTGCAATATCTAAATTCTTATTTGATTTTTTTTGGAACTCTAGGAAAGAAGAATATTCATAACTTATCTTCTTCTCATTTAAAATTATCAACTGTTTATGATCAATTTCTATTCTAGACATTTTACTTAGTGATGTGTTTGACAACTTCTAAACCAAAAGCATTGATGCCATGATATTTTTTTGGCGCACTCATTAAATGCATCTTTCTTACCCCTAGGTCATTTAGTATTTGAGCTCCAATACCAACTGTTCGATAATCCTCATACACTCCTTTGTTTGATTTCTTTTGTTGGATAAGTTCAATATTTGAAGTGTCATGCTCAGACATTGTGTTTGTAATATATACAAGAACACCCTGTTTAGATTTAGCAATTTTTTTCAAAGCATCATCAATTGGCCAACTACTAGGTGATAGTAAACCAATAGCGTCCGTGAGTGTATTTTGAACATGTACACGAGTAAGCGTTGGTTTTTCAGGTGAAATTTTATTTTTAACTAGGGCAAAGTGAATATTGGATGTAAGAATATCCTTATAAAAGATTGATGTAAAAGGACCATGTTTAGTCTTAATAGTTTGTTGGCTAATTCTTTGAATTGTTTTTTCATTAGAAATTCGATATTTAATTAGCTCTTCAATTGTCCCAATTTTTAAGTTATGTTTTTTAGCGAATAGTATTAAATCCTTCTTTCTTGCCATCGTCCCATCTTCATTTAATATTTCTACAATGACAGAAGACGGTTCTAAGCCGGCTAACCTTGCAAGATCACAACCTGCTTCGGTATGTCCAGCGCGTGTCAGAACCCCACCATTTTTTGCCATAATAGGAAATATATGTCCTGGGCGAGCAAAATCATTCGCTTTTGCGTTTTTCTTAACTGCCGCGTTAATTGTTTTAGCTCTGTCTGATGCTGAAATACCAGTTGTGACGCCTCTGATAGCATCAATTGAGACAGTAAAGTTTGTCTCTTTTGAGGTTTCACCACCGCTTTGTTTTAACAGTGAGAGATTGAGAGCCTTACATCTTGATTCTGTTAAAGTAAGACAGATTAAACCTCGACCTTTAGATGCCATAAAATTAATATCTGAAGGCTTCACAAATTGAGACGCCATAATTAAGTCTCCCTCATTTTCTCTATTCTCATCATCCATAATAATGACCATATCGCCTTTCTTGATCGATTCAATAATTTCATCAATTTTATTAATCATTATTTTTACCTAATTTTTCAATGTACTTTGCAAGAACATCTATCTCTATATTTAAGACACTTCCAGCTTTACAATATTTAAAAGTAGTATTCTCATATGTGTGCGGGATTATCATAACAGTAAACTCGTTTTCCATCACCTCATTTACAGTCAAGCTAACACCATTAATCGAAATAGAGCCTTTTTGAATTATATATCTCATATATTTAGATTCTAATTTAAATTTTACATACCATGAGTTTTCAATTTTATATAATTCAGATATTTCAGATGTTGTGTCAACGTGGCCTTGAACAATATGTCCTGATAATAATTTATTGACTGTGAGAGATTTCTCTAAATTTACAAAATCTCCTTTACTGATGAATTTAAAATTAGAAAGATTATAAGTTTCAGGGGAAATACTAAATGTGTAAAAAGAATTGTTTATATTTTCAACCGTTAAGCAAACCCCATTAACACAAATACTATCCCCTAATGACGAATTAAAACCATCAAAACCAATACATAGTTTATGCGATACTTCATCTTTAGTTAACGATTCAACTTTACCTATTTTTTCGATGATACCTGTGAACATTATTGTTTTCTCATATTTATGTATAAATCATTATCAATTGGTATAATAATTTTTAATTTGAAAAAGAAATTTTTTCTTTTAATTTTTTTATTGCATTTATACCTGAAAAATTTATTCCATGTTGACCTATTATCTTTAGGTGCAACATAAAGTGTCAGTTCGTCAATAGCATTTTCCTCTAACAGTGACTTTGTTAATGTACCTCCACATTCAACTAAAATATCATTTAAATTATATGTATTAGCAATATCATAAACATCTCGTAAAGATATTTTATTATTAACTGTAGGAACATACTTAATGATAACATTATCCTTGTATGTCTTTATTGGAGAATTAGTTGTATTTTTTATATCTGTAATTATGATAACTAATCGATTCTTCGTTTTAAAAATATTTGAATTGTAAGGGACTCTTAACTTTGAATCTAAGATTATCAATGCAGGCTGATTCGCAATAAGCCCTGTAATTTTTTTATCTCTGATATTCATGTATGGATTATCTTCGATTATAGTATTTGAGGTGGTAAGTATAGCGTTCACCTCAGCTCTTTGGCTTTGAACAAATTTTCTTGATTTAATTGAAGTGATCCATTTACTCTCTTTTCTTTGATTTGCAATCTTACCATCTAGTGATACGCCAAACTTAAGTCTAAGATATGGTTTGCTATGAGAAAATTTATAAAAAAAGATTTATTTAATTCAATGGCCTCATCTTCACAAATACCTGTAGTTACCTCAATCCCATTATCTTTAAGTTTATTGATACTCTTTTCATTTACTAATGGATTAGGGTCTTTTGAGGCAATCACTACTCTAGAGATTTTGTTTTTTATAATCAAATCTACGCAAGGAGGTGTGTTTCCATGGTGACAACAGGGCTCAAGAGTAACATACATAGTTGCACCATTAAGGCTATGTTTAGTTTTATCAATGGCTTCTCTTTCTGCATGTTTACCTCTGAATCTTCTGTGAAATCCTTTGCTCAGTATTTTGTTGTCTTTTACAATAACTGCACCAACAAGTGGGTTAGGATGAGTTCTGTAATTACCCTTTTTAGCTAGCTCAATAGCCATAGTCATAAACTTTATGTCTTCAAGTTTACTCATCAATTTCTATCTGGTTCTGATTTTTAAGCATACTTGGTGTAGGTTGCTTCTCTAAATTTTCAATAATTGTTTTAAATGAATTAACGTCATTAAAACTTAAATACACAGAGGCAAATCTTAAGTAAGCAACTTGATCAACTGAGATTATTTCCCTCATAATTATTTCGCCTATTTCTTTAGAGGGTATTTCTTTGCTAGGGTACTGCGAGCATTTAGTTAATACCTTCTGGACTAATTCATCTATTTCATCAATTGATATCTTTCTTTTTTCAAATGCTCTGTTAATACCTCTCCGAATTTTTGTTTCATTGAAGATCTCGCTTGATTCGTCAGTTTTAATCACTCTTGGATAATTAAGTTCAGATGTTTCAAGAGTGTTAAATCTTGCTTTGCATGACAAACACTCTCGCCTTCTTTTGATAGAATAAGAATCCTCATTGAATCTAGAGTCAATGACTTTAGTTTCTGCTGAGCCACAAAACGGGCAGCGCATATTTCTCTTAAGCTACAGCTTGTTTACTAGATGAATAGACAGGAAACTGAGAACAAAGATTAATGACTTTATCTTTAATTTTTTTGATCTCTTCCTCATTGTCTATATTTTCTAGAACATCACAGATTAAATTTCCAAGTATTTTAGTCTCGTTTTCTTTAAACCCGCGAGTGGTAATTGCAGGTGTGCCCAAACGAATCCCGCTCGTCACAAATGGAGATTGCGGATCATTGGGAACAGAGTTTTTGTTTACTGTAATATTAGCACTGTGTAGTGCAGCATCTGCAGCCTTACCTGTAAGTCCCTGCTTAACTAAACTTACAAGCATTAGATGATTTTTTGTACCGCCAGATACCACCTCATATCCACGTTCCATCATTGTATTAGCAAGAACATTAGCGTTAGTAATAACTTGTTGCATATATTCTTTGAACTCTGGCTCAAGCGCCTCTTTAAAGGCAACAGCTTTAGCTGCAATTACATGCATTAATGGACCACCTTGGGTTCCTGGGAATACTAATGAGTTGAATTTTTTTCAAGTTCTTCATTTGATTTACAAATAATTATTCCACCCCTTGGACCTCTCAAAGTTTTGTGTGTTGTAGATGTAACGACATCTGCAAAAGGAACTGGATTAGGATATACGCCAGCAGCTACTAAACCTGAAACGTGAGCCATATCAACATGAAAGTATGCCCCAACAGATTTTGCTATCTCAGACATTCTCTTCCAATCTATTATTTGTGAGTAAGCAGAGAATCCGCCTATTAGCATTTTTGGTTTATGTTCGTTTGCTAGTCTTTCAACTTCATCATAATCTATCAGACCATCCTCATTAATTCCGTACTGGACAGCATTAAAGATTTTACCGGAAAAGTTTACTTTCGCACCATGTGTGAGATGTCCGCCAGCATCTAGGGACATGCCTAAAATTGTGTCACCAGGTTTAAGAAGGGCTAGATATACAGCAGCGTTCGCTTGTGATCCTGAATGCGGTTGAACGTTGGCATAATCTGCGCCATATAGCTCTTTCAATCTGTCTATAGCAAGCTGCTCAGCAACATCCACGTTTTCACAGCCCCCATAATAACGCTTACCTGGATAACCTTCTGCATATTTGTTAGTCATGAGTGATCCTTGAGCCTCCAAAACTCTAGGGCTAGCATAGTTTTCAGAAGCAATTAGCTCTACATGCTCCTCTTGTCTTTTAATCTCATTTTTCATTGCTTCGTTCAATTCACTATCAAAACCAGCAATTTTCATATCCATTGTAAACATTATTGTCTCCGTTAAATTCTAATTCAGCCTAAAAATTTTAACACCTACATGAAATTTTGTCTAAATATCAATGCCGATATTATCATTTTCCCCGATAACGTTAATTTTTGTAGAATTATCTATTTTATATGTCCCAATTGACTTTAAGTAGTCCTCAGCAACTTTCCAAATAGGTTCACCTGACTCAATATTATTAACACTTGCCCATCCACTTACCTTATATTTCTTATTATTTTTGATAGGTAAATCATTGTTTAATCTAAGATTTGATATTCTATTATTTATTTTATTTTTTGGATTTATCGTGTACTTTATACCTCTCGTCCGCACCATATCACCACCTTGCTGAAGATAAGGATCGATATTGAAAATATTATCGGCAACATCCTCAAGTATGTTTTTAATCGTTAAACCGTCCATTTCCCTGATATAAGTGTTTGGATATGTTATAGCTGTATGATTGTATATATCATTTAAGCTAATAGCTTGATTTGGGAGTAAAGTTGCACCCCATCTAAATCCTGGGCTTAGTGATATTTCAGTGTCTAATACCGCATTCATTGAGTCACATAAAAAATCGTCAAATGTCCCATTAAAATTACTTCTTCTATAAAGCGTATCGCTTGTGTAACCAATTTTTTGACTTAGCAATTTATCATATGGTTTCGACACTTTCGTTATAAAACTTTCCATTTGGGAATTTTTAGTTAATGCAGATGATAATATTGGAATTAAATTATATCGGTATATATATGAATTATCTTTGAATTCTATGTCCAACATAGAAATAAATTTCCCATTGCAACCTGAATTTATTACTATGGTTTCACCGGATTTATTTTTTACTGATATAGGCCTAGGAACAGCATCATGCGTGTGACCGCCAAGTATAAAATCAATTCCCTCTACTCTACTAGCTAATTTTTTATCTACATCAATTCCATTATGTGACAACAGAACTACTAGGTCAGGTTTATGCTTATTTTTTACCTTATTTATGGTTGATTGTAGCTCCTGTTCTCTAATACCAAAAGTTAAATTCGAGACAAATCTTGATGGATTGGCTATTGGTGTATAAGGGAAAGCTTGTCCGATTACAGCTATCTTCCTGCCATTTAACTCTCTTATAGTAAATGGTTTTTGAAAGTGATTATCCTCATTGTATGCCTCAATATCATTAAATATAGCCTCATCATTCAGAAAGACATTATTTGCTATAAATTATCCATTAAATTTAGATAGATTTTTTTTAAATTGCTCTTCACCGAATGTAAATTCCCAATGACCGGTCATTATATCTACGCCTAAAATATTTGAGGCTTCGACCATATCCATTCCGTTTAAAAATAAAGAAATTGCAGAACCTTGCCAAGTATCTCCACCATCAAGAAGAAGAGAATTACCTTCTGCCTCTCCTCTCAATTGCTCTACTGCAGTTTTTAAGTATGCATATCCTCCAAACTTGCCATACCTACTTGCAAGTTCATTATAGTTTAGGTAGCTATAAACATATTTATTAAAGTCACCATCTAAAGAATAAAAGTTTAAAAAATTTTCTCCAACAATGTGTGGAGGAACATTTTTATTAAACCCAGTTCCTAGATTAATATTTGGTTCTCTGAAATAAGATGGCATTAATTGTGCATGCGTATCAGTAATGTGTAGTAGCCTAATATCAGAATTAAAGGAGTAATTATAATTAATAGTTATTGCTTGCATTAGCACTTGTCTTAAAGCCAGCAAGGTAAGCTGCAGCTAATAATTGTAAAAATTCTCTTCTATTCATTTATATATAGCCTTATAACTTTTTAGAATTATGATAGCTAAAATTAAAAAGGTAAATATAAATAAGTAAATATAATCTGCTTTAATGATGAAATAGATATGCATCAATATAAAAAAATATATTAAGTAAACTACTTTATGAAGCTTTCTCCAATTTGTTATTCTATTTTTAAAATAATCAAATGAGGTAATGTACATTGGTATAAAAAAAAGCAATGCAATATATCCAGAAATTATATAGTTACGATATAATGCATCCTCAATTAGATAATTAACATCATAATTATTATCAAATATATATAATAAAAGATGAAATATTGCTGAGTAGAAGGATACCAGCCCAAAAGTTCTGATTTCCATTTTAAGACTATTTAGATTTGTAAGAGGTAAAATTAATACAATTACAAGATAAATTAATGAGAGATATCCAGTTGCTGTTATGAGATAACTAAATTTATTAATAATACTCTCATTAATAAAAATATAACTAAGTAATAATATTAGAGGTATTATGAGTAAAGCAAACACGATTTAGAAATCTTTTGTTAAATCCATTCCCTCATATAAGTGTGCAACGTAGTCGGAATAACCATTGAACATCAAAGTATCTCTCTTTTTAAATTCTCCTATCCTTCTCTCACGCTTTTGACTCCATCTGGGGTGAGAGACATATGGATTCACATTAGAATAAAACCCATATTCGGAAGGCGCTTCAAGATTCCATGAAGTATCCGGGATATTTTCAACAAAACTAATTTTTTTAATTGATTTAATACTTTTAAATCCATATTTCCATGGAACGATCAAACGTATTGGACTTCCATTTTGATTTGGTAAAATTCTACCATACAAACCAACTGATAAAATTGTAAGAGGGTTCATTGCTTCATCGAGTCTAAGTCCCTCTCTATATGGCCATGCAAGTATATTTCTTTTTTGACCAGGTAAATTTTCAGGATCATACACGGATTCAAAAGCCACATACTTAGCTTTATATGTCGGTTTAGCAAGTTTTATGATTTGGTTAAGTTCAAAACCAATCCATGGTACAACCATTGACCAAGCTTCTACACAACGAAGTCTATAAATTCTCTCTTCTAATGGAAATTTATTTACAAAGTCATCTTTATTTAGTATGAATTTATTTTCTACCTCACCTTCAACAGAGACTGTCCAGTCCTCAGTATTAAGTTTACTGGCATTCATCATAGGGTCTCTTTTCCCGCTACCCAATTCATAAAAATTATTATAAGAGCTTATTTGCTTGAAAGTGTTAGTTTGCTCATTAGTGCTATACTTAAGATCTTTAGTAAAAGTTAGCTGATTATTTTTAGAAAACAATAAATTAGAAAATGTTAGCAAAGAAAAAGCAAGAGATGATTTGATAATTGCTCTCCTTTGTCTAAAAAGATTTTCATCAGTTACATTACTTTCTTTGAGACAATACTTAGACATTACCTATCCATTCTCTTGCATTATAAAACATCTTCATCCATGGAGAATTTTTCCATTTTTTTGGTGCCCAAGAAAAATTATCGATACATGCGAGTCTTTCTGGGTGAGGCATCATAATGTTAATTCTACCATCATTATTACAAAAACCCGTAGCACCATCAGTAGAACCATTGGGATTAAATGGATATTCTTCTGTATATTGACCAGATGGATTAACAAATCTCAGAGTTGTCTTTTTAATATCTTTTTTATTTTTAACAGATATTCTACCTTCTCCATGAGATACGATTATTGGCAATGTAGAATTATGCATATCTTTGAAGAATATAGAATTCGATTTAGGAATTTTTACCAAAACCTGCCTTGCTTCAAATTGATTTGAATTATTAGAAATGAACTCTAGGCCAATGATTAGCTCCTGGTATTATAGATTTAAGATGAGATAACATTTGACAGCCATTACAAACGCCTAGTGAGAATTTATTTTTATTATTGAAAAAAAGTGATAACGCATCATAAGCTTTGCGGTTATATATAATTTTATTTGCCCATCCTCGGCCTGCCCCTAAAACATCTCCGTATGAAAAACCACCGCAAGCCACAAGGCCGTTATATTGATTTAAAATATCAGGGTGATTAATAATGTCATTTGTAGTTACATCAAAACACTCAAAGCCAGCAAGCATAAACGCATTAGCCATTTCTTTGTGCCCATTAACTCCCTGCTCTCTAAATATTGCTATTTTTGGCTTTTTCTTTGTAGACAAATATCTTTTAGGCTTTAAATTAATAGAAAACGTGAGTCTTGTTGTATCAGTCGTATTGACGTGTTTGTGTGATTGAATTTTAGCCTTATATTCTGATAAGGCTGTTTTTTTGTTATCTCGTTGAGACTGAATTAAATATGATAGCTCACTCCAGTATTTTCTAAGTGTACTTAAAAATTCATTGTAATTCATAGATTGAATGGATAGCTTAGGGTTTAAATCTTTTTTAGATTACCAATTTTATGCAGACATTGAGTAAGATTATATTTATCAACCAAAGATAAAAATGTTTTTTGATTTTGTTTTGAGATTGCAAAAACACCACCAAGTTCCTCATTGAATAAAACTTTGATGATTTCAGAATTGTTTATTTCAAAATTATCTGTAATCACAGACATATTAGATGAAAAAGCCATTTCAATTAGACATGTAACTAAGCCTCCATCTGATCTATCATGATAAGCATTTAATATCTTTTTACTAAGAAGACTTTGAGTTAAATAAAAATAATTTATTAAATCATTAATATCATGAATATTTGGTGTTTCATTTTTTGTAATATTTAGCGTTTGATTTAGTGCAGATCCGCCCATTCTATTTTTACCATGGCCCAGATCAATTAAATAAAGATCTGAATTAACTTCAGACTGAGGTGTAACATAATCATTGACATCATCAATAGATGAGAATGCAGATAATATCAAACTTACTGGACTTTTAACTTCTTTATTGGCTTTATCTTTCCATTTTGTAGACATGGATAATGAATCTTTTCCAACAGGAATTATAATATTACATTTTTGACACAAGGATGAGAGTCGGTCAACAGATTGATATAAATTATGAAGCTCAGTCTTATCTGATGAATTAGCCATCCAATTAGCTGATAGTTTTATTTTATCCAATTGTTTGATTTGAACAGATGCAAGATTTGTAATGATTTCGCCAAATGACATATCTATTGAATCTATTGAGCTAGTTGTAGCAATGCTTGGTCGCTCACCCATAGTCAGTACTTGACCAGATGATGAATTAATATCTGACTTTGTAATTGAAAAATTAGATACAGGAATTTGATTTGGTCCAATTAATTGATCTCTTGCAACTAAGCCAGTTACAGATCTATCGCCAATTGTAATAAGAAAGCCTTTGTCTGAAACAGATGGCAACTGAAGAACATTTTTTATACATGATCTTAATGCAGGATATTTATAATTTCCTATATTATTATCTTTGGAAGGTGTTGAAACTTTTATTTTATCAAGCGGGGGTTTACCAAGAAGGTATTTCATTGGTAAATCAATTGCTAAGTTTCCTCCATGAGAAACTTTCAATGATTTCTTTGTAGTTACGTGACCAATTAGATACTCTGGACAGTTCTCTCTTTCACAAATTTTTTTAAAGTCATAATAATTACTATCTTTGATAATTACTACGTATCTTTCTTGCGATTCATTACACCATATTTCTAGAGATGACATATTTTTTTCAGCAGTATGAACTTAGTCAATGTCTACAACTGCCCCCATATCAAAATCATTGACAATCTCTGGAACAGCATTACATAGTCCACCTGCTCCAATATCATGAATACTTATAATTGGATTTGTTTGTAAATAGGTGCACTTATTGATAACTTCTTGGCATCTCCTTTCTATTTCTGCGTTATCTCGTTGTACAGAAGCATAATCTAACTGTTCAGTGCTTGAACCAGACTGCATAGATGATGCAGCGCCTCCACCGATGCCAATACGAAATGAGGGTCCACCTAGAATAACTATTACATCTCCCTGGCTCAGCTTTTTTTTACGTGTATATTTTTGGTTAATATAACCAATACCGCCAGCAATCATAATGGGTTTATGATATCCATTAATTTGATTCTTTATGCAATTTTCGTTTTGATCTTCATAGGTTCTAAAATATCCAAAAATATTTGGTCTTCCAAACTCATTGTTATATCTGGCAGCTCCGATAGGAGCTTCTATTATTATTTCATGTGAAGATTTAATTCTACCTGGATAACCAGTAGAATTTTTTTCCCATTGTTTTTCATGGTGAGGAATACTTAAATTAGATAATGTATAGCCACAAAAACCAACTTTAGGAGATGAACCTCTTCCTGTTGCGCCTTCATCTCTTATCTCTCCACCAGAACCTGTTGCTGCACCTGCATATGGTGATATAGCAGTAGGATGATTATGGGTTTCAGCTTTTATTATATAGTTCTCTGGTGATTTGATTATTTTGTATTTGAATTGTTTATCTATAACTAATTCATTAATTTTTTTTCCTTTTATGATAGAAGAATTATCTTTATAAGCAGAAATAACATCTTTGTTAGACTTATATGTAGACTTAATCATTGAAAATAAAGTTTTATTTTTCTTCTTCCCATCAATAAAAAAAGTGGAGTTAAAAATTTTATGTCTACAATGTTCTGAATTAATTTGTGAAAACATCATCAGCTCAACATCTGTTGGATCTCTTTTAAGTTTCAGGTAAACATTTTCTAAATATTTAATTTCAGAGAGATTCATCGCTAAACCCATCTTATTATTTTCAGTTTCAATATTTTTTGTTGATATTTTTCTGAAATAATTTTTCTTAGGAAGAAATGTATTATTTAGATATTTTCTAATTATATTTGATGATGATAAATATATTTCTGTCATCTGATCATATGGTGGCGAACATAGTCGAGAATCTTTGGATCTAATATATAAATCTAGCTTTTCTATTTCATAATCAGAGAAACCTAAACATGAATCAAGAATATCTTTTGTTTTGCTAGACCATGGTGAATTTGTTCCTGACCTTGAAGCAATTGCAGAATACTTGTAATTAACACTAAATAGATTTTTAGTATATTTTGCATCAAGTATTCGAGATATTTTATCTATATTATTTGTATTTATTTTATTAGTTGAACTTAGTGAAAAAAGGATATGATGCTTAGTTTTCTTATTGATTATTGTGCTATTTTTAATGAAGAAATAGTGCATTATGATGTATAGATATAGTAATACAATTTGATTGTTTTTTCTAAATTATGTATAAATAGTCTATCTCAAGGGGGCGACCGGCTTCGACGTGGGTTGCGATACCGGAGGTGCATATCGAGCTGATAGTAACTCGTTAAACTGCTGTAAAATATATAAACGCTGAAAATAAACCTTTAGCTCTAGCAGCCTAACTGCCGCTAGCCTCTCTCAGAGTAGGCTTATATGCTCAAACAGAGGTCATAATGATAAGATCGTAGTTCATAAGCTTGTTGGTGAACTATTAAATTTAAACAAGCTAGTTTTTATGTAGGTTGTCTTTAGCCAGCATAATTGCGAAATTTAATCAAAGACTATGCATGTAGTACCAATGGCTGAGTGCTCTCGGACGGGGGTTCGATTCCCCGCCTCCTCCATGAAATATAAATAAATACAATCTCATTTTCAAAATTAGATATTTAATTATAATTTATAACTCAATTGAATATAATCTTTAGTATTACAATTACAAATAAGTAAATATTAAGCTATTAAATACACGGATTATATTTTTTCATAAACATAATTTTAATTAAGTTATAAATGATTTCTATAATTAGTAATAATTAACAAAGTTTGAAGAAAAATTATAAAGAAGGTTTGATTAAATCCAAATTATTTTTTTCTGACTATTAGTATAAAATTATTTTTTAATTGTTCTATCCAATAAAATTTAATATTATCAATTTTAGGGAGTAATGGAGAGTCTGTAATTAAATTACCAAAAAGAATAACACATGTATAACAAGTTTAGAAATGAGATTTATCTGTTTCCGTGAAAATTTCTGATCAACTAAAATGCTTTCCATTATGCAGTCTTACAAACTTGATTTAGTGATTTCACAATATGCAGAAAAAACCAAAGGATCATCGGATCTTCTAATTTGATAAATTCATTGCCTGGTATAGATAAATCTGAAAATATTTATGATTAAGTATGAGAAGCAAAAAATAAGATTTTATTTGAAAATACTTGAATAATAAACAAACTGTGATGTACTTCTATATTTATTCCAATTCACTAAATCATAAATGATAGTGTCACATTTTTATTAAGTTTACAGGTACAGTTGGATCATTTTTGTTGCACATGATGTAATTAAAATGCTTTATAAATAATATGATATTATAACTATTATATTTTTGAACATAAAACCCATGTTGTAGTATCATATAAATATGGATATATTATATCATAAGGTGAAAATAAATATTTATCAAATATTAAAATGTATTTTTTATAAATAAGAAACTATTTTTCAAGGATTGATTGCAGATGAAATAAATAAGTTGGTTTATTTGAAAAAAAGCTAACTCTTTAAGTACAAACTGCATTTGAATCTTTGTAACGTTTTTAGAAAAAAAATTAAGGATTTTAAAATAATTTTGATTCGTGAAGATCAAATGGCACTTAACTAAGTAAATGAGATAAAAAAATTAATTAGTTCAATCCAAATCAAAATACCAAAATAACTTGAGACAAAAAATGAAATCAGAAAGATTATATAACCTAATCCTTCAGAATTATATTTTTGATCGTAGTTATGTTCTGTAAATTCACCTGTAGGATTGCCTCTAGCTTTAAGATAGAAAATTTTACCAATAAACATTGAACCAATAAGTATTGAGATTATTCCTATCCAAGTTATTACAGATAAAACGATTGTCATTTATTTAGAAATTCATAGATATTAACAATGCCATGAAAAAATCCACATTTGATTCCAACAATGAAATATATCAATACAAATATAAATACAATTGTATTCATTATTTTATAGTAATTATCCAAAATAGTTAGTTGTTTAAGGTAAGAACTTGAGACAATGATTCTTTTGCATCACCAAATAACATGCGCGTATTATCTTTAAAGAATAATGGGTTCTCTACTCCAGCGTATCCCGGCGACATGCCTCTTTTCATTACAACTGTATATTTGCCTCTCCAACATTCAATTACTGGCATACCAGCAATTGGGCTGTTAGGATCTTCTAAAGCTGATGGATTCACAATATCATTTGCACCAATAACAATAGATAGATCAATATTATCAAAATCATCATTTACCTCTTCCATCTCAAATACAATATCGTATGGTATTTGTGCTTCAGCAAGTAAAACATTCATATGCCCAGGCATTCTTCCTGCAACAGGATGTATAACAAATATAACTTCTATATTCTTTGTTTTAAGTATATTTATAATTTCATTTACAACAAATTGCGCTTGAGCGACAGCCATCCCATATCCCGGAATAATTGCAATTTTTTTAGATGTTGTAATCATATTTTTAAATTCATCAATATCAATAGCTTGAACCTCACCCTGCTCTGCATCAGAAGCGGCTGTTGAAGAAGATTCTGTTCCAAAACCACCTGCTATGACAGATATAAAGCTTCTGTTCATAGCTCTACACATTATGTAACTCAAAATTGCTCCACTACTTCCAACTAATGCACCAACAATAATTAATAAATCATTGCTTAACATAAAACCTGTTGCAGATGCTGCCCAACCAGAATAAGAATTTAACATTGAAACTACTACAGGCATATCTGCTCCACCTATAGATGCAACTAAGTGTATGCCAAAGAAAAAAGATATAGCCAACATAATTGCTAATGGAAGCATGGCTTCATTTATGCTGTTTGATGATATGAAGCTGTTTCCAAAATAAACGATAGCCAATATCATGAATAGATTAAGATAATGCTTAGCAGGAAGCATCAATGGATTTCCTGATAACTTGCCGCTAAGTTTACCAAAGGCAATTATAGAGCCAGAAAATGTAACCATGCCAATAAAAATACCTATGTAAATTTCTATTGAATGTATGGTTTTCTCAACACCTATGTATTCTTGAGTTGGATTTATAAAATTTACAAGACCAACCAATACTGCAGCCATACCCACAAGACTATGTAATATTGCAACAAGTTCTGGCATTTCAGTCATTTGAACTTTTTTAGAGAGGATTAATCCTATCGAGCCACCTAATAAAATTAAGATAATTAAAAGAACATAGTTACTGGATACTTGTGGTCCAAGAAAAGTAGCAATAATGGCAATGAACATTGCGCTTATACCATACATATTACCTTTGCGAGATGTCTCTTGGTTGCTTAAACCGCCAAGTGTCATTATAAATAAAACAGCTGAAACAATATATAATGCCCTTACGACTTCTATGCTCAGTATTTCAAGATTCATTTTCTAAACATTCCAAGCATTCTTTTTGTTACTGCAAAACCACCAAATATATTTATGCTTGCAATAAATACTGCGACTCCAGAAAGTATTAAAGATAAAGTATCAGTTGTTGATATTTGAGTAATTGCTCCAATTATAATAATACTACTGACCGCATTAGTCACAGACATTAAAGGTGTATGCAGTGAAGCTGTCACATTCCATATCACCATATATCCAACAAAACATGAGAGCACGAAAACTGTGAAATGATTCATAAATGATGCAGGTGCAAAAGCGCCAACAACAAATAAAGATGATAATGCAATTAATGCAGGTAACACTGTCGTTTTCTTTTTTACCGGTTCTGCAGCAGGTTCAATTTTTTTCTCTTCTTTTTTTGTTGAAACAGACACTTCAATTTTTGGAGGAGGATATGTTATTGAACCTTCGTTAACGATTGTCATACCCCTAATAACATCGTCGTCCATATTTATATTTATATTTCCATCCTTGTTTGGAGTGAGCTCATCAAGAATATGATATAAGTTATTAGAATATAGCTCGCTAGATTGCGATGGAAGACGAGAAGGAAGATCTGTGAATCCAATAATGTTCACTCCATTATAATTCACAATTTTATCTTTTTCACAAAGTTCGCAATTACCTCCTTGTTGAGAAGCTAAGTCAACTATCACAGAACCAGGTTTCATAACTTCTACCATTTCTTTAGTAATTAATTTTGGTGCTTCTTTGCCAGGAATAAGAGCAGTTGTAATAATTACATCTACTTCTGCAGCTTGTTCTTTAAATAATGCCATCTCTGCAGCAATAAACTCATCGCTCATAATTTTCGCATAACCATCCGAACTTGAACCATCTTCATCCAGATTAACAGTAAGAAACTCTGCGCCTAGACTTTCAACTTGCTCTTTAACTTCAGGGCGAGTATCAAATGCCCTAACAATAGCACCTAAGCTTGTTGCTGTTCCAATTGCAGATAAACCAGCAACTCCTGCTCCAATAATTAATATTTTTGCAGGGTTAATTTTACCAGCAGCAGTAATTTGACCTCCAAAAAATCTTCCAAAACAATGTGCAGCCTCAATAACAGCTCTCGATCCAGCAACATTTGCCATTGATGATAATGCATCCATTTTTTGTGCTCTGGATATACGAGGAACGGAATCCATAGAGAGAACATTAATCTCATCTTTTTTGCAAAGTTCTAAGGAAGACTGATTTACTGCTGGACTAAAAAAGATATAAAGTTTGTTTGGATGAAAGTTTATTTATTTCATCTTCAGTTGGTTTATTTATCTTCAAAATAATATCGCAGCTGTAGATATCATCAGTTGAAGATATAGTTAGCTCCAGCTTCTTGATACTGAGAATTTTCAAAGTTTGATAATAAACCAGCATCTTCTCGATAAATATATCGTAACCAAGCTTTTTTTATTTTAGAGATGGATGATGGAGTTATAGCAACTCTTTTCTCATTTTGGTTTATTTTCTTTTAATACACCTATTTTCATAATGTTTTATTATGTGTTTTATTTTCTATTTTTAGACGTGTTTAAGTTTAATCAAATAATTTTAAAATATAACTATATCAGTTCTTTCGCATCCAATCTTCAAGAATTTTATGAGGGTTTTGTTTGAAATATTCTTACTTTGCATTGAAGATCAGTATTTTTTAGCAGTAATTCTACCACATATCCATTAGGATCTCTAAAATATATTGAAGATATAAAACCATGATCTGAAATTCCTCTTGTTTCAATATTGCTTTTTTTTTCCTTTTTCAAACATCTCCATCAAAATACTCATACTTACCTCCAGCGCAATATGTAAATCAAAATCATGTTGATCTATAAAATTGAAGGGTTGTTCTGGTGCTTCAAAAAAAAGCTAAATGAGAGCCGTCTTCCATTTTAAAATGTATGTAAGACTGATGTCTTTCTACCTGTTTTAGTTTTCTTAATTTCAAAAGCGTTGACAAGAGGAAGTCCTAAAAAATCTTCATAAAACTTACGTGTAGCTTCAGAATTTTGACAACGGTATGCAGCATGATGTAATTTTTTTATCATAGCTAATATTTTATCACGATAGTAGTTAGGTATTAAATATATAGATAGGAAATATCTAAAAATATATAAATTAAATTTTTTTTAAAAAATCTCTTAAGCTAGCTGTAATAATAAAAAATAAAATCTAGCCTTTTTAATAATACTTTTATTTGATTGAGCTTTGAGAAAATTATATTTTTCGATACCACATTTTGTTTTTATATAATTTTTAATTTTCATAATTATCAAAAATCATATCTTTTAATTCAATAAACGTTTCTAGATTACGGTTCCGGTTAGTGATATATTCAACATGTTCGAAATAGTTTTTATTCTCATCTAATTTTATACCCCATAAACCTTCTACTTTATTTGGTAGTGGTGAAAATTAACATCATAAATAATATTTCTATTTATTTTATCTATGCCTAAATAGTTATTTGAAAACCATCTAAATCTCTCTAAATCTTTTCCTTGTTGTGAATTCATATTGAGCCATTTAAAATCCTTTTTAAGATCTAGTTTGTTAATAGTCTCACCTGGAATTATTTTAGCATCTAACCCTAGTCTGTCCGCATTTATATGATATTTATCTTTCGTTGTATGAATAACTTTCCAAACAATTATATTTCCAAAGCTTGGTTTTGCTAAGACATTTTGGATATCCATGTATTCGCTCTTCGCATAATCAGAGATTATTGTCTCTGCACGATGTTTCTGATGAAATGCAATAGCTTGATATGACACAATCCAAAGTAATGCTGTATATGTAAAAATAATTTTTCTTAGTTATAAGTGCAACAAAAATAAAAATTGCTATGGGTATCGTAAATATTGGATCAATGACAGAAACAGTATTCCAGGCAATTCTCTCATTAGAGAAGGGCCAATACAATAGTGTCCCGTATGAAGTAAAAGCATCAATAATGCCATGTGTTGCATATCCTATAAATGAATAAATATAGGTATATTTAAAACTTAGATCATAATACTTGGTGAATATGTGATAGAAAACAAATGCACAAACTAAGCTTCCAAATGGAATAAAAAATAAAGAATGAGTGAAGTGACGATGATACTCTAAGAACAATAAAGGGTCGTTGTTAGATTTAATAAATATATCTATATCAGGAGCAAGACCAGCTAATAATCCAATTATACTTGCTATTATAAAATGTGTTTTTTTTTTGCGAAACTGATTGCGAAGCCGTGACGCCAACAACACCTTGTGTAAACGGATCCATAATTATTTATTACAAGATTTACCAAGAAAAATATCTAATATAATTAATATTTTAAGATCCTTTTTTTAATTTTCATTATTGAAGGCTAAAATATAAAATAAAAGTAACTGTAAGCGGAATAATTAGCATGAAAATAATTATTGCAGTTATCCATGTCATTGGTTTATCTCTTTCAATAAACCCTAAAAAACTTTTACGTTTTTTATTCATATGAATGTATGTTATTGCTCAGCATAGTCTTTCAACATTTTAGACACTTCAATAGCATGCATTTCTTCAGCTTTAATCATTCCTCTAGCATATTCTTCAATGTATATACTTTCATCTTTTACAATATCAAGTAGAAGCTTATATAAATCTACAGCAATTTTTTCATGTTCAGAACTTTCATTAAGAAGATCTACTGTTGAATGCTTATTTGACTCTTCTATAATTTGAATTTTTAGAGATGGATGTCCTCCTAATCCTGTTACAATTTCACCAGCTTCTTGTGCATGAAGTAATGACTCGCTTGCTTGATCTTTAAAAAATTGAGCTAAACTTAATCTATCTCGTCCAGTTATCATTAAGGCATAATGAGTATATCTCACAACACCTGATAACTCATATTCCATTATTTTGTTAAGTATTTCTATGACTTCTACTGTTTTATTTTTATCCATAATTTTCCTCCTTGATATTTTATAATATATCAAAACAAATAAAATGTTGTAAATATTTTGAATTAAATAGATATGTAATCAATATTTTTTAATTTTTTTTTAATTTTCTCTGAATTTACAACATATGCTTTTCTAGCCTCGAACCATATTGGAATATCTTTAGTACTATCACCAATATAATCAAATGCAGTATTATCAAATTTATTTCTTATATATTTCACTTTGTTCATGCTAATCATATTATTTGTAAAGTTGTACCTACTCTAAAATCAAAGATTTTAAGATAATCAGCAATATAATCTACATATTCATAATATGATCCTGAAATTAGTATAGTGCTTATGTAATGTTTCTTATTTATTTTAATAAAATCAATTACTGATTATTAAATGGAATATTAGTTATTGAAAATTGAGTGTTATCATGAAGAAATTTTTTTGCATATGTTTTTCCTTTGAAAGTTAATAATAATAAAAGCTTTGGAAATAAGTAAAATTTTTAAAAAAAAGAGATTTCAATCCAATAAAAATCATATCAGTTTTGATAAGAGTATTATCAAGATCAACAGCTAATATAGATTTTATCTTTGCTCATTAGCGTTTAATGATTATTTTATTCTTCATCTTTTTTAAAGGCTTTGTATTTTACCATCAGATAGGTTTTGAAGAAAATCGATTGCGTCTTTACCAGACAAATATTTTAATTCATCATAATCGCTTTTAGTACTAACGATTTGAATTTTAAATCCTTCGATTGTATTTTTAATATAGTTTTGATCGATTATTGAGAAAGATGATATATTTTTATCTAGTTCAGACTTTAATATATATCCATCTTTCTTTGCCATTTCTGATCAAATTTTTTATTTGATCAGATATGCTCATACATAGTGACTTTATATAGTTTTGACTTGGGTAGCTCTAATCCCTTTTGGACCATCTTCTGTTTCAAATTCAACTTTATCATTTTCATTAATTGTTCCATCAATTAAATCTGATTGATGTACAAAAATATCTTTATCACCCTCATCTGGTTTAATAAATCCATAAGCTTTAGTTGTATCAAACCATTTTACAGTTCCTGTTTTCATAATAGTCTCCTTAGTTATTTAATAATTAAGAAGGTCTAAAAATCAATGAATTTACGAACAGCAGCTTAATTACACTGATATTATATATATATGATGAAAAAAGAAAAGGTTTAAAAAATTATAGTTATTATTACTTTAGTAATTGTGGCATGATATTTTTTAGTTTATCTATTGTCTTCTTATTTATTTTATTTTTTGGAGTAACTAATGATAAATATGCATCTAAATTATTTTCTATTTTAGTTTTAGAATATTTTGATAAAAAATCAATAATTAATTTATTTGCTTTTTTTGTGTTGCTTTTGAGAGTTTCTATTACATTTAGAACTTCAACGTTTTCATAATTTGGATGCCAACAATCATAATCAGTAATCATGCCTATAGAAGCGTATCTTATTGAAGCTTCTTTGCATAACTTTGCTTCAGGCATATTAGTCATACCAATAACATCACATCCCCAATTTTTATATAGCTTTGATTCGGATAAAGTTGAAAATTGTGGTCCTTCAATACATACATATGAAGCACCAAAAGTGTAATCTATTGACAGTGAATCAAGGGACAGTTTAGCAATTTGCATTAATGTATCATCTGTTGGTTTAGCCATTGATACATGCACAACAATATCATCTTCAAAAAATGTTGATTCTCTTTTTTTTGTAAGATCAATATACTGATCAATAATTACAAAATTACCAGGAACAAGCTCATTTCTTAATGATCCTACAGATGAGAGTGACAATATATCTGAGACTCCTAACTGTTTAAGTGCGTCAATATTAGCACGATAATTTATGGCTGAAGGAGACAGCTTGTGATTATTTCCATGTCTCTTTAGAAAAAAAAATTTTTAAGTCATTAAATTTGCATTCTAAAATAGAACCAGACGGCTTACCCCAAGGGGTGTCAATTTTATGATTCTTAATGAAAACTAATTCATCAATTTTATCTATACCGCTCCCCCCTATTACTCCTAATATTTGGGTCATAGTTTTGATTTAATATAATCTAAGAGATTATTTTCAGCTTTCCATCCAAGTGCTGTTGTTTTTTCTGTTAAGATAGTTGAGTCCATTCTATTGGCCACAGTACCTTCAACATACTCATAATCATCTGAAATCAATTTAGCAATATTTTCTATGGAGTACTTATCAGGATGTGCTATGCCATATTCATCACCATTACCTTTTTCGGCAATAAGCATTAATGCATTTATAGTATCATTTATGTGTGTAAAATTACGAGTTTGCGTCCCTGGTTTGGTAATTTTGAGCTTGATTCTCATTTTTTTCAAATATAAAAATTTTGGCAATAACTGTTGCAAACTCTCCCTCTTGATTTTCTCTACCTCCATACACATTATAAAAATAAGTAATCGCATATGGTAAATCATTCATTTCACAATAAAATTTTACTAATTCTGAGTTCTGCCACTTAGAAAATGCATAAGGGCTTAGAAATTTATTTTGACCATCATCTGCAAATTTTGTACTGCTACCAGCATATACTAACTTAGCATTAGATTGTTTGGCAAACTGGAGTATATTAAGAATTGGTCTAGAATTATTTTCAAGAACGAAATCTATTTTATTCAAGGATTGCTCAACTCTTGAATATTCTCCTAGATGGAATATTAAGTCATATTTGGGTTCGATTGATAAGATGTCTTTTGCATCTATATTAAGGTATTGAATTCCTTTAATATGATTATCTTTTTTTCCTGAGATATAGTTGTCTAACGAAGTAACGTTGTGATTATTCGAATAAGATTCACATAGATGTGAACCTATAAAGCCAGCTCCTCCAATAATTAAAATATTCATATAAATACAATATTAAATATCTAATATTGTACAACATCCTCATCTATATCTCTCCATAAAAACCAGGTTGCAACAGTACAGTATGGTTCCCATGATTTTTTATGAATACAAATTTCTTTAATAAAATCTTTTTTATCAACCCTATAATTTTTACAAAAACTATTAACTAATCCGATATCTCCTAAAGGTAAAATATTTTTTCTATTAAAATGAAATATTAAAAACATTTCTGCTGACCACGGTCCTATGCCATATATAGACGTTAAACTTTCAATTGCTTCGGCATCATTTAAATGACTAATCTTTTTGAAATAATTCGGATCCTTGTCAACTAACTCAGCAATACCTTTAATGTATTTAATTTTTCTAAAAGATAATCCGCATGTACGAAGTATATCATTATCAACTGACAAAATTTTTTTACGAGTAACTTTTCCTACAGCTTTTCTTATTTTGCCTTCTATCGCATTTGCTGCTTCAATGGATATCTGTTGTCCTATGATTATTTTGAAAAAAGTTACAAACGGATTATTTGTACTTTTTAGTACCTCGCATGTCTTATGCTGTGTAATGAGATTAGATAGAATAGGATCATGCTTACTTAGATGATTTATTGCTTCTGACCAATAATATGGTTTTTTAGTCTTATCAATTTTCATAATAGGCATGAGCTAACTCACGCCTATTATAGTTTTTTATTTATTGGTTTTTGTATGTACTTATCCCAAAAGGAATATATAAAGGGCACCATCCTGTTGTACCTGTTAGTATAGGAATAATACCAATCAGAGACCACATGCCTAAGTCCAAGGCCTGGACCCATATAAAGAATAGCTATACCAGCTATTACTCTAAGCATTCTCTCCATACCGCCAATGTTAGTACACATTGTTTTTGGTGTTGTTGCCATGTTCATTCACTCCATAATAGATTAGTTGTAGACATGTTATTAAATTTATAATCTACAAGCAATATTATTTTTTCTTACTTTTATAGTCTTCTATTGCAGCGCTTATTGCATCTTCAGCCAACACAGAGCAATGAATTTTAACCGGAGGAAGCAAGTTCCTCAGCAATATCTGTGTTTTTGATCATAGATGCTTCAGTCAGCGTCTTGCCTTTCACCCATTCGGTTAAAAGTGAACTGGATGCAATAGCAGAGCCACATCCATAAGTTTTGAACTTGGCATCCTCTATGACTCCTTCATCACTGACTTTGATTTGTAGCTTCATGACATCGCCACACGCAGGCGCACCAACCATGCCTGTACCGACTCGGTCATCGTCTTCAAATGTCCCTACATTTCTAGGGTTTTCGTAATGATCTAATACTTTATCACTGTAAGCCATGTTTTCTCCCTTAAAAACAACCAGTTAAGCCTGATTTAGTTCTGCTGTTTATAATAATCGTTTAGTTCGTCTAAATCAATCTCATCAGTTTTTGGTTTAGCTTCATCAATTAAGCTTCCAAGTGTCACTGTATCTAGATAACCAGTAAGCTTGTCACTAAATTTACTCCAGACTGCATCATCTGTCTTTTGATGCTTCATCATCAATAGCATTTTCTGGGTTAATAGCCTTAATTATGCTAGCAATGGTGATATTGTCTGGACTATCTTTAAGTGTATAGCCTCCACCAGGTCCTCTCACTCCACTCACTAAATTATGCTTTCTTAAAAGTGAAAAGAGTTGTTCTAAATATGAAAGAGAAATTCCTTGATACTTGGATATTTCTAGCAGTGTTTTAGGTGAGCTAGATTCATTTGTAGCAATATTTACCAATGCCTTGATCGCATATCTTCCTTTTGCTGATAGTTTCATTTTACATCCTCCTAAAATGATAAGTAATACTTGACTATTATTGTAAGGTTTAAACTATATAATTCAAGTATAAAACTAGAATCGTTCTAAAATAATATCAATATAAAAATTATACTTATTTCATAAATTATTGATTTATATAAGATTTCAACCAATAAAAAAATCTGAGGTTAATTTTAAATTTATTCTTAAACGTAGTTTCAAATAGTCTATTTTCACTCAGAGATTTTACTTCAAGTAGCTTGGCGTCTTTATACATATAAAAAATAGTATGCGGCTTTATTGAGAACATATTTATTGATTCAGTCTGATTTCCAAATTCAAATTTGTGAAAAAGCTTGAATATTCTCGTGTGTTTATCATGATAAATATCATTAATAATCAATTTTCTTTTATCTAATATACAAATGCTCTCTTGATTTGTCCTCGAAAAACAAGCAATTGAAGTTATAAAAATTTGACTCATAGATAGACATTAGATGATTGAAGTTTATCAATCTAAACTTTTTAATCTTATCTTGTATATAATTACGATCCATGTTGTTAGGTATTCATTTCTTGTTATAATACACCCCAATATATTATATATGTCGAAGAAAGAACAGATTGAAATGTCAGGGAAGGTTATTGAGACGTTGCCCAATACTATGTTTAGAGTTGAACTTGAGAATGGTCATGTAGTAACTGCACATATTTCAGGAAAAATACGAAAACATTACATCAGGATATTGAGAGGCGACACTGTTATGGTTGCATTAACGCCTTATGATCTCACAAAAGGCAGAATTATATTCAGAGATAAATAAATAGTTACATATTATTTATTACTGCATCCCCAAATCCGCTAGTTGAAACAAGCGTTGCTCCTGGAACTAACTTTGTAATTTCTTCTTTTATGTCAATAGATGTGTTCTTGTCTTTGTTTTTAACTCTTATCAAACGTTTCCCTGCTCTTGCACGAGCTAAATCATAGGTTAATTGCTTGTTTCTGATTGCACCTTTGACTCCTTTTAAAACAAGATCAGCAGCCTCTGTCCATCCTAGATATCTAAGCATCATCTCACCGGACAGAATGATAGATCCAGGATTAACCCTATTTTTACCGGCAAATGGCTCAGCGGAGCCATGAGTAGCTTCAAAAACTGCACATCCATAGCCTATATTTCCTCCAGGTGCCATCCCGATTCCTCCAACTTGAGCTGCAAGAGCATCAGATACGTAATCACCATTCAAATTTAATGTTGCAATAACATCATGTTGCTCAGGGGCTAAAATAATTTGCTGGAGGAAGTTATCTGCAATACAATCTTTAATAATTAATTGATTATTAAATTTATTATTTTCAATAAGATATGTACCATCTGTAAGTATTTTTCCATTATACTCTTGCAGTACTACTTCATAAGCCCAATCCCTAAATGCACCTTCAGTGTATTTCATAATATTTCCTTTATGAACAATTGTGATGCTTGATTTGTTAAGCGCTAAAGAATAATCAATTGCCATTCTAACCAGTCTTTTTGTGCCTTCTTCTGATACTGGTTTGATGCCAATTCCGCAATTAGCCTCAAACCTAAAAGGTGATATTCCTAATTCTTTGTTAATAAAATCTATTATTTTTTTTGCACCATCGGAATTAGGCATCCACTCTATTCCTGAATATAGATCTTCCGTGTTCTCTCTGAATACGACCATGTCAGTTAAACCTGACTCAGCCATTGGCGTACTTGTTCCTGGGAAATATTTAATGGGTCTGACACATGCAAATAAATCAAGAGTTTGGCGTATCACCACGTTGATAGATTTATGGCCTGTTCCAACTGGTGTTGTGAGAGGTCCTTTTATAGAGATTCGATACTCTTTCATAGCTGATAATGTTTCATCAGGCAATATTGAACCATATAAATCATTAGAATTAGAACCAGCAAATAATTCTAACCACTTGATTTCTCTCTTATTTTCATACGCTCTATTTACAGCATAATCTAGAACTCTTTTCATCACAGGCGTTACATCAATACCTATGCCATCACCGATGATGTATGGGATTATTGGATTATCAGGCACGATGAGCTTTTCCCCATCGTAACTAATTTTAGCTCCATCAGCAGGAATATTTAATTTCAAACGATAAGTCCTAAGCTATTTATCGAACTGCTCTTCTTCAGTACTACCTGTTAATGCTGTAACTGATGATGAGCCGCCAGTAATTACTTGAGTTACAGAATCAAAGTATCCTGTTCCTACCTCTCTTTGATGTTTAGTAGCGGTATATCCATCTTTCTCAGCAGCAAACTCTGCTTCTTGCAACTTAACATAGGCTGTCATCTGCTCTGCATTGTAGCCTTTTGATAACTCGAACATGCTATAGTTTAATGCATGGAATCCGGCAAGGGTAATAAATTGAAACTTATAACCCATTGCCCCTAGCTCTTTTTGGAATTTAGCAATTTGCGCATCATCAAGATTCTTTTTCCAGTTAAAAGACGGCGAGCAGTTATATGCAAGCAGTTGTTCTGGATGCTCTTTTTTAAGTGCTTCAGCAAATTTTTTAGCAAAATCTAAATCAGGCACTCCTGTCTCACACCACACTAAATCTGCATAAGGGGCATAAGCTAATCCTCTTGAGATTGCTTGATCAATACCATTTTTGACCCTATAAAAGCCCTCGGAGGTTCTCTCTCCGGTAGTAAATTCTCTATCTCTTTCATCTATATCGCTGGTTAAAAGATTTGCGGCCTCCGCATCAGTTCTGGCTAAAAGTACCGTTGGCGTATTATAAATATCAGCCGCTAATCTAGCTGCTGCTAATTTTTGAACTGCTTCTTGTGTAGGTACAAGCACCTTACCGCCCATGTGTCCACATTTTTTTGCAGAAGCTAGTTGATCTTCAAAATGCACACCTGCCGCACCTGCTTCAATCATTGCTTTCATTAACTCATGAGCATTAAGAACTCCGCCAAAGCCTGCTTCCGCGTCTGCAACTATTGGTAACATATAGTCTACAGGTTCATTTCCTTCTGCTATGTTTAATTGATCTGCTCTTCGTAATGAGTTATTTATACGTTTTACAACCGCTGGAACACTATCTACGGGATACAGAGATTGATCTGGATACATTTGCATGCCTGTATTTGCATCACCCGCCACTTGCCATCCTGATAGATAAACAGCTCTTAGACCAGCCTTTGCCTGTTGCATTGCTTGGTTTCCTGTAAGTGCGCCAAGTGCATTTACAAAGTCGCTGTTGTTTATCTCGTTCCAGAGCTTTTCAGCACCCTGTTTGGCTAGACTATATTCAATTTCCACGCTACCGCTTAATTTAGCGACTTCTTCAGCTGTGTAATCACGTTTTACGTTTTTCCATCTTGGGTTCGAGTCCCATTCTTTCTGTATATCTTTTGCAGATCTTACTTTGCTCATTGTTACCTCATGGTCTAAAAAATAATTGGCTAGATGATACTACTTGTGAGATTAATTGACAAATTAAATAGCCCAATTATCATCATGATTTAAAAAAATATTTAATTAAAGAAATGTATAAGTCGAAATGGTAGGTTCTAAAGGAAAAGTAGCACTGGGTATGTCCGGAGGCATAGATTCATCCATATCAGCATATCTTTTATCAGAAGCTGGTTACGAGGTTGAAGGTTTTTTTATGAAGAACTGGGAAGAAGATGATGACAATGGTTGTACCTCAAAAAAAGATTATGAAGATGCAATTAAAATATGTAACAAGTTGGGTATAAAACTTAATTTAGTCAATTTCTCAGATAAATATTGGACTGATGTTTTTGAAAAATTTTTAGATGAACTAAAAAAAGGTTTCACTCCGAATCCAGATATCTTTTGCAATAAAGAAATTAAGTTCAAGCAGTATTATGATTATGCAATGTCATTAGGTTTTGATTATATTGCTACTGGCCACTACGCTAAAAAATTGAATTTATCACAGCCACAGCTGCATATTCCAAAAGATAGAGTTAAGGATCAAACTTATTTCTTGTATACACTAAATAAAAAAGTATTAAATAATACAATCTTCCCATTAGAGGAAATAGAAAAAAATGAGGTAAAAAAAATTGAAAAAAAACTTAATTTTGGTTTAGAAAGAAAAAAAGAGAGTATGGGCATATGTTTTATAGGTAATAAAAAATTTACATCATTTATAGATAGATACATCAAACCAGAAGAAGGAAATATAGTTGACTATAAATCAAAAAAATTTTAGGAACTCATGAGGGGCTGAATAAGTATACTATTGGCCAAAGAAAAGGAATTAGGATAGGAGGAATCAAAGATAAAGATGAACTTGCATGGTATGTCATTGATAAAAATATAGATGATAACATATTAATCGTGAGTCAAGACCAGGCTCCCCTTCTGTATTCTGGAGAGATAGAATTAAATGATTTTAATTTAATTAATAAAGATTATAAAAAGAATAATATTAGAGCAAGATTTAGACATGGAGGGCAACTTAGAGCATGTGATTTCAAAATTATTGATCAAAAATATATAATTAGACTTAAAGAATCTGAAAGAGCTATAGCTCCAGGTCAATCAGCTGTATTATATAATGACACACATTGCATTGGAGGCGGAATAATTACATCTAAATGTTTAAACAAGATCTAAAAAATGAAACTATTTCTCTTGGTGCAATATACCAAGCATGTAATGAAATTAAAAAAGTTGCCTGGCAAGGTGAAATCGATGCAAAATTAATTGAACCGCTTATATTTAGTGTTTATCAAACGACAGTGGATAATATTGAAGATATTTATATTAACTTAAGAAGAATAAATACTGGATTAGACTATTTAAGAAAACAACTTGTTGGAGATGCGTTTTCAAAAGATGCTGAAGTAATAAGATATTTTGAAGCTATTAGTATACTAGTTAAAAATTTATATAAAAATGAAAATACACTCTCTAAACTGAGATCTAGTTTGAATAATTTTAATGATACTGTTAATCAAGATAACCTCAATGATCATGCTACTTATCTATCTGAACTATATTTAGATACTATTAGTAAAATAGAGCCAAGAATTATTGTCAATGGAGATAATAAATATTTGAAAGAGCCGCAAAACGCTGCAATGATCAGAGCATTGCTATTATCTGCAATACGATCCTACATACTATGGCAACAATCCGGTGGCTCTAAATTAAGATTATTTCTTTTTAGAAAAAAAATAGCGCAATTAGCTGTTTCTATTTAATCAATTAGCTAATTTCTTCATTACATAGTTTAATATTCCATCACTCACAAAATATTCCCATTCTTTTGCAGTATCAATTCTAACTATAACTTCGAATATTTTATTAGAATCATTTTCTTGTATCTGAACAGTTTTAGAATCTTTGCTTATTGAGCTTATCGTGAATGATGACTTCATTGATAAACCAAGTGAATCAAAACTATCACCTTGAGCAAATTGCAAAGGCATGACGCCCATGCCCACAAGATTAGATCTATGTATTCTCTCAAAGCTTTCAGCAATTACTGCTTTTACACCTAAAAGCTTTGTGCCTTTTGCAGCCCAGTCTCGTGAAGAACCGCAGCCATAATCTTTGCCAGCAAATATAATTAAATTAGTATTTGTTTTTTTATATTCCTCGGCGGCATCATAAATTGTCATCTCTTCATCATCAGGCAATAGTTTTGTAAAACCTCCTGTTTTTTCTGGGACTAATTTATTAGATAATCTTATATTTGCAAAGGTTCCTCTTTGCATAATTTTGTAATTACCTCTTCTAGAACCGTATGAATTAAAGTCTTTTACGTTTACTGAATTTTCTATAAGATGCTTGCCTGCTGGAGTGCTGTCTTTAAATGAACCAGCTGGCGATATGTGATCAGTGGTGACACTATCTCCCAAAATAACAAGAGGATATGCTAAATCTATTGCTGGTAGGGTATCTTGATTATCTTTTTCCTTTCCAAAAAATGGTGATGGCTGAATATAAGTTGATTTATCATCCCAATCAAAATAATCTGAATCAGATGTAGGAATAAACTTCCAGTTATTATCACCATCGAACAAACTCGCATAGGAATCATTAAACATGTCTCCATCAATTACCTTGTTTATTACATCATTAATTTCATTATTTGATGGCCATATATCCTTCAAATAGATATCTTTGCCATTTTGATCTTGTCCAAGAGGCGTTGTATTTATATCGACATTGATTTTACCAACTATTGAGTAGGCAACAACTAGCATTGGACTTGCAAGAAAATTCATTTTAATTTCTGGATGTATTCTTCCTTCGAAATTTCTATTTCCTGATAAAATAGAACTAACTACAAGATCTCTATCATTAATTTCCTTAACATACTTATCCTCTAAAGGTCCAGAGTTACCGATACAGGTTGTGCAACCATAACCAACTATATTAAACCCAAGTTTATCAAGAGATTCTTGAAGGTCTGCCTTTCTTAAATAGTTTTCAACAACTCTTGATCCTGGAGCCAAGGAAGTTTTAACCCAATCTTTTGTGGTTAATCCTTTTTCAACTGCATTTTTAGCTAATAACCCTGCACCAATAATTACGCTTGGGTTAGAAGTGTATTTGTACAACTTGTAATTGCAGCAATTAAAATACTTCCATCATTAATTGAACCACTAGATACTTCAGATTTTTTAAGTTTTTTTATTTCCTTTTCTGAGACAGCTTTTACATCTGATAGTAAAACTCGATCTTGTGGTCTTTTTGGTCCAGAGAGACATGCTTCAACTTTACTCATATCTAATGAGAGAGAATCTGTATATTTGATATCATGCTGCTCATCTCTGAAAAAACCACATTTTTTACTGTATTCCTCGACAATCTGTAATTGGTTATCGTTTTTACCTGTCATTTTAAGATAATCAATTGTTAGAGAATCTACTGGAAAGAAGCCGCATGTCGCACCATATTCAGGTGCCATATTAGAAATTGTACATCTGTCAGCAATGCTTAAGTTATCTAAACCGGATCCATAAAATTCAACAAATTTTCCAACAACATTTTTTTCTCTTAACATCTGAACTATGGTTAGAACAAGATCAGTTGCCGTTGTAGTCTGATTTAGCTTACCCGTTAATTCGAAACCAATAACTTCAGGTAATAGCATTGGAATTGGTTGTCCGAGCATAGCGGCTTCTGCTTCTATTCCACCAACCCCCCATCCTAATACACCTAGGCCATTAACCATTGTGGTATGTGAATCGGTTCCAACAACGGTATCAGGATATAGACTTCCATCTTTTTCAAATACAACTTTAGCAATATACTCAATATTAATTTGATGAATAATTCCGTTATTTGGTGGCACAATTCTCAAGTTTTTAAATGCCTGTTGGCCCCACTTTAAAAGTTTGTATCTTTCAGTATTTCTTTCATATTCTAGTTTAGTATTCAAGTCTTTAGAGTCTGATGATCCAAAGTGATCTACCATCACAGAATGATCTATGACCAAATCTGTTTGACATTGTGGATTTACAGCATCTGTTTTTGATGCATCTAGAGATTTCATAGCATCTCTCATTGAAGCTAAATCTACTACAGCAGGTACACCTGTGAAGTCCTGCATGATAACTCTACTAGGATAAAATGTAATTTCAGTATCTTTATCTGCTTCTCCGTTCCAACTTATAAACTTTTCTATAATTGAATTAAAGTTAGAGTTGTCAGATTCATTTCTTAAATAATTCTCCATTAAAACTCTGAGAGAATAAGGTAAGTGATTGACTTCAAAGTTATTTATGTTGAATGTTTGATAAGTATTATTATTTATAGAAAGTTCTGATTTTTCTGACATTTATATTTCCTCTTTGACTAGAATTTGCAGTATTCTATCAAAAAAAAGAGTCTAATTCTATGAATTACTTGGGAGGTAGTTTTTTTTTTGAACACTCTCGATATACATGCCTAGCGAATCTTTATTATTAGGGTTACTTTTTCTTACAACTACATCTTGTCCATCTTTTTTAAGACCATTATATTTTCTCAAAAACTTATTTAATTCAATACTTTTTTTAATACGATATAATCTTGGTTCTTGGTTTTGCTCTTTTATCAAAATCAAGACACTATCTTGATTTGTATAAGTATTTAACACATAGAATTTATCAGGTAATTTATCTGTTGTCGCATAACCCTCATTATTTCTGATATTTTCATAAACCAGTATAAAAAGTACAGATATGCTTAGGGCAATGACTATTTTTGTGCCGTAAGGTCTGCCATTAAGAAAATTATGAATTAAAAAAATATAAAGAAATAATGTAATTATTAATAAAAAATATAACAGCATAATTAAAATCCTTTGAGATTATATGGCGTTAAAACTTTTTTTGATTTACCTCCTGAGGAATACTCGCCTTTTTCATCTAAGTAGAATCTTGTGACAGTAACTTCTGTGTCTTTTTTTCTAAAATAATATTATTAGCATAGACTAGTTTTAAAGTTGGATTAACTTTTTCAATAATAACTTTCACTTCTACAGGGTTGGTACTTTTATGCTCATAAAGATATAAATTCAGTATATATTCGCCAGGAATGATTCCTCTTAAGTAACGACTTCTCTATTAATTGGATAAATAATTTCCTCACCATCAATTGTGACAACATCATTAATTATACCCTGATCGTCTCTATCTAAATGTAACCATCCAGCATCTTTTTTTAAGTATGAAACTGTTTCACCATTAGGATCCTGAACCCAAATATCAACATCATCGGGTAGACTATCTTTCCAGTCAACCGTCACAATATATTCAGCTTTCATATTAACATTGCCTATTTTCGAGATAGGATTGATAAAAAGAATTGTTATAAAAAATAAAAAAGTAAAACCAAGCAGAGTATTAAAAAGTAAATCAGTGAAAGGTTCTGTTTTAGTTCTAGTTTTTCTTCTCATCATGGCACGAATTTATTATTTCGCTAATGAAAGCATTAATTTTATTTTCAAAATAGTTATTTTGAATGGTCAAAAGGATTGATCCTATTAAACCTGATAACGTTGTATATAAGGCTACTTTCATGCCGCCACTCATGCTCAATAAAAGATTATTCATTTTTGACAAATTAATCTCATCTATAGTTGATAGTGAACTTAGCATTAATATGAATCCAATCACTGTACCTACAATACCTAGCTTTAATAAGAGATCAGAAATAAAAAAACCATCGTCTACTATTTCATAAAATTTAGATTTAAGTTCATCTTGTTTTGTAATATCTTTACCTGAACTTTGAAGAAAATTATTGGTAATATCAAAAAAGATATTATTTTGTATTTTTGTATTAGGATGGATAAGTTTTCTAAATGCATCTCTAAGTATATATAGAAGTAAACCTCAACGCGCTAGATAAAATATAAAAATGATAAGTATATGTGTGGAAATATAACTTATGTCATCACGAAATATACCTGAGATTAATTCATATGATTCAAGTACATAAGCAAAAATAATAATTATAGAAACGAAGTAAATCCAGTAGATAAAAATATTATCTATTTTCTGATCATTCATTTAAATTAATTTTTTAGGATCTAGAATTTTTAATAGATCACCCTTTGTTAAATTAGTCATTTTTTCAGCTATGTCAAAAATAGAACTATTAGTTTTATAAGCCTCTTTAACAATTTTAGATGCTAGATCATACCCAATAACCTGATTAAGTTTTGTAGCTATGATCGGATTTTTAAACAGATTCTCTTTAACAATATCCTCATTAACAACAAATGAATCTATTAGTTCAATCATACTAAAAGTACTATTGATCATAAGATAGAGGGATTCGATGATATTATGAGCAATCACCGGGAGCATAGTATTTAACTGAAAATTACCACTGCTTGTTGCTTGCATTATTGTTACATGGTTTCCATTTACCTGAGTAGATGCCATCATGACTGATTCAGAGATAACAGGGTTTATCTTACCAGGCATAATGCTACTGCCTGGTTGAAGTGCTTTTAAAGTTATTTCTGACAAACCGGATATAGGACCACTATTCATCCATCGTATATCATTAGCAATTTTAGATAAAGTAGATGCGTATCTTGTAATAGCAGAACTCAAAGTAAAATATATGATTTTGTGAACTCATCATTTCGCCTTTAATATGTAATGGTTTGAATTTGAGTTTAAGTTCACTGTAGATTTTATTTAACTCAGAACAGACATTCTTGCTAAATTGTTTTGGTGCATTTATTCCTGTTCCAATTGCAGTTCCACCTATCGGAAGATAAGAGATTTCCTCACAAGATAAATCAATTTGTGACTGTGCTGCTCTTACCTGCTCTTCCCACACATTCAATTCTTGCTCAAAAGATATAGGTACAGCATCCATTAAATGCGTTCTTCCAGATTTAATAATGTTAGAGAGAGATTTTGATTTTTTATGTAATGAGTCACAAAGAAAATTCATAGATAAAGATAAGCTGTTGCTCATTGTCAAACTAGATATATTAATTGTTGTTGGAATTACATCATTAGAGCTTTGAGACATATTTACATCGTCATTTGGATGAATTTCCTTTTTATATTTTCTTTTAGCAAGATTTGATACAACCTCATTCATATTCATATTAGTACTAGTTCCTGACCCAGTTTGGAATATATCAACAGGAAAATGATCCATATAATCCAGAGTATTTTTAGCAATATCTTTTGTAATCAAGGATATGTTAGATGCTTTATTTTTTGGTATGACACCACATTTTAAATTCGCATTAGCACATGCGCTCTTAAGGTTAGCAAGACTTTGTATGAATGCAGGATCAAATGAGATACCGCTGATTTTAAAATTGTCTATTGCTCGTTGAGTTTGCGCGCCATATAAAGCATCTTTTGGCACCTTAACTTTACCTAGAGAGTCTGATTCGATTCTATAATTATTTTTTTTCATAGACTTGGTAAATATTATTAAGTGTAATGATATGTTATAATAACATTTAAAAACCTGTTTAGTATGAAAAATTATAATCTTGATATTAGCGCACCCACCGATGGTAGATACGCCAGTCTTTGTGAAGAAATTAATGCTATATTTTCAGAGCATAATTTAATAAAAATGCGTGTCAAAGTTGAGGTAGAGTGGTTCATATTTATATCAAGCCAAAAGAGCATAAAGTCTTTACCTGCATTGTCATCAAGTAACCAAAAAAAATTAAGAGACATCTACTTGAGTTTTAATAAAAAAGACTCTCAAAAAGTAAAAAAAATTGAAGAAACTACTAAACATGATGTTAAAGCAGTGGAATATTTTTTAAAAGATAAAATAAAATCTAATAAATTACTAAATAAATATAGAGAGCATATACATATCTGCTGTACATCTGAAGACATAAATAACATCGCTTATGCTTTCATGATTCAAGAAGGAAGGAATATTATCATAAAAAAAATTGATGAACTCCAAAAAATTCTAAAAAATATGGGTAAAAAATATAAGAATATATCAATGTTATCTCATACTCATGGACAACCAGCATCTCCAACAACAATGGGAAAAGAATTTATTAATTATCAAAAAAGAATTATAAATCAACTGGATGATCTCAAAAAAATTAAGATTAGAGGAAAGTTTAATGGAGCCACTGGAAATTATTCCTCTCACCATATTACCTATTCAAATATTAATTGGCCTATAACTATAAAAAAGTTCATTAAGAGCTTGAAGCTAGATTTTAATAGTCATACAACACAAATTGAACCACATGACTATATTGCAGATATTTGTTATAAGCAAAGTCATATTAACTCTATCTTAATTGATTTTGCTCAAGATATATGGTCTTACATTTCTAAAAATTATTTTAATCAAAAAAATATTGCTGGAGAAATTGGATCTTCTACTATGCCTCATAAAATCAATCCTATTAATTTTGAAAATGCGGAAGGTAATCTAGGTGTGAGTAATGCGCTCTCACAATTTTTTGCGAGTAAATTAACAGTATCAAGATTACAACGTGATTTATCAGATTCAACTGTACTTAGAAATATCGGACTGATGTTTTCTTATTCTATGATTGCATATAAGAACATACTTATTGGTCTTAATAAACTAGAAATAAATAAATCTAAAATTAATAATGATATAGACAATAGCTGGGAGATTTTAGCAGAGCCTATACAGATGGTCGCTAGAAAGTACCAGATATCAAATTCTTATGAATATTTAAAAAAGTTCACACGCGGTAAGACTGTCAATAAAGAGATAATTTCCAAGATTATAAATAATTTAGACATCCCGCTTTTTGAGAAAAAAAACCTTCTCGCATTGACGCCAAGAAAATATATTGGTTTTGCTAGCAAGCTTTGTGATCAATAAAAATCTTAATTTTATAAACCTCTTGGAAAACTTTCTAGATGAGAGAAATTATGAGTATCAATCATATAATGACATAATTGAAATTTATGATAATGAACATGAAGTTTTAATTATAGAATTTAAAGAAATTAAAATTTTAATGCATCATCAAAATGAAAAGCATGAATATTATGCTATTGACAACAAAATATTTAAAAAAATAGACAATATTTTGAATTAATTTTTTGGTTTCATCAGTGGGAAAAATAGTACATCTCTGATTGATGATGAATTCGTAAAGAGCATAACTAAACGATCAATGCCTATTCCAGCACCTGCAGTAGGCGGCATACCATATTCCATCGCTGTAATAAAATCTTCATCATAATTCATTTTTTCATCATCATTTTCTAATTGCTCATGAAATCTTTGTGATTGATCTGCAGGATCATTTAATTCTGAGAAACCATTAGCAATTTCTCTTCCAGCTATAAATAATTCAAACCTTTCAACAACTTCTGGATCATTATCCATTCTTCTTGAAAGTGGTGATACTGCCGTTGGATACTCTGTAACAAAAGTTGGTTGTATTAACTCAGATTCAACATTCTTTTCAAAAATATCAAGCTGAGTTTTATATAGGGATCCTTCGACACTTATATCAATATCATTAGACTTACAGTAATTTTCTAAAAAATCATAATTATTGATATTCTCTTTATTAATATTGTCACAATATTTAATTATTGAGTCGTAAAAACTTATTCTGCTGAAACCGCTCACAAAATCAATTTCATGATCTTGATAAATGAATTTTTCATTAGAACCAAGAGACTGAAATAACGATTTAAATAAACTCTCAATTAAATTCATCAAATATTGATAGTCCTCATAAGCAGCATAGAATTCAATCATTGTAAATTCAGGATTATGTTTGACTGATAAACCTTCATTTCTAAAACTTCTATTAATCTCAAATACTTTATCAAAGCCTCCAATAATTAATCTCTTTAGATATAACTCAGGAGCAATTCTTAAATACAATTGCATATCAAGAGAATTATGATGAGTTACAAAAGGTTTTGCTGCAGCGCCGCCTGCTATTGGATGCATCATGGGTGTCTCAACCTCTAAATAATTAGATTTTTCGAAAAACTTTCGTATTAGTGAAACTAGATTTATTCTTGTCTTAAAAATATTTTTAGATTCTTCAGATATCATTAAATCCAGATATCTTTGACGATATTTAATTTCTACGTCTGATAACCCATGATACTTTTCTGGCAGAGGTCTTAGTGATTTAGATAATATAACAAACTCTGTTACATTTAGTGTTAGTTCACCTGTTTTTGTTTTAAAAATCGTACCTTTAGCTCCAATAATATCTCCTAGATCAATAAAATCCAGATTATTATACATCTCCTTTCCAATTGTGTTTTTCGATACAAAAAGTTGAATTTTACATGAATAATCATGTAGATTCGCAAAAGTAGAGTTGCCCATTTTTCTAATTGTTAACAATCGACCAGCAAGAGAGAAAATCTCTTTCTCGTTTTCTAAATCTTCCTTAGTACGTTGTCCATATTTTGATATTAACTCTTCAGCGTATGTGTCACGATGAAAATCATTTGGATATAGCTTAGCTTTTTTGGATAGCTCATCTAATTTTTTCTTTCTTTCGACTATTAATTTATTATCTTCTGTCATTTATATTCCTTTTTTTAAACTTTCCTGAATAAATTCATCTAAATTTCCGTCTAAGACTGCTTGAGTATTTCCAGTCTCATGACCAGTTCTTAAATCTTTGATTCTTGAGTCATCTAATACATAAGATCTTATTTGGTTACCCCAACTGATATCTGATTTTTCTGATTCAACCTGGTTTTTAATTTCATTTTTTTTATTGAGTTCGTAAGCATACAGTTTAGCACGTAACTGTTTCATAGCAGATTCTTTATTTTTATGTTGCGATCTATCATTTTGACACTGAACAACGATTTTAGTTGGCATATGTGTAATTCTTACAGCAGATTCAGTTGTGTTGACATGCTGTCCTCCTGCTCCGCTTGCTCTATAAACATCTATTCTTAGGTCCGATGGATTTATTTCAACTTCAAATGAATCATCAATTTGTGGGTAAATGAATACAGATGCAAATGATGTATGCCTACGATTACCTGAATCAAAAGGAGATTTCCTCACAAGTCTATGTACACCGGTTTCTGTCCTTAACCAACCATAAGCGTAATTACCGTCCACTTTTATTGTAATGCTTTTGTAGCCAGCAACTTCACCCTCACTGGCTTCAGTTATTTCTGATTTAAATGAATGTTTTTCTATCCACTTCAAATACATTCTCATAATCATTGCTACCCAATCCTGAGCCTCTGTTCCGCCAGATCCAGATTGAATATCTATGTACGCATCAGCATCATCATTTTCTCCCTTGAAGAGTTGTGTAAATGAAAGATTATTAAGCTCGTCTGATGTTGATTTATACAGCTCTAGCATTTCACTTAATAACTTCTGATTATCATTATTTGGCTCATCTAGTATAGATTCTAGAGTATAAGACAAGAGATCTATATCGGATTGGATTGTGTCTACACTTTTTTTAAGCGATGTATAATTCTTAAGTTGTTTATTAAGATTTTTAGTTTGTTTTATGTCACTCCAAACATTAGGATCATTAAGTTTATTTGTTACGTCATCAATTTTTGAACTAAGGGCTTTATAGTCAAACTAACCCCCTAAGCTCATCAAGTTTAAGCTTATCTTCTTTAATCTTTCTCAATTATCTCATTAGATTGTTCGATTAAATTTGTCATACTGATACATCATTATAGTAATTTAATTTTTCAGTCCACATCAATTTATACTTCGATAGTAGCTCTGAGTCAGCCTCAATAATCTCATGATCATATGTGCCCTTGTAAGCAACAAAAATTTTAGCACTTTCTATTTTTGTATCAAACATCTTATCATGCGCTATTGCATATGCAGCAAGTTGCTGAAAATGTTCATCAATTAAAAATGCACTTTTTTTACGAAATGAAGATTTATAATCAATAATTGTTAGCTTGCCGTCGATTTCAGCTAACAAATCTAACCTACCAGCATATTTTAAGCCTTCGTGAATTATTGCTTCAGAAGAAATAAATTTATCGATAGTTGGGAATATGTTATCTATTATTGTTTTCGAGAGCTTGGCTGCAATTTGTGAATTTCTATTTTCATTTACATTAATAGATTTATTAGTTACATACCTATCTAGAATTTCGTGCATAAGATTTCCAATTTCGAACGAATCTGCTTGCGAATTTGAAAACACATCGTTTTGATTTAGCCGTGATAATCTTATGATTGATGTAACGCTGGGAACTAGTTTTTCTTTGATTTTATAGTAACGAAAATTATTCTGCTTAATTACATCATATTCATTATATTCAAATGAAGGTGAATATAAATAACTATTATTTTTCAAGAACATCAATAATTTTTTGTATATCTTTTTTGATTAAAGATAATACTGGATTCTGTTTAGATGAATTACTAGATATATTATCTAATTTTTGCTTTGCACCCTCAACTGTGAACCCTTGTGTAGAAATCAAATTATGAATTTTTAAGATTGTAAGAATATCATTCTGCGTATAATATCTTCTGTTGCCTGTTCTTTTTAAAGGAGTCAGCGTATCAAATTCTTTTTCCCAATATCTTAATATATGTGTTTTTATATTAGTGATTTTAGATACTTCCCCAATTGAAAAATATCTTTTGTTAGGTATCTCTATCGAATTAATCTGATCCATCATAAGCTTCAAGTTTAGATTTCAATTTTAGTCCAGATTTGAAAGTGACAACTCTTCTTGACGATATCGTTACCTCCTCACCAGTTTTAGGATTTCTTCCTGGTCTAGGAGATTTATCTCTTAAAATAAAATTACCAAAACCGGATAACTTTATATCATTTCCCTCTTCGAGAGATTTTTTTATTTGCTCAAAAAAACACTCAATCAGTTCCTTTGCTTCTCTTTTATTGAGGCCAACTTCATTGTGAACCATTTCTACAAGAGAGTCTTTGGTAATTGTCATTGTGCTTCTTGAATATTCAACTTATATGTTTTTTTGATATCTTCGGTTATATTGTTAATCGCTTTATTAATATCCTCGTCACTTAATGTTTTATCAACTGATTGAAGACAAAGCTCTAAAGTAATATATCTATTTAATTGTAGTTTATCTTTATCTATAAATATATCTTTAATTCTTATATTTTTCATATATTTATAGCTTTTATTTTTTATATTTCTAGTCATATATGCAATATCTTCATCTAAATTACATTCTAGTGTTATATCTTTATATACGGCAGGATATTGAGATATTTTAGAGTAAGACATCTTGTGTAATGAGGGTAATAAGCTTTTGTTGACTTCAAAAGCAAATACACTGTTCTTTATATCAAAATCATGTCTACATTCTTGTTTCACCAGACCACATTCTCCAACTTTTTTGTCATTCAATATGATAGCCAAACAGTTTTTGTTATCAAAATAGAGTGAATCTTTACACACAATAAAATCAGATCCCGGGATTAGAGACAGTATATCTGACTTAAGATCTCCCAAACTCACTTCACTTTGATTACTTGCAAGATCAATAGGAGATGTTAATCCATATAGAACACCAGATAATAGATTTGTCTCTTTGATTTTATTTTTATCCTTTATGTAGATTTTCCCTGACTCAAAAAACCTCATACTTTTGTGTTTTCGATTATAGTTATAGCTAATATTCTTCAATAGACCTGGAAGAAGAGAATCGCGCATTACAGATTTATCACTTGAGATTGGGTTACGAAGTATCATATTGTTTTTTTCATCAGTATAACTCTTGGGGACAAAGCTATAGTTAATGACTTCTTTGTATCCAAGTATAACTAAAATGTCATTATAATTTTTTTGCTCAACATTAGATGATGATGTTGCCTCAATGGGTAATTCAGGAATATTATCATATCCAATAAGTCTACATACCTCTTCAACTAGGTCATAATTTGAGGAAACATCAAATCGATAGCTTGGAACATAAACCATATCTGATTTAAATATAAATCCTAGGTTATTTAATATAGATTTAATTTTTTTTTTTTTTTAGTTCAATACCTAAAATTCTATTGAATAAACTATAGTCGCACTTAAAGGACTTAGATTTTGTCAGCGGACTTTTGTGACTTATTTTATTAATTTTGCAATGATCTGTTGATATTTCTTTACTTAAAAGAAAATGAATTCTTGATAGAGCTATTTCAGGTAAATTATAATCCACCCCCCTTTCAAATCGATATGATGAATCTGTTTGAATTCTATACTTTCTTGAAAGAGACCTAACAACATCAGGAATAAAAAATGCGCTTTCAAAAAGAATGTTTTTAGTATCTTTATTAACAGATGATAATTTACTTCCTATTACTCCTGGTAGCGCATGAACGATATCCATTTCATCAATTATCACGGGTGTTCCCTTTTTTATTTCGTATTCTTTATTGTTTATACCGATAAATTTATATTTTTTTTTGCTAACTACAACATTTAATTTTCCATTTATCTTATCTAAGTCAAAAGCATGAGTTGGCTGCCCCAGTTCAATCATTACATAATTTGAAATATCAACTATAAGGTTGATAGGTGAAATATCACATTTAATGAGTCGATCTTTAATAAACTTTGGCGTTTTAGTTTGAGCGCTCAGATTATCTAACAACATATATCTATATTCCAAACAGATTTCTGAAGAAACTTTGTTAACGTAAATATTATCTTTTTTAAATGTGTGTTTGCTAAGAGAGGTAAATTGACTTTTTTATTTTTAAATGCAGCTATATCTCTAGATGTTCCATAAATTGATAAACAGTCACCCCTATTAGGTGTGAATTCGATATCAATAATATAATCTTTACCAACTTTTTTTACGTCATCTACTTCAAGACCTAGCTGTGTAAGTAGATTTTCAATGTTCTCTTTTTTATGGATAGAAACATAATCGTTAATCCAATTCTTGCTAAACTTCATGTCTCTCTCAGATTCTCAAATTGTTCTAGGAAATTAATATCATTATCAAAAAATACACGTAAATCTGGAATTTTATAAGCTAGCATTGCAAATCTCTCGATACCTAGCCCAAAAGCAAAACCAGAGAAATGATTTGGGTTAATATTCACATTTTTTAAAACATTAGGGTGAATCATTCCACATCCAAGAACCTCAAGCCATTTACCATTAAACATTATATCCATCTCGGCTGACGGCTCTGTAAATGGAAAATAGGAAGGTCTAAATCTAGTTTTAATATTATTTGAATCAAAAAACTTATGAATAAAATCATTCAAAACCCACTTTAAATTTCTGAAATTTATTTCTTTATCAACACAGAGACCCTCAATTTGATGAAACATTGGTGAATGTGTTGGGTCTGAATCACAACGATACACACGGCCAGGGGCTAACACTCTGAGAGGTGCAGTAGATTTTTCCATTGCATGAATTTGAACAGAAGATGTATGTGTCCTCAAAAGATGATTACTGTCAAAATAAAAAGTATCATGCATGTCTCTAGCAGGGTGATTATCAGCTATATTAAGATACTCAAAGTTATATCGTTCTGTTTCTATTTCAGGACCATCATGTGTCTCAAAACCTAAACTTGAAAAAATTTTTTCTATTCTTTTAATTACAAGTGAAATTGGATGATGGGCACCGAAATGATGGTGCTTGGCAGGGGTATCTAAATCTAATTGACTGATTATTTCATTTTTTGTTTTAAGCTCGCTGACTTTCTCATTAATTATCTCATTAAGTATATTCTTTGTCTGATTAAGCTCAGCTCCATATTCTTTTCGCTTATCAGGATCAATATCTTTAAGTGACGAAAATAGATTTGTCAGATAACCTTTTTTTCCAATAAACTTTGATTTTATTTGTAGTAAGTCATGCTCTTTATTGCATGTTTGTAGCTCTTTTTTTAATAAGGCCGCTAAATCAGTATGATTTATTTTCACGATAAGAAGGTATTTTAGCTGGGCAGAACGCTCTTCACAATATTAGAAAATTTTTCTGGGTTGTTAGCAGCAATGTCTGCAAGAATTTTTCTATCTATCTCAAGATCGGATTTATGTAAGTAGTTCATAAATTTGCTGTATGATATATTATTTAGTCTGGCAGCTGCATTAATCTTTGTAATCCAAAGAGATCTGAACTGTCTCTTTTTTTGTCTTCTGTCACGATAGGCATACTGACCAGCTTTTATTACAGCTTGTTTAGCTACTCTGAACACTCTACTTCTTGCGCCTTTATATCCTTTCGCAAGTTTGAGTATTTTTTTATGCCTTGCGCCCGCTATAACTCCTCTTTTTACTCTTGCCATATCAATGTTCCTCCTTAATAGGGCAGCATTCGGTCTATAGCAGCTTTGTCTGCTGGACTAATTACGACATCATCTCTGAGGTGTCTTTTCCTTTTTGTGCTTTTTTTTGTAAGTATATGACTTCTATGAGATTGTCCTCTTTTGACATTACCAGAAGGTGTTTTCTTAAACCTTTTAGCAGCTCCACTATGTGATTTCATTTTTGGCATAATCTTACTCTGTATTTACGATTGGGGTAGTATATCCTATTTATTTCTTTGGTGCTATAACCATGACAATTTGTCTGCCTTCAAACGCCGGCTTTTGTTCAATTGCCCCGTAGTCGAATAGATCTTTTTCTACCCTCTCAAGAAATTCACGCCCAATAATCTGATGAGCTGCTTCTCTACCTCTAAATCTCATGGTGATTTTTGCCTTATCACCGCCTTGTAAAAATTTGATTAAATTTTTTAATTTAACCTGATAATCTGCTTCTTCAGTACCTGGTCTAAATTTAATTTCTTTTACTTGAATTTGTTTTTGTTTTTTCTTAGCAGCATGGGCTTTTTTAGATTGTTCGAATTTGTATTTACCAAAATCCATAATTCTACAAACTGGCGGCGTTTGGTTTGCAACTATCTCGACTAGATCTAAATCTTCATTTTTTGCTAACTCAAGTGCTTTTTCTCTAGAAACTACACCAACTTGATCTCCTGTTGATGAAATGAGGCGAACCTCTGAGGAATTAATGCGATCATTTATTCGCATTCTTTTTGTATTCGATATGACAATTCTCCTATAAAGTTAATTAATTTTATCATTAAGTGATTCTATAAAGTCATCAAGTTTAATAGATTTTTGATCAGCGCTCTCTCTGTCCCTGACAGTGATAAGCTCTTCATCTAATTCTTTATCACCTATAATAAGCATGTATGGTACCCTAGTCATTGCATGATTTCTAATTTTATATCCAATCTTTTCATTACTTAGGTCGCATTCAGATCTAATACCTCTCTCAGTGAGTTTATTAGTAATCATTTCAGCATAATCACTATGTTTATCAGTTATATTTAAAACCATCACTTGTATTGGAGATAGCCATATAGGTAAATTCCTGAATAATGCTCGAGAAGAATTCCTACAAAACGCTCAAGTGAGCCTAAAATAGCCCTATGTATCATGACAGGCGTTGTTTTATTGCCATCTTTGTCAATATATGTTGCGTCTAGTCTACCAGGCATAGAAAAGTCTAATTGGATTGTTCCGAGTTGCCATACTCTTGATAGGGAATCTTTAAGAGAAAAATCTATTTTTGGTCCATAAAATGCCCCATCTCCAGGATTCTCTGAATAATCTATGTCATTAGCTTTAAGAGCAAGCTTTAAACTATCTTCTGCAGTGTCCCAAATTTCATCAGATCCAACTCTTTTTTCAGGTCGCGTAGAAAGTTCAATTTTAAGTTCATTAAATCCAAATTTATTATAAATATTCTTTATATCATTGATTAATAGTGATATTTCGTTTTTTATTTGGTCGGGAGTACAAAATATATGTGCATCATCTTGTGTAAATGCTCTAATTCTAAGAAGGCCGTGCAAAGTTCCTGATGGTTCATTTCTGTGTACAAAACCAAACTCCGCAAGTTTAAGGGGTAAATCTTTATAACTTCTTAGACCATGATTGAAGACCTGGACATGTCCTGGACAGCTCATTGGCTTAATGGCAAATTCTTTTTTTTCAGACCCTACATCAAATATCAGTTCTCCAAATTTATCAAGATGTCCTGATTTTTTCCAAAGCGATTTATCTAGAATTTGTGGTGTATTAATAATTTTATATTTATTTAATCTTAGATACTTTGTCATAAAATCTTTAATAATATTAAATATAGTCCATCCTTTATCGTGCCAAAACACCATTCCTGGTGACTCCTCCTGAAAATGAAATAAATCTAGTTTTTTTCCAAGTAATCTGTGATCACTTTTTTCAGCTTCTTCAATTGATTTAAGATATGAATCTAGAGAATTTTGATCTGGCCATGCGGTTCCATAAATTCTAGTTAAAGCTTGATTTGATGAATCTCCTTTCCAATAAGAGCCAGAAATTTTCATTAACTTGAAGGCTTTTACATGTTTTGTATTTGTTAGATGAGGTCCTCTACACATATCAATGTATTCCTCATGATGATAAATAGCAATAATCTCACCTTCAGGAATTTCTTTAAGTAATTCAACTTTATATGGCTCTTTCCTTTCTTCAAATATGGATATTGCATCTTCTTTAGAAATAACCTCGCGTTTGATTGCATAATTTTTCTTTGCTAATTTTCTCATCCTATTTTCAATTATGGGAAGATCTTTATCTGAAAGAGGTTCGTCTGATAGAATTTCGTAATAAAAACCATTTTCTATTACAGGCCCAATTACCATTTTTACATCAGGATAAAGTTGTTTTATTGCATGGCCAAATATATGAGCGCATGAGTGCCTTAAAATATCTAAACCATCAGCATCAGCAGTTGACAACAACTCTATTGTTGAGCCATCTGTTATCTGTTCAGAAAGATCAGATAGCCTGTCATTAATCTTTGCAGCTACAATATTTTTTCCGAAGTTTTTAGAGACAATATCTTCTAAAATATCACCTTCGTTGACTTCATATTCTTTATTGTTAATAGTTGTAATCATAATTATTTAAAATATAGGCACGATTGGACTCGAACCAACGACCTCCACCATGTCAAGGTGGCGCTCTAACCAAGCTGAGCTACGCGCCTGTAAGATACCGTAAATTAACATGTCATGCATTTATAGACAAGAACGCCATTAGGATTTAGCTTTTGGTAACATTAAATATTTCTCTTGCAGTTCATTTATTTGATCTCTAAGTTTTGCCGCATCTTCAAATTCTAAATTATTAGCATGATTATACATTTCTTTTTCAAGTTCGATAATAATCGATGTAACGTTATTACTATTAACTTTAGTAAATTTCTTTTTAGAATTACTTACTATTTGGAGTTTGTCTAGGGAATCATTATCAATATAAGTATCCTCATCTAAGGCTTCCCTTATATCTTTTTTAATACCTTTTGGCTTTATATTATTTTCATCATTGTATGCGATTTGCAGCTCTCTTCTTCTATTTGTCTCGTCTATAGCTCGTCTCATCGAGCCAGTAACATCGTCGCCATAAAGTATGCATCGGCCTTTAATATTTCTAGCTGCTCTTCCAATCGTTTGAATTAAAGATCTATCTGATCTTAAGAAGCCCTCTTTATCTGCATCAAATATTGCAACCAGCTCTACCTCAGGGATATCTAGCCCCTCGCGTAAAAGATTTATACCAACAAGAACGTCAAATTCACCTTTTCTTAGGTCTCTAATAATTTCAACACGCTCCACAGTATCAATATCTGAATGTAAATATTTTACTTTAATATTATGTTCTTGCAGATACTCGGATAAGTTTTCAGACATTTTCTTTGTTAACGTAGTTATTAGGACGCGGTTGCCGTTTTTAATTACCTTGTTAATCTCTGATAATACATCCTCAACTTGACTCGATGATGGTCTGATGTCGATCATTGGATCAGTGAGACCTGTTGGACGTATCAGTTGTTCAATTACAGATGTGGATTTTTCAATTTCATACGGTCCTGGTGTTGCAGATACGTAAATTGTTTGAAAATTATATGCTTCAAATTCATCAAATTTTAGTGGTCTGTTGTCCATGGCAGATGGAAGCCTAAAACCATAATCAACAAGAGTTTGTTTCCTTGATTGATCACCTCTATACATACCTCCCATTTGTGGAACACCTACATGACTCTCATCAACAATAACTAGTCCATCTTTTGGCATGTAATCGAGTAAGCATGGAGGTGGTTCTCCTGGTTTTCTTCCTGATAAATATCGAGAGTAGTTCTCAATGCCCGAACAATATCCCATTTCTTTCATCATTTCTAAATCATAATTAGTTCTTTCTCTAATACGTTGCTCTTCTATCAGTTTAGAATTATCAGAAAAATATTTAATTCTTGTTTTAAGTTCTTTTTTAATGTTAATCATTGCATTCTCAATAATATTCTGAGGAGTGACATAATGTGTTTTTGGATAAATAGTAACCCTATTGAGTTGTTTGAAGATATCGCCAGTTAAAGGGTCAAATAGAAAAATATTTTCAATTTCATCTCCAAATAAATCTACTCTAACAGCATGTTTTTCAGAGTCTCCAGGAAATATATCTATTACCTGACGTTTTACTTGATACGTTCCTCGACGAAGTTCTAAGTCATTTCTAACATATTGTAACTCTGTTAGTTTCCTTAAAATATCTCTTTGATTAATGATATCTCCTTTGACTAAATGCAAAATCATTTTGAAATATGTTTTTGGATCACCTAGACCATAGATTGCAGATACTGTCCCTACAACAATTGCATCTTTTCTTTCAGTAAGTGATTTGGTTGCCGATAATCTCATCTGTTCGATGTGTTCGTTCAACGATGCATCTTTTTCAATAAAAGTATCAGAGACTGGAACATATGCTTCAGGCTGATAATAATCATAATAAGAAACAAAATATTCTACGGAATTCTTTGGAAAAAATTCTCTCATTTCTGCATATAATTGAGCTGCTAAAGTTTTGTTAGGCGCCAATATTAATGTTGTTTTATTTGTTTGTTCAATAATATTTGCCATTGTGTAGGTCTTACCAGAACCTGTGACACCAAGGAGGGTTTGATGCATCTGTTTGTCATTTACGCCATTAACTAGAGCTTTGATAGCTCTAGGTTGATCACCACTCGGACGCATTTTTGATTCTAAGGTTAATCTTTTCAAAACAATTTTTTTCCCTGTTTATTCTTTCATGATATCATATTCATTTTGAAGGAACTCTATTGAAACTATCAAACCGTATTAAATTAATAAAGCCATCATCGACAATGGCTCTTACTTCCAAAGCAAATGAACTTAAGGCTAATGGTGAAGATATTATAGTTTTAACAGTAGGTGAACCAGATTTTGATACACCTAATTATATAAAAGATGGAGCAAAAAAAGCTATTGATGGAGGGATGACAAAATACACATCAGTTGATGGAACTCTTGAGCTAAAGAATGCTATCATCAAAAAATTTAAAAATGAAAATAATCTTAATTACAACCTAGACCAAATTATCGTTTCTGCAGGATGCAAGCAATCTATATTCAATCTCCTTCAAGTAATTATAGATGAAGGTGATGAGGTGATTATTCCACAACCCTATTGGGTATCATACTCAGATATGGTTATTTATTCAGGAGGTAAGCCAATATTACTTGAGACTAATTATGAAAATAATTTTTCTATTGATATTAATCTTTTTGAATCATTAATCTCAGATCGAACTAAACTCTTTATGATCAATAGCCCTAATAATCCTAGCGGGAAATATTATGATTCTGCTTTATTAAAAAAATTATCTGAGGTGCTTAAAAAATATGAAGATATATTTATATCCTCTGATGATATTTATGAACACATTCATTGGGGAGATGAAAAATTTCATAATATTTTAAATGTCTGTCCAGAACTAAATGATAGAGTAATAATTCTTAATGGAGTATCTAAAGCATATTCTATGACTGGTTGGAGGATAGGTTATGCTGCTGGTAATAAAGAAATAATTAAAAAAATGAAGACTCTTCAATCGCAAAGTACATCATGTGCTTCTTCTGTATCTCAAGCTGCAGCAACAACTGCATTAAATAGTGTTTGTACTGAATTACCAATGATGAATAAAGAATATAAAGAAAGACATGATTTTGTTATCTCTGAATTAAACCAGATTAATGATGTTGAATGTAAACCGACTGATGGTACGTTTTATGTATTTCCATCATTTAAAAAATATATTGAAAAAAATAATCATATCTCAAATGATACAGAGTTAGCATTGTATTTACTGGAAAAAGCAAAAGTTGCTGTTGTGCCCGGGAGTGCATTTGGCATTGAAGGCCATTTAAGAATTTCTATTGCAATTGACATGAAGTCGCTCGAAGAAGCTATGAAACGTCTGAAAAGTATTCTTAATTCATAACTTAGCAGCTCTTTTTCTTTCATGTGGATCTAGATATTTTTTTCTTAACCTCAAGTTCATAGGTGTGACTTCTAATACTTCATCGTCTTCAATATATGACATCATTTGCTCCAGAGACATTTTGCGCGGCGGTACCAGTTTTACTGCTTCATCAGATCCCGAAGCACGAATATTTGTTAATTGTTTACCTTTGAGTATATTGATTTCAAGATCATTCGGTCTGTTATGTTCACCAACAATCATTCCTTGATATACTCTAGTCTGTGGCTCAATAAACATTGTTCCTCGATCTTGTAGGTTGAATATTGCATAAGCTACAGAATTTCCAGCTGAATTTGATATTAGAACGCCATTTCTTCTAGATTCAACATCCCCATTATATCTCTCATATGAATCAAAAAGTCTATTAATCACTCCAGTACCTCTAGTTTCAGTTAAAAATTGACTTTGGTAACCTATCAAAGATCTTGATGGACATTTAAAAATTAAACGTGTTTTTCCTGATACATTAGACATGTCTATCATAATGGCTCTTCTTTTATTCATACTATCAATGACTGAACTAGTGTAATTATCATCTACATCAATTATTACTTCTTCAATAGGTTCTAATTTCTGACCATCCTTATCTATTTTAAATACAACTTTAGGTCTTGAAACTGTCAGTTCGAATCCCTCTCTTCTCATTGTTTCTACAAGAACTCCCAACTGAAGCTCACTCTCTACCGCCGATTTCAAATGAATCTTTTTTATCATTCTCATTAAAGGAAATTGCTACATTTGATTCTGATTCTGCTAACAATCTATCTCTTATTATTGTAGATGTAACTTTCTTACCTTCTAATCCAGAAATAGGTGAATCGTTAACAGTTATGTTAATAGACATTGTCGGAGGATCAATTGGAGTTGATTTAATGGGTATATCATTAAGCTCGTCACAAATTGTGTCAGATACAGATGTTTTTGCTAGACCAGCAACACAAATGATATCTCCTGCATTGACATTGTCTACAGGCACTCTATTTGTACCATGATATTTGAATAGCTTGGTTAATCTTCCAGTCTCTATGGTTTCAGATGAGAGATTTATTGCTTTTACACTATCATTAACTTTTGCTGAACCCTGCTCTACTTTTCCGATAAGGCATCGACCTAAATATTTATCTGAATCAAGTAGAGTTGCTAGCATTGCAAAAGGTTTATCAATATCAGTATTTGGAGATTCTACATGATCAATAATCATATCTAACATCTCATGAAGATTATTTTTTTTATTATCTAAGTTAGATGTACACCATCCATCTCTACCCGAGGCGTACAAGATAGGAAAATCTAATTGTTCATCACTTGCATTAAGTGAAACGAATAAGTCAAAAACTTCATCGATCACGCTATCTACTCGGCTGTCAGCTTTATCAACTTTATTAACCACAACTATTGGTTTCAAGCCTTGAGATAATGCTTTTGATAGTACAAATTTTGTTTGAGGCATAGCGCCCTCAGAAGCATCAACTAATAGTATTACTCCATTTGTCATACTGAGAATTCTCTCTACTTCCCCTCCAAAATCAGCATGACCAGGAGTATCTATGATATTAATTCTTGTATTATTCCATATGATAGATGCTGGCTTGGCTAGAATTGTAATGCCACGTTCTTTTTCCAAAACGCCAGAATCCATTACACGTTCACTTGATAGCTTGTTATCCCTAAAAATTCCTGATTGAACCATAATAGAATCTATAAGTGTAGTTTTCCCATGATCGACGTGGGCTATAATTGCGATATTTCTAACTTGTTCCATTATTGTGTTCTGACAAAATATTTTGTGAACTATACTACACAAAAATTATTAAATCCTGAAAATTTTGACAATGAAATGAAGTTACTCCTCGGGACGGACTCGAACCGCCGACCTGGTGATTAACAGTCACTCGCTCTACCGACTGAGCTACCGAGGAATAATTAGAAGATATTAATAAAAATACATTAAATCTTCAATCTTTAATTAAGAAACATTAAATTGAAATTAAATTTGTAACTGTCTTAATAATAACATTAAAAATTAATAAGTAGTTATTATTCAATATGTTAAAATGTAACTAATAATGACGTACGTTATAACTGAAAATTGCATTAAATGTAAATATACAGATTGTGTTGAGGTTTGTCCTGTAGATTGCTTTCACGAAGGTCCTAATTTTTTAGTGATAAATCCCGAAGAGTGCATTGATTGTAGTTTATGTGAACCAGAATGTCCTATTGATGCTATAGTTTCTGAAGATGATCTCAAAGAAGAAGAAAAAAAATTTCTTGAAATTAATACAAGATTATCAAAAACATGGCCGCTTATAACAGAAGCTAAAGCAGCTCCTGATGATGCTAAAGAATGGGAGAATAAACCCGATAAATTAGCATTACTTGAAGAGTAACTACAGGTTTTCAGTATTTTCAAAAATTTGTGGATGGTAATCCTCAAATCTAGTGCAATGAGAGAGAAATGTTAATTTAGCTGTACCGGTTGGCCCATTTCTATGTTTAGCAATATTTATCTCAGCAACATTTTTATCTTCAGAGTTAGGATTATATACATCGTCACGATAAATAAACATAACAACATCAGCATCCTGCTCTATAGATCCAGATTCTCTTAAATCAGAAAGAAACGGTCTTTTATCATTTCTCTGCTCAAGACTACGATTGAGCTGTGATAGCGCAATAATAGGAATATCAAGCTCTTTGGCAAGGCTTTTTAATTGCCTAGTAATTGATGCAATCTCATTAACCCTGTTCTCGCTTTTTTCAGGCAAAGTCATGAGCTGTAGATAATCTAATATAATCATATCAATTCCAGTCTCTCTTTTCATTCTACGAGCTCTTGATCTTAGTGTCATTGGTGTAATGCTGCCTGTATCATCAATATACAATGAGCAGTCTTGCATCATATCTATTGCTTGTGTGACAGCTCTTGTATCGTCATTAGATGTCTCATAGTCCCCAGTTCTAATTTTTGAAAACTCAACGGTACTAAGAGATGATAACATTCTAAGGGCTATTGATTGAGAAGACATCTCAAGACTAAAAAAACCAACTTTCTTCTTTTGTTTGAATACAATATCTTGAGCAATATTCATAGCAAGTGCAGTTTTGCCCATAGATGGTCGAGCAGCTATTACTATAAGATCAGAATTTTGAAGGCCACCCATCAATTCATCAAGCTTAGAATATCCGGTTAATAAAAAATCTGAAATATTACTATTTCTTTTATTATAAATTGTATCGACCATATCGTTAACGATTGGGCCAATCTTGACTAATCCTTCATTGTTTTTTGTATCAGATGCTATGGCAAATATATCTGCCTCTGCTTTATCTAAAATTGTATGTATGTCATCCGAGCTTTCATCATGAACACTTTCAATTGTTCGCGTACTGGCTTGAATAAGTTTTCTCATTACAGATTTCTCTCTAACCATTTCTGCATACTTAACAATATGAGCAGAAGTTGGGACTGTTTTAGCTAAATCTTTCAAATATTCTAAACCACCAACTTTAGATAACTTGTCATGCGATTTAAGAGTTTCCTCTAAAATAAGAATATCTAATGGTTGGTCATTAATTTGAAGATTATATATCTCTGAGAAAATATCTTTATTTCTTAAGTCATAAAAATCATTAGGTGTAATAATATTAGAAATTTTCTCCCATGATTGAAAATCTATAATAAGTGAACCTAACAAAGCTTTCTCAGATTCTATGGATACAGGTGTTTGGGGAATACTAGCCATTACAAGCATAGTAACTTATAAATAATTCAATAAAGAATATTGACTTAAACAGAATCTTTAGTTTCTTCTGCTTTTTCGACGATTATTTCTATATCACAAGAAACTTCAGAATGAAGAGATATGTTTGCGCGGAAAGATCCTAACTCTTTAATTGAGCCCATTGGTAGATTAATCTGCCTCTTTTCAATATCAAAGCCATCACTTTTAATTTGATCAGCAACATTCTGCAAGGATACAGAACCAAAAAGTTCATCTGAATCTTCTTTTACTTCTAATTTGAAATTCTGTGTATAACCAGCTAATTTTTCTTTAATAGCTAATGCAGCATCTTTTACTTCCTGCTCTTTTTTCATTAGCTCATCTTTCATTTCACTAATAACTTTTAAGTTCTCCTCAGTTGGAGTAAGTGCTGATTTAGTCGGAAGGAGATAATTTCTAGCAAAACCTGCTTTAACTTCAACTTCTTGGCCAACTTTACCAAGATGTTTAACGTCTTTTAATAGTACAAGCTTCATTGTCTTTTATGATTATCGCAATAAGGTAATAAAGCTAAGTATCTAGCAATTTTTACAGCTTTATTCATTTTCCTTTGCTCGCTAGCACTAAGTCCGGATACTCTTGAAGGTATTAGTTTGCCGGCTTCAGAAATATAATTTTTTAGATAACCTAAGTTTTTGTAATCAATAATTTTTTGATGTGTTTCCATATATTTAAGCTGATTTAAGTTGTTCTTTATTCATGAAAGATGGTTCAGTTTGAGGATTTTTTGTATTTAATACTAAATGCCTAATAATATGATCATTAAATTTAATCATTTCATTAAGAGTGTCTATAGCCTTATTATCAGCGGTAAAATTAATTAAGATATACCTAGCTTTATTTTGATTATTAATATCATATGCCATTTTAAGTGGGCCCCAATCCTCGTATCTATCAATCGTGCCGCCATTTTCACTGACCACGGATTTGTATTTTTCAATAGTTTGATCTGTCAGTGAATCCTCACCAACTGTAAACATCAATACTAATTCATAATTTTTCATAATTTAGGGAATACTACAGCAGTAATAATCATTTTTCAATATTGTGGGTCTTATTATCTATTTTTAGCAACTTCATAGAGCATTATTCCGCATGCAACTGATATATTTAAACAGTCAACAGTGCCTTTTATAGGAATAGAACACATAATATCACATTTTGTTTTCAACGCACGAGACATTCCAACGTCTTCAGATCCCATTATTATGCATACTCCAGTCTGGTTTGTTTTTCTAAGTTCACTATAGTTAACTTGCGCTTTATGATCAGTCCCAATTATATAAATATTATTTGATTTCAACTTTTTTATAATGCCATTTAAATCATTTGTCTCATAAATGCTTATGCCAGTTGTTCCTCCACAAGACGCCTTATGAACTGCTGGAGATATAGGCGATGAATTAGATTTTCTCTTGATAACAAGATTGCAACCTGCGGCGTTCGCAGATCTTATACATGCTCCAAGATTATTTGGATCTTTAATTTGGTCTAACATTAAAATAAATGGATTATTATTAAGGTTAAGAAAATTTTCTAAATTAAATGCAGATAAGTTTGTGTCAGTAATCTCGCATGCAATACCTTGATGTCTTTTTGATTCGCATAACAAGGTAAGTTGATCTGTTTCAACTTCTTCAATATAAAGACCTGCATTCAGAGCTTTTTTATGCAGATTAGATAGGTTTTTATTTAGTTGACCTTTTCTGAAAAATATTTTTTTTACTTTTGCTTTATCTGATTCGATAATATTTGAAATTGTATGGACACCATATACAATTCTGGAATTGTTATCAGTCATCTAATATGTTAATTCTTTGAATGATTTCATCTCTAGCTGGTCCGGTAGAAATAATATCTATTGGAATATCACATAACCTTTCAATCGTCTCTATGTAAGATTTAGCATTATTTGGTAGGTCTTGATACTTCTTTATACCGACTGTAGAGGCTTTCCAGCCAGGTAGTTTAATCAATTCAATATCTTCAACATTAAACGTCTCATAGTCTATCTCACCATAATCTGTACAAATTGATATTTCATCAAAATGATCAAGAACATCTATTTTTGTAAGGGCTATTCCAGATAAGTTATTTAGACGAATTGCTTTTTTTAACACCTTCAAATCTAGCCAGCCACATCTTCTTGTTCTGCCTGTTGTTGCTCCTATTTCGCCACCTATCTCACCAATCTTTTTGCCAATATCATTATTCAACTCTGAAGGAAATGGACCATGACCAACTCTTGTAGAATATGCTTTGGTAATGCCTAAGCCGTAGTTGATTAATGACATATTCACGCCAGTCCCTGATACGACACCAGACAAAGTTGTATTAGATGATGTGACATAAGGAAAGGTTCCATGATCTATATCAAGCATCGTTCCTTGAGCTCCTTCAAATACAACACCGCCTTTCTTGCACAAATCATTTATATACTCATCGGTATCAATGATGTATGTTTTTATTTGTTGATACTTGGTGATAATTTCATCAGAAACCTGGCTTTTATCAATTTTTTTAACTTTGTAATACTTTTCAAGTAAAAAATTATGGTAATCCATTAAATTAGATAATTTCTTTGTGAATAAATCTATATTTTTCAAATCATGGAATCTCAATCCTTTTCTTGATATCTTTTCCTCATAGCAAGGCCCAATACCTCTTCCTGTTGTACCTATAGACTTTTTACCAAGCTTAGCTTCCCTAGCTTGATCTAAAGCAATATGTGTTGGTAATATTAAGTGACAATTCTGACTTATATATAATTTATTAATCAGAGAAATATTATTGCTTTTTAAATCATTAATTTCAGACAAGAGCGCATCTATTGACACAACAACGCCATTACCAATAACAGATTTCACATTATCTCTAAGAATACCCGATGGAATTAAATGCAAAATAAATTTTTTATTATCTATCACGAGTGTATGGCCTGCGTTATGACCGCCTTGAAATCTTATACAAGCGGAGGCATTTTCAGTAATAACATCTACGACTTTACCTTTACCTTCATCACCCCAATGAGTACCAATTAGAAATATATTATTTTTCATAGACTGTGATTATATCTTTGAGATCTATACTAAAGCCGGTAGCATTTCTGGTAACATTATCATCATAAGTATATGCATCGTACCTACCTCCGGTTGCTATAGGCTTTCTTAGGTTTTCAACATAAAAGCAATAATTAAACGCTGACTCATAATCCACAGATTTAATAGAACAAAGGTCGATAGAAATCTCAATATTATTAATTTTTCTCATATCTCTGGATATTCGAGAAAGTGATTTAATATTTATATTAGAATAATGATTATACTTGTTAATGAAACTTTTAAGTTTTTTAGAATCAGTATATGGGCCGTCAAGTGACATTAAATCAGATAATTCTTGAAACTTATTATTTGATATTCTCTTTTCCTTAAAAAAAAGCTTTATCTCATCGTGCGACTTAAGATTTATGAGATTTATGAGTGTTAAAATATTATTATTTGAAATCTTCAAAGAATTAATATATTTGTGGACAAACGATGCGTCGCTTAAGTCTAATAAAATTTTTTTAGTTTTTGATAAAGATATAATTTTAATACACATCTTTAACATTTCAATATCTACATCATCTGATACGTTACCAAAATATTCTGCACCAACTTGATAAGGGTTGTTTCTATCAAAAATTGATGATGTTTCTCTATATATATCTCCCATGTATGAATACTTGTAGGATTTATTATTGTTATATGATTGATAATCAAGTCTTGCTATTTGAGGAGTAATATCAGTTCTAACTCCTAGACCTTTTCTATTAGTAGCAGAGACTATTGAGTTCTTAAGCTTGTCACCGTTCAAACTAGTCAAGTTATTGACTGAGTCTATAATTGGTGTGATAACAAGTTTATACTTGTATCTTTTGAAAATATTAAGCACTGAAGATCGTATATTTTCAAACAATAATGCTTGATTGTTGTCGTAGTATTCTATTCCATCAGGTATGAGAAATTTTTGTATCGTCATATACTGTACACTAAATAATATATTATCAACCCAGAGATAATACATGTTAGTCCAAACATTCTCAATGTCTTATCATTTAATTGAAGTATATATGATAGTGTTTCTTTAAATTTACTAGGATATAGTAAAGGTATTATTCCTTCTATGATTAATATGAAAGCAATAACAAGTGAAAGTATTTCTAAGCTACTTATTTTTTACACCGTCAGTATCATTAAAGTATTTAAAAAAATCTGAGTCTGGTTCTAACAATATCATATTACTTTTATCATTAAATGTTGTTTTATAAGCCTCAAGACTTCTGTAGAATGAATAAAATTCTGGACTAGCGGAAAATGCATCAGCATATATTTGTGTTGACTGAGCATCGCCCTCACCTTTAATTTCTTGAGATTTCTTATAGGCCTCAGCAATAATCGTCTCAGATTCACGTTCAGCCAACGATGTTATCCCTTTGGCCTCTTCTTTACCTTTAGATCTGAATGATTTTGCAACAGTTGCTCTTTCTTTAACCATACGAGCATATACAGAGTTACTAACCTCATCTGGCAAATCAACCTTTTTAAGTCTTACATCAACAACAGTTATACCTAAAGCTTGGGATAATTGATTAGCTTCCTTTGTTACCAAATCCATTATTTCGTTTCTATCACCGGATACAACATCATTAACAGTTCTTTTACTGAATTCACTTTTGGTAAGGTCATTTACGATTTGTGAAAGTCGATTTACGCCTATCCTTTCATCACCTTTTGTTGAACGATAAAAGTTTCGAGGATCTGAAATCTTCCATTTCACGAAGGAGTCTACAATAACATTTTTCTTTTCACTAGTTAAAAATTGTTCTGGCTTAGAATCCATAGTAAGAATTCTTGAGTCATATTTTTTTACATTATTTATAAACGGAATCATAAAATAGAGTCCAGGTTCATCATATGAAGAAACAATTTCTCCTAATCTAAATTTAATTACCACTTCCCTTTCGTCCACAATAAATGTTGAAGAAACAGCTAATAGTATTAGTGCTAAAATTGCAGTGAGTAAGTTTCTGTTATTCATTGTATAAATCTCTTTTTCTAAGGTTAAAATTATTTTTATTATCGTTTATTCGATCAAGAATTGATGGAACAGAGTTAGGAGTTGAAGACTGGATATCTTGATTTGGATTCGAGCGATTTTGATTTCTGTTAATAAGCTGATCAAGTGGGAGATACATCATATTATTTCCACCTTCTATATCAACCATGACTTTACTACTATTCGACAAGACTGACTCCACAGCCTCCAGATAAAGTCTCTCTTTTGTAACACTTGGTGCTTTTTTATACTCATTGTAAAGTTGAGTAAACCTTGAGGCTTCACCCTCTGCAGCATTTATTAATTTTACTTTGTATGCAATCGCTTGTTCAAGCATTTGTTTTGCCTTACCGCGTGCTAAAGGTATAATTTCATTACGATAGGCCTCAGCTTCATTGATGTATCTTTGCTCATCTTCACGCGCTTTAATAGCATCCGAAAATGCATCTTGTACTTGCTCAGGTGGTTGTGCTTCAAGAATATTTAAGGAAAGAATATTCACTCCAGCTCCATATGTATCTAAAACTATTTGAAGTAACTCTTTTGTATCTTCAGCTACTTTTGTTCTACCTTCAGTAATTATGAAATCCATGGTATTTTGTCCCATAACTTCTCTGATAGCACTTTCTCCAGACTGTGATACTGTTACCTCTGGATCTCTTAGATTAAAAATATAATCACTAGCATCCTTAATATCATATTGTATAGCAAAGCTGATACTGACTATGTTTTCGTCCTCTGTTAACATTACTGCTTTTTGTTGAACTGATCTTATATTACTTACATCAACAATCTCAACGGATTGAATAAATCTTGGAATCCAGTGAGGACCAGGCATAGTAATTTCTTTGAAACTTCCGAATTGAAGAACTACACCTCTTTCACCATCATTTACAATGTATATTCCGGATAGGAAGTAAATAGCAAATATGATAGCTGCAAGAAAACCTGCACTTTTTTTTGGTGATGGAGGAGTGGCTGATCCTGATGAGCCTAAAAGATCATCAAAAGTTTTTTTAAAATCCTTAAATACCCCATCTAAATTAGAGTTGTTTTTGTTTCTTCCCCACGGGTCTTTGTTTCCTGGTTCATTCCATGCCATAAAAATTCTCCTGTGTAGATGATATACCATAGAATTATGTGCATCAATTCTATATTTGTTAAATTTTGGAGATTAAGCTAGTGATTTACTTATAAAGTCATGGAGGGCTTTATAATCTAATTCAGGATAATTATGATAATAGTCAACTTTGAATTTGTTGCGCCATGTGAGTTGTCGTTTAGCAAGTTGTTGAGTAGCAAGAGAAATTGAATTAACAAGATTATCAAGTTCAGTATTATTATCAAGGTAAGACAGCACTTGCTTATATCCAATAGCTTTCATAGATTGATTTTCAAGTGTTAAATTATATTTTTGTTTAAGATTTTCGACTTCATCAATTAATCCAGATTTCAACATATGACTTGTTCGTTTGAATATATTTTTCTAAGCAGTTCTCTATCGCATATATTAATAAAAATTATCTTAATTGAAATATTTTTGTTTAAATAAAGTCCTTTATATTTTTTCTTATCATTATTTGGTGAAATTAATCTCTCTAATAATTTTTCAATACGATATTTATCATTTGGATTAATTTTATCATTGGATATCTCTCTTCCATTAATTAATGATTCGTATATCTCAGGATACGTATATTTTTCTAGTATGTATGAGATAATTTTCTTGTCAGAATCAAGAATATTATAATCATGTGAAAGTCCATTTAATAATTGATAAATATACATCATTGATCCGCCTGTTATTAATGGATACTTATCATTTGCAAAAACTTTATCAATAGAATCGACAGCATCAAAACAGTATTCAGATACGTTATAGTTCATATCTGGGTCTAACTTATTGAAAAGATAATGACGTGTGGATGAAAATTCATCAAGATTAGGTTTAGCTGTACCTATGTTCATTCCCTTGTATATCGAATACAAATCTGCATTTACTACCTCAAATGGAAAATCTTTTGTTAACTGTAAAGATATATTTGATTTTCCAGAGGCAGTTGGACCAATCAATAAAAAAATATTTTTAGTCATCAATATCGACTGAAATTAATCTTTGCTCCGTTGATAACTTCGAGATAAATATCTATGTTAGATTTTATAATTTTACGTGGAATTATCTCAGGCCATTCTATAAAATGAAGAGTATTAATTTCAAGATTATTATAAAAACCTATCTCATCTAGTTCTGAACTATTATTTATTCTATATAAATCATAATGATATATATGTTTATCTTCAACTAAGTACGAATTAATAATCCCAAATGTAGGACTACTTGTATTATTAAAATTATACAAATATTTTAGTAGCTCTTTAACTAAAAATGTTTTACCAGAGCCTAAGTTTCCTTTTAGGAATATAATTTTTTTAGAGTCAAAATTCATATTTAAGAATTCAAATAGGTGATGATAATCACAAGCTTGAGTTATTAAATAATTCTTTATTGTCATTAGTTAGTAATCTTATTATACAAATCAGGAATCATAGAGGGTAGATAATTCTTTATCCTTGATTGGTATAATAAGCAATCAGCGGCGTATGAGTGAAATGTTGTGGCCTTAAGACATGCTCTATAACTATCTTGATTTGAAGACATTTCGTATAAAAGCAGACCTGACAATGTATCTCCCATACCTGCAACACTCATCCTGTGATTACCATCCATGCAAGTGATATATTGTTCGCCATCATAAATTATAGTCCCAGAACCTTTTAAGATTACTATACAGTTATAGTAGTCATGTAATAATTTAGCTGCCTCATATCTATTGTCTTGAATATCCTTAGTGTCAACATTTAATAGGTATGCAGCTTCACCAGGATGTGGTGTGATGATAACTTGATTTTTCAAATATATGTTTTTTTTAAGCGCCTTTAAAGCTCCTGCATCAACAATGACAGAATCTATTTTATTAAGATTATTCATAATCACATCTAGATAGTCATTATTTAATTCTTTCATTCCTGGTCCTATAAGTATATTTTTATAATTACTTATATTTTTTTCGAAATCATTTAGTGAAAATTGTTTAGCAATTACTTCAGGCATAATCATAGGTAATGAATGAGCATACTCATCCTCTGTATAGACTTCAAGATACTTGCATCCAGCTTTCATTGCAGCGGCAACAGACAACAACATTGCTCCATGATATGGTTGTTGTCCTGATATAATACAACTTATTCCATTTGATTTTTTGTGTATAGATTCAGCTTTAGTTGATTTAAATTCTTTTGCGTATGAGTAACCATTGAATTTTGGATTTGCAGAAACAAGAATATTTTCAGATTTTATTGTATGGACATTTAAATCAGAGTAGTAAATATCTTTCCAAGTGTCTCTTCCAAAATTAGTAAACACTCCTCTTTTATATGACAATAGAGATATAAGTAAGTTACATTTAATGCTTACTGGAGATAGACTGCCGGTTTCTGGATTCAATCCACTAGGAACATCAATAGATAATATAAATGAATTAGATGAATTGATCTTATTGATAAGTTGTATGATATCTTGGTTTAGTAATCTATTTAAGCCGTACCCAAACATACAATCAATGATGCAATCATATCTGTCACAATCAAAATCTTTAATAAGATGCTCGCCTAGACCAAGCTCATGGATTAATTGATGGTGTTTATCATTTATTAGATGTAGTTCAACATTAAATTTATGCTTTAATAATTTGTATGCTGAATAAATACCATCAAGTCCGTTAGAACCAGGCCCACATACAAATATTATTTTATCTTTAACTGAAAACTTGGTTGTAATAATTTTACATATATAATCGGATGCTTTATCAATCAGCTGATTGTCGTTTCTTAATGTATTCTCATTCTCTATGTCTTTAATTTCTTGACAAGAAATATCAGAGTGAAAATATATTTTAGACATTACTAAAATATATTAGCGCGAGAGAAGTATTCTATAGATGATTTGATAATATTATTTAATATATCATTATCCCTATTATACTTTTGAAGTGGAATATTATCGTATCTCTCAGTTTTAAGATCATAAATTGAGGATATTCCATCAATTAATCCTAGATTTTTAGCTTCAACACCAGTATAAAATAATCCTGAATATATAGATTCATCTTTTGCCAATCTATTTTTTCGTGACTGTTTGAGATCATTAATAAATTGTAAGTGTATCTGATCAGTTAATTTTTTAACATGTTTGTACTGATTTGAAGTCAACTCATGAAACGGATCTAAAATAAGCTTGTTATCTCCAGAATAAATTGTTCTAGATTTAATACCAAGTTTATTAAAAAAACTTCTTACATCGTAACTGTCAAGTCTTACCCCTATTGATCCTACAATACTCGTTTCTGACGCAAATACCTCATCAGCTGCCATAGCTATGTAATATCCACCAGATGCACCAACATCTTCAATGATAGAAATAATATCTTTGTTTATATCTTTTTTTAATTTCTTTATCTCATCGAAAATTATTTTTGATTGTGTAGCGCTACCTCCTCCACTATTAACTTTTATTACTATAGCTTTAGAATTTTCATTAGAACTTGCTTTCTTCAATAGTGGAACAATTATATCTGCACTCGATGATGTTTCAGAGGCAATCAGGCCATTAATTTCAATTACCGCAATATGTGGTTGGCTAAAATTTATATTTTTAGAAATTGGTAAAATCAAAATTGCAAAAACAAAAAACAAAATAAAGATTATTCTAAATATAATTTTATTTCTATAATCGCGTTTTCGCTCTGATATTAAAGTATTAACAATATCATTTAATGTTTTATTATCGTCAGACATAATTCTCTAATGTAGATAGTACTTCTTTTAAATCATCAGGTAAATCAATAGTAAAATTATATTGCTCATTGAAATAAAATGAAAGATTAAAAGAATGAAGAAATAACCTATTAAGGCCTATCAATTTATTCTTAGCGTTATATTCTTGCGTAATATATTTTTTATCACCTGCTACAGGGTGTCCTATAGATGCTGCATGAGCTCTGATTTGATGAGTTCTTCCGGTTTCTATCTCAATTTCAACTAAACTATAATCTCTAAATTTTTTGATCAATGTGATTTTACTATAAGCATCTTTCCCATTATCAACACTAATCACCATTTTTCTCAAATGAGAGTCTTTTGTTATTTTAGATTCTATTTCAATGATATCTTTCTTTGGATGCCCGCATAACAGAGCATAATATTTTTTTCTTAATTTCCCTTTCTCCAAATATTTTCCCAGATGTGATGCGGTGTGATAGTTTTTTGCAACAAGTAGACAACCAGAGGTATTTTTGTCTAATCTATGTACAAGCGTGAGATTGTTATTTTCTAGACTTAATTTGAGTGATGAGAGAAAATCAGTTTTTTGATTAGTACCGCCATGAACTGCAATCCCGCTTGGTTTATTTACCAATATAAAATTCTCATTTTCATATTCTATGTATGATTCACTATCAGATATAATTTTCTTTGAAATAAATTGATTTTTATGGATATTTGGTGGAATTCTTACAATATCATTTGACTTTATCCTATAGGACACCTTACTGCGTTTTTTATTAACCCTCACTTGCCCACTTCTAACAAATTTGTAGATTAGACTTTTTGGGATACCTTTAAGTTTTTTGATCAGAAAATTATCTAGTCTTTGACCGCTTGAATCCTCATTTATATTAAAAATATTAGAATTTTTTATATTCATTTAATTAAATTAGTTTGATGATAATGGCTATCATTGCTATATTAGTGTTTTATAAAGTTCAAATGTATCAACATAAGCATTTATTTTAGAAAATAAGTATATTAAGTATACAAGCGCTTGAGAAAAAATTAATGAAATGCGCTAAAAATTGACAAAAAATTACATAATAAAAATGATAAAAAGGATTCACAATGAAAAAAATATTACTCAATGCCTCTCAAAAGGAAGAGGTGAGACTTGCTGTTGTAGAGAACAACAAACTTACAGATTTAGACATAGACTTTCCATCGAGGAATATAAAATCAAACATATATAAAGGCGTTATATCCAGGGTTGAACCAAGTCTAGAAGCAGCATTTATTAATTTTGGAAGAAAGAGGCACGGCTTCCTTCCTTTCAAAGAAATCTCACCTGAAATATTTACTAATTCGAATAAGACATCACGTGACTGTTTAGAATCTGGAAAGGAAATAATAGTTCAAGTCGACAAAGAAGAGCGAGGCAACAAAGGGGCTGCGTTAACAACATATCTAAGTCTAGCTGGAAAGTATCTTGTTCTTCTTCCTAAGAATCCTTCAACTGGAGGAATATCTAGAAGAATTGAGGGTGAAGATAGATCTAAAGCAAAAAAGCTTATGGAAAGTCTTGATGTACCCGAGGGTATGAGCGTTATATTAAGAACTTCTAGCTTAGATTCATCTGAAGATTCTATTAAGTGGGATATTGATTACTTAATACAAATATATGAATCAGTTCTAGAAACATCTGTCCAGCAAGACGCGCCATTTCTCATTTATCAAGAAAGCAGCATGATGGCAAGATTGATAAGAGATTATTGTGATGAAACTGTAGATGAAATTTTTATAGATGATAAAATTTTTCATGATAATTTCATAAATGCTAAAAAACTTTTTCTACCACATCATGACGTAAAGACTGAGTATCATTCTGATTTAACACCCATATTTAGTAAACACAAAATAGAAAAACAAGTTCAAACAGTTTACAAAAGAAATATTAATTTACCTTCAGGTGGAAATATTGTTATCGATTCGACCGAAGCCCTAGTAAGTATAGATGTTAATTCTGCTCGTTCTACTAAAGGAAGTGATATTGAAGAAACAGCATTGAACACAAATATTGAAGCAGCAATAGAAATATTGACTCAATTAAAATTGAGAGATATAGGAGGTCTAGTTGTAATTGATTTTATTGATATGATGTCAATAAATTCTCAAAAAATGTAATGCGAAAAGTAGCAGAATATGCAAAAAAGGATAAAGCCAAGGTTCAATTCGCAAGGATTTCTAAATTTGGTTTAATGGAATTATCAAGACAAAAACTAAAGTCATCTATAATTCAAAATAATTATGAGAACTGTCCAACTTGTGATGGAACTGGACAAATTAAATCTTTATCATCTCAAGCTATATCACTCTTAAGAATTATTGAAGAGGAAGCAATTAACAGTAAAGATAAAGAAACTGTATATCTACCTGTAAGACTAGCCACATATCTTTTAAATGAGAAAAAAGATGTCATAAAGAATATTGAATCAAGACATAATGTTGAAATTAAAATTGTTCCTGACCCAGATCTAGAAGCATCGAGTTTTGAGATTGATAATGAAGGCCTTAGTGAATCTGAGTTTAAAAATAAGTTAAAAAATCATTCGAGAGATAATAGAAAAAAAAGAAATGATGAATCTACTGATGGGATTATTATTCAAGATAAAGAAGTAGCATTAATGTCTGCTGTTGCCCCTAAAACAAAACCACCAAAGCCAAGAACTCATAAGACAAAAGAAGATATTAATAAGCCAAGCATCTTTAGAAGATTCTTGAATATCCTTTTTGGCACAAAAGAAAAGTCTGATAATAAAAATAAAAGACCAAGACGATATTATAGTAAAAATAGAAGATACAACAAGAATTTCAAATATAATAAATTTAAATCCAATAATAAGAGAAACTTTTCAGATAATAAAAATAATAAAAATTAGTTACAAGTGTTAAAAGTTATAACTAGATTATTTATCATTAGCATCTCATTACTAATCATTTATATTATATTCTCTAATGTACAGTTCACATCTCTTGATAATTTTAATAAGAAAAAAAATATATTTGTAAAATTTCAAGAGTTTCCTGAATTTGCTCTGCCAAATAAAGAGCAAAAAACAGGATATCAATATGAATTAGCAATACATTATTTGGATAGATTAAACAAAAAGCTTCTTGTAGCTGAAAATGATAATTTAGATATTAACATTTATTATACGAGTAATGTTTGTGATGACTGTGTAGTAATAAAGAACGAAGACTTATTATTAATTGGTACAGAGAGTAATCCTGATAAATATGTTGAAACTACTAGATCATTAAATAATATATCTTATGAAACACTTCTAAAAAATGGCTATAACATAAGTTTTACTAATGAATCAATTGATGAATTAATAGAAGATATAAATAATGGATTGATATCGAATATTTTAATAAGCAGAAGTACATATCTATTCTATAAAAAGTATTTTCCTAATTTGAAAATTAGAGATATTGTTTCAAACATTCATCTAGTTTGGGAATTTGTTGATGATGATGGAACATTAAAGGAGGATTTTTAAAATATATAAAATCTAAAAACACAAAAGATTTTATTGCTAATCTAGAATCAAAATATTACTCAAAAAATAGTATTTCTTCATATATATTCATTGGGTCAAGAATATTTATTACTGATATGATTACTAAACTTCCACAATATGAGCTTACTTTCAGAGAAGTGTCTAAATTTCATAACCTTGATTGGAAACTTCTAGCAGCTATCGCTTATCAAGAATCTAAATGGGATAATCAAGGCTGTCTCACCGACTGGTGTAAGAGGATTAATGATGTTAACAAAAAATACAGCAAAAATGCTGAAAGTTGATCGACTTAATCCAAATGAAAGCATTGAGGGAGGAGCTAGATATTTAAAATCTTTGTTAAGCAAATTTTCAAAATTTAATCAAACTACTAGAGTTCATTTAGCATTAGCAGCATATAATCTTGGTCCTGGGCATGTGGATGATATTTTATTATTAGCTACAAGAGATAATAAAAATATAGATGATTGGAAAATATTAAAGAATTATTTGCTTAAGTTGAGTCAAAAAAAATTCTATCTCAATATGAAGTATGGATATGCCAGAGGATGGGAAGCAGTTCAATATATTGAAAATGTGAAACAATATTATGATATAATTACTTTTCTTGATAATAAAGATAAACAAATTAAAGATAATATATTTGATGAGGCTCCAAAAACATTATGACAAAAAATGATTTAATTAACGATGCATTCGATAACGGGTTAAATGATAACAATAAAAGTGATGTTGATGCCGCTGTAAAAGAAATAATATCAAGTATTGATAAAGGTATTATAAGAGTTGCAGAAAACCATAATGGTGAGTGGTCAGTTAATGAAACTGCAAAAAAAGCAATACTTCTATCTTTCAGGTTAGGGCAAAATAAATTAATAGATACTAGTTATACTAAGTTTTTTGATAAAGTAGATTCAAAGTTCTCTCATACATCAGAAGGATATCTTAAAGAAAATAATATAAGAATAGTGCCACAAGCTATTGCACGATATGGATCATTCATTGATAAAAATGTTGTATTAATGCCCTCTTTTATAAATATTGGCGCATATGTAGGTGAAGGAACTATGGTTGATACTTGGGCTACAGTTGGTTCATGTGCGCAAATCGGATCCAACGTTCATTTATCTGGTGGAGTTGGAATCGGAGGAGTTCTTGAGCCTTTACAAGCATCACCAACAATTATTGAGGATAACTGTTTCATAGGCGCCAGATCGGAAGTTGTGGAGGGTGTAATCGTTAGAAAAAATTCTGTTATATCGATGGGTGTATTTATTGGAAAAAGTACAAAGATATATGATAGAGAAACACAAACCGTTTCGTATGGTGAAATCCCTGAAGGATCTGTTGTTGTCTCAGGATCTTTGCCATCTAAGGATGGCACATGTAATCTTTATTGCGCTGTAATTGTTAAGAAAGTTGATGAAAAGACTTTAAGCAAGGTTGGGATTAATGAAATTTTGAGAGAAGCTTAAGCAATTCTTTTTCATATATAATTTTTATTCCGTAATCTTTCGCTTTATTAAATTTGCTGCCAGGATTATCACCACAGATTAATAAATTAGTATTTTTTGAGATACTACTTGTTATTTTATATCCACTAGACTCTAATGTATCTACTAATTCAGATCTTGAATATTTATTAAATGTCCCTGTTATTACAGCATTAGTCAATTTCTGACTTTTAGTAGCTTTCTCATAAATTATATTTATTCCATGAGAAATAAGATTTTTGATATTACTCTTATTATCTTTATCATCCAAATAAGTGATTATATTTTTTGCAACAATAGGTCCAACATCATTAATTTCTATTAGTGTTTCAAATTTACAATCAAGAAATTCATAGATAGAATTAAATTTTTTAGCAATAGATTTAGATGACGATTCTCCAACTTCTTGGATTCCTAAAGCATATATAAATTTATTGAACATAACATTTTTTGCTAAATTAATGGAAGTTAGATAATTGTTAATCGATTTATCACCAACTCTATCAAGTTTTTAAAATCATCTTTGTTTAGTTTGAATAGGTCAGCAGAAGATTTAATTATTTTTTTAGAAATCAATTCTTTAATGATTTGATTACCAATACCTTGAATATTCATTGCTTTTCTAGAAATAAAATGAATTATTGATTGTTCAATTTGAGGGGTACAACCTTTATTATTCATGCACTTAAAAGCAACTTGATTATCAATTTTAGAGAGTATGCTATTACAACTTGGACATTTTTTAGGAGGAATTATCTTTTTTGTTATTTTTCTTTTATTTAACTCAACTCTATCTATATCGGGTATAACGTCACCAGCCCTTTTTACATAAACAAAGTCATTTATATTAATATCCTTTGCTTTAATCTCTGAAAAATTATGGAGAGTGGCCCTAGAGACATTAACGCCACCAATATTTACGGGTTCAAGCTCAGCCACAGGCGTGATGGTTCCTGTTCTCCCAACCTGAAAAGTAACATCCAAAATTTGTGTCATCGCTTCTAGAGATTTAAACTTATAAGCTATGGCCCATTTAGGTGATTTACTTGTATAGCCAAGCTTACTGTAATACTGTAACTCATTAACCCTATAAACTAAACCATCGATATCATAGGGGATCTTATGTCTGTCAGAATTCATCTGATCGAAATAATTATATGATTCATTAATATTTTTTACTACTTTAGAATAGTTATTAATTGGGAATCCAATCTTTTGTAAATGATCCATCAATTTACTATGAGTTTTATAATTTAAAAAACTTGATGGATCAGAAACTCCATGTATGAACAATCTTAGTTTTCTAGAACTTGCTATAGCGGGATCTAGTTGTCTAACACTCCCAGCTGCAAGATTGCGTGTATTGGAATACACTTTTTTATTAGTTTTTTTTAATTCTTGATTAATAGATATAAAATCTTTTTTATCTATAAATACCTCACCTCTTAATGAAAATCTTTTTGGAAGATGAGTGTTATCTATAGTCAGAGGAAGAGATTTAATTGTTTTTACATTTAGGGTTACATCTTCACCAATAAAACCATCGCCTCTTGTGGTGGCATTAACATATTTACCATTTTCATATGATATGCTGACTGCAAGTCCATCAAACTTAGGTTCTGCAAATAAATTTATAGAAGAAAGACTTATGCTTGATAATAATTTTGAATAAAAGTCTTCAAAATCATTTTGAGAAGTTGCATTTGAAAGTGATAACATAGGTTTGTCATGTTTTTTTTTATCAAAACTACTTAATAAATCAGAACCAACTCTCTGAGTGGGAGAATCACTAGTAATTATTTTAGGATTTTCGGATTCAATGTTTTTGAGCTCATTATAAAGTTCATCATATTTCAAAGTCAGATATACTTGGTGAATCATATGTATGATAAAGTAGATTGTGTTGATTAATAATTTTTATTAACTTCTGATATCTTTCGTTAAGTCTCTTTGCGCTATTCATATTTATTTTAAATTTAATTCTTTTATGATTGAGTTGCCAATTCTAGAGCATCTTCCACATTTACAGATACAAGTTTTGACACACCCGCTTCTCTCATTGTAACGCCAGAAAGTACATCGGCAATTTGCATTGTTGATTTATTATGTGTGATAAATATAAACTGAACTGACTCAGACATTTCTTTGACTACATTACAGAATCGTTCATTGTTAGCTTCATCAAGTGGAGCATCAACCTCGTCTAACAAACAAAATGGTGCTGGGTTTATTTTAAATATAGAGAAAACAAAAGCTATTCCTGTTCCGGCTTTTTCTCCTCCAGATAATAGATTAAGATTTTTAACGAGTTTTCCGGGAGGTTTTGCCATTATATTTACTCCAGTATTAAGTAAATCATTATCAGTAAGCTCTAGAAAAGCTTTGCCACCACCAAAGATTTTAGGGAAAAAATATTCAAGATTACCGTTAATTGAATCGAATGTTTCCTTGAATTTAGTTTTTGTTTCAAGATCAATTTTTTTAATTGCAGCTTCAAGTGTATCTATTGATTTTGTTAAATCATCAAACTGTCTATCAAGATAACTTTTACGCTCTTCATTTTCTTTTAATTCATCTATTGCAGCAAGATTTATAGCTCCAAGTTTTTCAATCTTAGCTCTTGTTTTCTCTAGAGCTTCTTCATCATCTTTTAAAGGCGTTTCATCAATATTTTTTATAGCATTTAATATTACATCTTTGTTAAAGTCAGAATTATCAAATAAAGAACTTTTGTTAGTTTTAATTTCCGTTATTTCTATTTTGTTATTATTTATATCAGAATTAAGTTCATTTAAATTCAAAGATAATTCACGTAATTGTTCATCGATATTACGAATATCATTATCTAATGAGGATATTTTATCTTGAATATTTGCAAGTTGATTATCCTTGTCCCGTTTTTTATCAATTAAAGCATTTAATTTATTTTTACCCTCTACTTTTGTAGGTTGCTTAACATCAGATAGTAAATCTTGTTTTTTTATTGAAAGAACACTCATGTTTGCTTTTAATTTGCTCAAAGTCTCTTCTTGTGAAACAATTTGGGTTTTGAGTGTCGAAGAAGTAACATTATTTACATTTAAATTTTCAGCTGCTTCATTATATTGCCAGTTATACTTATCATGAGATTGTTTTAAATCAATCTTTTCTTTTTCAAGTTTATTTTTATATATTTCATAATCTTTCTGTTTTTGTTCATACTGAATAAGATTAGACTCAGATTTATTAACTTTATCTTGATAACTTTTAATATTTCTCTCAATTTCATTGACTTGGTCAACCACTGATTTATTATTTTCTTTAATTTTTATAGTAATTTTTTTAAATAAATCAATTAAATTATTAAGAGATGCTGTTAGTGATTTTTTTGTTCAGAAGGTAAATCTGGTAAGTGCCTCTCATAATCAATTTTAAAATTAATCAATTGTGACTGATAAGATTCAGATAGCTCTAAAAGTTCTGCTTGAATAGTTAAATCATTTTTATTTTGAGATGATTCAATAAGCTTGTTTAATCTTTTCTCTAAATTGAAAATATTTTCGAGATATGATTCTATTTTTGATTTTTCAAGCTCAATCTCTTTATCTAATTCAATTTTTTCAGACAAAAATTTATTAAAATTAGACTGCCAGTTTTGAAGAGAAAAAGAAGATTCTTTGATATTTTTATTAATTTCATCAACTTTGATTTGAAGATTGTCTTTCTCTTTTATGCTTTTAGTTAATAGTTGATTATCTGATTCTATCTTATTAATTATAGAATTGATTTCATCTTCTGTTTTTTTTATATCAGAATTAATTTCATTAATATTATCTTTTTTGCTAGTTTGAATTTGTTCAGTGTATTCTATATCTTTCTCAGCTTTTGCTATTTCTGCTGCCACTTGAAATGATTCAGATTGCACCTTATTGAATATCTCTTGTTGATCATCTCGTGATAATTTAAGACTATCTATTTTTCTATTATATCCAGTTTCTTGAGCATCATACTTGTCTTTTTTTAGAAGTAGTTCTTTTTCTTTTTTATGTGATTTATTAAGTAACTCATCAAACTGCATTATTTTTTTACTAATTATTTTAATTTTATATTCTTCTTCTTGGTCTTTATAATTTTTATATAACTCAGCATCATTTGCTTGTTTTTGTAGCTTAGTAAGAGATAAATTTATTTCTCGCATAATATCTTTTAGCCTACTGAGGTTTTCTGATGTGTGTTTAAGTCTAAGTTCTGTTTCTCTTCGTTTTTCCTTGTATTTACTTATACCTGCAGCTTCTTCTAAATATGTTCTAAGCTCCTCAGGTTTTGAATCAATTATCTTTGATATCATGCCTTGCTCGATTATCGCGTAACTTCTTGGCCCTAAACCAGTACCAAGAAACACCTCTCTAATATCTTTTCGTCTGCACCTAGTGTTATTTAGAAAATAACTTGACGTTCCATCTCTATTAGCTTCTCTTCTTATTAAAATTTCATTAAATTTGGCAAATTTGGAATCTAACTTATTCAGAGAATTATCAAATAATAATTCAATACTTGCATGACTGACTTCAGAGCGAGATGATGAACCAGAGAATATGACATCATCCATTGTATCACCTCTAAGGTTACGTGCTGAAGATTCTCCCATAACCCATCTAATTGCATCAATAATATTAGACTTACCGCATCCGTTTGGGCCAACAATACCGGTCAAATTACTGGGAAAATTTAATGAGGTAGAATCAACGAATGTTTTAAAGCCTGATAATTTAATTCTAGATAGTCTCATTTAATAATTTTAAATTATAATATGATATCTTGTATTATACTATAAGGATTAATCCTTTGTTCATATGAAAGATATTTTAGAAACTTTTGACAATCCACAGATAAAAGATGACTATTTAATCAAGATGGATATACCCGAATTTACCTGTATATGTCCACTAACATCGCAACCAGACTTTGCAGAATTTAATTTAAAATATGTCCCTGATAAACTATGTGTAGAGCTAAAATCGCTTAAACTATATATGGGTTCTTACAGAGAAATCGGCGCTTTTCATGAAGACGTTACAAATCAAATATTTCAAGATCTATTTAGACTAATCAAACCAAGATTTATGAGTCTTTATGCACACTGGAAAGTTAGGGGTGGAATTACGACCTATGTTGAAGTAAAAAAAACTAAAACAGGATGGAAAAATAAAAATAATTATTAGAGCAATTCTGCTAATACTAATTTGTTTTCCATGGTTAAATAATCATGCAAGCTCACAAGCTTTTAATGGTGGGGTGGTACTAATTCCCTTGAAAAAAAGTGAATTGAATTATAATTTCTCATATAACAATACCCCTGTCTCAAAAGTTAAACAAAATGGGAGTGAATTCATTCTTTTTGGAATACCATATAATACTAATGATGGGCTTAATAAATTTGTTCTCAAGTCAAATGGATATGAAAAATTATTTGATGTAAATGTGCAACGAAAAAATTATTTGTCACAAAATATTAATATTAATAAATTTAAAAAAAAATCTAAAGATGAGTTGGACAGAATCTATAAAGAGAAGTTGGAGATGATAGAAGCTAAAAAAAATCGATATAATAATTATCCGGATTTTAATTTTATAAAACCTTTAGATGGCATAGTCACTGGCGTCTTTGGAACACAAAGGTTTTATAATGGAAAGAAAGGAAAATTTCATAACGGACATGATTTAGCTGCTCCAATAGGTACCCCCATAAAGGCACCATCGGGTGGCAAGGTTATACTTACAGGGCATTATTATTATAACGGCAAATTCGTAATGTTAGATCATGGAAATGGCCTTGTGAGCATATTTCTTCATATGGATGATATTCATGTATCAAAAGGAAATGTTATTAAAAAAAATCATATTATAGGGACTGTTGGAAATACCGGATTGTCAACTGGACCACATTTACATTGGTCAGTGATGGTTAACAATGTATATGTTGATCCATTAGAATTTATTAATAAACCTATGTCCAAACTTGATAATTAGGGCATATAATTAGATAATATCAAAACACAACAAAGGAGGGGTATAAAATGCCACAATATGTAATAGAAAGAGAAATAGCTGGAGCAGGTGATTTAACTGCGGACGACTTAAAAGGTATTTCACAAAAATCATGCGGTATCCTAAAAGATATGGGTACAGGTATTGAGTGGGTTCAAAGCTATGTAACAGGAGACAAAGTCTACTGTGTATACAATGCTGATAATGAACAACTGATTAAAGATCATGCAAACACTGGCGGATTTCCAGCAAATAGTATCTCAGAAGTTAAAAATATTATTAGCCCTAAAACAGCTGAATAATAAGTAAATTAAGAACCCATTTGATATGGGTTCTTTTCTTTTTTAAAAATTAGTCTTATAGGTATTCCAGACAACCCTAGTTGATCAGAAAAATAATTTACTAGATATTTTCTGTATGAATCTGGTATTTTATCAGTTTGATTACCATGTATTGAAATTGATAAATCTGAACTTTTATTTTGTCTAGCAAACTTTAGTTTAATAAGTCTATTAAGACTATTTTTGATTGGATGCTTATTACAGGCATCATTAAGGATTTTAGTTAATTTAGAAGCTTTGTATTGTTTATTGAGGTTCAGAGCAAGATTATTTATTGTAAATAATAATTTTCTGATATTTCTATTTTCAAGAGCAGATAGGTATATTATTTTAGTGCCAAATAAAATATTTGAAAAATAATCTATACTACTTTTCAAAATCTTAAGTTCATCTTTAGTAATTAAATCTATTTTATTAATTACAAGAATAAATGGTTTATGATTATCTTTGATAATATTGAAGATTGATTTATCTTGTTTAGTAACAAAATCTTTTGCAGATATAACTAAAATACATATGTTAGATTCAGAAATAGATTGTAATGACATATTAATAGAATATTTATCAATCAAATCTTTTGTTGATGATTTTTTCATTATTCCAGCAGTATCATAGATCAAATAATTATTTCCTTTGAATGAGAAAGGAATTTCAAGAGAATCTACTGTTGTTCCAGGAGTTTCAGAAGTAATTGATCTATTCTGGTTCAAAATGCTATTAATAAGAGTTGATTTACCAACATTAGGCTTTCCTATAAAGGCAATTCTTTTGCTTAACTTTGGAGTATAAATGTCCGTACAACAGGATTGAAATAATTTTCCCACAAGATTCGCTAGTCCTTTATTAGTCTTCGCTGAAACTTCATATACATCAGAAAATCCTAATTCAGAGAATTCATATTTTTTGAGAAGTGATTTTTGTTTATCACACTTATTGATGACAAGTAGAATATTTTTATTAAGTTTTCCTTAAAAAGGAGCAAATTTTATGATCACTTGCTGTTAATCCATCTTCAATAGATGTTACAAAAAGTATCATAGATGATTTATCAATAGCCGAAATGGTTTTTTCATATGATAGCTGAGAGAACTCCTTGTCGTTGGAATCAATGCCTGCAGTATCAAATATATTAAGATATTTGTCTTCATAGAGAATTTTACCTTGATTAACATCTCTTGTGACACCATGCTTATTTAGTACAATGGAGTTCTTGAACTGTGTAAGTTTATTAAATAGCAATGATTTGCCAACATTAGTTCTACCAACAAGACTTACAAAATCTGGCATTTTCTATATTGTAATTTGAAGACAGACTATTTTTCCATTTTCTGATTGAAAATAGACTTTATTTTTATTAGTAGTGAATTGGGTTTGATGGTTAATATCTAACCCGATATCTTTTTCAAATAATATAGATCCATTCTCTAAATCATGTCCTATGAGTAAACCAGAAGTAGTAAAGACCATAGCAATATTATTAATGATAAAAGGTTCAGTAATAGTATCATTAACTTCTTGCTTCCAATTCAAAAAACCAGATGTTTTATCCAAGGATATAAGCATATTATCAGTGGTTGATCCAATGATAGAGTTGGAAGTTAGACTGATATTACTTGCTATAGAAAATGGACTTGACCATATAATTTTTCCAGAATTTTTATCTAATGAAACTAGATTTCCCTGAAAATGACCATAATATAATTTATCTCTTTCTACCCTAATATCCATTTCTGCATCTCTTTGCGACTCGAGATCATTTCTACCTGAACGTGATGATGTAATAGTAAACCAATTTAATGCGCCATTAACTTTATTGTAAGAGGCAATTGACCCATTGTCTCTTGCAATAAAAACATTATCTTCATGTATTAACGGCATTGAGGATCCTTTAGTTCTAAGAGGAATATTACGACTTTCGCTTTTCCATATAATATCTTGACTAACTGGATCAATAAGATATAAATCATCATTGTCTAGTTTAAGTAAAAATAAATTATTTATAGATAATATTGGCGATGCTAACTCTGTAACAAGATTAATGTCAATATCAGCTCCATATTCAGAAAATGTAGCAATGTTTTGTATATTTGATACAAGAGGAATATGCTTATTGCTAGCTAAATTTGGTAATTCATAACATAATAGTTTTGCATTAATTGTCCCTATACAAGCTTTATTATCCACAATACTAATACCTGAGCTAACATCATAGTTTGTTGGAACTTGCCATAAAATATCACCATCCTCAGTCGAAAGAGCTGATAGCATTCCATCATTATCAACGGTGTATATGGTATTATTAATTTTTTTATTCTTAAATAACCTGTATTACCATCAGGTGCACTATTGACAGATGTTGACCAAAGAATATTTGATTTGATATTCATGTTTTTGACCGGTAATGCGTTCACAGAATTGATGGTATCAATTTTCTCGCTTTCTTTAGTTTTTTTATGGATTCCTTTATCAAGATGCCAAGTTAACAGATTTGAACATGATGAAATAACTATTGTGATAAATAGTAGTATATGAAATTTAAATGCAATCATTTAACAAGGTTGATTTTAGCTAGAATATTTTTTCTTTCATTTGGAGTAATTTCAAAAGCTAAGACTTGATTATAATGATTTAAGGCTTCATTCTTATTATTTTGTAAAAGATATATATCACCTCTAAGCTCAATGTGTTGATAGTTATCTAAGCTAGTTAAAATATTGAGAGCAGTAGAATAATCACTTTGTTCAATTAATATTTTTGCTTTTCTATATTTAGCTAAGTTTATGATATCACTATCTGAAGTATTAGAAATAATATGGTCAAGAAATATATAAGCTTCATCAAGTTTGTTGTCTGAATACATAGCTTTTGCAGAGTACAAATTTGCTAATGCTGTGTAAATATTTTCTGGATTATCAGTCATATTCATTTTTGCATATTCAATAATTTGATCTGTTTTGCCTTTTTGAAAATTATTAACTGCTATATCAAATTGACGAGATAACTCTAGCTGTGCGCTATTTTGACTTGATAATAATGATTTATATCCAAATAAAATTGATAAACCAAGAAAAAGGCCTAACAATAATCCCTTATAGTTATCCTCTAACCAACTTATAGCCTTTTGTTCATCACTCATCTAAGTACCCACTTATGAAATTTGTAAAGTTATCAAGATCTATGATTTTATCATCTTGATTGCTTTTCAAATATTTAATAGTCAGAGTATTATTACGTATTTCATCTTCACCCACAATAACTAAAATGTCACAATTATTTTTAACTGCATTTTTAATTTGTTTTGATAGAGATTTATTATTATCCATTTGAATAAGTCGAAAGATAGTTTTACTATTTCTTAAAATAGAAGAATATTTTAAAAGATCTTTCAGAAGAAGTTGGATAAAACTGCAATACCAACAACAAGCTCCTTATCTTCATAATCAAGCAATTCAACTATACGATCGATACCCATTGCAAATCCAACTGCAGGAATTTCTTTTCCTCCTATAATTTTGGATAGGATATCGTATCTACCTCCTGCGCAAATGGCATCTTGTGAACCAAGCTTATTAGTTTTCCATTCAAAAACTAAATCATTATAGTAATCTAAGCCTCTAACTAATTTTGAATTATTAATAAATTTAATACCAATATTGGTCAGACTGTTTAATATTTCCTCATGTCTTTTTTTTGAATTAGTATTAATATAATCATGTATAACTGGTGCTGATTCAATAATATCTTTTAACTTATCGTCTTTTGAATCTAACAGTCTTATTGGATTTTTTTGAATTGTTTTCTCATGTTTATCTGATAAATCTTTTTTGTAGCTATTAAAATAATCTTGCAAGACTTTTGAATATTTTTCTCTATCAGATACTGATCCCAGGGTATTAATATGAAGGCTTAGGTCTGTTAATTTTATACGATTAAAAAATTCGCGGGACATTGAAATTATATCGATATCATTATGAATCGTATTGTCACCCATAAACTCAACTCCAAACTGTATAAACTGTCTATATCTACCTTTTTGTGGTCTTTCGTGCCTGAACATAGGCGCATAATAATAAAGGCGATTTTTTTTAATACCTCTGTCGTAAATTAAGTTATTTTCAAAAGCAAGTCTCATACATGATGCAGTACCCTCTGGTGTTAAACAAAGTTCATCATCATTTCTATCTTTGAAGGAATACATTTCTTTTGTAACAATATCTGAGGTTTCACCGATAGATCTTTTAAATAGATTAATTGATTCTAAAGATGGAATTTTGACATGATTAGTATTAAATAAAGTGCATATATCACGAATTTTTTTTTCAATAAAAAGAAATTTTTTAGATTCTTCTGGCAGAATATCACGGAAGCCTCTAATTTTTTTTGAGATCAATTGATCCATGCTAACCAAATATTATTGATATTTCTTTGCTCGCATTTTCATCTGAATCAGAGCCGTGGACTGAGTTATATGACTTATCAATTGCATATAGTTTTCTTATTGTTCCCTCATCAGCTGTTTGAGGATCAGTAGAACCTATTAAGTTTCTATATGATGTAACCGCATCATTTTTTTCTAGAACCAATGCAACAATTTTCCCTGAGGTCATATATTTGATAAGTTTTTCAAAAAAGGGTTTACCTTGATGACAAGCATAGAACTTTTTTGGCCGCAGGAACTGTCATTTTCATCAACTTCATATCTTTGATTGTGAAACCATCATTTTCAATAACCGTAATTATATTACCAATCAAATTTCTCTCTACAGCATCTGGCTTGATTAGTGCTAATGTTTGATCCATTATTCTATCTCTTCAATCCAATTCATCTGAATTGCTTCAAGTATTTTTTCATTAGAATTATCAGGTTCGTCATCAAATGAGTCGAGTTCACATATCCATTTATGCAAATCGGTAAAACGGACGTATTTAGGATCCGTATCAGGAAATTTTTCAGCAAGTTCAATTGCAATATCAAGGCTATCTGTCCACTTTAAAGACATCAATGATTCTCCGATGCATGATTAATTGTATATTTAGGAATCTCAACCACCAAATCTTGATCTGATACTTTAGCTTGACAACTAAGGCGCGATTCTGGTTTTAAACCCCAAGCTTTATCAAGATAATCATCTTCATCATCTGTAGGTGGATCAATTGAATCATAACCTGAATTGATGTATACGTGACATGTAGTGCAAGCGCATGACATCTCGCACGCATGCTCTAATTTAATATTATTATCTAGTGCAATCTTACAGATAGTTTCACCTGGATTTGCAGTGATTGTTATTCCATTTGGACATAAATCTGGATTTGGTAAGAAAGTAATCTTTGGCATATTTAAATTATATCATTAATATCTTTACCTGTAATGAGTGACTTAATGCTACTGTTCATTCTTCTCTCCACATAAAACTCACAAGTATTCTCGAGATTTTCGATAGAGTTTTTAATTACATCAACTTCTTTAGAGATTATTGCATTTTTTAATTCTAAAATTGATTTATTTATTCTATCTAAGTTCTGTCTCACTAAGGAGTTGATTACCATCTGACTTAATTGCTTCATTTATAGCATAGATAGTTCTTTCTGCTTCGACAACATACTCTTGTAGTAATCTAAAATTCTTATCATTCTCCGCTAACGCATTGGATGAATCTAACATTTCTTTTATTTTTTCAGGTGAGAGGCCATGAGATGGTTTAATTTCAATTGAAGTTTCTTTATCCACAGTTTTCTCTCTAGCACTTACTGTAAGCAGTCCATCAGCATCGACTTGAAATTTCACAACTATTCTGGCTCCCCCCGCAACCAAAGGGGGTATATCTGTGAGAATAAATTGACCTAAATTTATACATTTAGACACATCCTCTCTTTCGCCCTGGACTATGTTGATCATCATTTTTGTTTGTCCATCTTTGAATGTAGTAAATGTTTTTTCTGATGATGTTGGTATTGGAGTGTTGCGTGGTATTACTTTTTCAGATAGTCCTCCATATGTTTCCACGCCCAAAGACAAAGGTAGTACATCTAGAAGAAGCATATCATCTTTAGAGTTGCCTGAGAGTACTTCAGCTTGAATAGCAGCGCCAGCTGCGACAACTGTATCAGGATTTAGATGATCAAGAATTTCAACATCATAGATTTTATTAAGTGTTTCTTTAATTATTCTCATACGTGTTGAACCACCAACTAGAATGATGTTATTTATATTATTATATTCAATGGATGAGTCTTGAATTACTTCATCAAATATTTTTATAGTTTTATCTATTAATGGCGTTATCAGTTTATTGAAGTCATTTAAAGTAAGTGAAATATCATAATTCTTCATTTTTAGCTAAATCAGAATTAGATAATTGATGTTTTAGATCTTTTGCTATCTTAAGTTTTTCATTTTGCACTAATCAATTTAGCTTTTTCAAAGTTTTTAGATATATACTCACTTATAATAATATCAAAATCATCACCGCCTAAATGAGTATCACCTTTTGTAGATAAAACTTTAAATATACCCTTATCAATTGATAGTAGAGAAACATCAAATGTCCCGCCACCCAAATCATAAACAATATAATTACCTGATTTTTTATCATCAATACCATATGCAATAGCTGCAGCAGTTGGTTCACTTATTAAACGTAAAAGTGTAATGTTCGCCATCTGAGCAGCAAGTTTTGTAGCCTGTCTTTGCATATCATTAAAGTATGCTGGGACTGTTATTACCGCAGAATCTATATTTTTATTTTTATTATTTTTTGCAATATCAGCAAGCTTTAAAAGAATTATTGAAGACAGCTCGATGGCAGAATATTTTTTTTCACCAAACTTAATTAATGGTAAATTATCATCCAAATCTAAGTCTAAATTTTGAAAACTATATTTGGATATATCGCTTGATGTTAAGCCCATCAACCTTTTAATAGATAATATTTGTTCTGAATCACTATTATTTTCTCCAACTACCAAACCATTGTCTGATTGTGTCAATACAGATGGTAATATTTTTGAATTATCATTGAGAAAAAATGTTATTTCATTATTTACACTTTCTGCAATAAGAGAGTTTGTGGTGCCTAGGTCAATACCTACAGAAAATTTTTTTTCTACAGTAATATTATCATTGGGATCAGATATTTGTATTAATGCCATTTTGTTAACTTAAATTTGAAATGCTTTTTTATAAAATTTAACCATAGAAATGTTTTCATGAAGTATATCAAATTTTTTATCAGATAAATTCTTTTCCATTTCAGATATTAATTGTTTAATTTTAATTACTAATTCTTCTTTAATTTGAGCATGCTCAGTGGATTTACATTGCGTGATTTTTTCAGATAATTCTATTTGCATAGTTAAAAAGTCAGTATTCTTAAATGTTTTATTTTCATCAACATTATAATTATTTATTTTAAGTATATAATCTACACGTAATACGAGATCTTTAAGTGTATTATAAGCATCATTTATATAAGTTGAGTTTCTAGTCGCAAGACTTTTCTCCATGTTAGATGAATTGATAAATTTATCTGGATGAAACTTAGCTTGAAGTATTAGATATTTTTTATTCAGTTCTTCAAGTTCAATTGATACTTCTATATTTAAACCGAATAGTTCAAAATAATTTAGATTTAAGGTAGACATTAAACATTGAAGCTTTCGCCACAGCCGCATGTATCCTTAACATTAGGATTAATAAATTTAAAGCCCTCATTGATGCCTTCTTTTGCAAAGTCGACTTGAGTGCCTTTTAGATAAACATAGCTTTTAGGGTTAATAATTAGTTTAATACCTTTGTCTTCAAAAACATTGTCATCATCGTTTTCATTATCTGCAAACTCAATTACGTAGGCCAAACCTGAACATCCAGTTGTTTTAACACCCAATCTTATACCAATTCCTTTACCTCTTTGTTGAAGCTGAGATTTAATATGGTCTGCTGCCTTTTCAGTAACACTAATCATTTTTTAATGTGTATTCCATTTAATTGATTTTATATCTATACCTTCTTTATACATATCCCATAGGGGCGAAAGGTTACGAAGCTTTTCAACTGATTTTTTAAGCAAATCAACTGCATAATCAACCTCTTCTTCTGTTGTATATTTTCCAATAGTGATTCTTATTGAACTATGTGCTAACTCGTCATCTCTACCAAGTGCTCTTAACACGTAGCTAGGTTCAAGGCTAGCAGAGGTACAAGCTGACCCAGATGATACTGCAATATCTTTAATTGCCATTATTAAACTCTCGCCTTCAACATAATTAAAGCTGATATTTAAATTACCCGGTATTCTATTTTCAAGATCACCATTGAGATAAATTTCCTCAACATCCTTAATCTGATTCCAAAATTTATCTCTTAATGATTTAATTCTTAAATTATCACTTTCCATTTCATCATTCGCTATCTTAAAAGCTTCACCCATGCCAACTATCTGATGAGTAGGAAGAGTGCCAGATCTAAATCCTCTTTCATGACCACCGCCATGCATTTGCGCTTCTAATCTAACTCTTGGTTTTCTTCTTACATAAAGAGCTCCTATACCTTTAGGTCCATAAACTTTATGAGCCGATAGCGACATTAAATCAACATTAAATTTATTTACATCTATATCAACTTTACCAGGGCTTTGAGCAGCATCTACATGAAAAAGAACTTTTTTACTTCTAGTCAGTTTACCTATGCTCTCTAAGTCCTGTATGACACCAATTTCATTATTTACATGCATCACAGAAACTAAAAGAGTTTGATCTGTTATAGCGTCCTCGAGTTTTTTAAATCTAGCAGTCCGTTTGGTTCAGGATCAAGATATGTAACTGAATAACCCTCAAGCTCAAGTTGCCTCATAGTATCCAATACTGCTTTATGTTCAGTTGATATTGTAATTAAATGATTTCCTTTAGACTTGTAAAAATGTGCAGCTCCCTTTATTGCAAGATTATTTGATTCCGTTGCACCACTTGTCCACACAATCTCTTTAGAGTCACATTTAATAAGATTTGCTACATTCTGTCTTGCGTCTTTTATTAATTGGTCACTGTCCCAACCAAATGAATGGGATCTAGAAGCAGGATTACCAAAAGCTCCATCAAGAGTTAGACAATCAGTCATTTTTGATGCAACTCTCTTATCAACTGGTGTTGTTGAAGAGTAATCCAAATATATTGGAATACTTAGTGATGGATTTATTTTTTAGAATTAGTTGACATTAAGATTGCCCTCCCTTGCGTCGTACATTTCATGCACTATGTTTTTATTAGCCACATCTCCTATGGTTATTTTATTCATGTAATCATAAATAATCTTGTTTAAACCAGTCCAAACATGATGTGTAGAACATGGTTTTTCTTTATTACAATTCAAGCTGCCACCACATTGGGTTTGATCAATATTTTCATCTACAGCAGTGATAATTTGCAGCAAAGTAATATCTTGAGCATTTCTTCCAAGCTTATAGCCTCCACCTGGTCCACGTTGACTCTTAACGATACCAGAGTTTTTCAGCTTACAAAAAAGCTGCTCTAAATAAGATAATGAAATTTTTTGACGATCAGAAATTCCTTTGAGTGATACTGCTGACTCTTCACTGTTTGCTAGATCAACAATGGCAGTAATTGCGTATCTTGATTTAGTGCTTAGTTTCATGCTCGAATTATTATATACTTGACTTATATAGTCAACTATTATTTTTTTAGGGCTTTTTTAATACTATTTAAAACACCAAGGAACAAATTAGCTTCATTATCATTAATGTTAAGTTTATTAAATATAATGTATATATTTTGGGTAAGCGATCTTTTATTTTGATCAGTTATGATATTTAAATCTGTCATAATTGATAAAAATACTTCAATCAAATGGTTTTTAGTTGATTGCTTAGCAATATCAGCATCTATTTTATTTATTGTTTTAGATTCTGAACTGCGAAACTTGAAAAACTCATAAGAGAAGATTTGAACAGCAAATGCAAGATTTAATGAAGAGTAAGCTTTGTCAGTAGGAATAGTTACAATATAATTACAAAGCCGGAGATCTTCATTAGATAAGCCTGATTGCTCATTACCGAATACAATTGATACTTCATCATCATAACGTGAAAGAAGTTTGTTCAGGTCATCTATAGAAAGTGATGGGATATTAGATTTTCTCGATCTAGCAGAAAAACCTACTATTAATTTAGAATTACACACGGCACCTGAAAGTAAGTTTGTGACTTTGGCATTATCCAATATATCAGTGCAACCAACAGCTTTTGCATTAGCAATTTTAGATGGAAAATCTTTTGGTGAAACAAGAGTCAATTGGTTCAAACCCATTGTTTTCATAGCTCTAGCAGTTGAACCAATATTACCAGGGTGACTAGTATTTACTAAAACAATATTAATGTTTGAGGACATAATGTAATATACATTAACTAAATAATAATATGCAACCAAGGATAAATATAACTAAATCTGCATGAAAAATTCTTGAAGAGGAAGTCAAAAGGCTTTTCATAAATAAAAGCTATAATGCTTTGAAGAATATGCCAGTTAGAGAAATTCTTACTAGTAAGGTTGTGGAGCATATTAATAATTATTATAAGTTAGGAGATAATGATTTCATTGGTTTCTTTAATACTGATGATAAAAAAAGATTAAGGATAGATGATGAGAAAATAATCTATGATACAAATCACAATGAAAAAAATGTTTCGTATGGATGATCAATTTCTTACAAGATTATGATAATTTTTGTAGGAAACTTCCGTTTTGGGCTTTATCACTATCTCTAAAACAAGACAAAGATATCCTTTACTCAATTATTATTAATCCATTCTTAGATATATTTATGTTTAGTGAGAAAGGGTCCGGTGTAGTCAATAATCAAAGAAAAGTAAGAGCTGTATCATACTCAGATGAAATGATTATTGCAAAATCAAAAAATATTGTGATGCCAAAACAATTTGAAAAGTATCAAAAAATTTCATTAAACTCAATTTCGATAGAACTTATTTATCTATCAATGGGTCTCATAGATCTGTATATTATAAGTAAAGAAGAATATGAAATGTTTTTGGATTGTATACTAGTAGCGAAAGAGTCAGGAATTTTAGTAGAATCACACGATGAACATATCATTCTTGCAAATCAGGATAATATTAAAAATATAAATTTATGATTCTTCAGGTCTTTTAATACCAAAATAAGATAAGCTTGCACTAGCTACAAATATCGATGAATAAGTCCCAACCACAATTCCTATAAACATTGCAATAGAGAAATTTCTGACGGCATCCCCGCCAAATATAAGAAGAGAAAAGATTACTAGTAATGTTGTAAGTGATGTTACCAATGTTCTAGATAAAGTCTGATTTATAGATTTATCAAGAACATCAACTATAGATAGTTTTCTTAAGACTATATTATTTTCTCTTATTCTATCAAAACAACTATTGAATCATTTAAGGAATAGCCTATCACTGCTAAGACGGCAGCGAGTACACTCAAGTCAAATGTTAAATCAAAAAATGAAAATATACCGAGTGTAATAATTACATCATGAATAAGTGCAGTTATTGCTCCCAATCCATATATAAGTTCAAACCTCATAGCCACATAAATTAAGATACTAAAGAGTGCGATTAACATTGCCCACTCACCCTTTTCTCTTAGTTCGCTACCAACTTGTGATCCTACATATTCTAGCTTAGATATTGTAAATGTATTATCTGAAAATATTTCATTTAGATAATTATTAATATTTTTCTGTTGAAATAATTTATCATCTTTTAAATTTAAGAAGTATATCTTTACTTGAACCATATAGCTGAACGCTTACATCATCTATGTTATTTTGTGAAAACTTATTTTGAATATCTAAAACCGATATTTGTTGATTGAATTTTAACTGGACTATATATCCACTTGAAAAATCTATTCCAAAATTAAATCCTTTAAAAATTATACTAAATAGAGAAATAACTAATAAAATCGAAGATAATGCTACAGGTATCTTTTTAAGAGACATAAATTTGATATCAGTATTTTTTAAAATTCTTAACATTATATTGATAGACCTTTATTATTCTTATTTTCATAAATAATACTTATAACAGCCCTAGTCCCAATAATTGCAGTAAACATAGATGACAGTATTCCGATTACTAGAGTAACTGCGAATCCCTTAACAACGCCTGTTCCAATAGTGAGAAGAGCAATTGCGGCAATTAATGTTGTAATGTTTGCGTCTGATATAGTTGAAAAGGCTTTATTATAGCCAGATATTATACTGGCATTGGGGCTATTGCCATTCAAAAGTTCCTCTCTAATTCTTTCATAGATTAAAACATTAGCATCCACGGCCATACCAACAGTAAGGACAATTCCTGCAATACCAGACAGTGTCAAAGTAGCCTGAAAAAGTGACAAAGTAGCAGCTATGATTAAAATATTAGCTAGAAGTGCCAAGTTAGCAACAAAACCAAATTTCTTATAATAGATAAACATAAAAGCTATGACCAAAATCATTCCTAGGATCATAGAGTCTCTTCCAGATATTATATTTTCACTCCCTAAGCTAGGGCCAACAGTTCTCTCTTCTATTATGGACATCGGTGCACTTAGAGAACCTGAGCGTAGTAAAATTGCTAAATCTTTAGCTTCTTGCATGTCAATTCCTGTGATTTGAAAACGTTTACTAAATGCTTCACGTATGGTTGCAACATTTATTACTCGGTTTTTATCTTGCTCAACAAATACAACTGCCATTCTATTGCCAATATTTTTAGATGTTGTTTCTAGCATATTCGATGCGCCAAAAGAACTTAAATTTACGAAAACAGCAGGCTGATTAGTTTGACCATCAAATCCTGAGTTTGCGACCTCTATGTCTTTTCCAGAGGCAATTACGTTTCGTGAGAGAAGTATGGGTGAACCATTTTTGTGTCTATATAATAACGATTCGCTAACTGTATTTGTACCTATGGTATCTGACGCTGTCCAATCATCAGGTGTTCCTTTTGTTAATCTAAATTCAAGAGTTGCTGTTGAGCCTAGAATATTTTTAGCTCTCGTTGAATCTTGTAATCCAGGAAGTTGAACAATAATTCTATCCTTACCTTGTCTTTGGATAATAGGTTGCGAAACTCCTAATTCGTTGACACGTGATCGAAGTATAGCAAGATTTTTCTTCATAGAAGCTTTGACATCATTAGCAATTGATTCATTAGATAAGCGAGTAATTATATCTATCTGATTGTTATTATTAGATATAGTTATTTCATAGTCTGAAAATGTGTCTTTCAACGCATCAAAAATTTCAGTTTTAATTTCTTGATTTTTAATTGCAAATATTACCTCATTATTTTTCGCAGTAACATTTGTATATCTAATGCCATTATCTATTAAAAAATTTCTTAAGTTGCTTTCTATTTGATTAAGACGTGATTTGACTACGTTGTCAGTATCAATTTGAAGCAAAAAGTGTACCCCACCTTTTAGGTCTAGTCCTAAAGAAATAGGTTTAGCGTTAATCACATCTAACCATTTGGGTATATGATTGTAGTTACTCAATGTATAATTATATTTTGAATTAGAGGACAGCTTATTGTAAGCATTGAGCTGCTGATCAATCGAGTCAAAATAAATACTGTTGTCATCAATACCTCTATAGGAAATTGAATTCTGCTTAACCAAATTATTTAATTCATCAGACGAAATGCTATTATCATATGCTTGAATATTTATTGAAGGATATGTGTTATAAAAATTTGGTAGTGTATATATAACAGCATACGCTATTACTAAAGCAACTAATATATATTTCCAAAGCGGGTATTTATACATTATTTTAAATGGTCAAGTGTGTTTTTAGGTAGAATCTGATTTATAGAGTTTCTTTGCAATTTTATTTCGGTGTTGTTTGCAATTTTTAACATTGCATATGTATCAGTCAGTTTTGAAATTTTTCCATATATACCGCCTGATGTTGCAATTTCATCTCCAACTTTAAGTGACGCAACCATTTTTTTATGTTCTTTCAGTTTCTTAGATTGGGGTCTTATAAGTATGAAATACATCAATACGAGTATAAATATTGGTAATAAGAAACCTATCATAGATGGTTCTTGCTGCCCTGCTGCATATGCTGATTCAATCATTTTTTACCTCACTATAATTATTTTCCAGTTGTTTAATCAAATCATCTAGCGACGAATTGATAATGGCATCTCTTAATTGGCTCATTAAATTTTGATAAAAGTATACATTATGGATAGTCATAAGTCTCGCTGCTAGCACTTCATTGCATCTATCTAAATGTCTAATATAAGAGATACTGTAGTTTTGGCATGTATAGCAATTGCATTTTTCATCTATGGGTGAAGAATCTGTCGCATATTTTGCATTTCTTATTCTTTTTATTCCAGTAGTTGTAAATAGTTGACCATTTCTCGCATTTCTCGTGGGTATGACACAATCAAACATATCTATACCTTCCCTAACGGCATAAGCAATATCAAGTGGTTTTCCGATTCCCATGACATACCTAGGCTTATGATGAGGAAGTTTAGGTCCATTTTCAGCAATTATTTCATACATTAATTCAGTGGGCTCACCTACAGATAATCCTCCTAACGCATATCCATCAAAATCCATCTTAATAAGCTCATTTCTTGATCTTTCTCTAAGATTTGGATACATGCCGCCTTGAACAATTCCAAAAAGAGCTTTGTTTTGAGTATTAGCTTTTTTTGATCTCAATGCCCAATCAAGAGATAGTTCCATAGACCTCTCTGTTTCTTTTAAATCTGATGGGTATTTAATACATTCATCAAAAATCATCATGATATCAGTATTGATCTTTGTTTGAACATCAATAGAAATCTCTGGCGTCATGAGTACTTTATCTCCATTAAAAGGCGACCTAAATTCTGCTCCAATTTTATTAATCTTTACGTCTTTTCCAAGACTAAAAACTTGATAGCCTCCAGAATCAGTAAGTATTAATCCATCCCATCCCATAAACTGATGGAGTCCCCCATATTTTTCAATGAGTTTAGTACCTGGTCTCAACATAAGATGAAATGCATTTGAAAGAATAATTTCAACATTACAATTTTTCAAATCATCTACATCAAGCGTTTTTACAGCACCATATGTACCAATTGTCATAAAAGCAGGCGTTTTAATTTTCTTGCCGTTAATTTCTAACTCAGCTGCGCGTGCATTATTATTTTTTGAAATTATTTTAAAATCCATAATATTATTTCTTGATAAACATACTATCTCCATAACTATAGAATCTGTAGTTTTGATTAATAGCTGTCTCATAAAGTTTAAGTAGACGATCTTTGCCAATAAATGAAGCGACTAAAAGTAATAAAGTTGATTGTGGTAAGTGATAATTTGTAATAAGACCATCTATTACCTTAAAATCATATCCGGGTGTTATGTATAAATCAGCCTCACCAAAAAAACTACCATGGTATGATTTTGATGCATAGTTTTCAAGAGCTCTTGTTACAGTAGTACCAACTGCATACACTTTCTTATTATTTTTTTTGACGTTATTAATATTAGTAACTAAATCCTCTTGAATGTGGCACAGTTCAGAGCCGATATCATGTAACATATAATTCTCTTCTTTGATTGGCTTGAATGTATTGTATGTCACATGCAATGTAAGAAAATCAATAATGACACCTTTATTCTTCAGTTTCAAAATAATATCGTCAGTGAAATGTAAGCCTGCTGTAGGCGCTGCAACAGAGCCTTTATGCTTTGCGTAAACAGTTTGGTATCTGTTTATATCAGCATTATTAGATTCTCTTTTAATATATTTTGGTAAGGGAACGCTGCCATATTTTAGAAAAATATTCATAGGATCATCTTTCGTGGATAAGGTTATTAAATTATTTTTAACATCATCAACCAAAAAATAATTATTATCATTTAAATACAAGGTTGATCCAATATCGATTTTTCTTGATGATTTATAAATGCATATAATTTTAAAATTATCAATACTCTTGTGAAATAGTATCTCCACTGTCCCTCCTGATTTTTTTTTGAGAAATAATCTACCTGGGATTACTTTAGTATCATTCAAAATAAGCATATCCCCTTTTTCTATATTTTTGCTTATTTCAGTAAATATTGAGTGACACACTGAGTTAGATTCATAATCATAAATCATTAGCTTAGCTTGCTCTCTTTTTTCTCTTGGTGAATCTGCTATGAGATCTTTTGGCAAGAAATAGTCATAATCTTTTATACTATTGTTCATGAAATTGAATTATAGATTAAGATCATTGCAAATATAAAAAAAATTTGATAAAAAAAAGCATGAGTCTTATAAAAAATTTTCCACATGACGGAATTGTCACTATCAATCGAGTCATAATTAAAGAAGGTCATACACTAGATGAACTGCAAGAGAGGGTTGCACTAATGTGTGAAAATGTGAAGACGTATCATTCAGAGACTGGATTTATTGGAGGAATGGTTGTTTTAAACAGTGGCCAGATTTCAAACGAAGGAAGTAATGTTGGTAAAGCTCTTGATAGTAACTTGAAAAACAAAGAGGCTTTAATCATTACATTTTGGAAATCATACGATGATCATGAAAATTCACATAAAAGCGATACTTTTCAGCCACTCTTTCAAAAGGTGATAGATCTTTGTGAGAATGGTAACGAAGAGACAGTCTACGATATGATGTGGCAAGGGGAAGCCTATTCACCTGAAATGGCAAAAATGGCTCAGATTGCAAAAGAAGATAATTAGACTATCGGCGGATTCTTTTTATTTGTACGCTTGTGTCTTCCGCCAATGAGCTTATGCTTTTTTAATTTCTCATCGAGCTGTTCAAGAGTTGTATCCTTCAAGTCTTATCTCGCGTGATAATGAAATTTGTTTTTTTATGTAAAGTAGAACTAAAACAACTAAAAACGCTAAAACAAGATATATGATATAATCCATTTATACATAATATCATAAATATAAAAAATATTATGCCACTGTGGTGGAATTGGTAGACACGAGGGACTCAAAATCCCTTTTTCGCAAGAAAGTATCGGTTCGAGTCCGATCAGTGGTATTAAAAAAAGGAAATATAAAATGAATCAAACACTAGTATGCGGAATTGGAAATGCGCTTGTTGATAGTGAATATAAGGTTGAGGACTTTGAACTAGAAAAACTCAGCTTAACTAAAGGTTGCATGGAGTTGAATGATTACGATAATCATATTGAATTATCAAATAATCTTAAAAAGAGTCATGACGTGAAAAAAATAATGCCTGGAGGCTCAGTTGCAAATTCTTTGTATACTTTATCACAGTTTGAAATAGCAACATCATTCATAGGTAAGATAGCTGATGACGATACGGGTAATACCTTTAAAAACATTCTACAAGACGTTGGAATGAATGTTCAAACTAAGCAAGTTAATGAAGGAATTACGGGTGAATGTCTGGTTCTAATTACTCCTGATCATGAAAGAACAATGTATACACATCTAGGTGTATCATCTAATTTAAGTGTCAATGACATAAATGAAAATAATATATTGAATTGTGAATATTTGCTTATTGAAGGTTACCTTGTTACATCAGATAGTACTCAGAATGTAGCAAATCACTGTTTGAATATTGCTTCAAATAATAATATAAAAAAAATAATTACTTTGTCAGATCCTAATGTAGTGAGTTTTTTTAGAGATAATATGATTGAATTACTTGAAAATAAATTTGATATTATATTTTGCAATAAGCAAGAAGCCTTAAACATAGCTATGCAAGAATCTTTAGATGATTCAATTAAATTTTTACATCAATACGCTAATGAGGTAGTAGTTACATGTGGAAGCGAGGGTGCTAGCGTAAGTGTCAATGGTAATCTAACCCATGAGAAGGCTGACCCAGCGCAACCTGTTGATTTAACGGGTGCGGGTGATATGTTTTTAGCTGCATACTTATTTGCTAAATTTAACAACAAAACTACATCAGAATGTATAATGTTCTCAAATCTTTGTTCTGGTAAAGTTATAGAAATATATGGTGCCAAGCTGGAAAGTCGCAATGATTATATTAAGCTCAAATCAAAGTTATAATTCTGAAACTAGTTTTCTCAGAGTTTCATTAGGTTTATTACTGGCGGTAATACTTCTGCCAAGAACTAGATAGTCGGATCCTAATTCAAGCGCTTCTCTAGGAGAAATTACTCTATGATGATCATCAATATTTTTGTCTATTCTTATTCCTGGAGTCACAAAAATCATATTTGTATCATCAAGAATATTAATATCAAATGGTGAGCATACAAAACCGTCCAGTCCTGATTCCAGACCTATCACCTTTAATCTTTTAAGTTGATCATCTCTATTACAACCATAAACAGAAAAACAGTCATCATCAGAAAGTGAAGTTAAAGCAGTTACGCCTAACAATATACATGATGATTGAGAATCTTGTTTTGCTTTTGATGCTTGCAATGCCATATTAAGTCCACCGGACAAATGAATATTTAACATCCAAATATCTAATGATAATGCTGAAAGACATGCCTTATAAACAGTAGTAGGTATATCATGAAACTTCAAATCAAGGAATATATCAAAACCTTTTTTTTGAATATCAAAAACTATTTTTGGGCCATATTTTGTAAAGAGTTCTTTACCTATTTTCATACGACATAGGCTGGGATCAATATTATCAATAAATCTCATCACATCATTAATATCATGATAATCTAGTGCAACTATTATTTTTTTTTCATTAAGCATCAATAGTCATTTTGTCATTTATAGTATTAAGTTCAATAGTTTCCCATCTGTTACATGAAGGGCATTGCCAAATATAATTATTTGAGGCATAACCACAGTTATTACATTTATATGATATAAAATTATCTTTCAATAATTCTATTAGATTAGGTTGTGAGTCTTCTACATTATTCTCGTTTGCATGAAGATTAATATAAATTTTAGCAAATGAATTATTATTCATTTTATAAATATATTCATCAGGAACTTTATGATTATTCAGGTTAAATAAAAATTCATAAATATCAGGAGAAAATAAATTTTCAGTTGAATTATTTACTATAAGTTCATATAGCATTTCATCCAGATCTGGATTTTGATGAAGGTAAGATAATTTGAGAATTTCATTTGATGAAATCAAAATAAAATCGGATTTAATTTGGATTAATTTTTTAAGATAATCAAATGATAGTTTGAAATTAGAATTCATATTTAATTCAAAGAGATATTTGTATGCTCGCGAGCATTGATCATTTATATCAATTGCATTTTTTAAAACTGTAATACTTTTGTTGTTTTGATTATCTTTTCTATAATATTCGGATTTTTCACAATAATAATTTGATAGTAATTTATCTCTAGATATATTTCTTATAGTATCTACCTTTAAGCTTTTACATAAATTAATAGCTTTGTCCCAATCTTTTGATAGTTCATAAATAAGTAAAAGGTACTCATTGCAAGTAGGCTGATAAATTTTATTATCTTTCAAATTTAATAATATTTTTTCAGATTTATCATATAGACCAGCTGAGAAAAAATCTTTTGATAATTCATACAATGACTGATTTTTAATACTTTTATCTAAATTCGGCCTTGATAATAAATTCTGGTGAATGAGTATTGCTTTGTCAAACTCTCCTCTACGTCTATATACACCACCAAGAGCTAGATGAGTTTCAATTGTTGAACTATCAACATCTATTAAATCCGTAAAAATTTTCAGAGCTTTATCATCTTCATTGTTAAGCAAATAGTTAAGGCCTCTATAATATTCAGCGCTATAGATCGGCGGAGTACTATTATTTTGTATTGATGTTCTCTTGAAGAGGTAAATTATAGTAACGACTAGAATAATTACAGCTATTATTGTTTCAATCATTCAGTCCCATCTCTTAATGGATTTCTCCTTAGATTGTCTAATTCTTGTTTATTATTCTCAAGGGATATTTTCATTTGCCGCATTCTTTTTTTGTATGAAAAAACAATAACGACAAGATATATCAAAGTTGTGAGAGCTCCGATAATAAATGAATAAAGTATTATAATTGAAAGTGACGTTTCGTATGATTTCACGTATAGGTCAACAGTTGTAATGACAGTATTGTTTGTTGCCACTACGACGGCTATTACTACTAAAGCAATAGTTACCAGAGAAAAAATAGTCTTCCCATTTACGTATTCTAAAATAAAATTCAGCAAATCAATAGGTTAAATATTATTTACTCGTGCTTTAAGTTCTTTGCTTGGTTTAAAATGTATTGTATTTCTTCTTTCAAGTGCACTCTTCTCTCCAGTCTTTGGGTTTCTTGCAATTCTTGATTGATGTGTATGAAGACTAAATGAACCAAAGCCTCTAATTTCTATCCTCTCGCCCTTGTATAAGTTGGTTCCCATATAATCTATCATTCTTTTAATTGAATAATCTATATCAGAAATATTAAGATTATTAACCTTTGAAACGAGATCAATTATGTCAGATTTATTCACTATTTTTTTGTAATGTACATATCAATTGATGATTTTTCTTATCAATTGACTTGATATCACATTTGATGGTTTGTGAAATTTCAAATTTATTGGATTCAAGGATATCTTTTAATTCTTTTTGTAAAAGTTTGAGTGAGCCAGTTAAAGATCCGTTTATCTTAAGGTATACGCCTGTTTCAGATATACTTACAATCTCGGCGTCAACTGAACTTCCTATCTCAATATTTTCAGTCAGTTTTAAAAAATTAGATTCTATAAATTGTTTAATACCAAGTGAAATTCTCTCTCTATCAGAGTCAATTGAGATTACGACGAAATCGATTTGATCACCCTTTTTATATGTTCTTATAAAGTCTTCAGGCTTGCCAAGGCTAGTAATGTCAGAAATGTGAACTAGGCCATCAATCCCTCCTTCTAAACCAACAAAAATTCCAAAATCAGTGATAGATTTGATTTCACATCTAAGCTCATCACCCTTTTGATGATTATTTGAAAACTCAATCCATGGATTTGGCAAACACTGTTTATAACTTAACGATAGTCGTCTTTTATCATCATCTATTTCGATTACCTTAACATTGATTTTATCGCCAAGATTAAGTACTTTGTTTGGATTTATATTTTTATTAGTCCAATCAAGTTCAGATGTGCGAACTAAACCCTCTATGTTATTTCCTAAATCTACAAAAACACCGTAGTCTGCAATATTAACAACCGTACTTTCATAAACTTCATTGAGCTCAATATTTCCATCAACTTTTTCCCATGGATCTTCAGTTAATTGTTTCATGCCAAGGCTTACTCGGTTCTTGTCTTCATCATATTTCAAAACAGAAACCTCAATTTCATCACCAACTTTAAGTACTTCTTGAGGATGGTTAATTCGTTTCCATGAAATATCTGTGATATGCAATAGTCCATCCATGCCTCCAAGATCAATGAATGCGCCATAATCTGTTAAGTTTTTAACAAAACCTTTTGTAACATTACCTTCAGCATATTTTTCTTTGATCTCTTCACTGCTTGAATTTTGATCCAACAAAACAGCTTTTCTTGATAAAACGATATTGTTTCTTACTTTGTCCATTTTAATTATTTTAAAATCAAGAGTTTTCCCTTCAAGGTAGTCCGTCTCTTTAGTTGGTCTAACATCAACCAATGATCCAGGTAGGAAAGCCTTTACATCCATTAATTCAACAGTGAACCCACCTTTAACTTTGCCGCAAACTTTCCCAGATATTATTTCTTGATTATCAAGATAATTTTCAAGAGTCGACCATACTTTGATTCTTTTTGCTTTTTCTCGTGAAAGTATGGTTTCTCCATAACCATCCTCTACAAGATCAAGTGTTACTTCCACAGTATCACCTATGGAGACTTCAAGCTCGCCATCGGAGTTCATGAACTGTTGTTTTGGAATAATTCCTTCTGATTTAAGACCAGCGCTTGTGATTACAAAATCATTTTTGATGTCTATTACTTTAGCAGGGATTATTTCACCCGGAGTCATGTTAAGCTTAGATATATTAGATTCTAATAATTCTTCAAATTCTGTTAACGTTGCCATATATAATAGTAATTAATTTTTAGATATAGTATACAAATTTAATATTTTATCAACAATTGCATCAGGATTAAGGTGAGAAGAATCAAGTATCACAGCATTATCAGGCACTTTTAGTGGTGAAATTGCCCTATTCTTATCACTTTCATCTCTTTTTTTTAATAATTCTAAAATATTCTCCAAACTAACAGATTCGCCTTTATCACATAATTCCTTATGTCGTCTTTGTGCTCGTATCTCAAGAGATGCACTAATGAAGAGTTTAAGTTGTGCATTCGGATAGACTTCCGTACCCATATCTCTCCCGTTTGCTATTAATCCTTCACCTTGTATACATGAATGTTGAATGTGTAACATTTGACTTCTTACTTCAGGAATTTTGGAAACTTTGGATGCGCTTTTTCCAACTTCCTCAGTATATAGCAGATGGTCAATTTTAGTATTATCTGCATATACCTCATACTCAGAATTATTATTTAATTTAAGGTTTATGCTTGAAATAAGTTCCATTATTTTAGGAATATTATTAACTGAAAAATCAGATTGTGATAAAAGATATCCTGCAGATCTATAAAGTTTTCCGCTATCTAATAAACTAAAATTAAGTTTTTTAGCAAGTATGCGAGATATAGTTGTCTTTCCAGAACCGCTTGTACCATCCATAGTGATAATATATGTAGAACTATACTTCAAAGATTTCTACTCCTTGCTCTCTCAATAAAGAGATAAATGTCGGAAAAGATGTGGCAATATTTTTTGTATCAATAATTGTTATTGATTTTTTAGCTACAAGTCCAGCTACTGCAAATGACATAGCAATACGATGATCGCCATAGCTTTTTATTTTTCCACCCGATATTTTACCTCCAGTTATTTCGATAGAGTCTTTGGTAGAGTTAACATCTATCCCAATAGATTTTAATCCTTCTTCCATAGACTTAATTCTGTCACTTTCTTTATGTCTTAATTCTTCAATTCCGGATATTGTAGATTTTCCCGCTGCTAATGCACATGCAATGAAGAGTATAGGTAACTCATCAATTAGAGACGGAATGATATCTCCATCAATATGAATAGATTTAAGATTAGAGCACTTAACTCTTATATCACCAATAAGTTCATTTGAAATTAAGTTTTGTATTGGTAATAGAAATATTGCCTCCCATGTTTTTTAAAACAGTAATGAGTCCAGTTCTGTAAATATTAATATTAATATTTCGAAAAAGTAATTCAGATCCATCTACAATCAAGGCAGCCACGATGAAAAAAGCTGCCGATGAAATATCTGATCCAATTTCAATATCTTTTGCTATTAATGTTTGTCTCCCTTTGAATGATAATGAATTTTCACTTCTATCAATTTTATAATTAAAATGTTGAAGTAAATTTTCAGTATGATCTCTAGTTGGAATTGTTTCATAAAATGTTGATTCTCCCTCAATGAACAACGCTGCTAGAATTAGACATGATTTAACTTGTGCACTTGCTATAGACTGATTATATCTTATAGGTGAAAGGCCAGTACATTTATCAATAACAATAGGTGCTTTATGATTATTAGATGATATTTGGGCACCAGAATTTACTAGAGGCTCTATTATTCTTGCCATTGGTCTTTTTCTCAATGAATCATCTCCAGTCAATGTAGATGTAAAATTTTGTGATACGAGGATGCCTGACAATAATCTTATCAAAGTTCCAGAATTACCAGCGTCAATCATAACGTCAGGTTGTTTAAGTCCATCTAATCCTATGCCGTTGATTATAATTTCATCTTCAACAAATGAAATATCAGCACCTAATAATTTCATTGCTGAGACAGTCGCAAGACAGTCATTAGAATTTAGGAAGTTTTTAATTTTAAGTGTTCCAGATGATATTGAACCTAGAATGATGCTTCGATGAGATATCGATTTATCACCAGGAATTCTTACCAGCCCAATAAGGGGTTTTGATTTATTTACGATAAGATTATTTGACAAATTCATCGAGTTTTCTGTCCAATTTCCTCTAAAAGTTTATGTATCTTATCGTAACTCGATGAATCAAGAAGGCTCTTGAAGTTTTCTAATATTTTTTTGAATACGATCTAATGATTCAGATATATTTTTACTATTATTAAAAAATATATCTGACCACATAGTGGGGTCGCTTTTGCTTAATCTTACATGTTCTTTGATCCCGCCGCCAAGCAATAAAGGAAGATGATTATCTAGAATAGATTGTGGTAGTGCCTGAATGAAGATGTAAGCCATTAAATGTGCAACATGACTTGTCTGAGACATTAATGAATCATGAACAGTATGGCTTATGTTGTGTGTTTGCGCTCCAATAGATTCCCAAAATTTTTTCAATTTAAGATATTGGGTTTTTGATGAATTATTATTATCAATTAAAAAGACTACTTTATCCTTATACATATCATTTTTACTGTTTGAAAACGAGGTCTTTTCAGAGCCTACCATTGGGTGTGAACTAATAAAGTTACTCCCGCTCTTCTTTATAAGGTCAGCAGTTTTAAGATAAGTTTTACCTTTGGAGCTGCCTATGTCAGTTATTAATGTATTCTTATTAATGTACGGAATTATTTTTTTGATTAGCAGCTCATAAGCACTCAATGGCGTACAAAGAGATTATAATATCAGGTCTAGTAATCGCTGAAAAATCATCGATTGCAAAATCGATAATTTTATTTTTAAGACAATACTCTATTGATTTATGATTCAGATCGTAAGCAGATATATTATAATTCAGGTTATACTTTTTAATGGACTTACACAATGATGTGCCCATCATGCCTAATCCAATTATATATATTTTTTTAAGTCTCTTCATGATAGAAAGATACTAACGCTTTCGAAAATTTTTTCATATCATTTTGAGTGCCAATGGAGACTCTGAGATAGTTTGGGAGTTTGTAATTATCAAGTGGACGCAAAACGATACTCTTTTTAAGCATGTAATCAAACAATTTTTTTGAGTTTGGGCCAACATTAAACGTTATAAAATTACAGTATGTACCTAAATAGCTTATAGAAAGTTTATCAAATAGATTTGTTATTTGAGAAACAGCACTAAAATTATTTGTTTTGCTTATTTTAATAAATTTCTTATCTTTTATTGCAATTTCTGCACATTTTTGTGCGAAAAGGTTAGTATTAAAAGGTTGCTTGTAAAGCGTAAGGTTTTCTATATTTTTGTAATTAGAAACTCCATAGCCAATCCGTAATGAGGCTAATCCAAATATTTTAGAAAAGGATCTTGTGACATATAAATTATTATATTTTCTTAAAAGAGTCACGGCGCTAGGATTGATAGAAGAATTCAAATATTCATAATATGCTTCATCAATGACAATCGAAATATTTTTAGGTATAGATCTTATAAACTCATCAATTTTAGATATTTTAATATATGTTCCAGTTGGATTAGCTGGATTAGCAATGAAAATTAATTTAGTTTTTTTAGATATTTTTTGTTTAACAGATTCTAAATCTATGCCTAAATAATTATCAGTATTTATATTTCTATCGGGTTTACTGGTAATAACTTTCGCTTTTTGAAGTTTAGATATAATCTCATAAACAAGGAAAGAGTGTTTGGGAATTATTACTTCAGATGAACTGTCTAACAATGAGCGTGAGATGAATTCAAGAATCTCATTACTGCCATTACCTAGAATAATATTTTTTGCTGAAATGTTAGATCCAAGTGATTGTGCAATAGAGTCTTGCAAGATTGAGAGGTTTACTCTCTGGATATAGATTGATTTGATGTTTATATTTAGTTATATATCTGGCAACTTTATCTGATATAAATGGATTCTCATTGGATGAAAGCTTGATGATTCGATTAACATTATATTTCTTACGAACATCGTTTATATTAAATCCAGGTGTATATTGAATAATTTTTTTCTGCCACTAGTCTATACTCTTTGGATAAGACCCTAGTATCTGAAAATATCTTGCTTTTGATGCTATTCTGTTCAAAGCATCAGATATTTTTTTGTCATTAATATGACCAGAGATATCTACTATGAAAAGGTATTCCCAATTTTTATCTTTTGTAGGTATGGATTCAATTTTAGTCATAGAAATCTTGCTTTTAGCTAATATTTCAAGTGAACTGGATAGAGCTCCTGCTTTATTATCCAAAGACATGACAAAGGTTGTTTTGTCATTTCCTGATTTATCTACATCAGTGTTACCAATGATTAAAAAGCGAGTTGTATTATTGTGTATATCATGAATATTTTCAGCATTTAATTTTTAGATTATAAATTTTTGAACAGACTCTACTACCAATGCATGCTGAATTTTTATATTTTTTAACAAGCAAAGCAGCTTGGGCATTACTATCAGAAGAAATATATTGTGCATTTGGTAAATTTTTTGATAACCATGAATCACACTGAGAGAGAGTTTGGTTATGAGCATATACTTTGTTGATTTTACTTAATGATGATGTATTTGACATTAAACAATGTTTTATTGCTATATTCTGTTCACCACATATATTAATTTGATACTTAATTAGAAAATCAAGTGTCTTTTTTATACTTCCCTGATTAGAGTTTTCAACAGGCACAACACCATAGTCACTAATATTGTTTTTAATATCATTAAAGACATCGAAAATAGTATTTTTACTATTCTTTATTACACTTTTACCAAAAAATTTATTTGTAGCAATCTCACTGTAAGTTCCCTCTGGTCCAAGATATGAAACATTTAGTTTAGTCTCCAAGGATAAACATGAAGAAATTATTTCTCTATAAATCGTAGTAACATGTTTAGATGTGAGGGGGCCATTATTAAGCTGTCGAAGCTTACGAATTATCTGTGACTCTCTTTCTGGTCTAAATATAGTTTTATTAGTTGATGATTGTTTATGTTTTGCAACATTTTTAGCAATTTCTGCACGTTGATTTAGGATTTCCAGTATTTTTCTTATCCAATCTATCTATCTTATTTCGAAATTTTTTTAGCATTTTTAGTTATCTATATGTTCAGATGATATTGTTGTGATTTTCTCGTCGTCAGACATATCTTGCAGTCTAACTCCTTGAGTATTTCTATTTATTGTACTCATATCAGATGCTGAGATTTTAATAGTTTTCCTTTGTTTGTTATAAGTATAATAAAATCATTTTCATTTACATTTACTGAACCAACAACATTGCCGTTACGTTCTGAAGTTTTAATAGATATAACACCTTGTCCTCCTCTATTTTGAGCGTTGTATGAATCTATTGATACCTTGTTGCCAAATCCGTTCTCAGTAACAAATATCAACTGGCTATTTTTGACATTAATTGATGATATCAGTTTATGTTGTTGATTGAATTTGATGCCTAAAACTCCTTGAGTGCCTCTGGATCTCTCTCTTATTTGCGTTTCTTCAAATAGTATTGATTTTCCTGAGGATGATGTTAACAAAATATTGTCTGAGCCACTTGTATGAATCGCATTAAATAAATAATCATCCTCTTTTAAAAGAATAGCTTTAAGACCACTGTTTCTAACTTTCTTAAATGATGATAAAGACAATCTGTTAACCATACCATTTCTGGTGGTTAAAAATAAAAATCCTTCCTGATCAAAACTTTTTATAGCAACAATTGCTGATATAGTCTCATCAGAATCTAGTGGCAGAATATTATTAATAGATTTTCCTCGAGCCTGTCTGCTATTGTCTGGAATGTCAAAAACTCGAATTGAAAAAGCCTTACCTTTTGTTGAAAAACATAAAATAGTATCATGGGTATGAGCACAAACTAATAATTTAGCTTTATCGCCTTCTTTAAAGTTAGCTGCATTAACTCCTCTTCCGCCTCGTTTCTGACTTTTGAATTCGCTATTGGGCATACGTTTTACATAATTTGCTTCAGTGAGTACAACTATCACGTCTTCCTTTTTAATCATGTCTTCACGATTTAAAAGCCCTTCATCTTGAGAGATAGTTGATAATCGACTTTCACCATATTCGCTTTTAATATCATCTAGCTCATCAAGCATGAGTTTATCCAACTCTGCAGTATTCGAGAGTATATTTAAAAATTTTTCAATAGATTTGATTGCATCATTGTAATCGTTGAGAATAGAATCCTGTTCTAAATTGGTAAGTTTATTTAACTTCATATCAAGAATAGCTTGAGCTTGATCTTGACTTATCTTGTATGCCTCATTAATTAGTCCTACTGAATCATCTATAGATATAAACTGTGAACATTCATTCATTAACTTAGATAAGTTCCACGACATGTTTGATGTCGACCATGATTTATTGATAATTTTATTTCTAGCCTCTTCTGTAGATTTTGATGTTTTGATAAGTTCTATCATCTCATCTATATTTTTCAAAGCTACGCTAAGTCCTTCAAGTAGGTGACCTTTTGTATAAGTTTTATTTAATAGATAAAGCGTTCTTCTTGTTATTACTTCTCTTCTATGTTTAATAAATTCTGATAACGCCCTTGGAATGTTAATTGTGCATGGTTCTCCATCAACTAGACAAACCATGTTCGCAGAGAACGAAGTTTGTAAATTAGTCTGTTTATAAAGACTGCTTAAAATCACATCAGATTGTTCACCTTTTTAAGTTCTATAACGACACGCATACCATCGCGGTCTGATTCATCTCTTAAATGGCTAATTCCAGATACTTTTTTTCTTTTACTAGAGTTGCAATAGATTCAATAAGTTTAGCTTTATTAACCTGATATGGAAGTTCTGTAATTATGATTGATGTTTTATCCTTTTTTTCTTCAAGTTTATGTTTTGCTCTAATTTTAAATGATCCTCTACCTGTTTTAATCATTTCATATATGCCACCGTTATCTTTAATTTCGGCTCCAGTTGGAAAATCTGGTCCAGTAAACCAAGATTGCTCAATGAAACGATCTATTTCTTCATCTGAGGCAAGTGAAGGGTCTTTGATTAAAACTTTTACAGAGTCAATAATTTCATTTAAGTTATGTGGCGGAATATTTGTAGCCATACCAACAGCAATCCCTGAAGCTCCATTTATTAGAAGATTGGGTAATCGCGTTGGAAGAACTGTAGGTTCATTTTCAGAACCATCATAGTTTGGATTAAAATCTACTGTATTCTTATCAATGTCAGAGAGAAGTTCATGAGAAAGTTTAGACATTCTTACTTCTGTATATCTCATTGCCGCAGGTGAGTCTCCATCAACTGAACCAAAATTACCTTGGCCATCAACCAGTGGATAACGCATGGAAAAAGGCTGTGCTAGTCTTACTATAGTATCGTAGACTGCAGTATCTCCGTGAGGGTGATATTTACCAATTACATCGCCAACTATTCTTGCTGATTTTTTATAAGCCTTGTTATGCCCGTTATTCAGTTCGTGCATTGAATAAAGCACACGCCTATGAACAGGTTTTAGACCATCTCTCACATCTGGAAGTGCCCTACCAACAATAACAGACATGGCATACTCGATGTAGGAATGACGCATCTCATCATCAAGCTTAATCTGTGAAATTTCAGACATTAAAAAAGGTTTGTAAGTGCCATATTTATCGACTTATTTTAGCATAAATTAGTCTTATAAACGATATAAATTAACTGTGTAAAAGTATAGAATTTGAAGATGATTATCTTGTCTCCCAAATGGATATATCTTGATAATAAAAGTTTAGCTAGTGATAGATCAATTCTTGTTGACGGTGGAAAAATTGTAAATGTACTTAGTGAAAATGATATTAATAAGAATTTTAATCGAGTGAAACGTATATACTATAAAAACCATATCATGATGCCCTCATTCACAGATACATATATCAATTTCGATGATTGCACCAGCATGTTTCAATATGAGCAGAAAATAAAAAATATTTTACATAATGGTGTTACTAAGATACAAATCGTTACAAAAGATTATAAAAAGTTATTAAAGCTTAAGCATGATGATTATATGGATATAAGCTTCATGATTACACTTGATGGCTGCAAAGTGTACTCAGACTGATATTAATAATATGATCAAAACTCTTGATTTTTATAAATCAAATCCTAATCAATTATTTAATATCAATATCATAAATATTTTAAAGTTTGATAATCAGATAATTGAGAAAGTAGCTTCAATAGCGAATGAAATACAGTTTAATATACATATACATCTCAATGACCTAACACGTTTAACTAATAAAGAAATAGAGACTAAGATTAAATACTTCGATGATATTAATATTTTAAATAATTGCGCTGTCCATGATGCAATCATGAATAGAGATTACGTTTTTGAACATTTTAATAAAAAGAATACATCAATATGTGTAAAGTATTGTGAGTTAAATACTTTTGAGAATATAAATTACTTTATATCTCTAATTAAGGATGGATATAATTGTATTTTAATATCTGATAAAGAGAAATCTTTTAGATTTTATGACTTAATTAAAATTACAGATATTCTGAGTAGAAATACCGAAACATTTGATGCAAATAAAATTATAAATTGTGTTACAGAGAATACTGAAAGATATCTATCAAATTCATCTCATAAAAATATTTTAAATAAAGGCGCAACTGCATCATTTAATCTTTATGATCAATCGAAAAAGCTTTTGTTAAATAATCAATATAAACCTAAATTAGTCTATATTGACAATGAAAGCTTAACTAATGTATGGTCGAATGGTAAAGAAGTATATGGAAAATATTAAAAAAAAATAATCAAGAAGAACATTTTGATCAGTATGCATATGATTGGTGGAACAAAACTGGTCATTATAAAATATTACATAAACTTAATCCTCTAAGATTAGAATACATAACATCGCGTTGCGAAGTAAAAGATAAAAAAATATTAGATATTGGTTGTGGAGGAGGACTCTTAGCAGAAGAGCTTTGTAAAAAAGGTGCATCTGTTACTGGGCTTGATTCATCTGAAAAGTCTATAAAGATAGCCAAAAAACATGCTGAAGAAAATAAATTAGATATTAACTATATACACGGATCAATATTAAGTTTAAAAGATGTACAATCATATGATTGTATAGTTTGCTTTGAAATGATAGAGCACATGAATCATCCAAGTAAAATTGTAGATAAAATATTTGATATCTCAAAAGAAAAGGCGGATATATTTTTCTCAACTATAAATCGTAATTTAAAGTCATTTATATTTGCTAAAATATTCGCAGAGTATGTACTAGGTATTGTTCCTAAAGGAACTCATCAATATGCTAAATTTATTTCTCCTTATGAACTTAGTACAATGTTAGAAAAAAAATCTATTAAAACAAAAAAGATTGATGGTATATTTTTTAACCCTTTGAATGAATCATTTAAATTATCAAGTGATATAGATATTAACTACTTTTTATATGCAGAAAAATAACCTTGATATTAAGTCTGTTCTATTTGATTTAGATGGAACTTTAGCTGATACATCTATAGATATGTGTAACTCGCTCAATCGAGTATTAGAAACTAGAAATCTTAAACAAGTCAATTGCTCTGACTTAAAAAATATATTTCTAGAGGCGCTGTAGGTATTATTGAGTATGCATCAATTGTCAATGATAGAGAAATAGACTCATCTTTACTTAGAGCTGAATTTCTTGAAGATTACAAACATAACTGTTTCATAGAAACTAAACTCAATATGAATATTCAAGATCTTCTTAATTTTCTTGTTGAGAAAAATATTAAGGTTGGCATAGTTACAAACAAGCACTCTAGGTATGTTGATAAAATAATAGAAGGTCTTGGTATATCAAAAATTTTAAGTTGCGTTGTGACAGGTGATATGGTGTTACATGCAAAACCTGCTTGTGATGGTCTTTTGAAGGCATCTGAACTTATAAATTGTTCTAACGAGAATACTATATATGTAGGTGATGATGAGCGAGACATTATTGCTGGCAAAGATGCTGGAATGACAACAGTAGCTGCAAATTTTGGTTTTATACATCATGATATGAATATTAATTCATGGAGAGGCAGACTTAATCATAGACGATCCTATGGAGCTTAGAGACTACCTAATCAATAAATACTAGAGTTCCAACATCAACCTGATTAAAAAGTTCCACAATATCTTCATCACACATTCTTATACAACCATGTGATTTTGAAAGCCCCAGTTTATCTTTATGCGGAGTACCATGAATATAGATATATCTCTTGTAAGAGTCAACGTTATCATTTTGATTGAAACCATTTTCAAGTCCCCCTAATCTAATTATTCTTGTTGTAATATAATCCTCATCATCACTAGGGATGTAGTCAATAATTTTGTTTGTAGGTCTTCTATGCTTAAATAGAGTACCAGGTGCTAATCCTTCACCTATTTTAGAAGTAATTGTATGCAAGCCTATCGGCGTCTGAAATGAGCCTTCTCTGCAGCCCATACCGTTGCATGATGTGGAGATTTTGCTCTCAAATTGAATGGAATTTTGTTTTAATAAATATAAAGTTTGATTAGACGAATTAATGAAAATCATAAGTTATAATGTAGTTAATATACAATTACTTCATCAAATGAATCACTTGTTTGTGCATTTTTTCTTTTTTCTGAATCGTTTCTTAGAGCGTCTAATTCTATTAAGTAATTTTCATCAACATCACCCGTTACATATTTGCCATCAAAACATGATGAGTCAAAATTAGAGACATTTTTACTGTTACTCTTAACCGATTCAATCAAATCGCTTAGATCTTGATAAAATAACTTGTCACATCCTATAAATTTAGCTATTTCATCAATAGATCTATTGTCTGCAATAAACTCTTTACTTGCAGGCATGTCAATGCCATAAACATTGGGAAATTTGACTGGAGGGGCAGCAGAAGCCATATATACTTTTTTAGCGCCTGCCTCTCTTGCCATTTCAACAATTTGTTTTGATGTTGTTCCTCTGACGATTGAATCATCTACAAGAAGGACATTTTTATTTTCAAATTCAGAATTAATAGCATTTAATTTTCTTTTGACAGATTTAGATCTTTCATTTTGCTCTGACATTATGAATGTACGACCAATATATCTATTCTTAATAAAACCTTCTCTAAAAGGAATTTTTAATTCTGTAGAGAGTTCTAATGCTGAAATTCTACTTGTATCTGGAATAGGAATAACAACATCAATATCATGTTTAGGAAAATTTTTTATAATATTATTCGCAAGAAATTTTCCCATTGCCATTCTAGCTTTATATACAGAAATTCCATCTATGATTGAATCAGGTCTAGCAAAATAGACATATTCGAAGATACAAGGAGTATGATTATTAATTTCAGAGCATTGTCTTGTGTGAACATCACCATTTAAATCCACAAAGATTGCCTCGCCTGGATTTAAATCACGCTCTAATTTAAAGCCGGATGAATCTAATGCTACAGATTCTGAGGCAATCATAGTTTCAGTTTTACCCTCGTTTTTACGAGTACCATAACATAATGGTCTTATTCCATATGGATCTCTAAATGCAACAATGCCTCTATCCGTAATAAGAGAAACAACAGCATATGCGCCTTTAACTCTTCTATGAACACCTGCTACAGCATAAAAAATACTGTCAGGTGTAAAAGCCTCTTTGCTGTGCAAGTAAAGTTCATGTGCAAAAATGTTTAATAAAATTTCAGAATCAGATTTTGTATTAATGTGCCTTAAATCTTCTTTAAATAAATCAGATTTTAACTTATCGGAATTAATTAAATTACCGTTATGAGCTAAAGCAATTCCATACGGAGAATTGACATAGAAAGGTTGAGCTTCAGATGAATTTTCAGCATGACCTGCTGTCGGATAGCGGACATGACCTATGCCAATTGGGCCCTTTAATCTTTCAATATGTTTTTTTGAAAAACCATCTCTTACAAGGCCAAGTGATTTTCTAAGGGTTATTTTACCATTACTGTTTGTTAAGATCCCGGAGGCATCCTGACCACGATGTTGAAGTACAGTAAGAGATTCATAAATATCATGAATAACATCTTGATTACCTGATACAGCTACTATGCCACACATATATGCTCATTATATTTATATTTGTAAACTATTAAAGAGAGAATCATCATAATTGGAAATATAATCTATCATTTCAAGATAATACGGTAAAAAAAATGAACTCTTGAAAATATCTTCTTGAAAGGGCGTATTTATAACTAACAAGATGAAGATGAATATATAAATTTGTGATTTCATCAAAGCCACGATGAATCCAAACAATCTATTAGATTGTTGAAATACAGTTGCTGCCAATAATTTCCCCAGAGTTACATTTAAAATTAAAATCAATAAGAACGTAGCTATCACCATTGATATTATTGTGATGATTCTGATGTAAGTATAATCAATTGATATGTATTCAGAAAATATATCTGTAAAGAACTTCAAGTGAAAGAATAAAATAAATATAAATAAAGACCATGAAATAAAAGAAATTAATTGACTGGAAAACCCTCTCATCATACCCATCATGGAATATGCAAGAGCAACAAATAAAAATATATAATCTATCGTTACCATTAAAATACGAAACTTGATATTGTATTTTCAATATTATAAATCTTTTTCATTTTTGTTGATTCCTCTCTAGCTTGTGACAGATCAGCAAATGGACCTATGATAAAATGTTTTTTATTTTTATTATTTTCAAATGAATAACCACTATTAAGAAGTTTATCCCTAGTTTTATTATAATTTTCTTTATTATATTCAACTGTTATTAACCATGCGTTAACTTTTTTGTCGATGATAGTAATATCATCTAGAGACTTCCTGTTAAACACATCCACTTCATTTTTATTGATATAAATTTCTTCTTGAGAGCTAATGTAGTACTGGCCGTTATTTTCTGTAAAAAAATTAATAAATGAGCCTGTAAAGATATATGAAAATAAAATTATGATTATTATAACTTTATATGGCATTTTTTTTTGAAGCAGACGATATATCTGCTTGAAGCGCTTCTGAAACCGTATAAAAAGAGCCATATATAAGTAAGAGTGACCCTTTTGTATAACTACTCTTTGCAGATAGAAATGCAGATTTAATTGATGAATATGTGTTTATAGACAATGTATTTTTTTGTATTGAATTCATTCGATATTTAATCTCCTGCGAGTTCATACCTCTTTCGCTATTGATAGTGCCTACGTACCAGTTATTTATTGATGACAAAAATGGACCAACTATGCTATATATATCTTTATCTGATAGAACACCAAGTACTGCATCAACTTTATCATATCCAAGTTTGTTGATGTTATCTGCTAAACTTTTAGCAGCATCTTCGTTGTGTGCAACATCGAGCAAAATATCAGGAGAGCGTGATAGATATTGAAAGCGTCCTGAAATTTTTGTTGATGAAATTGCTTGTTTTACGGAGTTACCATTATTAATCTCTGGTAAAATTGATTTCAATGCTAGTAAAGAGGCTGCTGCATAATTATATTGATAGTCACCAATCATTTTAAGATTAGGAATATCTTGAACAGTATAATTTTTTGATTTTAATGACCAGGTATCTTTATGTTTGATTACAGAATAATCATTATTATGAATCAATAAGTTAACAGATTGATTTTTTGCATATTTCATTAACGCCATAGGTGGATTTGATTGAGTAAAAATACATTTTTTAAATGGTCTCATTACTCCAGCTTTTTCAAGTGCTATGCTATCAATTGTATTGCCTAAAAATTCAGTATGATCTATTCCTATGGAGGTTATTATTGATACGTCAGAGTCTACAATATTTGTTGCATCTAATCTTCCGCCTAAGCCAACTTCAAGAACTACAACATCCAAATTTGCCTTATTGAAGAGATAAAAAGCTGACAAGGTTGCAAATTCAAAATAAGTTAAAGTTGTGTCTCCTCTAATGTCATCAATCAGACTAAATGCTTCTAACAAAGACTGATCATCGATTTCAATTCCATTGATTTTTATTCTTTCGTTGTATCTAAGAATGTGGGGTGATGTAAAGGTACCAACTTTGTAGTTCTCTTTAATAAGAACAGACTCTAAAAAAGAAACAGTTGAACCTTTACCATTAGTTCCTGCAACAGTTATGATCTTTTCTAGCAATTTTTGAAACATTAAGTTTTTTGTAAACGCTTAATATTCTCTCAAGTTTGAAATCTATATTGAGTGGATGAACAGTCTGTTGCCATTCAAGCCATTGATTGACAGTGTCAAATTTTTTTGCCATCAGCAAAACCAAGTATTTGAAGAATTGAGGCTATTTTATCAGGTTGACTCTTACGTTCAACTATCATGTCTATCGTGCCATGTTCTTGAAGGAATTCACTACGCTGGAAACCTTTTGGTAATTTTTCCCTGACTGTTTGTTCTATCACGCGTGGTCCAGCAAAACCTATCAGAGCATTTGGTTCTGCAATATTGATATCCCCTAACACAGCCAAGCTTGCTGACACTCCTCCCATGGTTGGGTCGGTTAAAACAGATATATATGGAATACCCTCATCAGATAATCTAGCCAATGCAGCACTAGTTTTTGACATTTGAAATAAAGAGAACAAAGACTCTTGCATTCTTGCTCCACCACTTGCAGAAAAACAGATCAGAGGACGTCTCTGTTCTATAGATAAATTAACAGCTCTGCAGAATTTTTCTCCAACAACGGATCCCATTGAACCTCCAAAAAAAGAATATTCAAAAACACAAGTAACCACTGGTATTGATTTCAATGATCCAGTAAAAACCAAAAGAGCGTCTTTTTCACCTGTTTTCTCTTGTGTTTGTTTGAATTTATCTTGATATTTTTGTTTATCTTTAAACTTAAGCATATCTTTTGGTGACAAATTGTTGAACATTTCAGTCACGTTGTCTTTGTCTAGAAAAATACTTATTCTTTTCCTTGCTGAAATTCGCTCATGATGATTGCATTTGGGGCAAACATGATTATTTTTATCAAATTCTGCAGCGTATAAAACTGCGCCACAATTAGAACATTTATGCCATAGCCCTTCAGGTACTGATCCTTTTTCGTCTTTGGTTGCCCTTATTCGAGACGGCAATATTTTATCTAACCCGCTCACTATATTGCTTTGGACACAGATTTAAGAAATGAGGATAACTTACTATTCATGATTTTTTTATTATGCGAATATTTATGTATTAATTCTACTATAGAACTACCTATTATAATACCATCTGAAAAAGCTGCCATTTTACGTGCAGATTGCGCATCTTTAATTCCAAACCCAACTGCTACAGGAAGAGATTCTCTAGAAAATCCTTTAATTTTATTAACATTTTTTTTAATGCTACTTAGATTTGAAATTTTTGACCCCGTAATTCCTTTGATAGTCACGTAATAAACATAACCTGAAGACATTGCAGTGATACTTTTCATTCTGCTGTCAGTAGTAGTTGGTGAAGCTAGATAAATATGTGATTTTTTATACTTATTGAGATATTTGTTTAAATGTTGTGATTCTTCAGGTGGCGAATCAACTACCAAGACACCATCAACATCTATATCATTTATATATTTTGTGAACTTAGGGATACCCATTTTATGAATTGGGTTCATATAGCCCATTAATACAACAGCAGTTTCACGATTTTTTTTTCTAAATTCTTTGACGACAGACATTACATCCATCAAAGATATATTTTTTTTAAGAGCTCGATCAATGCTTCTTTGAATTGTAGGTCCATCTGCAATAGGATCTGTAAATGGTATACCTAGTTCTATTATATCTACACCTGAACTTGCCATAGTATGCATTGCAGATAACGTATAGTCTTTTGATGGATCGCCGCAAACTAAATAACTTATAAATGTTTTTTTATGATTACTTTTGTTATCTTTAAATATTTGTGAAATACGAGAAGTCATAAATTAATGTTTTTTAATTTTGCAATTGTATCTATATCTTTGTCACCACGTCCAGATAGATTAAGTAAAAGTTTTTTATTTTTAAGTTTTCTTGCTAATTTAAATGCATAGGCAAGTGCATGAGCGGTTTCAAGCGCCGGTATGATACCCTCTTTTTGTGTAAGCATAAAAAATGCATCTAACGCCTCTTTATCTGTTACAGCAGTATACTCAACTCTTTTCATATCCTTTAGCCAAGAATGTTCAGGTCCTACTCCTGGGTAATCTAAGCCTGCGGATATGGAATGTGTATTTTTGATTTGACCATTTTTATCTTCCATTACATATGTTTTATTTCCATGAAGAATACCTGGCGTACCAGCGCTTAGTGGTGCAGCGTGCTTACCAGATTTAAGTCCAGAGCCTCCAGCTTCTACACCAACAATTTTAATTTTATCATTTAGAAAAGGATGAAATAGTCCAATAGCATTAGAACCTCCACCTACGCAGGCAATGAGATAATCAGGTAAACATTTATAATCTTTTTTAAATTGATCTCTGGCTTCATGCCCAATCACGGATTGAAAATCTCTTACAATCATAGGATAAGGATGGGGTCCTGCAACAGAACCAATGATGTAGTGTGTGTCATCAACATTTGTTACCCAATCTCTAAGTGCTTCATTAAGTGCATCTTTAAGTGTCTTTGTTCCAGAGTCTACAGAAATAACCTCAGCTCCAAGGAGTTTCATTCTATAAACATTAACTGACTGTCTTTTTATATCTTCTTCTCCCATATACACTACACATTTAAGATTCAGTCTTGCGCAAGCTGTAGCAGTTGCTACACCATGTTGACCAGCACCAGTCTCAGCTATTATTCTTGTCTTTCCCATTTTTTTTGCGAGCATGGCCTGACCTAGTGCATTATTTATTTTATGTGCGCCAGTATGATTTAAATCCTCTCTTTTTAAATAGATATGAGAGCTACCTAAATATTTACTCAAAGACTCAGCATAATAAATAGGCGTTGGCCGTCCAACATAATCTTTTAATTCATTATTAAGTTTTCTTTTGAATGATGCTGAGGTTGCAATTTTCTTATATGCCTTAAAAAGCTCTTCTAAAGGGTGAATAAGAGTTTCTGAAACATAAACTCCACCAAATTCATCAAAATGTCCTGTTTTGCTGGGATAATTCTTTAGATTAATTTTACTTTTCATTTATATGCTCTTATTTTCGCGACAAAATCTTTCATAAGGCTTTTATCTTTATGACCAATACTTTTCTCAATTCCACTACTAACATCAAGGCATTTAGGTCTGCTAATGTTTAGTAAGTCTAATATATTATCAGGTTTCAACCCGCCAGCAATAAATAACTTCTCTGATGGTATAGTTTCTAGGATTTTCCAATCAAATGACATTCCTGTGCCTCCCATCATTTGTTTATTGGAAGTATCTAGAAGATAATCAATATCATCAAAGTTTAATGTATTAATTTTTTCATAAATATTATCTGTAACATGAATAGTTTTAATAATTTCTTTACCAAGCTTTTTATATACATCTACATTTTCATTGCCATGTAGTTGAATTACGTCTAAGTCAACTGAACTTAAAACAGACTCTATCGCTGACACATCTTGATTCAAGAATACGCCAACAGATTTAATCTTATGTTTTTTACAAATATTTACTGCTTCTTGTGCTGTTGTAATATCGATAGTTCTTGGGAGATTTTCTACAAAAATCATACCTAGATAATTAATATCAAGAGATGCTGCAAAGGAGATATCATCAATATGTTTAAAACCACATAGTTTAATAAGTGTGTTCATATACGCATACTATAATAAGATAGATTCATTGTTATATTTAATTTGATATTTTTGTGGGTAAGTCGTACGCCATAAAAATAAAGCATTTGCTGGTGCCATTTTGCTGCAGTACTTTCTATTCTTTTCATTCATTATTTTATTGATATCACTAGGTTTAAGTTTTGATGTTCCAACATCTAAAATACTACCTACTATATTTCTAACCATATGGTAAAGGAATGCATTTGCTGTGATAGTAAATACAATCAATTTATTCTCTTTCTCCAGGGACAATGACAGAACATTTCTTTCAGGGCTATTTGCCTGACAACCAGAAGATCTAAAACTCGTAAAATCATGCTTACCTTTAATATATTTCAATGAAGATTTCATTTTTGTCAAAGATAGTTTGTCTCTAACGATGCAAGTAAATGACCTATTAAAAATTGAAAGTGAATCATCATTACTTATAAAATATTTATAAGTCCTAGAGACAGCTGAAAACCTAGCATGAAAATCTTTGGGTACTTTATAAATATTTTTTACTCTAATATCTTCTGGCAAATTAGAGTTTGCTCCATCTATCCAATTTTTCTCCGATCGTTTAGAGGAAGTATCAAAGTGAATAATTTGATTTAATGCATTTACTTTTGTATCGGTTCGCCCAGAACAAATTGATTTAATTTTATGGTTAGCTATTTTTGATAAAGCGTTATCTACAAAATATTGGACAGTGTTATTGGAATCGATATTTTGTCTCTGCCATCCATAATATTTTTTCCCGATATACTCAATGGATAAAGCAAGGCGCATTAATTTATCTGTAGATTAAGAATTTTAGCCTCATGAGCTTCATCGGATGTTCCTTTTTTTATTATATCCATAATAATTTCTCTTGCTCTATCCTTCTCTCCACTTTCTATAAGAGCACGTGCAAGGTCAATTTTTGACATATTATCATCGATTTCAGTTTCTGAACTATTATCTGATTCAGTATCTTCACTGAGTTGATCACCTTGATTTAACTCCTCATCAATATGTGTGCTATTGGATTGCTCATCTGTTATTGAAACATCTTCAGGTTGATCAATAGTATTTGAAGAATCAATTGCTACATTTTCCGCAGCAACTCTTCTTATTTTTTTTGATCTTACAGGAACTGAAGGATTAACAGTTACAGATTCAGCTAACTTAGAGAGAAATGCTCTAATATCCTCGGCAATTTCTTTCATTTCATTGTCTTTTTTATTATCTTCATTCTCAACATTTGTATGTGACGCATTAATAGCTTCTTTAAGTTTTTGAATTCTCTTCACAAGATCAATATTATTTTGCTCTAGAGTTCTGAATCTCTCTAATACATAACCCACAACGAAGAGGATTAATAATGTAGTTAAAATACCAGACGTAGTAAAAGTAATATTTGGAATAATCAAATAATAGCTATGAATATTAAGTGACTTAATAAATGCTGCAATCATACTCAGTGTACTTAATACACCGAAAGAGGTTGAAGGAATAATAGATTTGGATTCTAAGATGCCCAAAATAGTTAATATTATTATTACTAAAATGAAGATTCTCATATGTTTACTCCTCTATAAGATGCTCAGCTATTTGTATACTATTTAAAGCAGCTCCTTTTCTTACATTATCAGCTACAACCCATAAATTTAAAGAATTTTTTTTATCAAGTCCGTTTCTCAATCTGCCAACATACACATCATCAGTCCCATGACCATGTTCAAATGAAGTTGGAAAATCAATTGTTGACACATCATCAATTATTTGAATGCCACTGAAGTTTTCAAGGCATTTTCTGGCATGATTAATATTAATATCTTTTTCAGTCTCTATGTATACACTTTCAGCATGACCAATCAAAACCGGTACCCTGACTGCAGTTGGATTGATAGTAATTTTCTCATCCATAATTTTATGAGTCTCCCAAACCATCTTCATTTCTTCTCTTGTATAATCATTATCAAGAAAACAATCTACAAAAGGAATTGTATTAAAAGCAATTTGTTTTGGATAAACTTTCATATCCATTGACCTTTGATCAATATATGCAGATGATTGTTGAAGTAACTCTTCTACTCCATCTTTTCCTGAACCAGACACAGCCTGATAAGTACTGACATTAATATGTTGAATATTAAATTCATCATGAAGAGGTTTTAATGCAACCAACATCTGAATGGTTGAACAATTAGGATTAGCTATTATGTTTGTCTCTTTATATTTAGATATATCTTCAGGATTAACCTCAGGTACAACTAAAGGTATATTATCAACATATCTAAATTCAGATGTATTATCTATTATAATACAATCTTCTTTTGCAGCTTTGGTTGCATACTCTTTTGAGATAGAGCCTCCAGCGCTAAAAAAAGCAATATCGATATTTGTAAAACTAAATTCATCAAGTGCTTCAACTGTAATAAGTTCATCACCAAATTTTGCTTTAGAACCTTTAGATTTTTGACTAGCAACTGCATGGAGCTTTTCGATAGGAAATTTTCGACTGTGTAGGATATCAAGTAACGACTCACCAACTATTCCTGTTGCGCCAACAACTGCAACATTATATCTTTCTTTTTTAGTTAGCATAGTTTTTTTATCATATCTAAAACTTTATCGCCCATTTCTGATGTTGAAATATAATCTTTAGACGATAAATCTTTTGTAAAGTAGCCTGATTGTAATACATCATTAACAGATTGCTTAACAATCTTTGCTAAATCTTGTCTATCTAGTGTGTAGTCAAACATCATACCTAAAGATAAAATCATAGCTAATGGATTGACAATACCTTGGCCAGCTATATCAGGGGCTGATCCATGAATAGGCTCAAACATACCGGTATCATCAGACAGTGATGCTGAAGGTAAAAGACCAATTGAACCCGTAAGCATAGAGGCTGCATCAGATAATATATCACCAAATAAATTTGGTGAGAGAATGACATCAAATTGTTTTGGATTTTTAATGATTTGCATTGCAGCATTATCAACATACATATGTTGTAACTCAATGTCATCATGTCCTGACATCATTCGGTCAACAGTCTGTCTCCATAACTGTGAACATTCAAGGACATTTGCCTTATCAACCGATGTAATTTTTTTATCTCTTTTTTTTGCAGTCTCTATAGCAAACTTAGTGATTCTTTGTACTTCAGATTCAGAATAAAGCATTGTATTGTAACCAACTCTATCTCCATTTACATCTTTGAATCCTCTAGGTTCGCCAAAATAGACATCACCTATCAATTCTCTGATAATCACAATATCAAGATCATTTATTAAATCAGCTTTAAGAGATGAATATTTAGATAGCGTATTGAATACAAAAATTGGTCGTATATTGATATATAGGTTTAAATGTTTTCTTAATGCAAGTAATCCATATTCAGGTTTAAGTTCTCGAGGATTGTTATCATATTTTGGAGTACCAACTGATGCTAACAATACAGCGTCGCAATCCCTGGCTCTTTCTAGCGTTTCATTGGTGATAGGTTTATTACATTTATCTAAAGATGCTCCACCTATGTCTGCAAATTCATAAGATATATTAGTTAATTTAGATTCATTGAAGTAATCAATGATCTTTAAAGCCTCTGTAGTGATTTCAGGTCCAATCTCATCTCCAGGAAGTATTAAGATATTCTTTTTATTCATTACCGAACAACCAAGGTTTATTTTGCCTCATTTTACTCTCATAAGATTTAATTTCATCTTTAAACCTCAAAGTTAACTCAATATCGTCCAAATTATTAATAATGCGATCTTTATAAGAGTCATCGATGGAAAAGCTAATTTGTTCACCATTTGGCTTAGTAATGTTTTCACTTTCAAGATCTATGCTTAAAATATATTCGCTTTCCTTTAGAGTAGTATTGATAATGTCTTCTATAACTTGTGCATCTAGCGAAATTAACAATAATCCATTTTTAAAACTGTTACGTGAGAATATATCAGCAAAGCTTTCGGCAATAACAACATCAATGCCATAATTTTGAATTGCCCATACTGCATGTTCACGTGATGAGCCGCAACCGAAGTTTGCTTTAGCAATTAAAATTTTTCCATTTCTATATGGTGTTTTATTTAATATGAAACTAGAATCTTCTTCTCTTTCTTTAGTACTATCAAGAGTAGCTGTTTCGTTATATCTCAAAGAGTCAAACAAATACGGTCCAAAGCCAGATTTTTTAATAGATTTTAAGTATTGTTTTGGGATGATTAAATCTGTATCAACATTATCCCTATTAATAGGAATTACTTGGCCTGAAAATAATTTATTTTTCATTCATAAAATCCTTTACGTTATAGAAATGTCCTTTAATAGCTGCAGCAGCTGCCATGCTTGGACTCACTAAATGTGTTCTTCCTTTATCGCCTTGTCTTCCTTGGAAGTTTCGATTAGAAGTAGATGCACATCTTTCATATGGCTCCAAAAAGTCATCATTCATACCCAAACACATCGAGCATCCGGGGTCTCTCCATTCAAATCCCGCTTGTAAAAATATTTTATCAAGACCTTCGTTTTCTGCCTGTGCTTTAACAAGACCTGAACCTGGTACTATGATAGCTTGTTTGATATTTGATGAAACTTTTTCCCCTTTAACCACATCAGCGGCTTGGCGAAGATCTTCAATTCTGGAATTTGTACAAGATCCTATAAATATTTTATCCAAATGAATCGCTTTAATTTCAGTGACTGGCTCTAACCCCATATATTTAAGAGTGTCTAAATACTCTTCTTGATTATTAATACTGTCTGCATTAGGAATTTTATCATCGACCGAGACTACCATCTCTGGTGATGTTCCCCAGGTAACTTGCGGATCAATATTACTTGCATCAAATTTTTCAACTCTATCAAATACAGCATTATCATCACTTTTAAGTGTTTCCCAATATTTGAGTGCTTGATCATAATGCTTAGCTGATGGTAAAAATTCTCGATCTTTTAAATAATCATGAGTTGTTTGATCAAAAGACATTAAACCTGACTTTGCTCCTGCCTCAATCGTCATATTACAAATTGTCATACGCGACTCTATACTTAGATCAGCAATTGTTGATCCGGCATACTCTATTGTATAACCTGTCCCACCTGATGTTCCAATTTTACCAATTATATGTAGTATTAAATCTTTTGATGTTATGTGAGGATTTAAGCTTCCATTAACTTCAATTTTAAAATTTTTTTCTTTTTTCAAATTGAGACATTGAGTTGCAAGTACATGTTCTACATCACTTGTACCAATCCCAAAAGCTAGCGATGCAAGAGCTCCGTGTGTAGAAGTATGTGAATCACCACATACTAATGTCATACCAGGTTGAGTCATTGCTAATTCTGGTCGAATTACATGGACGATACCTTGTTTGACGTTACCTAAATCATAAAATTGTAAATTATGCTTTTTGCAGTTGTTGCGTAGTGTTTCTATTTGAAGTTTTGAAACAGGATCCGCTATTCCTTTATCTCTATTAATAGTTGGGACATTATGATCTGTTGTAGCAAGTATAGAATGCTGATTCCATATATCTCTTTGTTTGATATCAAGTCCGTCAAAAGCTTGAGGTGATGTTACTTCATGTATTAAATGACGATCAATATATATCAAGGATGTTTTATCATCATTATTGCGTATGCAATGTTCATCCCATATTTTATCGTACAAAGTATTATTCATATTTTAAGAGTTTATTTGTTTTGAGCTTTATGCCTTAGATATAAATCACATAAAGTTAATGCCATCATTGCTTCTGCTATTGGAACAGCTCTTATACCTACGCATGGGTCATGTCTTCCCTTGGTTCTTACAGTAGTAGGTTTATTTTTTTCATCAATAGTTTTACCTGGAATCAAAATACTTGATGTAGGTTTCAAAGCAATATTCACTTTTAAATCTTGGCCGGTCGAGATTCCACCAAGCGTACCTCCTGAAAAATTACTCAAGAAACCTTTGGGCGTAATTTCATCTCTAGCTTCAGATCCTTTTTGATTTACCACATCAAACCCAGCGCCTATTTCAACGCCCTTAACAGCATTAATTGACATCATAGCTTGCGCAAGGAGCGCATCAAGTTTATCAAAAACTGGCTCACCTAATCCTACAGGTATATTCTTACCAACAATTGTCACCTTTGCACCAATAGAGTCTCCAGCTTTTCTAATACTTGTTATATATTTTTCTAATTCAGGAACTTTTTTATTATCTGGAAAAAAGAACGGATTAGTTTCAATATCTTTTGTTTTTATCACGCTCGGTGTAATCTCGCCTAATTGAGATACATATCCAAATATTTTTGTTCTATTAACTTTTTGTAAATATTTTTTTGCTATGGCACCTGCAGCTACACGAGCAACAGTCTCTCTTGCAGACGATCTACCGGCGCCTCTGTAATCTCTTATTCCATATTTTTTTTGATATGTAAAATCTGCGTGACCTGGTCTGAATTTACTCTTAATTTCTGAGTAGTCCTTAGACTTTTGGTCTTTATTAAAAATTAAAAGTGCTATCGGTGTTCCTGTTGTAACGCCGTTAAAAACACCTGATAGGATCTCTACTTTATCGTCTTCTTTTCTCTGAGTAGTATATTTTGATTGTCCAGGCTTTCTTCGATCAAGATCTTTTTGTATATCAGATTCATCAATTTTAATATTAGGTGGACATCCATCAATAACACAACCAAGGGCTTTTCCATGGCTTTCGCCAAAGGTTGTTACTCTAAAGATCTTACCGAATGTGTTGCCAGACATAATTAATATTTTTATTGCATTATAGACAAAATATCATATATTTGCTGATAAATTTCATGGGTCAGCTGTAAATAGTTAACACATGAAGATAAGATATGAATTCAATGGTCAATTTCATTATAAGACTGAAAAAAATCATACTCTCTTACTGGCTATATTTTATTCCTCATCATTTGGTATCTCGCTTTACGTATATAATAACTAGAACTCACCACCCGCTTACTCATTACTTAATTAAGCTGTATATAAAAATGTTCAAGATTAATATCAGTGAGTGCGAAGAGGAAAATATCGAAAAATATAATACATTCTGCGACTTCTTCACAAGAAAACTCAAAAAAGGCATACATGTCGTAGATAAGAATAATAAATCAGTAGTCTCATCGTGTGATGGGAGAATTTTACAGTTTGGGAAAATTGAAGATAAATCAATTCTTCAAGTCAAAGGTATCAAGACTTCTGTTCAATCGCTCTTGTGTAACGATAAAGAATTATCATCTATTTATAGTAAAGGTTCATTTTTAACTATTTATTTATCTCCAAAAGATTATCATCGTGTTCATAGCCCTGCTAATGACAAACTTATGAAGACACTACATATTCCTGGAAGACTGTTTAGTGTCGCAGATCATGCTGTAGAATGTATCAAAGATTTATATGCAAAAAATGAGAGATTAGTTTGTCACTTCAAGGATGATAGTATTAATTTTTCAGTAATTTTTGTAGGCGCTATTAATGTCTCGTCAATTGAAACTCAATGGAAAGGCGAAGTCTCACCTCCAATGCCAAAAAAACTAATTTCTACTAAATATGGAAATAAAAATATTGTAATTAATAAAGGTGATGAGGTAGGAATGTTTAAATCAGGATCAACTGTTGTTTTGCTTTTTACAGAAAATGTTAAGTTATCCGATAAGATTAAAGTTAATCAAGCAATAAGAGTTGGTCAGAAAATTGGCATGATTCATTAAATAGTATGTCCTGCATAACTCGGTAAAGCATCTTTATAATCAAAACTCTCTTTCAAACTACAATATGTTTTGTAATATTCAATTAATAATTCTGAATTAATATAATCATCTATTAAAATATGATTAGATATTTCTTCATTGATAATATCTTGTGAATCAGTAGCAATCGTATAGTCAGTTAAAGGTTTGACATCTGAGAATATCATTGTAGTACATGGCTCTTCCATAATGCATTCATTTAAATTTATTTTGATAAGACCATGGAAGATTTGATTGCCAAAGGCTTTTTTTATAATTTGTAAATTCTCTATTTGATGTTTTTTATAAATAGAATATGCATCTAAATTGAGTGAATTAATTCCATAGACAGGACAGTCATTGCTATAACCAATTGCTTGGACTATTGCAGATGACACTCTTACACCTGTAAAACTTCCAGGGCCACTGTTGAAAATAACTGAATCAATTTGATTAGGACTTATTTCACATTTTGAAACAAGATTATCAATTTCAACTAAAATACTTTCACTGGATACAGATTCAGATGTATCTTGAAATGTTTTAACCTCATTATCCTTAGATAAACTTAGAGAAAAAGATTTTCCAGATGAATCAATAGCAAGTATATTCATATGTCATACTATACTATAGAATATACAAAAATTATCTCCCCGTAGTTAAACTGGATATAACAAGACCCTCCTAAGGTTTAGTTCCTGGTTCGAGTCCGGGGGGAGGAAAGCTAAGTCATAATCATCAATGCTTAAAATAATTGCTTTATAGACCTCTATAAATACACTGGAGACTAGCTACTTCAGTAACAATTATATTACCTGAACTTTTAGATTTGCTAACTGCCCTAACTGGACAAATCTTCATAATATTATATTGGGTGCCTCTGTATATACCTGCTGTTTCCATTACTACACCGCACAAATTATCAAATACCCCTACAGTTGTATTTACACCATTAGCTTTTGCTAAAGCTTCGAAAGCAGGTGCTGTATCGTAGGGATATGCTACAAGTTTAGTTACGCCAAATTCATTTGAAGATTGACAGATATTATTTAAATCCTCTTTACTTACACATTTCCTGTTAGCACTTTCAGTACATGAGCCGTCAGCATAATGTATATAGGCTACACCAGGCTCCATATCATCTGCTGGATTAGAAGAACACGAGGTTATGATAATACTAATACAAAAAATAAATAAATACTTACTAAGTTCTCTCATGACAATCCTCTCTTATATTATGAATATTCTTCTACTTAAATTCATAGTAACTTAGATTCAAAGCCTGATTTCAATAAGAGTTAGGAATGATGTATTAAATTTATATAAATTATTGATATAATTAATTAATGAAAAATCTTTCACTCATAGCTTTGTTTCTTATAAGTTCTTTAATTACAGTTACAGCTTTGTCTGATGATACACTCTCGGCTTTATCAATAGAAAATTATGAAAAATCTAATATAAGTTTTAATTCAATTTATACTGGTACTAAAGAAGGGGTTTTGTATAAGAATACTAAAAACACCAACAATAACTTGTCCATTTTCATATCAAAAAATTCAAATTATTATCTTATGACAGACTTTGATAAATTAGGCAAAGAGACTGGTCTATGGTATCAACAAAGAGGAAATAATAGAGATGATCCCGATACAATAAGATCAGGTATATTCAAGAATAATCAATTTATTGGGCATATTAAATGTAAATCGGGATGTAGCGATAACTACTTCTCAAGATCTAAGAGCGATCGTAAAGGTAATTCAAGAAATATTATTTGGTCAAATGATAAAGGCATAATGTATTTATCGAATTCAGATTATGAAGAAGCGATCTACTACATAGAATTTGAAAAAAAAATACAAAGTTATGGTCAGGAGATTTCTTAAACCTGAATATGATGGAATAGTTGATGTCTATGCCATGCAAGACAAAAAACGTGTTGGAATAATCTTAGTTTTAAAATCAAAAGAAAAGAGTCATTGAGAAAACATATAATTTTTATACTAATTTAGATACATCTAAAAAATATCCGTCACAAATGATGAAAAGTGAAGATGCAATTGAACCCACCTATCCTATTGTAAGAGGTAATAAGATAAATGATGTATCTGCAGAAGCATATGATATAGCGGTGGCACTAATAGACTATATAGATGGTAATTTTAAAACAATTAAAGACATGGTGTTTAATGATAAAGAGTTTGAAACAAATCAATCATCATTTAAAAAACTTTATAATATGATTGTAGCATATGAGAAAGACATCGAGGATAAGAAATTGCTTGCTATCAAAAACAAACAAGATGAAATAAGCGCTTTGTTTGAGAGAAAAAAAGAGATTCTTAAAGATGTATATTTTGGTGATAGGGTACTAATTAGAAATGCCGCAGTCAGTCCATATAAAGGCTTAGCAAGTCAAAAAAATATAAAACATTTTGATTCATGCGAAAATATTAAAGATGGTTTAATTAATTATATGCAAATTAAAACAGACTCAAATGGAGTGAAGACGCTTTATCAAGGAAAATTGCTACTTAAAGATAGTAGTGTAAGTGAACTCACTGATATATTATTTGTAAAAACTAAAAAGGAAGCATCAAACTATTCATTGCCTGAACAATCTGTCGAAGACAAGATTTCTACAGAATATATAAAAGAATCTGCATCGCACGAGAAAATTTATTATATAAACCCTACTCATCTCGCATATGGAAACAGTACATGGACTGTTGATGCGAAACAATCTGAGAGAAAAATTGATCATAATAGTAAAATTTTTAAATCTGATGCCCTTATTTTATTACAGGTAGACAAAGCATTAGAAGACGATAAACATAAAAAATCAGCATCAAAGAGACAGGCTGATATAGATTTATCGAAAAAGGAAATCGGCGGCCTTATGTTTGGTTCGTGTCCTGCAGATGATTTTGAAAAATTACAAGCAAGATTATCTAAAAAAATATAGATCAAACATTATTAGCAAAGGAATTAAGCAGTTCAAAAAAGAGATGGAATCGAGCAGTTGAGAATGAAAAACAAAGACAATTACAACAAGCAAAAAATGCTGATCAATGTAATAGATATCAACGTTTTATATGGGATACATGGGGTTCAAGTAAAATATATATTTCCAATTTATTGCTGGTGGCGTATACAGAAATGAATGGCTACCATTTATAAGAAGTAATTGTAATATTACAGTTCCGCATACCGGTGGAAATGGATAGTAATAAAAGAATTATTCTTTTTCGATTTTTAAATATATGTGTGACGCAGACCAGGCAATCATGATTAGTCCAAAAATAAGCTTGTATACCTGAAACAATTCTAGCACTACCATAAAAATGAATATCTCCGATTCCCAAAGTCGTATATGTGCTAATTGAGTAATAAATTAAATCAATATAAGAATTGTCATGACTTCCCTGCATGTTATCAATTTCAATGAAATAGATAAATGAAAATAGAAGAACATGAAATAAGTGAGAAAATAATACAAGGATAATTGAAAAACTAAGGTTTGATGATAACTTTAAAAAAAGTGATGTGATCTTACACATACCAGAATTATTAATATTGTTAAAATAAAAACCATTTAAATAAATTATATAAGATAATATTAAGTTATGAGAAATATTATATTTATCCTTATAGCATTTATATATCTACCCAATGTTTATGCATCAGAAAACACTTAGTGTCTTTGATATATCCAATAATCTTAATGAGCCATGGGGAATGACATTTATAAATAATAAAACATTACTTATTACAGAAAAAACAGGAGCGATTATTAATGTTGATAGCACAACAGGTGATAAATATGAAATTGAGCATGATTTAGATTTTTATTATTACGGTCAAGGAGGATTGCTAGATATTTTATATCATGATGGCTATGTGTATGTTAGCTACTCTGAAGATAGAGGTGATGGGAAGTCATCAACATCTATTGCAAGAGGATTATATGATGATACAAAAATAAATTTTCAAAATATTTTTAGAGCAGAACCACCTATCAATAGTGGTTATCATTTTGGATCTAGAATCGTTATCAAAGATAATCACTTGTATGCAACAGTGGGTGAACGTGGTAGAGGTATGATTGCACAAGATGTAACAAACCATCCAGGAAGTATAATAAGAATACATTTAGATGGATCAATACCAATAGATAATCCAAAGTTTATTGACAAACCAGATTGGCTACCTGAGGTCTATCAAATTGGTGTAAGAAATCCTCAAGGAATGTTCCTCTCCCCTTTTGATAATAAAATTTATATTTCTAATCATGGAGCAAGAGGCGGTGATTTTTTTGGAGAAGTGAAAAAAGGAGAAAATTATGGGTGGAAGATTATTGGTTGGGGTGGAACGAACTATATAGGAACTAAAATTGGAGATGGAAGTGACTGGAAGCCAGGCTTTACAAAGCCATTATGGACATGGGTACCTTCAATTGCGCCAAGTAATATACTTATATATAGCGGTGATAAGTTTCCCGAATGGAATGGTGATGTGTTAGTAACTTCTCTTAAAAGCAAAACTTTGTTTAGACTTGATTTTGAAAATGGAGTTGTAAAGGATCAATATATAGTTTTTGAAGACCTTATAGGAAGAATTAGAGATATTGAAATAAATAATAATGGAGAAATTTTCTTAATAGATTCAGGTAGTTCTGCAAGTCTATGGAAATTGAAAAATAAATAGGAGAGATAAATGTATAGAATAGTTCAATTCTTGTTGATATATATTTTTATAGTACCTGCCTCAAGTGCAGAGACATATTTAGCAACGAGACAAGAATTATGGTTTCATGATTCAAGCTACTACAAAACATCGCATCATATTAAATTAGGAAAAAGTATGATGTTCAATGAATATAAGGTTTTTGGAGAAGTTGGTGTAGGAGAGGATATTCTAGAGGGTACGCCTGTTGGCTCAGGGGCTTCATATGATTATTTAAGATTTGGCTTTACCAAAACATTTTATGATACTTTGAGGCTAAACATAAACTATAGAAGTAAAATGAAATCAGTCGGTAGAGATTTGAACTGGATTGTCATAAATACAAAATATAAATTCTAAACTATATTGTATTTAATACGAGTATCTAATCATAAGTTTGCTACAATAAATCATGAGTTATGCGTTTTACATAATCACATTCTTTTTCCTTGCTATAGCTTATGCGGTTGTAATGATGTGTTTGGATGATAATACTGATATTTAGTAGTTCCAGTCATTAATAAATTATGGTTAAAAAAGAAGACATAATTAATTTCGTCTCCTCATGGAAAAACGGAATTTTAAATATTGGAGAATATTTATAAAAAAGGTGGCGACTATAAAAAAGAAGCTGATCTTTTTTTAAAAAGACATTACCTTTTTGATAGTGAAGATGTTTTATTTAAGCCAACTTTAACTAGTGAAATAATATTCCGTAACTCGTTTGAAGGCGCTAAGTCCTATTTTGTCAAAGGTGAAATAGATGAAGATAAGGGGTTTGCAATTCAGAATTGGCAATCAATAGAACTACTTGAACTAAATACCATAATTGAAGAAAATTTAACTATAGCAATGGGTAAGATATGCTTTAAATCAGACCAAGTTACCAATGTCGCATTTACATTTGTTTTAAAGAACATAGATAATGAGCTTAAAATTAAAGTCCATCATTCGTCACTTATACAATAATATTTAAAAATATATGAAAGAAAATAATTTAGAAAAATTAATAGGACAATGGCATAGAGACAGAAATCTCATTGATGGTAGTACAGACAAAGATCAGTTTATGAAACTATTGCAAGAAGTTGGAGAGTTATCAGACAGTCTGTGTAAGGGAAAAGACTTTAGAGACGATGTAGGTGATATTATGGTTGTTCTTATTAACATACTAGTAAGAAATGGAGTAACCATAGATGAATGTTTAGAGATTGCTTATAATTATATTAAGTATAGTAAAGGAAAAATGGTTGATGGAGTTTTTATCAAGGAAGGTGATGACTAATCTAGACAATGATATGAATATACAGGAGATACTATGACAAAGTTTAACTTACATACAATAGAGACAGCACCAGCTGAATCAAAAGATATCTTACAAAAAATCAGTGATAAATGGGGCTTTATACCAAATTTCATGGCTGTTATAGCAGAATCTCCAGCTATGCTAGAAAGTTACATGGCATTGAATGATATCTTTGACAAAACATCATTAACAGAAACCGAAAGACAGATTATCCTCATGACCAATGCAAATAAACACGAGTGTACCTATTGCATGGCTGCACATACAACTGTATCACAAATGGCAAAAGTTCCTGATGATGTAATTGAGTCTTTAAGGGACAATAAGCCGATTAAAGATAAAAAATTAGAAGCTTTGCGTAAATTTACTTCTATCATAAATGAAACTCGAGGCTGGCCAAGTGAAAATGAAGTAAATGATTTTCTTGCTGCTGGTTATAGCAAAGAAGTAATATTAGATATTATTGTAGGAACTTCAATGAAAGTTATGTCTAATTATACTAACCATATAACAAATACAAAGGTTGATGAAGTATTTGAAACAAATGCATGGAGTAAATAATTATTTTACAAGAAGACTATAGTCTGATACTTTTTAAATAACGTTAGTTGTATCACATTATTGCGTAATATCTCTAGCAGATTAACCTACTGGAGATAATTATGAAATCTATGAAAGATATAGCTGTAACAGTGATTATATTAGTTGCTTTTCTAGCATTTATAAAATATTTCGCTTAATAAAGTAAAAGCACATGTCTACTTGAACGTTATTTGTAATTAGCAAACAAATTCTATTATTGCTTTATTTATAAAACGATGCGTAATAAAAAAATAGTAAATTTTTGGAAAGATACGAATACTTGGCGTGACGAACCAGATTTTTGGAGAAAAGGTATAATGAAAAAATTACCCGTACTTGCCTCCTTATCATTTGTATTATTCTCCGGTATCATCTTAACTCTACTGCTAAAGTAACTTCTTCTGGCATGAGGCTATTTCAAATAATTTTCCTTTCATTTTTTTTATTTAGCTGTACTAGTAAAAATAATACTAATGAAGTTAGCGAATTATTATGTACTTTTAAAACATCAACATCAAACAATGTAGACTTTTCTATTAAATTTAATGATGACTATGCAGAAATTAAATCATGGTGGATAGATCGAGGCTATAAAGATTTGATTATTGATTATCATGAAGGTGAAAATGATATATTTCGTAAATATGAAATTAAAGAAAATATTAAAATCTTCGATAAATCTAATAATAAAAAAGTATTTATAAAAATAAATAGAAAAACTCTAGATGGGACAATATTAGATGAATCAATCACAAGATCAAAACTTAAATGTAATCTTGATCCAAAAGCTACCTATAAAATGAGTTTAAAAATTGCTATTGGTAAAAAGAATTATGAGGCTTATAGAAAACAAAAAGGTTATTGAGCTAAGAAAATAAATCCTTAGTATTATTAATTTTTTTGATTATATCTGGAATATTTTTCTTAAAGTTAAAAAAGCCTTTTTTTGAAAATTGCCAACAGGTTAAGTCATGTTCATGATAGATAAAATTAATATCACCAGTTTTAGAATGAGAATTGATGTAAGTGAGATTATCACCAATATTAGGATAAATTATATCGATAGATTTACTATCTAAGAGAGAAATACACTCATGACCATCAAGTATTACAGATCCTTCGAACTTTGATGAGATATCATCTATTATTGATTTTTTAAATGATATGACATTTTCAGATAAAGAAATACTACGATGATCGTTTGATAAAAAAATAAAATATAATTTGTCATAATTATTTTTTATATCATTGATGAATTGATAATCTAGATTATCGTCAAAAATAAGAAGAGTATTATTATCTGACTTTTGATTTGAAAAATATATTTCATTAATATCATATGTTTTTTGTACTGGAATTGGTTCTGCATCTTCTATTAAATTATTAGGTCTAAGTCTTCCACTAGTATATTTTGCGATATTCGCACTGGTAGCAAGATAGTTTTTACCAATAGTTTGTAGTCCAGCTACCCAACGCCAACTTAAGGTGTTAGATGCTGAATCACCATCATATAAGTGATGCAAAAAAAAGTTTGCGCCTAATTGCCAAGGTAATTTTAAAGTAAAAATCCAGACGCTCGCAAACCACATTCTAGTATGATTATGTAAGTAGTTTGTTGTTTTAAGTTCACTGACCCAATCGTTAAAACAATCTATATCTGTACAACCTGAATATGCTTTTTCTAAATCATCTTTATTTACATTTGAGTTATCATAACGTACGTAGTCATGCCATACGTCTGGTCTATGTTCTAGCCATCCTTTCCAATAGACTCTCCAAAATACTTCCTGAATAAATTTTTCTACTTTATTGAATTTATGTTTCTCTAGAACTTTTTTACAACATCATATTCATTTAATACCCTGTGTGAGATATATTTCGATAACATAGAGACATTTTTGCGATTTTGTGGACCAAAATCATAGTTTCTATCTTTTGAATATGAGGAAAGGTCTTTGTCTATATATTCATCTAATTCATTTAAGGCTGTATCGTAATAATTATCCATAGAATTACATTATAAGTATTAAAAAGTAATTATAACTTAAATATTAAAGTAAATTATAAATGGTACTGATACACCTAGGCTGATACCACCGAAAAAGAAAAAGCAAAATGAGATACCCATACTGCTGAGATAAATTTTCTAAAGATAGGGCTCGAGTCTTTGAGCTTATCGTCAACAGATTCTTTTCCAAAAATATACTCGTAATTTGAATTTACATATTTACAATAATAAACATAGATAATTGATACTATTGAAAATATAAATAAATTCAAAAAAAGTAAATCATTAAAAAAGGATAACCAATACAAAGTAGAAACAAGTATTGGTAATAGAATATCTCTTAAAAAAACTGGCATTGGACTATCATACATGAATATAAAATTGAAAGAAGAATAATATTAGTTATTTATTAAATTAATATTAAATAACTGTTTGAAGCAGTTCTGCAAACTTAAATATTATTATAAACATTGCAACTAATGCACAAAAGAAAAGAAATGAAATTACAGGAAGAACAAGATGTTGTGCGTTATTTCCAAGAAAAGCCATCACTCCTTTCTCTATGATCTTTTGGAGAAAAAACATGATATTGCCGAATATAATTGAGGCCACAACAGGTCCCACTATAAAGTAAATAAATGGTTTTAGAGAATATACATCAGAAAAGCCTGCATCATTAGAATAAATATATAGGCTTGATAAGAACCAAAAAACTGCGGCAATAATATATTTATTTTTTTTTAGCCTTATGCTCTTGAATTTCTTGCTGTGCCGCTTTTCTTCTTTCTTCTGCTTTACTCATTTTATGCTCTCGATGAATATTCACCTGTAGTTGGGTTAACCTTAATTTCCTCATCCTGTTTAATAAAAGCTGGAACTTTAATAGTAATTCCATTATCAAGTTCAGCATCTTTAAGAGTTGTAGATACAGTATCACCTTTTGCAACACTTTCAGTAGACGTTACCTTGCAAGTAATAAGATTTGGTAGAGTTACGTCTATTATTGCATCATTCCAAAGAGTAACATCACACTCATCACCATCATTGAGCCATCTAGGGTCAAAATCAACTGAAGATGCAGCTAACTCTAATTGTTCATAAGATTCTAAATTCATAAAAAAAAGATTATTTGACTCTTGATATAGGAACTGCATTGATGTGTTTAAGACATCAGCTTCGTCTACCTCCTCTCCAATCTTTATAGTTTTTTCAATTGTTTTTTTATTTAGTAGATTTTTAATTTTAATTTTAGTAAAGGCCTGCCCTTTACCAGGATTAACAAAATCTGTTTCAATTATCAGATAAGGCTGTTTGTCGACAAGTATCTTGTTGCCGCTTTTAAGTAGCGAATGATCTACCATTAACTTAGCTGTTCTTGACTAGAAGATTCAATTTGCGCATTTTCTAGTGCTTCAATTCTCTTTCTAAGTGGCGGATGAGTTGAAAACAATTTTTGTAATGTGCTAGATTGTCCTTTATTTGATATTCCAAAAGCGAGCATTTGATCTGGAAGAGGTGCAGCTACTTGTCTTTCAAGTGCTTTTAGTGCATCAATCATTTTAGCTTTGGAAGTTAATTGAGCACCGCCTATATCTGCTCTGAATTCTCTCATTCTAGAGAACCAGCAGACTATAGTTGAAGCTAATATGCCAAGGATCACTTGTGCAAATATTACTGTGAAGAAATATCCAATACCAAAACCTATTTCATTTTTTCAAATAACACGGGCAACGACATGTCCAATTACTCGAGAGAAAAATATAACAAAAGCATTTACAATACCTTGTATCAAAGTAAGTGTGACCATATCACCATTTGCAACATGACTCATCTCATGCCCAATTACAGCTTCAATTTCATCTCTATTCATTGCACTGATAAGACCTGTACTTAATGCAACAAGAGAACTATTTTTAGAAGAACCGGTAGCAAAAGCGTTTGGTTGAGGTGAGTTGAAAATACCTACCTCTGGCATTTTAAGACCTAGCTGGTCTGATTGTTTTTTAACTATATCAAGATACCATCTTTCAAATTCATTCGATGGAGAGTTAATTAATTTAACACCAGCCATAGATTTAGCCATCCATTTTGACATGTATAGCGAAATGAATGAGCCGCCCATACCAAAGACTAGAGAAAATAGCATTAAGGAATCATAATCGAGATCAACACCGTTTGATTGAAGTATTCCTGTAAAACCTGTAAGAGATAAAAATATGCTCAGTACGAAGAGTATGGCTATGTTTACAACGATAAAATAGAAAATTCTTTTCATTTTGTACCTATATTATAAGTTAATTTCTCATTCTTGTGGATAAATTTGTTTTCGATTTTCTTTCCACGCCTTGTTCTATTCATAATATATGGTTCCAAATCATCAAATTCAATGAATTTTGACCTTTTATTTTTCGCGCTTACTTCAATGCGCTCACCTTTTTTAATTACCCCAATAAAAATAATTTTTTCATTATTTTCAGATTTTGGGATATTTATTAATTTAACACCTTTGCCTTTACTTAAAACCGGAGCGTCTGAAACTGAAGATAGAATCATATAGTGGTTACTTGTAATAATAATGTAGTAATCATATTCATTTGTATTTACTGATATTGGTTTTATCAAGTTTGATGCTTTATTTTTAAATATGGATTTACCGTTCTTGTTAGATGAATTTAAATCATCATTTGAACAAAGAAAACCATAACCAGATTCTGAACAAAGTAATGTATGAATAGGTTCAGACGGATTAATCATTCCGACGGCATGCACTCCATCATTTATATTAAAATATTTTTTTAGAGATTCTCCATATCCTCTGCCAGATGGAATATCATTTACTGCCATTGTATAAACAAAACCTTTTTGATCAAACAAAGCAATATCTTTGTTGTTATCAATATTTAAATGATCTAAATATGAATCACCTGATTTAAAATTTAAATTATCTAGCGATTCTAATATTCCCTTATTTGATTTTATCCATCCATTGGCAGATAAAATAACTGACATAGGGTCATTAGATATTTTAATTTCTTTTTTAATTTGTTTTGATGATGATGCTTGTTCAACTATGCTCGTTTTTCTATCTACAGCATATTCCTCGCTAATAGAATCTAGTTCATCTGAGATAATATTATTAAGTTTTGTTTTTGATTTAAGAATTGAATTAATTTCTTTATTTCTTAAGGAAAGTTCTTTGAACTCGCTTTTGATTTTATTTTCCTCAAGTTTAGCAATATTTCGTAATCTCATATTAATGATTGCTTCATATTGAGCTTGTGTAAACTTACCTATTTTCATAATTTTAGGTTTAGGATTATCTTCATTTCTAAGAATATTTATTATTTTATCAAGGTGCTGGTAAACTACTAAGAAACCTTCAAGAATATGTAGTCGTTCTAATATTTGAGTGTTTTCGTAATTAAGTTTTCTTTTAACAGTTTCAATTCTAAAATCTAGCCATTGCGATAAAATATCTTTAAGATTCATGACGCATGGCTTACCATCAGCTGTAATCATGTTTAGATTGACCCTATAGCTTCTCTCTAAGTCTGTTGTAAAATATAGATGATTCATTACATCATCAGAGCTGTGCGTTGTTCCTTTTATTTTAATTAATATTTTAACGGGATTATTTTCATCTGACTGATCTTCAATAGAACTGATAAAACCAATTTTCTTATCAATCATCTGGGATTGAATTTGATCAATAATTTTTGTTGTAGAAGCCTGATATGGTAATGTGTAAATAAGAATCTGTTTATTTTTAGAAGAATACTCAGCTCTTAATTTTATATTCCCAGTACCTTCATTATAGATAGTTTCAATATCTGATTCATTTTTTAAGAGAGTACCGCCCGTTGGATAATCAGGGGCAGGAATAAAATCCATCAATTCATCAACATTACATTTAGGTTTTTTAATGAGATGTTGAACTGCAAGAATTACTTCGCCTAAATTATGTGGCGGAATGTCAGTTGACATTCCAACAGCAATACCAGAACTTCCATTTACTAATATATTAGGTATTAAGGAGGATAGAAACTTAGGTTCTTTAAGAGAGCCATCAAAATTGTCTATCCATTCAACTGTACCATTTTTTAAATCTTGTAATAGAAGATCAGAATATTTAGTTAGTTTTGATTCGGTGTACCTCATGGCTGCAAAAGATTTAGGATCATCTTGTGTGCCCCAATTACCCTGTCCGTCAATCAATGGTGCGTTGTAATTGAATGATTGAGCCATCATTACCATAGCTTCATAACAGGCTGAATCACCATGAGGATGAAACTTACCCAAGACATCACCAACAGTTCTTGCAGATTTTTTATACTTTGAATTATATTTCAAACCTAACTCACTCATAGCATAAATGATTCTTCTTTGAACGGGTTTTAGACCATCTAAAAGACTCGGGAGGGCCCGATCAAGGATTACATACATAGAATAATTTAGATATGCATCTTCACTGAATCTTCCGATGGATACTCTATCTATACTTGATGAAAATAAATCTTTATTATTTGACATTAGTTTGTTTGAGCAAGATTACCTTTTTTTCTAACCATTTTTTTCTATCCAGTGATGTTTTCTTTGATAACATCATATCCAATATTTTCATATCTTTAGCTTTGTTCTCAAGTGACAACAATAGTAGCTTGCGAGAAACAGGGCTCAATGTTGTCTCACGCAATTGAGATGGGTTCATCTCTCCTAAACCCTTAAATCTAGTTATGCTTACACCTGTATCAGTATTTTTAATTTTATTTTTTTTAAATACATCATTCATGTTTTCTTCTGAAATTGCATAAAAGATATCTTTCTTATAATCAATTCGATACAGAGGCGGTAATGCAACGTATATGTGCTCATTGATTACAAGATCTGGATAATGTTTAACGAATAATGCAATCAGAAGTGTAGCAATGTGCAGACCATCTGAATCGGCATCCGCTAATATACAAATTTTACCGTAGCGTAAATTAGAAATATCTGAGTTACCAGGTTGAACACCAATAGAGGTACTGATATCTTGAACTTCTTTTGATTCTAAAATTTTGCTTGATGTGACTTCCCAGGTATTAAGAATTTTTCCACGTAGGGGAAGAATTGCTTGAAAGTTTCTATCTCGTGCTTTTTTTGCTGAACCTCCAGCAGAATCGCCCTCAACTAAAAAAAGTTCATTATTAAGTACATCTTTACTTGAGCAGTCAGATAAGCGGCTGGGCATGATTACATTCTTAGAGATTGTTTTTGTTTTTTTTGATGTTGAAGACAATCTAGATTGCGCATTACTTATAGCAATGTTACAAATTTCTTCTGATATCTCAGTATGGTTGTTTAACCATATTTCTAAACGATCCTTGAGTTGACTGGTAAGTTTTGATGCAATAGATGTTGATTGCAATTTATTTTTTGTTTGTCCTACAAATTGTGGATCCGATATTTTTAGCGAGATAAGATATGAAGTATTTCTCCAAACATCATCAGGTATTATTTTAATATTTTTAGGTACGATATTATGGGAAGTCATGAAATCACGCACTGATTCAGTTACAGCTGATTTCAAAGAATTTACATGCGTTCCACCATCTGAAGTTGGTATAAGATTCACATAACTGTCTTGGATTACAAAATCAGATTCTTTTGTCCAAGAAAGTGCTGATGATACCTCAAACAAATCTGTCTCTAACTCAATTAGGATAGGTTGTTTTGGTATAAGCTCAGGAGATTCATGTACTGATTTTAAATAATCATCCAGTGATCCTTTATGACAATATACTTTTTTTATATTATTTTTTTTATCTAAAATCTTAAGTGCTAGTCCTGGTTTAAGAATTGACTTAGCTTCTAAAAGCTTGTGTAGTCGAGCTGTATCAATATTTGAATTATCAAAGTACTTTGAGTTTGGTTTAAATGTAATCTTCGTCCCATGAGAATTCTTTGTAGACTTTGATATCGTTTTTAATTTGTCTTTTACGAGACCATTTTTAAAAGTAATTCGATGTACATCGGTATCTCCGTTGCGCTCAATATCAACTGTTAAATATTCTGAAAGCGCACTGACTACAGATACACCAACACCATGCAGGCCTCCCGAGTACTTATAATTTTTATTACTAAATTTTGCTCCAGAATGTAAATTAGTCATAATTACTTCTACACCAGATTTTTTATACTCAGGATGAATATCTACAGGCATCCCTCTTCCATCATCTTTAACCGTAAATGATTCATCTTCATTGAGAGTAATGTCAATATTGTTACAATATCCTGCAATTGATTCGTCAACACAGTTATCTATCACCTCTTGAAGCAAATGATTCGGGTTAGTTGTATCTGTATACATGCCAGGTCTTTTTTGAACAGGCTCGATACCTTTTAAGATTTCAATATCTGATGCAGTGTATGTTTTTTTTACCATCGTTGTGTATAATAAGATTACACTATCCCGCAGTTAATATAAATGAATTATGTATTTTATGATTTTGAAACATCCGGATTAAATTTTTATTTTGATCAACCTATTCAGCTCGCAGCTAAATTAGTTGATGATCAATTCAACGTACTAGATCAAATAAATGAAAAGTGTAGATTGAGAGATGGTGTAATTCCCTCTCCTGCTGCCATGCTTATTACAAAAACAGATCTTGAGGATTTAGATAATAGGCAATCATTTTATGAATTTATGGATAAAGTCCATAATAAATTTTCATCATGGTCGCCTGCAGTGTTTATAGGCTACAATAATATTAATTTTGATGAAAAGTTTTTAAGATCTAGTTTTTTTCAATCTTTACACGCACCATATTTAACCAATACAAACAATAATTCGCGATCAGATTTATTTAAAATAATTCTAGCAATTTGTAATTTAGAAAAGCCTTATTTAAATATACCTATTGATGGTGAAAAAGGTCGTAAAATCTTAAAACTTGAAAATTTAGCAGCGAATAACAACATTAGTCATGAATTTGCACATGATGCAATGAGTGATGTAGATGCAACTATTGGTATAGCTGAAATTATCAAGAAAAATGATGATGATTTATGGAAACATTTGATGACATTTACAAATCATAAAGACGTAAGTAAATTCATTGGCGATAATAAAATTTTTATTATACCTCCAACAACCTCACATGGTGATTACACCCCAGTTTGTTACTTGACAAGTAACCCAGATAATCAAAAGGAGATGATATTTTTTAACTTAAAAGAAGAGGTAACAGATGAAATTATTAACTCTAGAACAAGAAATATTGGGGCATTGTTTAAGAATAAAACATTAAAAAAGATAAAAAGTAATGACTATCCTGTTCTATTGCTTCAAGAAAACTTATCTGGTGATATTAAAGATGATTTCGATAAGAATTTAAATCTATATGAGAGTAAATCAAATTTAATAACCTCATCAAGTAATTTTGTCATGAATGTGAATCAATACTTAGTTGACCAACTTGCAGACTATCAGGTTGACAGCAGAGACTATATCTCTGCATCTGAGCATGTAGATGAAATGTTATATAGTGGATTCACAGGTCCAAGTGACTGGAAGATATTGGAAGAAATTAAAATACTAGATGATTCAAATAATATTTTAACAAATCTTGAAAGATTAGAGGATAAAAGACTAATTGAGTTATATAAAAGAAAATTGTATTCCGATAATAAAAATCTTTTGACAGAAGGGATAATTGAAAATCAAAAAAAATATATACGTGAAAAAATATTCAATGAATCAGAAAAAGTAACATGGACAACTCTTGCTAAGGCTAGATCTGAGCTTAATAAAATCTCACAAGATGAGAGATTTAAAAGCATGGGCAATGAGATTAAAAAAATTGAGAAATATTTAGATAAAATCGAGAAGAATTTTAGTTAGCTTGATTGATGAATGCTAATATTTTTTTATAATTTTGATATCCCGGTATTATTCTACCATCATCTAAAAAGATAGTTGGCGTGCCCTCTACAGATAATATTCCAGCATATTCAAAGTTTTTATCAAGCGGGTTATCACAACCGTTACTTTCATCGAGTAATTCTCCTTGAAACAGATCTTCAACAGAACTTACTCTGTCTTCAGAGCACCATGCAGATAGTAACTGCTGATAAGCATCGACAGTATTACCATTTCTAGAGAATAATACATATCTCACTTCTACATTGTTTTCCAGCAAATCTGGAATCTCATTATGGAGTTTTTGACAATAAGGACATGATGAATCTGTAAATACAGTCATAATATGATTTGATTTTTGTGGCTTATAAATAATCATATTATTAGGGTCTATAGATTCTATTACTGCTATTCTTTGTTTCATCTTTGTATTTTCAGTAATGCTTTCTTTTGTATCTAGATTAATGACGTTTCCTACAATTAAATATTTACCATCATTAGTTGCATAATATATTTGATTGTTGATTATGATTTCATGAAAGTTTTCATCTATTTTTTTTATATTTTCAATATTTACATTAGGATAAGCTTCAGATACAACTTTTTTAATATCAGCATCTTCTATGCCTTTTTTAATATCAGCATCTTCTTTTTTTGCACATGAAAAAAGAACTGACAGAGCTATGAATATAAAAAGATTTTTCATATCACCTCCTTGGGTGATATTTTTGATGAAATTTCATCAATCTATCTTTAGCTATATGGGTATATATTTGCGTTGTAGATAGACTAGCATGTCCTAATAGCATCTGTACAGTTCTCAAATCAGCTCCATTATTAAGTAAATGTGTTGCAAAAGCATGTCTTAAATTATGCGGTGATAATTTTTTATCAATCAGAGATAATTTTGCATATTTTTGTATCATCTCCCAGCAGGCTTGTCTTGAAATAACGCTTCCGTTTGAATTAATAAAAAGAATGTCTGGATGAATAACAGATTTAATGCTTGTGCGATATCCATCAATATATGATATTAATAACTTCATAGCCACAGAGCCAATAGGAACTAATCTCTCTTTGTTGCCTTTACCCTTTATTCTCAAGTATGGTTTATCAGTGGCTATCTGATTAATTTTGATTGTAAGTAACTCTGAGATTCTAAGGCCAGATGAATAGAGTAATTCAAGAATACATTTGTCTCTTAAGCCAGTGGCTGTTTTATCGTCCGGTGCACTTAATAATTTTTCTATCTCACTTTCAGAAATTATTGTCGGAAGTTTTCTTCTCTTTTTTGGATTTTCTATTAATGTTGAAGGATTATTTTTAATTAACCCATTATCATACAAAAATAAGTAAAACGATTTGATACATGTAATAGTTCTCTGAATTGTGCTTACTGATAAACCGCTATCTAATTTGAAAGCAAGATAGTTATTTATAATCTCCCTATCAGCATCAAGTAGTGAGTATTCATTAGATCTTAACCATTGTAAATAAACCTTTAGATCAGACATATATGCGTCAGTAGTATTTTTTGACAAATTTTTTTTAAATGAGCTTTCGCTGCAATACTGTCTTATAAAATCAAGTTCTGTTGTATTATCAGATAAAGGCATAATGTTTGATATAATTAATATAATATAGACTTCATGAAAAAATTAAAAGATAACTGTTTTAATGAATTTGATCCCAAATGCTCTAAGTATAGATGAGGCTCTATCGAATATCCTCAAGACAATAAAGGTAAAATCATCAAGTGAAAATGTACAGCTTAAGAATTCTTGTGATCGCATATTAGCGAAAGATATTCGATCTAAAATTGATGTGCCAAATTATAAAAATTCAGCTATGGATGGGTATGCAATTAATATAAAAGATTTCTCAAATCAAAATAAAATCTTCAAGTGTGTAGGAGAATCATTTGCTGGTAATTCTTACACGAAAGCCGTAAAGCCAAATCATGCCATAAAAGTTATGACAGGAGGCAATGTACCCAAAAGTTGTAACGCAGTGGTCATGAAGGAGTTAGTTGAAACAAATGAAGATGAAATAAAAGTCTTAGCGCCTATTGTCAAAGATCAAAACATAAGATTTCCAGGTGAAGATATAAGGAAAAATCAGGTTGTTCTCACCAAAGGAAAGAGGATCAATGAAATTGATATAGGAATCTTAGCATCACTGGGCATTGCTACTGTTCCGGTATTTAAGATGCCTTTAATAGGGTTCATATCAACTGGAGACGAATTAGTAAGCATTAAAAGAAAATTAAAAAGAATCAGGTTTATGACAGTAATAGATATTTACTGCATGGTTTGCTAAGAAAATATCCTGTTGAATTAAAAGATTATGGTGTTGTCAAAGATAAATTATCGTCTATTGAAAAAAAATTTAGCGATGCATCTCAGAAATGTGATGTTCTCATTACAACAGGAGGTGTGTCAGTAGGTGATGCTGATCATGTGAAAACTGCTTTGGATAATCTTGGAAAGATTAAATTTTGGAAGATATCTGTTAAACCTGGAAGACCTCTTGCATATGGTAAAATAAATAAATGTGCATTCTTTGGATTGCCAGGAAATCCAGTTTCTGTCATTGTTACATTTAATCTTTTTGTTAATGCTGCAATTAATAAACTATGCGGTAAAAATTATGAGAATCATTTATTATTAGAAGCAGAACTTATAGATGATATAAAAAAAGAAAAGGTAGAACGGAATATAAAAGAGGAATATTAATCAACAAAGATAATAAGTTATTTGTAAAAAAATCAGGTGCGCAAGGGTCTAATATCCTGTCTTCTCTAAAAGATGCAAATTGTTACATTAAGCTTGATTCAGAAATTGATAACTTAAAAAAGGGAATGAGGGTTAAAGTAATGCCACTAGCCTTATCAAGTAAACATTATGAATAAAAAAGTTGGGTTAATAAAAAGATTGTTAGTAAATTTTTATGATTTTATATTACTTTTTGCAGTTTTATACTTTTTTACAATACCGGTAATATTATTAACTGATGGAAATGCAGTACTTAATAGTATCGTCTATCAAATTTATTTAATTACTATAATATTTTTTTATTACGCTTGGTTTTGGAAAAAATATAATCAAACTTTGGGTATGAAAATATGGAAAATTAAAATTTATAGTAGATACTCTTTACATGTGAGTTACGTACAATCGATAAAGAGGATTATTATTTCACTACTTGGTGGACATATTTTATTGTTAATTAAAGATGAATCTTTACAAGATATCATATCAAAAACATATTTAGAAAAAGTAGATTAGATTGGGATATTTTTCTTAATTAAATTGTTAAAAAGAATTATTCCCGCAGCAATAAAAACAGCAATAGATAAAATAACGCTTAAAAATGCAGGTATCCCAATAATTAAAGCAATATTTGTAATTAGACTAGTAATCACAAAGTAAGTAATACCAAATAAAATACCAAATAATAGTTTCTGGCTTTGATTAGTCGATCTAGTTTTTTGTAAACAAGAATGGCAAGCCTACAAATACAATCACACAACAGGAAAAAGGAAGGAGAATTTTTTTCCAAAAGATTACTTTATGATTTTCATATGGCAAAGCCTAAGTTATTATGAAAAATTATATTTTCGTAGAGATTTTCTATAGAGATATAACGTCTTTTAGTAAATTGACTTGATAAAATTTCAAATGGTACAAATTCTTCACTAGATAAAAAATAAGTAGACATTTTTTCAAAATTAGAGTCTGCTATATCTAGAATCTCAACATCTTTTAAAATCCACTTATCACTATAATTAGCACTTTTAGCTGATAAAATAGAGGAAATACCGCCATCTCTAATGAAGTATATCTTGATGTTACTTAATTGTTTATCAGAGATTACCTCGCCAATGTTTGTAACTTGATTCGATGTTCTGAACCATACACTCTTGTCTGAAACACTTTTATTTAAAGAAACATTTTTCAGCGTTTGCGCATCATTAGCATATTTTGGAGCAATTGAATTAGAAATTATTGTAAAAAAAGTTGAAATAACAAAAGTTTGCAAAAGAATAATTTTAAATACCCTTTTGATTCCTATGCCATAAGAATTAATAGCTGTTAACTCAGAATGATAGGCCATTGATCCAAATGCTGTCATGCTTCCAATTAATAAAGCATAGGGAAATATGTCTAAGAAATTTTGTGGAATGAGAAATGCTATATAGTTAAATAAGATTGGGTAACTATATTCATGGTTTCCAATGTTTTTTAGTTCAGATAAAAATATTATTAGTAAATTTATGCCTAATAAAACAATTATAGCTAAAAAGAAACTAACTAAATAATTTTTCAGCATATATCTTGAAATTCTATTCATACTAAAGTCTTACCTTGATTTACTCGCATACATGTAATAAGCAATAAAAATAAAAAAGGTGTGAGTAATAAATGCGGATATCAATAGAGATATTTCCGTATTAAATGATTGTGTCATTATATTGATTAGAACGATATAGCTGAAATATAAAATAGCTCCAATGAAAACGTTTTTATATTTTTCATTTTTTCTAAAAAAACTGCTCAATGGAATTGCAATATAAGCAAGTATTATTCCCGAAATAATTACAGAGAATCTATTCAATATTTCTGCAAGTTCAGATAAATTGATACTTCTAAATAATTCGAATATTGATTTAGATTGTAGATTATTGTTATTTAATTTAGGCATCGTATTAGTAATGAGCATGTTCTGTGATTCATAATCTGTTGAGCTAAAACTTCCATCAGAATCAAATGAGTATGCTTTACCATCCTCAAGAATAATTTTTTTATCATCTGAGGATTTAATTCTAGATGATATATCAATTCTAGTTGTTAGATTAGAAGTAGATTTAATAAATATATTACCTGGCTTAGTTGAATTTTTTTGTGTAATATAAACCACTCTTGAACCATCATTACTAATATTAAAACTTCCCTCGTTAAGTGTATAAATTTTCTGTTCATGAGTTATTTGATGTTGTACTTGAGTTCTAAGCTCAAGCGCTTTTGGAGATAATATCAATTCTAGTAAACTCATGATAATGATAAAAATTAAAATTAGCTTGGTTAATATTTTTGCTAATTCAAAGTTAGAGATACCATTTAACTGCATAATGATCATTTCATTTGATGTGTATAGTCTGTTAAGAGAGATAATGATTCCAAAAAAAAGACCTAGGGATATTATTAATGGTGAATACTGGACCATTTTTAAAACCAACAATTTGATTAAAAAAATAGATGCAATATCTCCATCATTAACATCCTCTACTAATCTCAGACCTGTATTAGCTAGGAGTATTAGAAATAAAATTAAAAATACTGCCAGAGATGTTCTAGCGCAGTTTTTGTATAAATATTGACTAATTAAATTCAATGTAGCAATTACATGATTAGATAAAAAATGTTAATCTAAAGCTCTAGTTAGTATAACTTTATTATAAGGAAATATCATGAAATACATCAAATTTAACAAGAGTAAAAGCAATGATCTTAATATAATTTTCATCTATCAGGATATGCTTTCTGCATTAGACAAATCTATAGGTAAAGTACCCGTATTAGATGATATTAAATTATCTATTGCAAATAAAGTAACTACAGGAAAAATGGGAACTTGTGATGTATTCAGCAGTAAAGCTGGCAACTCAAGCTATTGCCTTATAGGTTTGGGCAGTCAAAAGGATCTAAACATCCAGATTTATGAGAAGTGCCTAAAGAATGCGATGAAAAAAATCAAAGAATTTAAAATGTCTAGCATGTGTGTGGATTTAACAAACATAAAAATTAAAAATTATGATGTTATCAAAGGCTCTATTATAGAAATTGAGAAATCTCAATATTCATACAAACAAGAAATCAAAACTAGTTTAAAACAATGTCAATTGATTGTTAATAAGAGCACTGATACCAGAGAATTTAATAAAACAGTAATTGAATCTCTTGCAATATCAAATGGTATAAACAAGTCAAGAATGTTAGGTGATACACCTTCAAACATATGTAATCCCACATTTCTTGCAAAAGAAGCAAAAAAATTAGAGCGCATTAATTCAAATATAAAAGTAGAAGTTTTAGATGAAAAGAAAATGCGTTCTTTAAAAATGGGTTCATTATTATCCGTTTCACAAGGTAGTAAGCAACCAGCGAAATTAGTAATAATAAAATATACGCCTCTAAAAAATAAACAGCCTATAGTCCTTGTTGGTAAAGGTATCACATTTGATACTGGCGGAATTTCAATCAAACCTTCGGCAAATATGGACGAGATGAAATACGATATGTCAGGTGCGGGTTCTGTAATTGGAACGATGCAAGCATGTGCAGAAATGAAATTGAAAAATAATGTTATTGGAATACTTGCTTGTGCTGAAAACATGCCGGGTAGTCAAGCCACTAGACCTGGAGATGTTGTGACAAGTATGTCAGGTATAACTATTGAGATTCTAAATACAGATGCAGAGGGAAGATTAGTCCTTTGTGATGCTCTAACATTCAGTAAAAAATATAAGCCAAGATACATACTAGATATGGCGACATTAACAGGAGCGTGTCTTGTTGGGCTTGGTAAATATCCTTCTGGATTATTTTCTAATAGTGATGAACTCAGTGATAAAATTAAAAAATCATCTGACAGAACCGGTGATCGTGTCTGGCAACTTCCACTATATCAAGATTATTTTGAGGAACTTAAGACAAACTTTGCAGATATTCAAAATATTGGCGGAAGATATGGTGGCGCTATCACGGCAGCAGCATTTCTAGCTCATTTTACTAAAGATGAAAAATGGGCTCACTTAGATATTGCCGGAACTGCTTGGGAAGTTGGTCCTGATAAAGGCTCTACTGGAAGACCTGTGAAGCTACTAACTGATTTCGTAATATCAAATAAATAACTTGAAAAGCACTGCTAATTTTTATTCGCTGAACAAAAGTCAAAATCTTCATTTGTCTGTTTGTTTCCTTGCAAGAAAATTATATAAGACTGGGCGTAAAATCGTAATTATTGATGTTGACGATAATCTAGAAAAAATAGATAAACTACTTTGGACTTTTGAACAAAACAGTTTTTTACCCCATAAAATCTATAAGTCAGATACTTGTTTTGATACACCAATTATTCTCGTATCAGCAACATATCCTGATAAACAATCTATACTAGATAAATACGACTCAATAATAAATATTTATGAAAAGCCAGTCATTGATAAAATTGATGATAAATCAATATATGAATTTGTTGAGAATATTGAGAATAGAAAAGAAATTAGTAGAAAAAAATATACTTTATATAAAAATAATAACTTTGTATTAAACCATAAAGAGTTCAATGAATAAACAATATAAACCACAAGAGATAGAACAAGCCATTTATGATGAATGGGAAAAAAATAAATGTTTTTCTCCAAAACAGTCTTCATCTAAATTTTCCATAGTGCTTCCCCCACCTAATGTGACAGGTACTCTTCACATGGGTCATGCATTTCAACATACAATCATTGATATTCTTGTAAGATATCATCGAATGCTTGGAAAAAGTGTATTATGGCAGCCTGGTACTGACCATGCAGGTATAGCTACTCAGCTTGTTGTTGAAAATAGGATTAAAAATACTGGAAGAGATGTTAAAGCTCTCAGCAGAGAAGAGTTTATTGATGAAGTTTGGGAATGGAAAGAATTATCTGGCAACACAATCATAAATCAAACAAAAAGAATTGGTTCTTCTGCAGATTGGTCAAGAAATAGATTCACGATGGATGATGGATTGTCTAAAATCGTGGAAGATGTTTTCATTTCTTTATACGAAGAAAAGCTAATATATAGAGGAAACCGATTAGTAAATTGGGATATTAAATTACAGACTGCTGATTCTGATTTAGAAGTTGTTAATAAAGGCCAGGATGGATATTTATACTACCTAAGATATCAATTAAAAGATTCGAGTGATTCTATTGTAGTAGCTACTACAAGACCAGAGACATTCTTTGGTGATTCTGCAATCTGTATAAATCCTGAGGATACAAGATATAAACATCTTATAGGTAAAGAAATTGCCCTGCCAATGATCAAAAGATACATACCGGTTATACAAGATGAATTGGTTGATATGGATTTTGGTACTGGATGTCTAAAGATAACTCCAGCACATGATTTTAATGATTACAAAGTTGGTAAAAAACATAATCTTAATTTTATTAACATCTTGAATAAAGACGGAACATTAAATGAAAATGTTCATGAAAAATATATAGGTAAAAATATTCATACAGTTCGCGAGGAACTTGTTAATGATTTAGAAAAAGAACAAATATTAGTTAAAAAAGATAAATATCAGAATACTGTTCCAATAGGTGAGAGAACAGGTGAAATAATTGAACCTTTACTCACAAATCAATGGTTTATGAGCATGAGTTCTCTAGCAGAAAAAGGCGTAAAAGTTGTTGAAGATAAAAAGGTAAATTTTGTTCCTAAGCATTGGGAAAAAATCTATTTCAATTGGCTTAGAAATATTGAGGATTGGTGTGTAAGTCGACAAATTTTTTGGGGACATAGAATACCTGCTTGGTATGATGATGATGCTAATATTTACGTCGGTAAGAACGAAAAGGAAATTAGAAATAAATATAAATTAGCTGATAATATAAACTTAACACAAGATTCTGATGTTCTTGATACATGGTTTTCATCTTCACTCTGGCCCTTTTCAACACTAGGATGGAAAGATGATGATAGTGTGTTTGAAAAATATTTTCCTACAAACCTTTTAGTAACAGGTTTTGATATCATTTTCTTTTGGGTTGCAAGAATGATAATGATGAGCATAAAGTTTACGGATAATATTCCATTTAATAAGGTTTATATTCATGGATTAGTCAGAGATTCAGAAGGTAAAAAAATGTCTAAATCAATTGGTAATGTAATAGATCCCTTAGATGTGATTGATGGTATTTCTCTTGATAAACTTCTTGAAAAAAGGACAGCTAGTTTACTCAATGAAAAGCAAAAAGCAGATGTAATAAAAAAAACTAAAAGAGATTTTCCCTCTGGAATAAGGGAATATGGTGCTGATGCATTGAGATTTAATTTTTGCGCTATGGCTTCTACTGGTAGGGATATAAACTTCGATTTAAATAGAATAGAAGGGTACAGGAATTTTTGTAATAAAATTTGGAATGCTTCAAGATATATTCTCATGTCTTGTGAAGGTTTTAATTACCAAGAAAAAATTAATCCCAACGACTCTAGTATCTTTGATAAATGGATTTTATACAGCCTAGATAATGTTGTGAGTGACTTTAAAAAATATACAACAACTTATAGATTTGATTTAATGGCTAATGGTATCTACGATTTTGTTTGGAATGAATATTGTGACTGGTATCTTGAAATTTCTAAACATAATATGAATGATGTAACAAAAAATCATCTTATTTTTTCAATATTAAGAATTATAAAATTATGTCATCCAATTATACCTTTTATAACAGAAAGTATTTGGAAAGAGTTTTATAAATGTAAATTTGTATCTGAGAAAATGCTCATTAATAGTAGCTTTCCATCTCAAATAAGAATTTCTAAAGAAGATGATGTTGAGGCTAGAGTAAATCGTATCAAGAGAAATAATAAAAAAAATTAGAAAAACAAGAACAGAGTTAGGTATACATCCTAAACAAATCATTAGTATAAATGTACATATTAAAAAATCAGAAATAAAAAATGATGTTACAGAACATCAAAGCCTAATTGAGTCGATGACTAATACAAATATTGATATCACAGCTGAGCAATCAGATGTAAATGAATATATTGATTTAATCGATGATAACTATACTCTATATTTAAAAATTAGAAATTTAATTAATGTTCAGGAAGAAATGAAGAGAATAGATAAAAAGCTAATAGAGCTCGAAGCAATCGTTACAAAGATAAATTCTAAGCTGAATAATAAGAGTTTTATAGAAAAAGCTCCAAGTGAAATAATAAATCAGAATATTTCTAACAAAAGCAAGATTGAGAACGACATATTATCTCTTAATAATCTTCGTAAAACTTTATCTAATTAAACTATATAATCTTTCAAGCGTTAGTCTAAAACTCGTTAAATCATTTGTGATGTTAATATTTAACTGATTCGTTAATTGCTTATACTCATTGCATTCTGAACCAATAAGAATAATATCCTCTGTCTTATCTGCATTTTCACGAATATGTTTAATTTCATATATCTTTCTGGCAATATCTCTTGGATTATTTATTGCTAAAACAACTAACTGTGCTCTCACATTTGTCGCCGCATATGTTATCTCATCATGGGGTACTCCATTACCAATATATGTGATATCCCAGCCAACATTCTGTGCAACAATCAAATGCATTATTGTGTCTAATGATTCGTGTTCAGAGAGTAAAGATGCCAATACTAGGCGTGGGCAGTCCTCTTTAGACGATCTTAATTTTAAATACAAATTATTTAAACAAGTTCTTATGCTTAATTTGGACATTTTTTCTTGCGCATATCTAATGCTGCCTCTAGAACATTCGTCATTAATATAATTGCTCAATGGTTTTATAAACTCAATTAGAAAATCATTAGTGTTTAAAATGGCAACTGCATTAGATAATACATTATCTAATTTCCAGCTATTCATTTCTTTTATACATGAAATTGATTCATCAAATAATTCCATTACAGTACCTGTGCTAGGCCTTTTGTAACCAACAGAGAAATTAGATTCATCACCCATTACTAATTCAAACAAATCATCGTATGATAAAGATGCAATATCTCCAATGCGCCTTCCTGCAGCAATTGCTCTTTTAAGTAATGTTAGCTTGTCGATATCTTTATCTGAGTATAACCTTCTGTTTGTATCATTACGTTGTGATACCACAGCTTGGTATCTCTTCTCCCACACTCTAATTACATCAGAACTTAAACCCGTTCTTCGATTGACAACTTGTATGAGATGTCTAGGTTTTGCAGATAAATCTTCTTTCATTTGTGAAATATTCAGGGACATTCCCTTGTTGTTGTTAATTATTGCTTTATCCATAGCTTTTGTCAATCCTTTGTCTATTATTAGACGAACAGTATCACTATTTAATCTGTTTGTATATATTTTGTTCATTTTTTTTATTGACATGTCTATATTATTCAGATATTGTCTTAGACAGGATGTAGACAACACGTCATATCCCCACCCCTTTAATGAAAGGCCGAATTTACCCCCTTCGGCCTTTTTTTATACTGATTTTCTGTAGCCGTTAGGACGCCAAGCGGGCGCAATAACATCAGTGCTCTCATAAAGGTCAAGTTTTAAACGTGCTAACTCAATAGTATCTTTACCAAATTTTTTATTAATATTGTCTACAACTCTTAAACATTTGTTTTGATTAGTTGCTCTGTCAAAAAAATCACCTTGTATGTTTTTTTGAACAGGACGTATTGTCGTTACCTGGACTTGATAAATGCCCACATTTTTATCAAGCATGTTTAAAACATGCTCGCACAATTGAAAGATTTTTCGCTGATCAGATGTAGCATATTCGAGTTTAATCTTTTTTTGAATCCAGCCAGCTTTTATTTTTATACCAATCATAAATTTTTTTGATTCATGATTACATTCTCTTAATCGCTTGGATAGTTTTACAGATATTTTTAAAAATATTTTTTTTATCAGATTTCTATCCTTTGTATTTGGCATTACAACTTTTCCATGACCTAGGCTTTTTGGATACATTGGATCTAATGTAAGTCCTTCAAAGTCTTCTCCATTTGCCATCAACCATATCTTTTTTCCAATATTTCCAAATCTATTCGAAAGTATACTAATAGGTATTTTCTTCATATCGGAACATTTATACACTCCATGTTCATTGAGAAATCTCGTTATACCCTTGGATACGCCGCATAGTTTGTCAACATCTGCATTGCTTAAATATTGATCACGATTATTTTTATTAATAAAAGTAATACCATCAGGTTTGTTAACTTTGGAGGCAAATTTAGCTAATGATTTGCTATATGAAACTCCTATTGAGCATTTAAGATTTTCAGACGAATATATCAAGTCCTTAACATGATAGATGATTGTATCTATATTTTTATATATTCTCATACAGTTTGTTAATTCTAAAAAAGCCTCGTCTACAGAATAAACCTGAATATCAGGAGTGACATTTTTCAAGATATTCATGATGTTAGTAGATACAGCAGTATATATATTTGGTCTTGATGGTCGCTGAATTAAATAGGGACAGATTCTTTTTGCTTCATAAAGCCTCATGCCTGTTTTTACCCCAAAGGCTCTTGCTTCGTAAGATGAAGTGATAACGCATGATCCTTTTATTCCATTAGTTACTGCTATAGGTTTTCCTGCTAGTTCTGGAAAATCTCTCTGTTCTATGGATGCAAAAAAAGCATTCATATCAACATGAAGATATATTTTTGGATTCATGGCTAGTAAATTCTTACTTGCCCAATTACATGACCTTGTATTGAAATTCTTTCAACAGGATAAATTATTTCTTTAAATTTATTATTAGCAGGAATGAGCTTTATTTCATCAGAATTAATTTTTTCTATATATTTTAATGTTACATCTTGATTGTCGATTAAGACGACATGAACCTTTGACTTATGCGTCTTATTACTTTCTTCAATTATTACCCAATCTCCATCATTAATACCAGCGTCAATCATAGAATCACCTTTAACTTTTAAAGCATATGATTTTTTATTAGTAAATAAGTACTCGAGCTCAATCTTTTGTTGATCTGTTATTGCTTCTATTGCCCCACCGGCAGCAATTTTTCCTAAAGATTTTAAAAAAATAGGTTCTTTTTGATGCAGGAGTATCCCTCTATGTTTGTTAGGAATTTTTTTTAACTTGTTGGCCTTCTCAAGAGCTTTTACATATCGATGAGCAACACCCTTTGACTTGATACCTATTCCTTTTGCAATATCTGTTAATAGAGGATATCTCCCGTATTTTTTAGAATACTTAAGTATAAATTCATAAGCCTTTTGTTCTTTTTCAGTTAGTACCTGGTAATTCATAAGTTCTCATTAAGTTCTCATATAATACATGAACTGCTCGAGCGGAACAAGATTAAATTTTATATAATTCTCAGAATATCTTCAGGAGGACATCCAATAATTGCATTATTATTGTAAACAAGAATTGATCGTTGAAGTAATTTAGGATGCTTAACAATAACCTCAAGAATCTCATCTAGAGTAAGATTAAGATTGTCTAAGTTATTTTCTTTATACTCCTTTTCATTACTTCTAATAATATCTCTAACCGATAACTCAGATAAATCAAGTATTTGTTTAAGCATGTTTTTAGTGAGTTTATCTTTAAGATAAAGTATTACTTTAGTATTAATATTTTGGTTTTCAATTATTTCAAGAGCTTTTCTTGATTTACTACATCTAGGGTTGTGATAAAAATTCCTTCTGACATTCAATAAGAATAATATTTTCTAACTAATTCTGCAAAAGTTATCATTAACAGTGTTTTATGTCACTCCCACTCAATCGTACCTGGTGGTTTTGAAGTAATGTCATAAACAACTCTAGCTACACCCTCAACTTCGTTAATAATACGAGTTGATATCATGTTCAAAATATTATGTGGGATAATACTGGCAGTTGCTGTCATAAAATCTGTTGTATTAACAGCTCTGAGAGCGATTACAAATCCATATTGTCTCTTATCACCTACTACTCCAACTGATTTTAATGGTATTAATACTGAGAGAGCTTGATCAACTTTATTATATAAATTGTTAGAGCGAAGTTCTTCAATAAATATATAATCTACTTCTTGTAATATTTTTATTTTTATATGGTTTACCTCACCAAGTATTCTGACAGCAAGTCCAGGGCCAGGAAATGGATGTCTTTCAATAAGCTTACTAGGCAAACCTAACTGTTTACCAATTTTCCTAACTTCATCTTTAAAAAGATTTCGAATTGGCTCAACTAAATTAAATTTCATATTTTTTGGAAGTCCTCCAACATTATGATGAGACTTGATAACATCAGATTTAGATTTTTTTGATGACGACTCAATAACATCTGGATAAATGGTGCCCTGTCCTAGATACTTTACATTTTTGATTTTCTTCGCTTCTCTATCAAATATTTCTATAAAGCATTTACCGATAATTTTTCGTTTTTTTTTCAGGATCATTTACTCCTCTGAGAGATAAGAGAAATTTTCTTGAAGCATCTACCACTTTTAGGTTAATGTTAAGTGCTCTCGTAATATTAATAACCTCTTCAACTTCATTTTTTCTAAGTAGTCCAGTATTAATAAAGATACAAATTAGATTTTTGCCAATTGCAGTGTTTAGAATTGCAGCAACCACTGAAGAATCTACACCGCCAGATAATGCTAGGATAACTTTTTCTTCTCTTACTTCATCTCTTATTTTGTTTATCATATCTTGGCTGATGTTTTTTGGTGTCCATGTCTTTCTACACCTACATATCTTTGCAAAGTTTTGTAATATTTTTTTTCCAATTTTCGTATGTGTTACTTCAGGATGAAATTGAAGTCCATAAATATGTTTCTGTTCATTCTCTAGTGCGGATATTTTTGAATTACTACTATTACCTAATGAAATGAAATTGCTAGGTAATTTCTCTACTTTATCAGCATGACTCATCCATACGTCATGTGTATTGTCTTTATCACAACCATCGAATAATTGTGACTTTTTATTTATATTGAATGTTGAATGACCAAACTCTTTTTTTAATGATTTAACTACTTTCCCACCAAACTCTCTTGCTATAAGTTGCATTCCATAGCATATACCTAATATTGGAATACCAAGTGAAAATATTTTTTTATTTGGTTTCAACATTTTTCTTGTGTTGACAGAGTTTGGGCCACCACTAAAAATAATACCTTTTGGCGCTAATCTAATAATTTCTGTTATTGAAATATTGTGTGGTTTGACAAGACTATACACTCCAATCTCTCTAATACGTCGTGCAATCAGTTGAGTGTATTGAGAGCCAAAATCTAAGATTATGATTAAATCTTTAGATGCTTGCATTATCTTGGTTGATAGTTGGGTGGCTCTTTGACGATTGTCACATCATGTGTATGACTCTCTATTTTTGATGATTGTGATATTTTTATAAATTTAGCTCTCGTCTTCATAGTTCGGATATTTTTACACCCTAAATAACCCATACTAGATTTTAAACCTCCCATAAGTTGATATAGGATAGATTTCATTGAACCTTTGTATGGAACTCTTCCTTCTATACCCTCAGGGATGAGTTTTTTTGATTCTTTTGCGTGGTCTTGGAAATATCTATCTTTTGATCCGCTTTGCATAGCGCCAATAGATCCCATTCCACGATATGATTTATAAGCTCTTCCCTCAAATAGCTCTCGACTTCTCCAGGTGACTCATCTGTTCCTGCTAATAATCCACCAAGCATCACGGTATCTGCTCCTGCTGCAATTGCTTTTGCAATATCACCAGAATAACGTATTCCCCCATCAGCAATAATAGGTATTTTATGTTTTTTTGATATTTTAGATGATTCATAAATAGCAGATAATTGAGGCACACCGATACCAGCTACGATTCTGGTTGTACATATAGATCCAGGGCCAATACCTACTTTAACTGCATCTGCTCCGTTTTTAATTAAACAATCAACCGCTGTAGCTGTGGCCACATTGCCTGCAATAACTTGTTGTTTTGGATAATTCTTTTTAATATATCTTAGTGTGTCTATTACAGCTTTTGAGTGACCATGTGCAGTATCCAAAGTTAAAATATCGACACCTTCAGAAACTAAAGCATCTATTCTGTTTATAGACTCTTTGCTTGTACTCACAGCAGCACCGACTAGAAGACTGCCGTTTGAGTCTTTAGATGCATTAGGATAAGTTGATGATTTATGGATATCCTTGAAAGTTATCATTCCTTTTAACTCATTCTTTTTGCTAACTATAAGAACTTTTTCTATTCTATTCTCTTTTAAAAGATTTATAACTTGTTTTTTGTTATATCTTTCACCAACACAAATTAATCTATCTCTAGGGGTCATAATATCAATCACCTTCGTATGAGAATTCTCAACAAACCGTAAGTCTCTATTCGTGACAATTCCTATTACCTTATTTTTCTCAACAATTGGTACGCCAGATATGCCATATTTTTTTGTAATTTGATTGATTTCTGATACCGTTGAAGACACATCAGCTGTGATTGGATCATTTATCACGCCACTTTCATATTTTTTTACAAATCTCACTTGTTTAGCTTGATTTTCTATTGAAAGATTTTTATGAATTATTCCTATGCCGCCCTCGCTGGCTAGAGTTATCGCCATCTTTGATTCAGTCACAGTATCCATGGCAGCTGATAATATAGGAGTTTTAAGTTTAATTGATTTTGTTAGATGTGAAGATATGTCTACATCTACAGGGAGTACATCAGAATATGCTGGAACTAATAAAACATCATCAAATGCCAATGATTCATCTGAAAAAACTTTAGAGTTAGATTGATGTGATGTTGCTACCATTCTATATTATACATATAAAATGCTTTTACTGAAAGTTTTAAAAAATGAAAATATACAATGTATCTGAGCTAAACATTGAGGCCAGAGAGGCGATACTAGCTTCTTTTGAATATCCTGTTTCTGTAAAAGGAGAAATTACTGATTACAGAGCATCTAGAGGGCATCAATATTTTAAGCTAAGAGACCCTTCAAGCGGTTCAACGGTTAGTTGTGTTATATGGAAAAGTAGCACTGCCTCATTAGAAGTATCAACTTATATTAATATGGAAGTTATTGTTACAGCTAGAGTAGATTTTTATACTGGATTTGGTCAGTTCCAATTAAACGTCATGGAAGTATCAGAATATGGTGATGGCTTTCTTAAAAAAGAAATTGAAAGGCTAAAAAAGAAATTATCAGAAGAAGGAGTATTTGATAACAAAAAAGAAATACCTAAATTTCCGAAAAATGTAGGTATATTGACAGCAAACAATAGTCACGCAATGATGGATGTTTGTTCTAAACTTAATGAAAAATATCCATTAGCATGTCTACACGTGTATCCCACATTAGTTCAGGGAAATAATGCTCCAGCAAATCTTATAAAACAAATAAAAAAAATAAATTCGGATCAAGTGGTTGATGTAATACTAATCGTTAGAGGTGGAGGATCTCTTCAAGATTTGATGGCATTTAATGATGAATCATTTGTAAGAGAAATATCAAAATCTTCAATACCAACAATAACTGGAATTGGTCATGAACCAGATATTACCTTATCAGATTATGCCTCTGATTTGAAGAAAGAAACTCCTACTGCTGCAGCAATAGCAGCTGTTCCAGATATTCAGGTCATTAAATCAAACTTACTTCAATTAGATTTGTCACTTGGCAGAGTTATCTCTAAAAAAATTGAGTCTTTGACAGAGAGATTATCTAACCTTTCATCATTAATTAAAGTTAATGCACCATATAAAAAGGTAATTTCGTTTGCTAGAAACTTCAAACTGTATACTGTGCAATTAAAAAACGCTATGAATTTAACTTTAAAGAAGAACCAAGTTGTCTACGATAATGAATTAAATAATCAAACAAAAGCCCTAAAGTATATAAAGGTACAAAATATTAACTCAATGAATAATTTAAAAATATACAAAAATATGATTTTTAACACTCTATCAAATAGACTAATTCAACTTGAGGAGTTAGTTAAACTAAAATCTCATCATATACAACAAATTAATCCTAAGAATATTCTCAAAAAAGGTTATGCAATCATAAGAGATAAACAAGATAAAATTATCAAAAATTCAAAGAATGCCAAACATCATAGATCTCTTACCATAGAGATGTTTGATGGACGCATTGAAGTAGAAAGAAAGAAGAAAAAAGGCTTGCTATAGTAATAAAGTAATTGCAAAATATCTAATCTGATATGTCATCTAATCTTGAAAAATATCTCGATTTTAAGCCTTATAAACTAAAGAAAGGTGAGGAGTATATGTCTGCTCCCCAAATTGAACACTTTAAAAATATATTACATTCATGGAAGAAAATGCTTATGGTAGAAGCTGAAAAAACAATGGATCATATGAAACAAGATTCATCAAAATTGTCAGATCCCAATGACGCTGCCACACAGGAAGAAGAATTTAGATTGGAGTTAAGAGCCAGAGATAGAGAGAGGAAGTTAATAACAAAAATTGACCAAGCTCTCAGCAGAATAGATGATGGGTCATATGGATATTGTGAAGATACTGGTGAGCCTATAGGTATTAAAAGGTTAGAAGCAAGACCAATCGCTACTTTGTCTATAGAGGCTCAAGAAAGGCACGAGAGGTTGGAAAAAACTCAAATTGACTAGCTGTCCTGACTAACCCCTTTCATAGTTAATTTAACTCTTCCTTGTTTATCTACTTCAAGGACTTTAACTTTTACATTATCACCCTCAGAGAGAACATCTTTTACATCTTTAACTCTGTCTTCGCTTATTTGCGATATATGAACAAGTCCATCTTTATTTGGAGTTATTGCTACAAATGCACCAAAGTCCATAATTTTTGCAACTTTACCTTCATAAATCTTGTCAACCTGTGGTCCCATTGTAATTTCTTCTATAATTGATTTTGCATGGTCACTTTTGGATTGATCTGATGCAGCAATTTTAATAATGCCATCATCATTTATATCTATTACTGCTCCTGTTTGTTCAACTATAGATTTGATTACTGCGCCACCTTTACCTATTACCTCTGCAATTTTGGATTGATCAACTTTCATGGTTGTATATCTTGGAGCAAACTCTGAGACATCCTCACGAGGCGCACTCAATTCTTTATTCATCTCATTGAGAATATGTATTCTTGCGTCTTTAGCCTGATTTAAAGCAGTTTCCATAATTTCAGATGTTATACCATCAATTTTGATATCCATTTGAAGTGCATTGATACCTGTTGAGGTACCAGCTACTTTAAAATCCATATCACCTAAATGATCCTCATCACCAAGAATATCAGTTAGTACTACATGTCTATCACCATCTTTAACTAGACCCATTGCAATACCAGCTACTGGCGCTTTTAAAGGCACGCCTGCATCCATCATTGATAAGCTTGAACCGCATACAGATGCCATAGAACTAGAACCATTCGATTCAGTTATTTCTGACACCACCCTTACTGTATAGGGGAAATCATCTTGTGAGGGCATTACAGCCTGTACGCCTCTTCGAGCCAGTTTACCATGGCCAATTTCTCTTCTCTTGGGCGAACCAATCATTCCAATCTCACCAACAGAATATGGAGGAAAATTGTAATGAAAAATAAATGAATCTTCAATTCTTCCTTTCAATGAATCTATAATTTGTGCATCCTTATTAGTTCCAAGTGTAGTTACAACTAGCGCTTGTGTCTCACCCCTGGTGAAAAGAGCAGAACCATGAGTACGAGGTAGAACACCTGTTTGTACACTTATAGGTCTGACAGTCATAGTATCTCTGCCATCTATTCTTTTCTCTCCAGATAGAATCCTCTCTCTCACAATATCTTTTTTAAGAGAATCAAATACTTTTGAGATTTTATCTTCGTTATCTTCTTCAGTGTTGCATTCTTTGGAAATTACATCATCTTTAAGAGTAGATAATTTCTCATACCTTTCTTGTTTATTTGTTATTTGATATACAGAGGATATTTGATCTCCATAAGATGATTTTATTAAATTATACAATTCAGAATTGTCTTCTGCTATTGGTGCCTCTTGTTGAGTAATACCAACTTCTGCAACTAGCTCATCGATGGCATTGATAATGACTTGCATTTTTTGATGTCCATAATTAACAGCATCGAGCATTTGTTCTTCAGTCAACTGATCAGCTTCAGATTCAACCATGAGAACAGCATTACTAGTACCAGCTACAGTTAAATCAAGTTTAGATGTTGAAAGTTCACTAGAAGATGGATTCAGGATGTACTGATCATTTATGAAACCAACTTTCACAGCACCTAGTGTTCCATTAAATGGTAGTCCAGCAAGTTTAACCACTGCAGACGCTGCAATCATTGCAGGGATTTCTGAATCAACTTCCGGGTTGAGAGAAACTAATGTAAGAACAATTTGAACCTCCTGATTGTATGTAGATGCAAATAATGGACGTAGAGGTCTATCAATTAGACGGCTTATTAGCGTTTCATTTTCTGTTGGTCTACCTTCTCGTTTAAAAAATCCTCCAGGAATTTTACCAGCAGCATATGTTTTTTCATTATAATTTACTGTTAATGGGAAAAAATCCCTCTCATTGGGTTCTGATGATGCAACTAATGTAGCTAAAATAACTGTGCCATCAATATCGACTGTTACTGATGAGTTTGCTTGTTTTGCGATGAGGCCTGTCTCAATTTTTACAGATTGAGAGCCTAAATCAAATTTTTTTTTGTGCATTATTTTCTGAGTCCTAGTTCTTTGATTAGCGATTCGTATGATTCAATATCAGTTTTTTTAAGATATTTAATAAGAGATCTTCTTTTCATAATCATTTTAAGCAAACCTTGTCTAGAGTGATTATCTTTTTTATTCTCTTTAAAGTGATTAGTAAGCTTATTAATATTTTCTGTAAGAAGAGCTATTTGTACTGCACTTGATCCGCAATCTTTCTCAGAAGTTTTATGTTTTTCTATAATTCCTGCTTTTGTATTACTATCTAACGCCATTATATTTTCTTACTTAATTGTTAACGTTGCGATTTTATCATGTCCAACAAGTAATACAAACTAAATATCACCTTTTCATCATTCTTTTAGGACATAAATGATCATCTTTAAAAAATCCAACACCATGAAAAATATTTCTACCACAAATAATCTTATAATATTGGTGTATTTTGATATTTTCTTTTCTTACTATTAATCCATGGTGTAGTTTTTCAACCTCTTCGTCACTACATATAATTTCAGGTAAATCATCAAGCATTGTTGAAATATCGATTATGTTTTTTTGATTACTTAGATTTCCAATATCGTCAATTTCAATTGATTTAAATTTCTGAAACGGCTCAACACTCAATCTTTTAAGATTAAAAAGGCAAGAATGAATTCCCCATTGGTGACTAATATCCTGTATTAAAGTTCTTATATAAGTCCCAGATGAACATTTTACATTAAATTTTAAAATATCATTATCTAAAGAATTGAACTTAATGTCATATAAATACCTCTTCTTTTCATTTCTTTTGACTATTACATTGTTTCTAGCATATACATACAATGGTTTACCTTTATACTTACTTGCACTATACATCGGTGGCGCTTGAAGATAATCACCAAGGAAATTATTAAGTGTTTTCCTGATGATATCTTTAGTTAGTTTTTTAATTTTTTTTTGCTCATTTCTATACACTTTTGGCTCTATCTCATAATCACCACAATCACTAAAGACACCCAGTTTAGATTCAATGCTGTAAGTTTTTTTGTCATTTAATAGATAAGGAATATATTTTGTTGCTTGTCCAAAAATTATTGGCAATACACCACTTGCCAACGGATCAAGAATGCCAAAAATACCCGCTTTCTTAATGCTAGTCTTATTCTTGAATAAAGAAAGTACTTTATTTGAAGTAATATATTTTTTCTTATTAATTAGAATTGCGCCGTCAAACACAAGTTATTAGTTTAGTGAATCAATTAATTTGTTAATTTTCTGAGCTTTAATATTAGTATCATCATGGATAAACTTTATATCTGGAATGCGCTTGAGGTGAACATTCCTCGATAAGTGATATTTGATAATAGGTTTAAGAGAATTTATTGTTTTCTCAATTTTTTTATAGTCATCATTTAATGTTGTAAAATAAACAATTCCACTTCTAATATCTTTTGATACTTTAATGTCCGTAATTGTGACAGTATTTTTAATCTCTGGATTATCGATTCGTGTAAGGATGATGTTTGCAATTTCTTTGTGAAGAAGATCTTCAATTTTATTCATCCTGTTCATCTATACAGAGCGTTTAATTTCCGTTCTTTTATACACTTCTATTTGATCACCTGCTTTAATATCATTATAGTCTTTAACCCCTATTCCACATTCTGTGCCACTTTTTACTTCTTTCACGTCCTCTTTAAATCTTCTCAAAGATTCAAGTTCACCCTCATATATAACAGTATTATCACGCAAAACTCTAATAGGTTGATCTTTCTGAATTGTTCCCTCTGAAACAATTGATCCTGCAATAGCACCAAGCTTGGATGAACGAAATACATCTTTTACAGTTGCGAAACCTATAATTTCTTCCTTAATTTCAGGCTCTAATTCACCTGATAAATCATATTTTACATTATCTATTAAATCGTAAATAATACTGAAATATTTGAGTGGTATTTCATGAGATTCAACAAGTTTTTTAGCTTTACTATCTGCCCTAACATTAAACCCTATAACATGAGCACCTGCACTTACAGCTAAGTTAATATCTGATTCAGTTATTCCTCCGACTCCACTATATACAATATCAAGGCCAACATCAGGATTTTCGATAGACTGGAGACTGCTGATAATCGCTTCACAGCTTCCCTGCACATCAGTTTTAATAAGATAGTTAATAATTTTTTTATTGTTGCTGGCATCACCAAAGGACTCTATTGAAAAGTTTTTTTGCTTCGATTGCATATCAATTTCTTTTTGTTTTTCTCTCTCTTGACGATGCAATGTCTTTGACTTTTTTCTCATCATCTGTAGATACAAGTTGATCCCCAACATTCGGTGTTGCCGAAGGACCTGTTATCACAGCAGGTGTACTCGGACCTGCGCTCTTTATTGGTTTACCAAATTCATTAAACAAAGCTCTTACTCTACCGAAAGTTTGGCCAACAAGTATGAAATCTTTTTGATTTAAAATACCATTTTGAATAAGTATCGTCGCTATTGGACCTTTTCCTTTATCAAGAGAAGATTCAATTACTATACCTGTTGCAGGTCCTTGATCATTTGCTTTTAATTCTAATATCTCAGCTTGTAATACAACTGAATCAAGTAAATTATCTACGCCCTCACCTGTTAGAGCAGATATAGGTACAAAAATTGTATCGCCACCCCAGTCCTCTGGCACAACGTCATTTGCAGCAAGATCATTTTTAACTTTTTCTTGATCTGCATTTTCTTTGTCAATTTTATTTATTGCAACAATCATAGGAACACTAGCAGCTTTTGAATGCTCTATTGCCTCTTTGGTTTGAGGCATTACGCCGTCATCAGCAGAAACAACTAAAATAACTATATCAGTAACTTGCGCGCCTCTTGCACGCATACTTGTGAAAGCTGCGTGTCCTGGAGTATCTAGAAATGCAATTTCACCATTATTAGTTTTAACTTTATATGCACCGATATGCTGTGTTATCCCTCCAGATTCAGATTCAGTTATTTTAGATTTTCTGATGTAGTCAAGCAATGATGTTTTTCCGTGATCAACATGACCCATAATTGTGACAATAGGCGCTCTTGGTTTACCCTCAGTAATTTTAATTTTTTGTGTAGTGATTATCTCATCTTCGGACTCTTTTATAATAATTGCTTTATGCCCAAGCTCTTCAGTTATAAGAACAGCAGTATCTTGATCCAACGACTGATTAACAGTGGCCATTACTCCTAACCCCATCATTTTTGCAATTAAATCCGAGTTTTTTAATGCCATTTGACCTGCTAACTCGGCAACAGTCATAGATTGCTTAATTTTTACATCTCTAACAACAGGCTCAGTTGGTTTTTCAAATTTATGAGTTGATTGAATTTCTTGAACTTTAGGTGTAATTTTTTTATTTTTATCTTTTTTATTTGGATGCTTTAGATGTAATTCTTTATTTTCCATTTTCTCAATTTTTTCATCCTTATCAACCTTATGTTTTTTTGGAGTTTTTGCTTCGATAGGTTGAGCTTGAGTAGATGGTTTTAATTTATTAGCTTTTGGTTTAATAGCTGCCTCATTGGCAGATGTTTCTTTCTTTTCAGTATTAATGGACGGTTTATTTACTGAAGATGATGTTTTAGCAACTATTCTTCTTTTTCTTTTTACATGAACACCAGAAGACGATGTACTTTTTCTGGAGGATAAAGTATCTGATTTAAGCTTTATATTATCTTTCTCACTCATTTTCTTCCTTAAACCAACTTTCTCTCGCCTGCATAATTACTTTACCTGCAGTTTCATTAGATATATCAATAAAGTCTAATAGTTCATCTACAGATAAATCAGCTACATCATTGATAGTAAATATATCATTATTTCTGAGTAAAGTTAGTTGATCATCAGTTAAATTATCTAAGTTTTCTAGAGAATTTTTATCATTGATTTCTTTTTGTTGTTGCTCATACGCTTCTGTTGCTCTTTTTCTAAGCTCCTGAACAAGCTCTTGATCAAAACCATCAATTTCTTCAAGTTCCTCTAGCTCACAGAGAGCAATTTCTTCTATGCTTGTAAAACCTTCCTCTGCGAGAATCTTCGCAACATCATTGTCAACATTAAGGCTGTTCTGGAACTTAATTGCTGTTTCCTCTTCCTCTTTTGCATTCTTATCATCGGCTTCGCTCTTGCTCATCACATTCAAATTCCAGCCAGAAAGTTCACTTGCTAACCTAACATTCTGCCCGCCTCTTCCAATAGCTTGAGAAAGCTGTTCCTCTGATACAGCTATGTCCATAGATTTACTATTTTCATCGACAACAATAGACAAAACTTCAGCCGGAGACATTGCATTAATCACAAATTTTGCTGGATCTTCATCCCAAGGAATTATGTCAATCCTCTCTCCAGCTAGTTCATTAGATACAGACTGTACTCGAGAGCCTCTCATGCCAACACAAGCACCGATTGCGTCAAGTTTTGGGTCATTTGATTTCACAGCAATTTTAGCCCTCACTCCTGGATCTCTTGATGCGCCAAGGATTTCAATTATTCCTTGACCAACTTCAGGAACTTCTATGCTGAAAAGTTCTATCAAGAATTCTGGACATTTTCTTGATATATAAAGCTGCGGACCTCTAGATTCTGATTGAACATCCATTAAATATCCTCGAATCCTATCACCTGGTTTAATAATTTCTCGTGGTATGAGATTATCTTTAAGTATCATAGCCTCATCAGAGACTCCGCCATTTTCTACAGAACTCAAATCAAGATAAACATTATTTTTATCTACTCTTTTAACAATACCAAACAAAAGCTCTCCTATACGAGGAGAATATAGATCAACAATTCTGTTTCTCTCTGCAGCCTTTAAACGAGATACAATATTTTGTTTTGCGGTTTGTGCCACGATTCTTCCAAACTCAACAGATTCAATTTCTTCCGTTATAAAATCTCCAGACTGAATTTCAGATTTTTTTTCCTGAGCAATTTCAAGAAGCATTTTCATTTGATATTCATCGTCAATTTCCATTTTATCGACAACTTCCCATCTTCTATATGTTTTATAAGTACCATCATCTTGATTTATAACTACCTGAACGTCTATTTCATCTTGCGTCTTGTTATCAAGTTTATATTTTTTCTTTACAGCAGACGCTAGAGCATGCTCCATTGCGTCAATAATTATTTCTCTATCAACATTTTTTTCATTAGAAACACTGTCAATTATAAGAAGGATGTCTTTATTCATATCTTGATCTCCTTTATCAGATTAGCTTTTTTTATATCGCTCATACTTATTTCTATAGTCTGTTTCTTGTCAGAAAGTATTATTAATTCATTTTCAATATAATATTTGCCCGTGAATCGTTTTTGATTATTAAGGTTCCTTTTGAGTTCAACGAACACTTTTTCACCTTGATATTTGATAAAATCTTTTAAATTAAACAGCGGACGATTAATACCTGGAGATGATACTTGAATATTAAAATCGTCTTCGAGCATGTTTTCTAACTTGATAAAATTTTTCACTGTATTTGATGTCTCTGCACAATCATCTAATGAAATACCATTATCAGATTCAATAATAATCTCAATTGATTTTCCTGATTTTGTTCCAAAAATTTTAACATCAATTGCCTCAATACTTTGATTTAACAATTCGTTCAACCTTTCCATAATTCTTTCTTCAATCTGTCTCATAAAAAATGCATTAAAATGGCCCCAAATGGAGCCTGTGGCTATTGTATCTCAAAAAACGATATATATGAAATTTATTAGAGGTTTTTGGGCGCGGGGGCAGGATTCGAACCTACGACCTTTGGGTTATGAGCCCAACGAGCTACCAGACTGCTCCACCCCGCATTGAATCGAAGTCTATAATTTATAATGTATTTTTTCAAGTTAAATGCTTATCGGTGATAAGATACTCGTTAAATACTGAGATAAATCAAATATCAAATAAGGGAAAATTCCTAAGCCCAAAAGTAGAAGCACATTGATTGATAGGATAATGTTATTTTTTGAATATGTTGCAATCATGTTAACTCGTTCTTCAAAATAAATACTTTTAATCACTTTCAAATAGTAATATGCGGATATAACAGTCATTAACACTACAATTACGGATAGGAAAACAAGAGATTGATTAACAAGTGTCTGTATTACTATTAGCTTAGCATGAAATCCAATAAATGGAGGTATTCCAGCAGAAGAGAGCATTGTAAATAAAATTAATATTGCATAGTAAGGATGATTTTTTGATAATCCTGCAATATCCGAGATATTTTCTACACCAGCACTATTTGATGTAATATGTGTAATCACTCCAAAAGAAGCAAGAGCTGTAAAAGAATACACAATTGTATAGTACAGAGATGCCTGAATTCCTCCATCAGAAACAAGGCCCAATGATAATAATATAAAACCAATATTCGATATCGCAGAATATGCGAGTAATCTTTTAATGTTTTCTTGCGTTAAAGCAAAAATGCTACCAATAATTATTGACAGCACGCCAACAAAAATTAAAATATCAGACCAAATATATTCTAGCTCTAAAAATGGAATATAATAGAGCTTTAAAAATACTATGAAAACTGCAATTTTAGGTACTGTACTCAAGAGAACAGTTGTGCTGATTAGTGAGCCTTGATATATGTCTGGGACCCACATGTGAAATGGTGCTGCACCAAATTTAAAACATAGACTTGCAGTAATGAACATAATGCCAAATGTTACTCCAAGATACTCAATGCTAGTGTTGTTCATACTGTTCAATTGGTTTGCAATTTCAAAATAATTTATTGAACCTGTGAAACCATAGATTAGAGATATTCCAAAAAGAAGTATCCCGGACGACATAGCGCCAAGTACATAGTATTTGATGGCAGCCTCAGAAGATAAACCTGATTTTTTATTAAATCCGATTAAAGCATATAAAGCTAATGATAATAATTCAATTCCTAGATACAGCATTAATAAACTGTAAGCTGAAATCATGACCATAGTACCTATTATTCCTAAAATAGATATCGTGAAGTATTCAATTTTAAGAGTCTTTATATAAGCGAGATGCTTATATGAGTAATGAAATACAATTATAGAGAATACTAAAAGAATAAATTTCAATAAATTAATAAACCTACTTGATTCATAGGCATCATAGTTTATGTATGTAGAGAAATTAATTGAGCAATATGCTGCAAGAATAAGTAACAGTTGTATTAGAAAGTATGAAAAAAATTTGTTCTTTTGAAGATACAAATCAATGATGATAACAAACATCAGTCCTATAGAAAGGATAATTTCGGGCATAAGTAATAAACTCATCATGGCCTTATTCCCATCTGTATTGAATAAATAATGTTATTTGTTGACGAATCAATAAGTTTAAACAGAGGATCAGGCGAAACACCCAGATATATTACAAAAATAATTAGAATACTTAAGACTATCTTTTCATTAAATCTAAATTCAGAGTAGCCTTGAGTGTTCTTTGGGTTGTCACCAAACAAAACATTCTTACCTAATTTAAGCGAGTATGATGCAGATAATATTAAAGAAAGTGCTGCTAGTAAACCAAACATGAAGCTTGAGGCCAAAGAGGAGCTAATTACTAGAAACTCACCCACAAAACCAGATGTGCCTGGTAGCCCTGAGTTAGCCATGAGAAAAAAAATCATCATGAAAGAAAATATTGGCATGAATTGCGCTGCACCAAAATTATCTTTTATGAGACGAGAATGTGAATGCTTATATAAAATTCCGATACAGAAAAAAAGAGCAGCAGAAATCAAGCCATGGGAGATCATTTGAATCATAGCTCCTTCAAGACCGATTATTGCAGCAGCTGTATTTGTGCTAAGAAGGTTAAATACTAGAAATATACCCATAGTCACAAAGCCCATATGAGCAACCGATGAATATGCTATGAGTTTTTTCATATCTTCTTGCGCGTATGCCACAAAACTAATATAGATTATTGCAACTAATGATAGATAGATCATATATTCACTATATAAAATACCAGCCTCAGTTACGGTAGGTAACATAAATCTTATCATTCCATAACCACCAACTTTAAGTAAAACAGCAGCCAGAATAACTGATCCACTTGTTGGGGCTTCCACATGTGCATCAGGTAGCCATGTGTGAACAGGCCACATAGGAATTTTAATTCCAAAACCAATCAAAAATGCTAGAAGAATTAAGGTTTGTTCTTGGAGAGATAAATTTAGACTATAAAAATCTTGTATTGCAAATGATTGAGCTAAATTTCCAAGATAAATCAAGGATACGAGCATTAAAACTGAGCCAAATAAAGTGTATAGAAACAATTTTAAAGTTGCATATTTTCTATTAGGACCACCCCATATGCCGATGATTAAAAAAAGAGGTATCAGTAGACTTTCAAAAAATATATAAAATAAAATACTATCAAATGCAGAGAATGTGCCCATCAACAAACCTTCCAAAATTAGAAAGTAACCTAAATATGATGATTTGTTATCGTATTGCTCTGATTGCGTAAAAATCACAATTAAAAAAATTATAAAAGTGGTTAGTATAATTAAAGAAACGGAAATGCCATCAACAGCTAAATAATAAAAAATATTGAAGCCAGATATCCACTGAACTTTTTCTACAAATTGTAAATTAATAGAGTCGCTATCATAATATTGAAGAAGTTGTATAGAAATAATTAAAACTAATATGGTTGTAACTAAAGCAATGGTTGAGGAAGTTGATTTACTTAAGTTATTAAAAGCTACCAGCGCAACCCCTACTATAATTGGGAACCAAATTAAAATACTAAGAATAGGATAATCAATCATTTATTAACTAGCTCGAGAAAGTATTAGTAATAAAATCAAAGCTGAAATGATTACCAATGAATAATGATATATATACCCTGTTTGAATTTTTTTATTTTATTTGAAATCAAACTAAGTAGATTGGAAGTATTATTTACAAGGCCGTTATCAATTGTAGAGTTATCAATATTCTTCCATAAATATTCTGTAATTTTCTTTTGGTAGTTAGGTACAAGAACTGAAGAGAAATAATTGAAACCATATTCTTGGGTGAGAATTTTTTTTATAGTATCAGGTACTCTAAATTCAAATGATTTTTTATAGAAAAAGAAATAACTGAATAGAATAGCAACAAATAATATTAAGAAATTAATTGTCAAAAATGAATGCAGAAAAAATTCCAATGAATTAATTACATAATCATTATAAAAAGACGACACAAGAGAACTTGAGGCTAATGACGATTGAAAAAGTGAACCATTCATTAGTGGGTCATAAATGAATAGACCAATAAATACTGAAGGAGCAGTAAGTATGAATAAGGGGTAAATGATTTCTTTATCATTTTCCTCATCACTTGATTTAAACTTATCGCTAATTGTACTGTCGCCGAAGAATACTTTAAAAAATATTTTTGATGTATAAAGGGTAGTTGTGAAAATAGACAGTAAAAGTAAAACATATGGTACTGTATGACCATAATAACCAATAGCATCAATAATAGTCTCTTTTGAATAAAATCCAGAGGTCAGTGGAAAACCAATCAGCGATAAAGAGGCATATAGAAAAGCTAGATATGTAATGGGCATATATTTTCTCAAACCACCAATCTTTCTTATATCTTGCTCATGATGACATTTAATTATTATAGAACCTGCACATAGAAAGAGCAGAGCTTTAAAAAAGGCATGTGTTATCAAATGAAACATTGCAAGAGAATACAAAGATGCGCCAAGAGCTGCGGTCATATATCCTAATTGAGATATTGTCGAGTATGCAATGATTCTTTTTATATCATTTTGCACAAGTGCTACCAGTCCAAGTAAAAATGCAGTTAATGAACCAACGTATAATATAAATAATAAAACGTCATCAGTTAATTCGTAGAGTGGAGATAGACGTGCAACCATATATATTCCAGCTGTTACCATAGTAGCAGCATGAATTAATGCGGAAATAGGCGTTGGACCTTCCATAGAATCTGGTAACCAAAAGTGTAGCGGTATTTGAGCAGATTTTGCCATTGCTCCGATAAACAAAAGAAAACAAACAGCGCTAAGAGTATTAAATGAATAGCCGAATATATTTAATTGATCAGAAAATATAGAATATTTTAAATTAAATATCTCATTATAATCTGTACTGCCATAAATTAGAAAAATTAAACATAAACCTAACAATAGACCAACGTCACCGACTCTATTTACAATGAATGCTTTGTAGTTTGCATTGATAGCTGTATCTTTTTTTAGCCAGAAACCGATCAAAAGATAAGACGAGAGCCCTACAAGCTCCCAACCAATAAATAGTTGAAAAAAATTATTTGATAGAACAATTAAAAGCATTGAAAAGGTAAAAAAGTTTGTGTAGATGAAGAATCAGTTATAAGAAGAGTCATTTTTCATATAGGCAATAGAGTAAAAGTGAACCAGCAGTGACACTGATGTTACAACAGAACACATGATTATAGACAAAGAGTCAATATATAATCCAAAGTGTAATGAGAATTGCTCAACGTCAGCAAAAGTGAATATATTATGTGATATTGCTCCAGAATTAGACGAATAAAATGAATATAGAATGTAGATAGATAATAAGAATGCTGCCAATATTGAAGTGTTAGAAATTATTGAGGTCAATTTCTTAGATGAATTCTGAAAGAATAGCAATAACAAGGTTCCAAATAATGGAAATAGCAGTAGTAAGCTAGTTAATGTGATCAACCTTTAAGCTCCGATAAATCGTCTACATCTATAGATTTCTTACTTCTGAACAATACTATTAAAAGCGCAAGGCCAATTGCTGACTCAGCTGCAACAACTGTCAAGACAAAAAAAACAAACACTTGTCCAGTTAAATCGCCAAGATAATTGCCAAGAGTAATTAAATTAAAATTTACAGATAAAAACATAAGCTCCAAAGACATAAGTAAAACAAGGATATTTTTTCTATTCAGGAATATTCCTGCTATAGATAGCGTAAATATTATCGTACTTAGAATTAAATAATAGCTGATGGGGATCATATTACTCTTTTAATCCTGTAATAACTTTTAATCTATCTTTTTTGAAACCTCTATTTGTTTCGATGGATTTTGAAATTTATTATCTGGATTCTTCCGATATGTCAAAACAATAGCAGCAATGATGCCAAGTAAAAGAATCAGTCCCGCAATTTCGAATTCAAGTATGTACTCTGTAAAGAGTAAATAACCTAAGTTTTCAGTATTGCTCTCACTAATAATGTTTATATTGTTAACAGCATTGTAATTAATATTTTCGAAGGTATTTACAAAGAAATATATTATTAATAGATTAAAAATTATAAAAACGCCCAATCCTAATGGAAGGTATTTTATATATGCTGCTTTTTTTCTAGCTATATTTATATCTAACATCATCACAACAAATAAAAACAAGACCATAACTGCTCCAACATAAACTAATATTAATATTATGGATAGGAATTCAGCTCCTAGAAGTAACCAAAGGACGGCGGATAAAAAAAATGAAAAGACTAAATTAATAGCTGACAAGACTGGATTTGATGATGAAATAACCTTAATTGATGTGAATATAAGTAAGGCACTGAAAATAAAAAAAGTAATTAACTCTATGTTCATTTGGAATTTATATCTCTATCTATAAGTTCTTGTTTTTCATACATATCACCAATTTTTAAAAGGTCGATTTTATTCATTACACCATCTTTCCTTCGTTCAAAATGATATTCAAAAATTCCTGTCTCTACTATGGCATCTACAGGACACGCCTCCTCACAAAATCCACAATAAATACACTTAAATAAATCAATCTCATATTTAGTGGTCCTTCGTGTTTTATCACTTCTTTCTTCCGTGTCTATAGAGATTGCTAATGCAGGACAAACTGCTTCACAAAGTTTACAGCCTATACATCTTTCCTCGCCATTAGGATATTTTCTCAGCGCATGCAGTCCCCTAAACCTGGTTGATAATGGAGTTTTTTCTTCTGGATATTGCACGGTGATAGGTTTTTTTGAAAGCTTCTTACCGGTAATTGTAAGACCCTTGAGAATCTCAAGGAAAAATAAACTTTTGATAAATTTAATTAAATTATTCATATTTATAACGGCAAATATTTAAAGTATATTAGTATACCTACAACAGTTAGCCAAAAGAATGTTATTGGTAAAAAAACTTTCCAGCCTAATCTCATAATTTGATCATATCTATATCTTGGAAGGGTAGCTCTCAACCAGAGGAATATAAAAATAAAAATAATTGTCTTTATAGATAGCCAAACAAAACCAGGTATGAATGAGAAATATGAATCTAAAAATGTACCTTGAAAAGGAGATAACCAGCCGCCAAAAAACATAATACTTGCTAAAATACTAATTAAAATTAAATTCATATATTCAGCAAGAAAGAACATAGCAAATGCCATTCCAGAATATTCAACATGAAAACCAGCAACTATCTCTGATTCACCTTCAGAAACATCAAATGGCGCTCGGTTTGTTTCAGCAACACCGGAAATAAAATAAATTAAAAATAATGGAAATAAAGGTAACCAAAACCAATTTAAAAATGAACCAGATTGTTCTTGAATTATTATTTGCAAGTTTAGACTACCAGATAACATTAAAACACCAACAAGAGCAAAGCCCATTGCAATTTCATATGCAATAATTTGAGCAGCTGATCTCATTGAACCAAGAAAAGCATATTTAGAATTGGAGGCCCAGCCTGCGAGAATAACGCCGTAAACGCTAAGTGATGTAAGAGCTAAGATAAATAATAAACCAGCATTAATATCTGAAATAATAAAAAATTCAGATAAAGGAATTACAGACCAAACTAATAATGAGGGTACAAGCATAAGCATTGGAGCAGTGAGAAATATTCCCTTATTAGCCTGTGAGGGAATAATTATTTCTTTAGAAACTAATTTTAAAACATCAGCTATTGGTTGTAAGAGACCTGAAGGGCCAACTCTGGTAGGACCCATTCTTGATTGCATAAAACCAATTATTTTTCGTTCAGAATATGTAACATATGCCACTATTAAAAAAAGAGGTATTACAACAGACAATATTGAAACCAAAGTATTAATAATGTAGAAAACTATATCCATATTATAGGTCGACTAATGAATTATAAGCTCCAACCTTGTGTGCATGGGTTCCCCCAATATCTATGAGTAGAGCATTATTTGGTTTATCATGAGTTTTTTGTTTAATTTTGATTTTTAATTTTTTGTCATTTTCCATCATGATAAATTCTTCAGATTCATTTGAGATTTTGTTTGATGGTAAACTCATATAATTATCTTTGTCATGGGTTTTAAGGATAGATTCACATCTTCTTAGAGTTGGATTACTAGAATTAGGGTTTCTTATTATTATTTTCTCTAACATTTCGCTAACATTTGTTTTCTTTAAGTTTTTAGTAAAAACATAATTATTATCGATATTTATAGCTGACAGTATTTCTTTTAATTCATTATTGATTAATTCTAGATTAGAACGAATATCAAATTTATTGGCTAATGTGAGCAGAATGCTTGTCCCATCTTTACTATCTCCCAGAGGTTCTAGTACTTTATTAAAACGTTGATGTGTTTTATTAATGTTTATGTAACTACCAGTAGACTCAATTTGAGTTGCTAATGGAAAAACAACATTAGCATACTTTTCTATTGCAGGGGTCATATATGACGAGAAAAATATGTTAACTTTTGATTTTTTGAGTTGTTCAATAATCATGTTATCACTAGAAAAATCATACTCTGGCTCAAGGTTATAAAATATAAGCAATTCATTGTTATTAGTATAGCTATCACGGTCAATACCAGCAGGATTTGAAACTGGGTTACCTCCTGGTAAACGATGTGGTACTACACCCATTGCCCAAGCTCCAGCTGTATTAGCTTGATCGCCTAGTAAAGCAATATTCGCATTAGTAGATTTTGCATAATGACTGATGTTATTTAATATAATCGAATAATTTGAAAGATAAGATAATGACGGACCAACAATAATAAGATTATTTTGATTTTTATTAATATCAATAGAGGATAATTCTTCATTTTCATCATTAAACAGTTGCTCCAGTTCAGCGCTATTAAGTATGTCAGATTTAACTATTGGAAAATTTTCCTTGAATTCATATGTCGCAAACGAATGTATTCTTGTGCCTTTGTTATCAAATGCTTCTTTCAAGAAAACGGAAAGTATAGGAAATTCTCTAGTAATATTTGCTCCAAGAATAATGATATTATCCATATCTTTAATTTGAGAAAGCTTAATATCGAAAGAGGGAATAATGGGATAGTTATCTTGATATCTAAAATCACATTCTTTTGATCTATGGTCAATATTAAATATGTTGTTTTCTCTTAATATTTTCTGAAAGAGTAACATCTCTTCACAAGTTGACTGGGCAGAAATAAATCCACTAGATTTTATAGAATGTTTTTTAATACTATCTACAAAAAAATCACAAGCTGATTCAAATTTAGTTGGAACCAATTTGTCATCTTGCCTAAGAAGTGAACCAAGAACTCTATCTTCAGAAATAATACCTTCGTAACCATAGCGATCATTATCTGACAGCCAAGAAAGATTAACATCATTGTTTTCTTTAGGAATACATCGTTTAATTTTATTTTCATAGGTATGATAGTAAATACTAGATCCTAGGCAATCATTAGATGAGACTGAATATGTTTGCTTAAGATCCCATGTACGAGCACTATACTTATATAAGCTATTATTCAATGCTCCAACTGGACACAAATCAATTACGTTTCCAGATAACTGTGATGTCATACTTTTATTGATGAAAGTCTCAATTTTAGTATTTTCTCCTCTTCCAGTCATACCAAGTTCTTTTATACCGGCTACCTCCTCACCAAAACGAACACATCTACTACAATGAATGCATCTTGTCATCTCAGTGGAAATTAAAGCTCCCATATCTTTGTCTATAACGGTTCTTTTTAATTCCTTATATGATGATTTATAATCACCATGCTCTAGTGATACATCTTGAAGCTCACATTCACCTGCCTGATCACATATAGGACAGTCAAGTGGGTGGTTGATGAGTAAGAATTCCATAGTATTTTTTTGTGCATTTATCGTTTCTGAACTTTTGGTGTTGATCTTCATGTCTTGTGCAACTAAAGTAGAGCATGCAGGCTGAGGATATTTTGCTCCTTCGACTTCAACCAAGCACATTCTGCAGCTTGCTACAACACTCAATCTTTTGTGATAGCAAAATCTAGGTATATGAATATTATTTCTATCAGCTACCTGAATAATAGTCTCTTTATCATTGGCATCATATTTTTTATTGTTAATGTATATATCCACTTTACATCACCATAGATTGTTTCTTATCAACATAATATTCAAACTCAACCCAAAAATTTTTCAAAAAGCTTATTACAGGCATAGCAGCAGCATCACCTAGTGCACATATGCAGTGTCCTTCAATTTGACTAGCTATTCGATTTAGTAAATCTAAATCAGATTGTGTACCCTCTCCAGCTCTTATTCTCACTAGAGTTTTATACAACCATCCTGTTCCTTCCCTACAAGGAGTGCATTGTCCGCATGATTCGGCATAATAAAATCTTGATATCCTCTCGAGGACGGACACCATACAAGTAGTCTCATCCATAACAATTATACCGCCGGAACCCAGCATGGTTCCTATTTTCTGTAATGGCTCATAATCCATGGGTGTATCAAGAATATCTTCCCCTTTTACAACGGGTACAGATGACCCTCCAGGAATTACAGCTTTTAGCTTATGATCATTTAATACGCCATCACATTCATGAAGTAATTTAGAAAATGGTGTTCCTAAGGGTGCTTCTATGACTTTAGGTTTATTTAAATGACCGCTCATACAGAACATTTTCACACCAGAGGAACCGCCAGCTCCTAAATTTTTATACCATTCTGCACCATTTTTTATAATGTAAGGAACTGTGGCCAGCGTTTCAGTATTATTTATAATTGTAGGTTTTCCATACAAGCCCTCTACGGCAGGAAATGGAGGTTTGATTCTAGGCATACCTCTTTTACCTTCTATTGATTCGAGCATAGCGGTTTCCTCACCTACAATATAGGCGCCTGCTCCAATAAGCGGGATTAAATCAATAGATACACCTGAGCTAAGAATATTTTTACCTACCAAACCAGCATTGTATGCATCTTTAATTGCCAAATTAATAACTTTCCACTGATCACCAATGAATTCACCACGCAAATAGTTATATCCAATAGAAGCTCCTATTGCATAACATGTAATTAGCATTCCTTCGATAATTGAGTGAGGATTGTACCTAAGAAGATCTCTATCTTTACATGTTCCTGGTTCGCTCTCATCTGAATTACAAACAAGATATTTTTGTGTGTTAGCTGGAACAATAAAAGACCATTTTAATCCAGTTAAAAATCCAGCGCCTCCTTTACCTTTTAATTCAGCATCTTTAATAGTTTTTATGATTTCAGATTTTGAAATCTTGTCATTAATTATTTTCTTCCATGCTGAATAGCCTCCAAGCTTTAGATAGGTATCTATGCTGGATGGTTGTGATTGATCAAATGTTTCGGTACAAACCTTAATCATCTTTAATGCCATCTATAATTTTATCAATTTTTTCATAAGTAAGATTCTCATAATTAATATGATTTACTTGCATCATCGGAGCTCCATTACATGCCGCAAGACACTCCATCTCATTTTTTAAATAAAATTTATTATCTTTAGTTGATTCACCTAATTTAATTTTTAATTTTTTTTCTAAATAATCAACTATATCATCTGATTTTCTTAACATGCATGAAACATTGGTACATACAGAAATAACATTCTTTCCAACAGGTTTAAGGTTGAACATAGAATAGAAAGTTGCGACTTCATAAACATCAATTTTCTGAACATCTAAATACTTTGCTAACTCTTCAATCAATTCATCAGTTAGATATCCATTATTATGATGCTGAATAATTAATAAAGATTCTATAATTGGTGACTTTTTTTGAGTTACAGGAAATTTTGATATTACCTGGTTGATCTCTTCTTGAACCTGATTATCTAAAATATTTTTATTAATCATCTATCTATTTCTCCAAACACTATATCCTGTGTTCCAATGATAGTCACAACATCGGATAACATGTGGCCTTTGGACATTTCATTTAAAGCAGCAAGATGAGGAAAACCTGGTGCTCTTATTTTTAACCTATAAGGTTTATTAGCACCATCAGAAATCATATAGACACCAAATTCTCCCTTTGGTGCTTCAACACATGAATAAGTTTCACCAGCTGGTAAACAATATCCCTCACTAAATAATTTAAAGTGATGTATCAATGATTCCATGCTGTCTTTCATTTCATCTCTATCTGGTGGAGCAATTTTTGAATTAGAAGATATGAAATCTCCATCATCATTTTTTAACCAATCACAGCATTGTTTTATAATTTTCGCAGACTCTCTCATTTCTTGTATTCTCACTAAGTATCTATCATATGTGTCACCTTCAGTACCTATGGGTATATCAAATTTAAGATTCTTATAGATTTCATAAGGTTGTTTTTTTCTCAAATCCCATTCAACGCCTGAACCTCTTAGCATAGGTCCAGTGAAGCCAAGATCAATGGCTCTCTCAGGCGATACAACCCCAATGCCGACTGTTCTCTGCTTCCATATTCTATTTTCTGTTAATAAGTTCTCATATTCATCAACATTTTGTGGAAATCTATCCACGAAACTATCTATAAAATCAAGAAGAGTGCCTTCTCTGTTGTAATTAAGACTTTTGATTTGGTCAAGATTTTGATTTTTGTTAGTCATGAACTTCGGCATAGTTTTAGGCAGGTCCTTAGCGACACCTCCCGGTCTATAGTAAGTTGCATGCATTCTAGTACCAGAAACTGCTTCATAACAATCCATTAAATCCTCTCTTTCTCTGAAAGCATAGAGAAATACAGACATTGCTCCAATATCAAGAGCGTGAGCACCCAACCATAGAAGATGATTTAGAATTCGAGTAATTTCATCAAACATTACTCTTATGTATTTAGCTCTTTCAGGTATATCAAGCTTCATGATATCTTCAATTGCAAGAACATAAGCATGTTCATTACACATCATTGAGACATAATCCAGTCTATCCATATAGCCGATGCTTTGGTTGTACGGTTTTGATTCAGCTAACTTCTCTGTTGCGCGATGCAATAAACCTATATGAGGATCTGCGCTACGAATGACCTCGCCGTCCATTTCTAAAATTAATCTCAAAACACCATGAGCAGCTGGATGCTGAGGACCGAAATTCATAGTGAAATTTTTATAATCACTCATCGTTTTTCCTTATAACTTTTGGAACAAGTGTTCTTGCTTTAATATCAACTGGCTCATTTACTACTTGTTTCTTTTCCGGGTCATATTTAACTTGTGTATATCCCGTTAATGGGAATTTTTTTCTAAATGGATGGCCTACAAAACCATAATCCGTGAGAATTCTTCTTAAATCATCATGTCCGTCAAAAAGTACACCATAAAGATCATAAGCCTCTCTCTCGTACCAATCAGCTGATGCAAATAAATCTGTTACAGACGGTATTATTAGAGAATCTTTCTCTAAAAAACATTTAACTCGTAGTCTTAGATTTTTATTAAGTGATAACAAATGATATACAACGCACAAATTGTACTCATCTTCATCTGTGTCATCGGCTATATCAATTCTGCTATGTGAAGTTGGATTAATTCCTCTATTGTAACCAGTATTTGTAGCTTCTCGTGTTTGCCATTCTGATATACCGTACTCAATATAGTCAACGGCACATAGATCTACAAGCTGAGTAAATTGTGTATTTATATCTTCTTTAAGAATCTTTAAAACTTTTCTTAAATTTGCGACTGTTACTGTACATGTGATGATATCAAGTTGTTGATAGTCAATAACATGCTCTTCTATGAGCTTTTTAATTTCTTGCATAGTTATTTAACTGAAATTCTATTCTTGTTTCTTATTTTGTTTTGAAGTTGAAGTATTCCATACAATAATGCTTCAGCCGTTGGCGGGCAACCGGGAACATATACATCTACTGGAACAATTCTATCGCAGCCCCTGACTACAGAATATGAATAATGATAATACCCTCCGCCATTAGCACATGATCCCATTGATATAACCCATTTAGGATCAGCCATCTGGTCGTAAACTTTTCTTAAAGCAGGAGCCATTTTATTTACTAATGTGCCTGCAACTATCATTACGTCAGATTGTCTTGGGCTTGGTCTAAAAAGCATTCCAAATCTATCTAAATCATATCGAGACGCGCCTGCATGCATCATCTCGACAGCGCAACATGCTAGGCCAAATGTCATTGGCCAAAGTGAACCAGTTCTTGCCCAATCAAAAAGACTATCAGAGTCTGCAAGAACAAAACCATCTCTTTGTATATTTTCTAATCCCACTCAAGAGCTCCTTTTTTCCATTCATAAATAAATCCAATTAAAAGTATGAAAATAAATATACCCATTGCAACATATCCTTCCATACCTATATGATCTAGTACAACTGCCCATGGAAATAGAAATGCTATTTCCAAGTCAAAAATAATAAAAAGAATAGCAACAAGATAAAACCTAACATCAAATTTCATGCGAGAGTCATCGAATGGCTCAAATCCACATTCATAAGGGGAGTTCTTCTCGTCGTCAGGATTGCTACCACCGAAAAAAAATCCTGCAGACAACATAACGGTTCCAAATAAAATTGCTAATGCCAAAAAAATTAGTATAGGCAGGTATTCATTAATCATGTCTTATTATATCCTATATATAATGAATTACTAATATGCATTATATTAATCAATGGACTCAGAAAATACCTTAAATACACTAGAAAAAGTCAGAGATAATATAAATTACCTCCTTTCTGATGGGGTAAAAAATAGAAAATCAGATTTTAGGACTTTTACGTTATGTACTTCTGGAGATTACCCTTCCGGCAGAACAGTAGTGCTTAGAGGATATAATTCTGATAATGGTATTCTAACCTTTCATTCAAATATTCACGCAGAAAAAATTGAGCAATTAAAAACTAATCCAAATGTTTGTTGTGTTTTTTACAGCAAATCAAAAAAAATCCAAATAAGAATTTTTGGTCATGCATGTATAAATCATGAAAATGGCAGATCATCTCATTCATGGAATAGAATGAGTGACATGTCAAAAGAATGTTACTTTCAAGAACCAAACCCAGGAACTGTGCTTAGTAATTACGATAAATATGTAACAGAAATTAAAGAGAAGGAGAGTATTGCGTTTAGTGTTATTGATATAGATATTAAAAAAATAGATTGGTTATATCTTAAAAGAGAAGGGCACAGAAGAGCAAACTTATTCTTCAGTATTAAAGAAGATGATGTGTGGGTAAGCCCATAGATTTTGCCGATGGCCGGACTCGAACCGGCACGACTCTCGCCACTGCCCCCTCAAGACAGCGTGTCTACCAATTCCACCACATCGGCTTATGGTTTATCGAATTTTTCTTGCTCATCAATTACTTTATCTTCAGTTGGTTCTGTAATTAGACTTTTAGAGCCTTGGCTTTTATTAGATGAGATATAGGCCAGGCTTAAACTAGTTACAAAAAAGCTAAGAGCAATTGCAGTAGTAAGTTTATTAAGGAAAGTCGCGTTCCCACGTGCCCCAAAAACAGTCGATGATGCGCCAGATCCAAATGCAGCACCTGCATCAGCACCTTTACCTTGCTGTATGAGAACTAAAACGATTAGTATCACTGCAAGAATAATATGAATTGTTAGTAGCGCTGTTTGCATTGTGTATTTATCTCAGATTGTGGAACAAATATCAATAAATTTTTTAGGCATAAGTGATGCACCACCAATTAAAAGTCCATCCATGTATTGTGTAGTCATCAAAGTGGAAGCATTATCAGGAGTTACGCTACCTCCATACAATATTTTGATAGACGAATACTTTTTATTAAATTGATTTATCGTTTCTCTTATGTAATTAAAAATTAATGTCAATTCTTCTTGTGTAGGTACCAAGCCGCTGCCTATAGCCCAAACAGGTTCATAAGCAATAATTAAATTATTAGGAGAATTTTTAATTCTATTTCCGTTCTCCTTAAATAGATGCTTAATTTGATTCTTTAAAATAATTTTAGTTTTTTTATTTTTATATTGATTGAGGGTCTCTCCAATACAATATATTATTTTTATATTTTTTTCATACAGCCTAGACACCTTATTTGATAATGTAATTTCATCCTCATTCAGGACATGTCTTCTTTCAGAGTGACCGACTAGACAATATTTTATTTTTAAGTCTTTAAGCATTGAGGAAGATATTTCGCCAGTATATGCTCCATTATTAAATTCTGAAACATTCTGGGAACCAATTTGAACTTTCTTTTTACCAAGCAATTCATTTACTTCTGATAAGTATACACTTGGAGGGAAAATTATAATGTCAGCGCTATATTGATTTTTTTGTACTGCGCTCGTTATGCTTTTCGTTAGACTAATAGAACTCTTTAGAGTACCGTTTTGCTTCCAGTTACCTGCGATGATTTTCTTTGCCATTATGATAATGTATCAATTACTTTTTTAGCTTCTTGAAGAAGATCTTCAGATTCATGTTCTATTAAAATACGTATCATTGATTGTGTTCCAGATTTTCTAACAAGAATTCTACCATCTTTTTGTAAAATTTTTTCTACTTTAGTAAATTTTGATTTATTATTGTTAATTAATATATCTGGTGATGATGTCTCAACATTAATTAACATAGATGGTACTTTTAAGCTCTTTGGGTATACCTCATAAATATTTTTATCTATGTCATACAACAGATGTATGAATTTTATCAAGGTAACAAGTGCATCACCAATAGGAATTTGAATAATGTCGTTACGCACTATATGTCCTGATGATTCAGTACCAATTAAACAATTATTTTTCTTTACAGCCTCAAGAACATTTTTATCGCCAACATCAGTCTCAACAAACTTAATACCATTCAAACTAAGATTTTTTCTTATACCGAAATTTGTCATAACTGTTCCAACAACTTTTTTTATATCATTTGAGTATATTGCGAATAAATATAGTAGATCGTCTCCATCAAGTATTTCCCCTACAGAATTAATAATAACAGCACGATCTCCATCTCCATCAAAGCAAATGCCAAAATCTATAAGAGTGTTCTCATTATTTTTATTATGATTAGAGACTATTTCTGATAACTGTTCAGGACAGACAGCACCGCATTTATCATTAATATTTGAACCATTTGGTGAATTATTGAAAATATTGATATTAATATTATTTGTAAAATTTATGGTCGATATCACTTCAGACATTGCTCCGTTTGCACAATCAACAGCAATATTTAATTTATGAGAAGATTTTTTTTTAGAATTAAATATTTCTGTTATTTTATTTGAATAAATATCTCTGTATGAATCATCTTGAACCATTTGAATGCTTATGTCTGGATTAATGCTAATAGTTTCAGGTATTTTTTTCAACTTGAAGCTCTTCAGCTTGCGATAATTTTAAGCCATTACCATTAAATATTTTGATACCATTATCCGTATAAGGATTATGAGATGCTGTGATGATTATTCCTACGGTATCTCTTTTATCATTCTCAGATAATATAATGGGTATTGAGGGTGTAGGGAAAATACCTAAGTATTTTATTTCATATTGTCTATCAGATAATATACCCTCAAGTAGTTTGGTAATAATTTGAAGTGATGATTCTCTGCCGTCCTGACAAATTACTATTCTTTTGATATTTCCGTTGAAAAACTTAGATAAAGCAAAACCAATTTTTTGTATAAATGAATCATCTAACGGATAATTTCCATACTTACCTCTTATTCCATCTGTTCCGAATAGATTCATAATTCAGATGGTATAAGATCAATAAAATTCAATAGCATTTTTGTTTCTTTAACGTCATGTACTCTTAAAATTGAGGCTCCATTTTTAATTGCTATTATTGTTGCAGCAAGTGAACCATATAGTCTTTCAGATGCGGGTTTATTTATAACATTTCCAATCATGCTTTTGCGAGAAATACCCGATAAAATTCTGCAGCCTATTTTTGAGAATTTTGCTAAATTATTTAAGAGTATATAATTATGATTAAGTGTTTTACCAAAACCGAAACCAGGATCGATAATTATTTTTTTTCTAGGAATCTCATAATCTAAACACCTCTTCACTTTTCCCTCTAAATAATGATATATGTCGTCTATAAGGTTGTCATACTTTGGATTATCCTGCATATTTTTTGGTGTACCTTGCATATGCATTAGAGAAACATATAGCTGATTCTCTTTTATTACATCATATAAATCTTCATCCTCTAGAGAAGAGATATCATTAACTATATTGATATTATACTTAGTTAGCTTCTTAATTACCTCAGAGCTTCTAGTATCTATTGATATGGGTATATTAGATATTTCTCGAATAGCTTCGACAACTGGTTCAATTTTTTTTATTTGCAAAGAGGGGGAAACTGGTTCTGAGCCAGGTTTGGATGATTCAGCGCCAATGTCTATGATATCAGCTCCGTCACTAATCATATTTGATGCGTGTTTAATTGATTTTTTTAAGTCATTAAACTTTCCACCATCATAAAATGAATTTTCTGTAATATTTAAAACTCCCATTATTTCAATGTTATTCATTTTCACCTTTAAATTTTTCTTTATATTTATCTACTCTTTCTTTAAATTTCTTTTGATACCATAAGAATTCATTATCTTTAATTATAAACTCTTGAAACTCTAAATTAGGCGTACACATTAGTATAACCCCTTGTTGTATTTTTGTATTATGCTGCAAGTTATGAGCAAGCGCATATGCAGATGTTTGAAGAAAGTAATCACTAATCCATTCCCTTTTTTTCATTTTTTTTGATGACTTAAAATCAATGATAGATTCACAATTATCATACACCCCACATAGATCGGTTGTTCCAGCGTGTGAGTCTGGATAAAATAAGGGAATTTCACAACCCCAAATTTCGTTTAACTTCTTTTCAAGAGCATGACTAATGATTGTATCAGACATTTTTTTTTCAATATCATCTGAAAATTCAAAATTCAAAGACTGTTTTCCATGAAGGGCATCCTCTAAGTTCTTATGCATCTTATCGCCCCTTGATGTTGACTCATTTATAATTCGTGTTTCCTCAACTTGTCCCACTCTATCCCTCCATGCGTTTAATGAATCAATATCTTTTTGTGCTTTTGTTTTTTCTAGAATAGTAGTTACAGATGGAACTTTGTTTCCATCAAGACTGTAATGGCGCGCTCCTGATTTATCAGTAACTCTTTTTAGAGCGCTATAGATGAATCTTTTATTCCAAAGATGTAGCAAATAATATGTCCATGCTAGTAATAATTTTTATATACTAGCACGAACTCTTTTTATTGTCTTATGATGCTGGGGATGCTGAAGGGCTGTCTTTTGATGCCACGTCAGATGGCTTGCCAGAAGAGCTGTTATCATCATCTGACCAACTATCGGGTGCATCTGGAACTTTGCCTTCCATTATCTGATCAATTTGTTCGACATCGATAGTCTCATATTTCATGAGAGCATCAGCCATTAGGTGCATCTTATCTAAATTGTCTTTGATAAGTTTAGTAGCTCTAGTGTACTGAGTATCAATAATTTTCCTGATTTCAGTATCAATCGAACTAACAGTTTCATTAGATATATTTTTGTTATTTTGAGATGCTGATTTTCCTAGAAAAACTTCTTGTTGTTCCTCTCCGTAAGCAAGCGGGCCCATTTTATCAGAAAGACCCCATTTCGTGACCATATTACGAGCTAAGTCAGTGGCTCTCTCAATGTCATTGGAGGCTCCTGTGGTCACAGCGTCATCACCAAATATAACTTCTTCTGCGACACGCCCTCCGAACAGAGCAGCAATCATGCTATTGATACGTTGCCTGCTATTACTGTATCTGTCCTCCTCTGGCAGAAACATCGTCACGCCAAGGGCTCTTCCTCTAGGAATAATACTTACTTTGTATACTGGGTCATGGTCAGGTACGAGCCTTCCAACAATTGCATGTCCTGCTTCATGATAAGCTGTAAGTTTTTTCTCATCATCATTCATAACCATTGATTTGCGTTCTCCGCCCATGAGAATTTTGTCTTTAGCTTTTTCGAAATCATCCATATCAACGATTTTTTTATTTGCTCTTGCAGCAAATAAAGCTGCTTCGTTAACCAAATTTGCTAAGTCAGCACCAGAGAATCCTGGTGTACCTCTTGCAAGTATTTTAGGGTTAACATCATTTGCAATTGGTGTTTTTCTCATGTGAACTTTAAGAATTTGCTCTCTGCCACGTATATCAGGAAGAGGTACTGTAACTTGTCTATCAAATCTTCCAGGTCTTAGAAGTGCAGGATCAAGTACATCAGGTCGGTTAGTTGCCGCAATAACAATAACTCCCTCATTTCCTTCAAACCCGTCCATTTCAACAAGAAGCTGATTCAAAGTTTGTTCACGTTCATCATGACCTCCACCTAAACCTGCGCCTCTGTGTCTTCCGACAGCATCTATTTCATCAATAAAGATTATGCATGGAGCATGTTTTTTAGCTTGTTCAAACATATCTCTAACTCTGGATGCTCCAACACCAACAAACATCTCTACGAAATCTGATCCAGAAATAGTGAAAAAAGGAACTTTAGCTTCACCTGCGATTGCTCTAGCAAGAAGTGTTTTACCGGTACCAGGTGAACCTGACATTAAAACGCCTCTTGGTATATTACCGCCTAGATTTTGAAACTTAGCAGGATCTCTTAGAAAATCTACCAACTCCTTAACTTCTTCTTTTGCTTCTTCAACTCCAGCTACGTCCTTAAAAGTTACTTTGACTTGATCTTCTGTTTGCATTTTTGCTTTACTTTTACCAAAGGACATTGCTCCTCTACCACCGGCACCACCTTGCATTTGACGCATGAAAAATATCCACACACCTATTAATAGAAGGAATGGGAACCAGTGAATAAAAATCTGTGCTAAAAATGATTGTTTTTCTGGTGCTTTGCCGCTTATCCTTACTTTACCTTTTAAAAGCTCACCAATAAGCGCTGAGTTATCAGTCTCAGGGCTGTATGTCATAAAAGTTTCACCTGACTTAAAAGAACCTGATATTTCTCTCCCGGAAATTGTTACTTCTTCAACTTGTCCAGTTTGGACTTGCTGCATAAAATCAGTGTAGTTATATTCTTGTGAAGCTGTATTTCTTCCACCTACGCCTGTAAACAGTGACATGATCACTACAGCGATTATCGTCCATATAACTAAATTTTTTACTAGGTCTCCCATAATACTCCCTACTTTAGAATCATTCTAAGTTTGACATTGTTAATTAATAATTTCAATCATATCAGTCTTTAAATCCATTACAAATGAAGAATATTTCATTACTTTTGCTTCTTGATGATTCTGGCTTGAATGAATTTACCTTATTAAATGAGCCTCCTAGCTTATTTCTTACCATGTCATAAGATGATCCATTAAAAAACTTCATAACTAAAATCCCTTTTTTCTTAAGAAGAATCGAGCATATTTCAAGTATTGACTCAAATATTTCAACAAAATTTGCCTGATCAATATCTTCTATACCTGTAATGTTAGGGGCTATATCTGATAAAACAAGGTCTGCCCTAGTGATTAATTTATTGATTTGTTCTCTGCTACAGGGTTCATTTATATCGCCACGTATAAAATTTACGTTATTTATGGGCTTCATCTCTAGCATATCTATGGCAACAATATTTTTTTTATCATAATTCTTAGATATGTACTCTGACCAAGAACCTGGAGCAGAACCAAGATCAAGTATATTATGGCACGAATTTATAATTTTAAATTTATTGTCAATTTCAAAAAGTTTGTGGAAAGCTCTCGACCTATAACCTTCAGATTGAGATAGTTTTACATATTTATCTTTTGAATGTTTATTTATCCAAGTTTTTGTACTTTTCTTTTTCACCATTACGTTATAACCTTACAACATGGCTAAAGTAACATTGAAAGGTAATGAAGTTAATACTAATTCCGATATTGTTAGCGTGGGTACATCAGCGCCAGATTTTACATTAGTTGATTCTGATCTTAATGATATTAGTTTATCGAATTTTGAAGGTAAAAATAAAATTCTAAGTATTGTTCCAAGTTTAGATACCCCAGTATGCCAAAAATCTACACTAGTCTTTAATGAGAAGGTTAATCAACTGAATGACACTGTTATGTTGATAGTATCAAGTGATTTGCCATTTGCAATGAAGCGTTTTTGTACAGCTGAATCGTTGAATAATGTTGTTCCAGTGTCCATGATGCGAACACGTAGTTTTGCAAAAGACTATGGCGTTCTTCTTGTTGATGGGCCTCTCTCAGGCATTACAACAAGAGCTGTTGTAACGATATCAAAAGATAATAAAATTCTTCACTCAGAATTGGTATCAGAGATCGCTAACGAACCAAACTACCAAGCTGCGCTAGATTCTATTTCAAATAATTAATGTCATTTACTAAAAAAATCATTGTATCAATGATTTTAGGTATTATTTTTGGTGTACTTATAAATATGATAGATGTAAGTCAATCTAGTACTCATTCAATTATAATTAATGGTCTCGATCTAGTGTCTCATTTATTTCTCTCGGCACTAAAATTAATCATAATACCTCTGATATTCTTCTCTATTGTTTGTGGAATAGTGTCGTTATCTGAAGATGTTTCAATTTCAAGATTAGGAATTAAAACAATATCTTTGTACCTAGTTACTACAATCATTGCTATATCACTAGGCTTATTGTTTGCCTCACTAATATCATATGAGCCTGTTCTAGTAACGGATTTAAATAGTGAAATTAATGTAAAAGATATACAAAGTGAAAATAATTTTTTCCCTAGTAATATTTTTAAATCAATGGTTGATGGAAATATTATTCATTTATTAATTTTTTCAATCTTAATTGGAATATCTGCATCAAGAATAAAAGAAAAAATAAAAACCTTCATAAAATATGTTCATGAATTTAATGAGGTTATCAATGAACTTGTTAAGATAATAATATCGTTTACTCCATTAGCGGTTTTTTGTATCTTATCAAAAACATTTGCAACGCAAGGTCTAGATACTCTCATGCCTTTAATGGGATATTTTTTGACTGTTGTTGCCGCACTAATACTTCATTTTTTTATTACATTTTCACTTCTACTGAAAATTTTCACGAGTCTTGATCCATTAATATTTTATCGGAACATTAAAGATGTTCTGGTGTTTACATTCAGTACATCAAGTAGCAGTGCATCAATCCCATTTACATTGAAGACCGCTAACGAGAAATGTGGTGTAGATACATCAATAAGCACATTTAGTATCCCATTAGGTGCAACTATTAATATGGACGGGACTGCTATAATGCAAGGCTGCGCGACTTTCTTTCTTGCAAGCTTGTATGGTATTGATCTTGGTATAAATGAAATACTTATTATCGTAATAACTGCAACAATTGCATCAATTGGAACGGCAGGAATTCCAAGCGCTGGAATAATAATGCTTACAGTGATTTTTACTCAAATTGGTATACCTCTAGAAGGTATTACGCTTCTGCTAGGGGTAGACAGGCTTTTGGATATGATGAGAACATCGGTTAACGTAAGCGGAGATCTATGTATAAGCTGTATAGTAGCTTCATCAGAAGATAAATTAGATCATAATACTTTTAAGTCTTAATATTTATGACAACGACTTATGTCTCTCTTTGAGATCTTGAACTCCAAAGTCATCTATGAATTTAATCGCTTTACAAAAAGCTTTAGCACCTGACACGGTAGTCGTTAGAGATATCTTATGATTTTGTGCTTCTTTTCTAATTGAAAATGAGTCTTTAATAGATCTTGCCCCTTCTGTTGTATTAATAATCAAATGTACTTCATTGTTTTTTATCATATCAACAATGTGTGGGTGTCCGTCTTTAACTTTATTAATTCTAGTACAATCAACACCTGACTCAATGAGATGATTAAAGGTTCCAGAGGTTGCAAAAATCTTAAACCCCATACTAATTAATTCAGATGCAACATCACAAATGGGTTTTTTATCATGATCTCTTACGCTTATAAAAACATTCCCAGTTTTGGGAAGTATCACACCAGCAGCCCTCTGAGCTTTAAAATATGCCTCGCCAAATGTCTTTCCAAATCCCATAACTTCACCTGTTGATTTCATTTCAGGCCCAAGTAATACATCTACCTCAGGAAACTTACTAAATGGAAAAACAGCCTCTTTTACAGAAAAGTAAGTTTCGTTTTTAAGATTAGGTAAGTTTAAATCTTTTATCTTAATTCCAGACATTACTAGAGCTCCTAGTTTAGCGAGCTGCAGGCCGATTGCTTTTGAGACAAATGGTGCTGTTCTTGATGCTCTTGGATTAGCTTCAAGTAAAAATATTTCATCTCCTTTAATTGCAAATTGCGCATTCATTAATCCAACTACATTTAATGCTAAAGCTAAACGAGAAGCCTCTCTCTTAACTGATCAACAGTGCTTTGATTTAAAGTATATGGAGGTAGTGAGCAACCTGAATCGCCTGAATGAATCCCTGCTTCTTCAATATGCTCCATTATTCCAGCAATATAAACATCTTCTCCATCACATATTAAATCAATATCAACTTCGATAGCATCATTCAGAAATTTATCGAGAAGAATCGGAGAGTCATCAGATACATCAACTGCCTCTTTCATATACTTTTCCAGATCTGCAGTATTCGTAACTATTTCCATGGCCCTACCACCAAGAACATATGAAGGTCTAACAACAATTGGATAACCAATTTTTTCTGCTGAATTCTTTGCTTGCGAAATTGTTGTTACAGTATCATTAAGCGGCTGTTTAAGCTTTAGAGATTCAATTAGTTGCTTAAATCTCTCCCTATCTTCTGCTAAATCAATGGAGTCTGGAGAGGTACCTATTATATTTACTCCACATTTCTCAAGTTCATCTGCAAGTTTAAGTGGTGTTTGTCCACCGTATTGAACAATTACGCCCCACGGTTTTTCTATATCTATTACGGACATAACATCTTCTACGGTCAACGGCTCAAAATATAGCCTATCGGAGGTGTCATAATCAGTTGATACAGTTTCAGGATTACAATTGATCATAATTGTTTCATACCCAGCTTGTCTGAGAGCCATCGATGCATGAACACAACAATAATCAAATTCTATTCCTTGTCCTATTCTATTTGGTCCGCCTCCAAGTATCATAACCTTCTTATTGTTCGTTGGATTAGCCTCACAAAAATCAGAATAGGTTGAATACATATATGCAGTAGAAGATTCAAATTCAGCAGCACAAGTGTCGATACGTTTAAAAACAGGATGTATTGATTCATTTTTCCTAAAATTACGTATTTCAATTTCTTTAACTTTAAGTAAATGAGCTAACATTTTGTCAGAAAAACCATCTGATTTTAATTTTTTTAGTAGAGGTTTAATTGATACAAGTGACTTACCTTTGATTGTTGTCTCAGAATCAACTATTTCTTTTATTTGGGACAGAAACCAAATATCTATAAAACATAAATTAAAAATTGATTCCATTGACATTCCTTCTCTAAATGCTTGAGCGATATAAAGTATTCTGTTTGAAGATGGGGTAGAAATTTCTTTTACGATTAAATCTTGTCTTTCTTTTGGAGATAGTGACTCATCAAACTTTATTTCTGAAAAACCATCTATACCTATTTCCAAGCCTCTTAATGCTTTTTGTAAAGATTCTTTGAAATTTCCTCCTATCGCCATTACTTCACCAACGGATTTCATTTGTGTTGTTAAATGAGCATCAGCTTCTTTAAATTTTTCAAACGCAAATCGTGGTATTTTTGTAACAATATAGTCTATGGATGGTTCAAAAGATGATGGAATTATGTCTCCTGTAATTTCATTTCTAAGTTCATCAAGCGTATAACCAATAGCTAACTTTGCAGCAACTTTTGCAATTGGAAACCCAGTAGCCTTAGATGCTAGAGCTGAAGACCTTGATACTCTTGGATTCATCTCTATTACATAAATTTTACCATTGCTTGGATTTACAGCAAATTGGACATTAGAGCCTCCGGTATCTACTCCAATTTTTCTGAGGACTTGGATAGATTGATTTCTTAGATTTTGATATTCCTTGTCTGTTAAAGTTTGAGCTGGCGCAACAGTGATTGAATCACCCGTATGTACACCCATAGGATCAAAATTTTCAATTGAACAAATTATGATGCAGTTATCATTTTTGTCTCTTACTACCTCCATCTCAAATTCTTTCCATCCTATGACAGATTCTTCAAGTAATACTTCACTTGTTGGAGAAAGGTCTAGCCCTCTTTTTACAATTTTCTCAAAATCTTGTTTATTGTAGGCAATACCTCCTCCAGTTCCACCTAATGTAAAAGACGGTCTTATAATTATTGGATATCCTATATCTTTCTGAATATCTAACGCTTGATTGAAATCTTTAGCAACCTTTGCTCTAGGTGTCTCAAGACCTATGTCATCCATGGCTTGTTTGAATAACTCTCTATCTTCAGCCATGTCTATTGAATTTATACTCGCTCCAATAATTCGGACATCATATTTTTGGAGAATTTTATGTCTATTAAGATCAAGTGTAGTATTTAATGCTGTTTGTCCTCCCATAGTTGGTAAAATTGCATCAGGTTTCTCAGCCGCTATAATCTTCTCAATATTTCTCCAGTGGATAGGTTCAATATATATTCTGTCTGCCATTTCTGGGTCAGTCATGATAGTTGCCGGGTTTGAATTTACAAGAATTGTTTTGATACCTTCTTCTTTTAGAGCTTTACATGCTTGAACTCCTGAATAATCAAATTCACATGCTTGCCCAATTATGATTGGGCCAGCTCCAATCACTAAAACACTTTTGATATCATTATTTTTAGGCATTTCTGTTCGTCATAGATGTAATAAATTTTTCGAATAAATAATAGATGTCTTGAGGTCCCGGGCTTGCTTCAGGATGTCCTTGAAAACCATAAGCCGGAGAATCCAATAATTCGATTCCTTGCAATGAATCATCGAATAGAGACTTATGTGTAATTTTATGATTATCCGTTAATGATGATAGTTCAACAGCAAAACCATGATTTTGACTAGTAATTGAAACTTTCCTTGTTTCTGTATCAATTACAGGATGATTAGCTCCATGATGACCAAATTTCATTTTGTAGGTCTTAGCACCTGATGCTAAACATAATAATTGAAAGCCTAAACATATTCCAAATACTGGTATTTTTGATGAAATAATTTTTTTAATATTTTCAATTGCATAACTACATGCCGAAGGATCTCCAGGGCCATTGGATAAAAAGATGCCATCGGGGTTTTTATTTTCTAGATCCGCAAAAGGATAATTAGCAGGTAAGACCGTAATGTCACAGCCCAAATCATACAAAATTCTCAAAATATTTTTCTTTATTCCAAAATCATATGCGTAAACATGAAACCTCTTTTTAATATTATTTCTTTTTTTATTTAGAATAAGATCATGTGTACCCTCTTTCCATTCATATGTATTTTGAGTGCTCACAACTTTAGCTAAATCTAAGCCATCTAGACCAGAAAAGTCAGATAATAATTTTTTTGCCTCATCAAGTTTCTCGATGTTGGGAACAAGGCATCCGTTTAGGGATCCTTTTTTTCTCAAAAGTGATGTCAAATGTCTTGTGTCTACTGAACACAAGGCAGCAATATTTCTATCACGTAAAAAATCTATTAAACTTTTTTCTTTTCGCCAGCTACTGTCCAGAGTTGGGTAGTTGCGAAGAATGACTCCAGAACATCCATCCTTATCGGATTCTTGGTCATGATAGTTGGTTCCTGTGTTTCCAATATGTGGATTAGTGAAAGTGATGATTTGACTGTTGTAAGAAGGATCGGTAATCATTTCTTGATAACCAGTCATCGAAGTATTAAAAACAATTTCTCCGACAGTAATTTCATCGCTACCAATGGATTGAGCTGCTATTACAGTACCATCATCAGTTAATATAGCTGCTCGTTTCAAAGACTTATCCTTGTTTTAAATAAAAAAAAAAAGATGCCTCTAATTGAGACATCTTGGATTGTTTTTAGTAAGTTTCACTAAAACTAAATGATACGATAAAACACCTACTCTTGTCTAATAGATAATACGTTTTTATAGATTTCCTTTTTAGAATCTGTCGAAAACAACTTTATAACCTCCACAATATCCTTATTAGATAACTTTTTAGAAATTAATTTTATAATTGCCTGGTGATAGTGACTAGTCGATTTAATGTTCTTACCTGGGCCAATTATAATTACAAACTCACCTTTAGGCGCATTATTCCCAAAAAAATCAATTATTTCGTCAATATTGCCGTGTATAATAGATTCATGGATTTTAGTTAACTCTCTAAAAATCCCGATAGTTACATTGTCATAAATTTCTTTCACATCATTTAAAAGATCTATTACTCTATGTTTACTCTCAAATAAAACTAGAGGGAGTTTATTTGGATATAAACTTATTAGTTTACTTTTCCTGTCTGATGACTTTTTAGGCAAAAATCCAAGAAATATAAACGAGTTGATTGGTATTCTAGACACAGATAGTGCGCAACTTAATGACGAAGCTCCAGGGATTGGTATTACATTAGTAGACTTACTTATATTTGATTGAACGAAGAATCCAGGGTCTGAAATTGAAGGTGTGCCGGCATCTGTTACTAATGCAACATTATGATTTTTTTTTAGATAATTAATGATAGATTGAGCCTTTATACTTTCGTTATCTTTATTGTAGGAAAATACTTTCTTATCGATATCATAGTGAGACAGTAATTTTTTAGTCCTTTCTATGCTCTCTGCAAAAATTACATCAACACCTTTTAATGTATTGATAGCTCTTAATGTGATGTCTTCTAGATTACCAATAGGAGTTGAGACTAAATATAAATTTCCTTGCATGAACTAACTTTATCACAGGCAATATATTATCTAATATAATTATCCCGGTTTCTGAGTTGAAATTAAATATTAAAAAGTTCTTTTTCAGATTCAGTAAGACTTTCCTGAAATGATTCTCTTTCAAATATTCTCTCAGAGTATTCAGATATGATTTTGCTATTTTGAGCTAAATCAAAATCAAGTGATTTAAGCCTCCAGAGTAAAGGCGCTAAACTTGCGTCGACTAGCCCAAAATCATCGCTCATAAAAAATCCGTTTGTTTTAATTAGTGGAGCTATCTCTAAAAAATAACTTTTAATCTTATCAATGAATTTAATGTCCAATTGCTCATCATTATAAGATTTAATATATTCGGGATACCATTGATTTTCTATTTCATATAATGCAAGCCTAAATTTAGCTCTAGAAATTGGATCGACTGGTAGTAATGGTGGATGCGGAAATCTTTCATCAAGATATTCAATAATTACTCTCGAATTTTGAAGAACTAATTCTCTGTCAACCAAAGATGGGTATTGGTCATATGGGCTAAGAATTTTAATTTCGTCAGGTATGTTACTTAGGTCTACCTCATGTATTTCAGCAGATATCTCTTTTTCTTTTATTACTATTCGAGTTCTATGACTCTCAAGACAATTTGATAGAGAAAATAATAATATCGCAGATCTGCGATTAGCCAACAATGTCATTATTTAACATCTCTCCAATATTCTATCTTAAGAAGATAAGTAATAAAGACAAAAAAGACAAGGAATATCATTACCCACAAGCCTATTGAATATCTCTCAAGTTGCGCAGGTTCTGATACATAGGTTAAAAAGTTTACTAAATCTGTAATTTCTTGCTCATACTGCTTTTGCGTGAGTTCACCTTTTATTTTGACTGATAACATGCTGTTACTGTCTAGTGTCTTTAAACCTTCTTTATACCAAAGAACATGAGGCATGTTGACATTTGGATAAAGAATATTATTCACTCCCATCGGTCTTGTGTCATCCTCATAAAAAGATGTAAGAAAAGTATAAATCCACTCTGGTCCACGAGATCTTGCAGTTAGAGTTAGGTCAGGTGGTACAACACCAAAAACTTCTTTAATTGAGTCAGAATTTACAGAATTTAGGACAGTCGATCCAAGTTTTGTTTTCTCACCTTTATTAGTTGTTAGTATAAGATTAGACTTAACCATCTCTTCGCTGATACCTAAATCATCAACAAATTTACTGTATCTATGATATTGAAGAGTATGACATCCGGCACAATTATTAAAATAGATTTGTGCTCCCCTCTGTAATGATGCCTTATTTCCTAAATCTATAAATACAGGCTTAAGCTCACCTCCAGATGCTGTGTGAGCAAGTTGAGTAATTAACATTAAAGGCAATAAATAAAGACAAAATCTAATCATGCATTGTTACTCTGTCGGGAACTGGCTTAGTTTTCTCATTTTTACTTGTTATATAAAGCAGAACAAAAAATGCAAAATAAACTAAAGTAAATAGTCTACCAAGTAGAGTTAGTGTCGGAGTTGCTGCTTTCATACCTATATAGCCTAATCCTATAAAACTCACTACAAATGATACAAGTAATACTTTATAGGTAGTTGATCTGTATCTTATTGATTTGACTTTGCATCTATCTAGCCAGGGCATTAAGAAGAGAACAAAAATTGCTAAGCCCATAGCAATGACACCTCCTAATTTATCTGGTATTGCTCTTAGTATTGCGTAAAATGGCGTAAAATACCAAACTGGAACAATGTGTTCAGGAGTTTTAAGTGGATCTGCTGGTACGAAATTATCTTTTTCCAGAAAAAATCCTCCAAATTCAGGAAGGAAGAATACAACAAACATAAATATAGTAAGAAATACTGCAAGACCAAAGATGTCTTTAACAGTGTAATATGGATGAAATGGAATGCCATCAATTGGAACGCCGTCATTATTTTTATTTTCTTTAATTTCTATGCCATCTGGATTATTCGAACCTACAGTATGCAAAGCTGCAATATGTAGATAAATTACTGCAAACAGCAATAGAGGTAGTGCTATTACATGGAATGCAAAAAATCTATTTAAGGTCGCATCAGAAATAACATAGTCGCCACGAATCCAAAGAGCAAGAGACTCACCAATAAATGGTATTGCTCCAAAAAGTGAGATTATAACCTGAGCGCCCCAGTATGACATTTGTCCCCATGGAAGCAGATATCCCATAAATGCTTCTGCCATCAGAAGAACAAAAATAAACATACCAAACAGCCATAGAAGTTCTCTTGGCTTTTTGTACGATCCATACATCAACGCTCTCAACATATGTAGATAGATAACTATGAAAAAAAATGAGGCTCCAGTTGAATGCATATATCTTATTAACCAGCCCCACTCTACATCTCTCATGATGTATTCTACTGACGCAAAAGCAGATGCTGCATCGGGCTTATAGTTAATTGTAAGAAAAATTCCTGTAATAATTTGTAAAATAAAAACGAAAAGGGCTAAGCTTCCAAAAAAATAAAAGAAATTAAAGTTTTTAGGAGCGTAATATTCTGATAAGTGATTTTTTACAAACTTAGTTAGAGGAAGCCTCTCGTCTATCCAGGCGATTAATCTGCTCATGATGCGCTATCTTCCCCAACAATAAGTTTTGTTTCACTAGCAAAGTAATAAGGTGGTACTTCTAAATTGTATGGTGCGGGCATACCTTTATGTACACGTCCTGACAAATCAAACTTTGAGCCATGACATGGACAGAAGAAACCTCCCTTCCATTCTAGACCTAGATCTTTATTTTCTCCTGGTTTGTAAAGTGGAGAGCATCCCAAGTGTGTGCATACACCGAGTAAAACTAAATACTCAGGTTTTATAGATCTAAATTTGTTTTGAGCATATTGAGGTTGATGTTCACCTGTTGATTCAGAGTCAGCTAAATAGTCAACTTGGTTTTCAATTTTAGCTAGCATCTCTGGTGTACGATGAACTACCCAAACAGGTTTCCCCCTCCACTCTATAATCTTGAAAGCGCCTGGTTTTATTCCCGTTAAATCTATCTCTACTGGTGCACCAGCCATTTTAGTTTTTTCACTAGGAGACATTGTTGATAAGAATGGAATAGCAGCAAACACTGCTCCGACTCCGCCCATCACCTTAGTGAGATTTGTGAGAAATTTTCTTCTGTTTGGAGATTTATTACCTTTATTTTCGTCCATGTTTTTGAAGTACAATTTTGGGAGTAATATATCATATAATCATTCTCTAATATATACTTTAACCATACTTATTTGGATTATGCTTAAAGAACTTACTAAATATGTGGTGATAGGAATACTTGCTGGTTTTATAGCTTACTCATTCACATTAAAGAAACCTGTGTCAATTAAAGTGACTGAATCAGAAACAAGTATGGCCAGTATATCTAAAGATTCCTTCAATCACATATACTCATCTGTTAAAGATTCTGTAGTTACAATCAAAACAAATATCGGACGTGGGTCAGGTGTTGTTGTTACAGATCAAGGTCATATTGTAACGAATGAGCATGTTATTAGAGGTGCTAGGCAGATTCAGATCATAACATCTGATAATGTATCTTTCCCAGCTACCATTGTTGGTACAGATGCTATAACAGACATTGCATTACTAAAAAGCAATTACATTGGTGAACCAATAATATTCTCAGACTCATCAAAAGCAAAAATAGGTGATATCGTTTTAGCAATAGGAAATCCCTTTGGTGTAGGTCAAACACTAACTCAAGGTATCATCTCTAGAACAAATAGTGGGCATATTACTGAAAATCCCCTTGATGAGTTTCTTCAATCTGATGCAGCAATTAATCCAGGTAATTCAGGAGGCGCCATGGTGAACACATCAGGAAAATTAATAGGAATAAATACAATGAATCTATCTTTAGGTGGAGGAAGTGATGGGATTGGTCTAGCTGTCCCATCAAATTTAGTGAAAAACATTATTGAACAGATAATTAAATATGGTCAAGTTGTCAGAGGATATGTTGGCTTATCTGCTTACGATACTCCAAATGGAGTCATGATTACAAAAGTTCTTAAAAATGGACCAGCAGACCTAGCTGGACTAAAGCCAAGAGACATAATACTTAGTATTAATGATATGAAAATTAAAAACATTAAACAGGTAGTTAAAATTGTTGCATCACTTGAAGTAAATCAGAAAATTACTGTTAAGCATTTAAGGAATGAAAGCGTCTTAGAAACGGTAATAAACGTTGCCCAAATGCCTGAATCTCATAAAACTATAAATAGATAGTTACTTTCTTAATTTTGCTGAATTTGAATGTGAATACAATCCTTCACAGTCTGCCAATTGTGATGCTATTTCAGCTAATTCTTTTGAATGAGATTTTGATATCTTCATTAGACTTGTGCGTTTTAGAAAATCATAAACACCTAGAGGTGAGGCATACTTAGCTGAACCATTCGTTGGCAAAACATGGTTTGGGCCTGCGCAATAATCTCCAAATACTTCAGGACTATTTTCTCCTATAAAGATTGCGCCTGCATTCCTTATTTTATCCTCTAATTTATATCTTTCATATCCAAATATTTCTAGATGCTCAGGAGCAATATTATCAGCTATCTCAACTATACTCTTGAATAGTATTTGCTTTTATAAAAAGGCCTCTAGAGGTAAGAGATTTTTTTATTATGTCTTTTCTCGTTTGATGAGTTAATAACTTATCAATCTGTTTGTTAACATCATTGATTAACTTATCACTAGTAGACAAAAGAATTGCTTGAGCAAGTTCATCATGCTCAGCTTGCGCAAACATATCAGTAGCAATTAGCTCTGGATTAGTATTTTTATCTGCGATTATGAGCACCTCTGATGGACCAGCAAAACTATCAATGCCAACTTTACCAAAAACTTTCTTTTTAGCAGTCGCAACATAGATGTTGCCAGGTCCAACGATTTTATCGACTGCTTTGAATAGTCTTTGTGCCAAAAGCAAGCGCGGCAATAGCATGTGCTCCACCAAATTTGAAAATCTTATCAACTCCACATAAATCAGCTGCAACTAAAACTAGTGGATTTAATTTTCCATTAATAGGAGGGCATGTCATAACAATATTTTTTACGCCAGCAATCTTTGCTGGAATAGCATTCATTAGAACTGTAGAGGGATAACTTGCTTTGCCGCCAGGCACATAGATTCCCACGTTCTCAATAGGTACTACTTTTTCACCTATTTTGGAGCCCTTAACATTGATATGCCAGCTTCTTAATTTTTGATTATTAGAGAATTTTTTAATATTACGCATAGCCTGTTTAAGACTTGACAGAGTTTTTTTTGATACAGATGAATATGCAGCATTTATTTCTTTTTTAGTTACTACTGAATCAGAAATTTTTTTATAAGATGTTTTATCATATTGTTTAATAAACTTACGTAATCCAACATCGCCATACCTTTCAACATGATCTAAAATTTTTTGAACATTTTGCTCTATAAGGTATGAGTTCGCTTGTTTGAAAGATACAAATTGAGATAGTTTGCTATTAAAATTAGCTTGAGATGAATTTAAAACCTTAATTTTCATTTATCGCTTGCAATGTTTCATCAATGCTTGTTATAAGGTCTTCGGTTTCACTCCAACCAATACAAGAATCGGTAATACTTTGTCCATATTTAAGCTTTTTTCTTTATCATCAATTTTTTGATTTCCCTCAACAAGATTGCTTTCTAACATTAATCCTATAATATTTTTTTCACCAGATAATAATTGCTGTCTCACGTCCTCAACAACATTGACTTGTAGCTTATAGTTTTTGTGACTGTTCGCATGACTCGCATCAATCATAATATTAGGCAACATGCCATTATCTACAAGTATTTTTGAAGATTCCTTAACATCTTCTGATGTATAATTAACTTTATTATTACCGCCACGATGTATTATGTGACAATCCATGTTTCCTGAGGTATTAAAAATAGCTGATTTACCTTCTTTAGTTACAGAAAGAAAGCTATGAGAGTGTCTAGCTGCGTTCATTGCGTCTATCGCGATTTGTAGACTTCCATCAGTTCCATTTTTAAAACCAACTGGGCAAGATAATCCAGATGCTAATTCGCGATGGCTTTGACTCTCAGTCGTCCTTGCGCCAATAGCGCCCCAACTTATTAGATCTGAGACATACTGAGGACTGACTAAATCTAAAAATTCATGTCCACATGGTATTTTCATTTCTGCTAAATCTATTAGTAACTGTCTAGCTAACCTGATGCCTTTATTTATCTTAAATGATCCATCAAGATCTGGATCGTTTATTAGGCCTTTCCAACCTACTACTGTTCTTGGTTTTTCAAAATAAACTCTCATGATTATCAAACAATTATCTGAAAGACTTTGGTTTAATTTTTTTAGATTAGTCGCATATTCTTTAGCAGCATCAATATCGTGAATTGAACATGGACCTACAACAATTATAAATTTTTTACTGGATTTATTTAAAATTGAGGATATTTCATCTCGGGCATTAATTATAGTTTCTATACCATCAGAGGACGGAGACATAGACTCAATAAGCTCTCTTGGACTAACAAGCTCTTGAGTATTTATAATTCTTAAGTCATCAGTCTTATTGGACATATTTCTTTATTTCATCCAGAAAAAAATTAATTTCATCCCTTTTGATTTTGTAAGAAACCTTGTTAGCAATCAATAAAGATGAGATGTCTGAAATTTTATCATATTCTTTAAGTCCATTCTCTTTGAGAGTGTTTCCAGTTTCTACTATGTCTACAATAAAATCTGATAATTTCAATACTGGCGCCAACTCTACTGAACCATAGAGTTCTAAAATAGAACACTGTAATCCAATATGCTCAAAATAACTTTTAGTAATATTTGGATATTTTGTAGCAACTTTCATGTTGTTAAAATATTTAGATTTAGCTTTGCCTGCAACCACTAGCCTACACTGTGATAACTTCATATCATGCAATCTATAATGGTTTTCTTTATCATCTTCCATAAGTGTATCAGCACCAACGATACCGAGGTCAACTTTGCCTGAATCAATGTATACCGGTACATCAGAGGCTTTAATTACTATAACTTCCAAATTCTTATAATTAGTAGGGATAATTAATTTTCTAGATGTTATTGGATTGTATTTACACTCAATACCAATTTTTTGTAAAATAGCGTTACATTTTTCCAGGATTCTACCTTTGGCTATAGCTAATCTAATCATGGATATGCATTTTACATAGGTTTTCTTGAAATCCTAGCACCAATTAACTGTAGTTTCTCTTCAATACAGTCATAACCTCTATCAATATGATAAACTCTTCCAATCTCAGTAGTTCCTTTTGCAGCTAAACCAGCTAAAATTAAACTGGCAGAAGCTCTGAGATCTGTAGCCATTACTGGAGCGCCATTTAATTCCTGGATGCCTGTAATTTCTGCTGTATTTTCTCTTATTTTAATTTTAGCCCCCATCCTCAAAAGCTCTTGTGCATGCATAAATCTATTTTCAAAAATATTTTCTTTAACAATACAGTCTCCCGAACCTAGACAATTTAGTGCTGTCATCTGTGCTTGCATATCAGTGGGAAATAATGGATAAGCATTAGTCTCAATATTCACTGCCTTCGGACGTTTTTTCATTTTTATTCTCACTGAATTTTTTAAGACTTTGATATCAACTCCTGACTCAGTAAGTTTATCTATCACAGCTTTAGAGTGAGATGGAATAATGTTGCGTATTTCAACATCACCTTTAGTTATTGCTGCAGCAACCATAAAAGTTCCAGCTTCTATTCGATCAGGTAAAGGTTTGTGTGTTGTACCTTTAAGTTTATTTACGCCTTCTACTGTAATCTTATTTGTTCCATGACCTGAAATCTTTGCACCCATCTTAATTAAAAAATTGCACAAATCAGATATCTCAGGCTCACATGCGCAATTTTCTATCACAGTTTTTCCCTCAGCTAGCGTGGCAGCCATTATTATATTCTCAGTTCCGGTGACAGACTTACTAGGGAAAACTATTTTCGCGCCTTTTAGCCTATGAGCTTTTGCAGATACATAGCCACCTTCAACAGATATTGTTGCTCCCATTTTCTCTAATGCAGATAAATGCATATCAACAGGCCTCATTCCAATTGCACACCCTCCTGGCAGGGAAACTTTAGCCTCACCAAATCTAGATAATAGAGGCCCTAAAACTAAAATTGATGACCTCATTGTCTTTACAAGTTCATATGGGGCATAGAGTGTATGAATTGTTGATGAGTCTAGAGAAATATGCATTAGTTCATCCATAGTGACGCTAACGCCCATCTGAGTTAAGAGCCTTGTGGTTGTTGTAACGTCTTGAAGGTGAGGGATGTTCTCAAGTTCAACTGAACCATTTGAAACCATAACAGATGCACACAACATTGGTAAAACAGAGTTCTTAGCTCCTGAAATTTTTACTGAGCCAGTTAATGATTGTTGACCTTCTATTAAAAGCTTGTCCATGACTATATTTTGTTTGTTTCGATATTCTAAAAGTTTATACTCAATAAAGCTATGCTTAAAAGAATTTCATTAATGTATGAGCGTTACATTCTCCATAACCCTATTAGAGTATTACTCTTTTTGGCATTAATTTTATCTTTCTCTATAGTTAATATTAAATACTTCGAGCTAGATGCCTCTGCAGACACTCTAATTCTTGACGATGATGAAGATTTAAAAAATTTTTCGTGATACCAACGAAAAATATAAATCAAGTGATTTTATGATATTAACAATTACGGATAAGTATCAAGATACATTTTCACCAGAAACACTATCTTTTATAAAAACTCTAACACAAGAGATAACTAAAGCTGATTATGTTGAATCCGTTACCTCGATTACTAATATTCCATTAGTTACAAGTTCCCAAAAACCATTAACGGAACTGATCAATGAAGTTCCAAACATTTTAAGTGAAGATATAAATAAAAAATTAGCTAGAGAAGAAATATTATCTAGCCCGATATATAAAGATTTGATAATTAGCTCTGATGCAAAAACTTCTGCGATGCAGATAGTAATAAGAAAAAATCAAAATCTTGTAGACGCATTAAATAAAAGAGATATGCTCTATCAAAAATATTCAAGCAATCCCATATATGAAGATGCGTACGTTGAATCAAAAGCAGCCTATGATTCTATTGCAAAAGAAGAAAAGGAAAATATTGGCGCATTAATAAAAGAATTAAGAGTCATACAAGATAAATACTCTTCAGAAAGATATGAGATTAGGCTTGGCGGAATACCAATGATTACTGATGATATGATTACTTTTATAAGAAATGATTTAGTTAATTTTGGCATCGGTGTATTGGCTTTTATTCTTGTGACTCTAATCATAATATTCAGAAAAGTAATTTGGGTTATAGCCCCAGTAATTAATTGTATTTATGCAGTTATATTTATGATTGGATTACTGGGATATCTTGACTGGAAGGTTACAGTCATATCATCTAATTTTATATCTCTTATGCTTATTTTAACATTATCGATGAATATTCATATTATTGTACGGTATAGACAAATATACAGTTCTAAGAAAAATAGTAAATTTAACTCAATATCAGAAACGATGAAAAAAATGATTTGGCCATGTCTTTATACCGCACTAACCACGATTGTTGCATTTGCATCATTAGTGTTTAGTGACATCAAACCCGTTATTGATTTTGGATATATGATGGTTATCGGGCTAACTACTCTTTTTATAACATCTTTTACTCTGCTTCCATGTGTAATTATAATTCTCTCAAATGATGAAAACTCAATAATCAATAACAGTCAAACTAGTTCATTCATAACGGATATACTAGCAAATGTTGCTCGTAATCATGGAAAATACATTTATGCAGCAACAGTTTTTATTTCAATAATTACGCTTTATGGACTTTTTCAGCTTAAAGTTGAAAACAGTTTTATAAACTACTTCAGATCAGATACCGAAATCCACAAAGGAATGAAATTGATAGATAATGAGTTGGGTGGAACAACACCAATGGATATAATTTTGAAATTTGATAATTCGCAGAATTCTATAGATGATGATTTTGATGACTTATTCGGTGGCGACGAGGACATCAAAAGTTCAAATTGGTTTACTACAGAAAAAATTAATAAAATAAAATATGTTCATGATTATCTAGACAACAACCAATACATAGGTAAAGTGTTATCTCTTGCTTCATCAATTCGGGTTGCTGAAATTGTGAATGATAATAAAGAGTTAAATAGCCTTGAAATGTCTTTGCTTTATAAAAAACTTCCTGATGAGGTTAAAGACATTGCGGTTAATCCGTATTTATCAATTGAACATAATGAGGCAAGAATTAGTGTTCGAATACTTGATTCTGATAAAGACCTCAGACGATCAGAGCTTATTAATACCATCAAATCTGATCTTACTACTGACCCTTACTTGAAATCAGATAATATCACCGTAACTGGCATACTAATTCTATACAACAACATGCTTCAAAGTTTATTTGATTCGCAAATTAAATCTTTAGGTTTTGTAATGCTGATTATTGCTCTAATGTTTCTGCTACTCTTTAGATCTTTTAGGCTAATGGTAATTGGAATAGTACCTAATCTGTTATCAGCGTTATTAGTTTTAGGAATAATGGGTATAATGAAACTTCCATTAGATATGATGACTATTACTATTGCAGCTATTACTGTTGGAATAGCAGTTGACAATAGCATTCATTATATTTATCGATATAGAGAAGAATACTATACTTATCAGGACTACCTCAAAACTGTAAGCGTGTGTCATTCCAGTATAGGTAAAGCAATATTTTTTACAGGTATAACAGTAATTTTTGGTTTCTCCATCTTAATCTTATCAAATTTTATTCCTACAATAATCTTTGGTACTTTGACAGGCCTTGCTATGTTTGTTGCGTTAATATCAGTTCTGACCTTACTACCTAGACTCCTTATCTCATTGAAACCACTTTGATAATCTATTTATTTAAAGTATTTATAAGTGAATCTATTCCTTTTTTTGAAACATGCTCTCTAAAATCCACTCTGTAGTTTTTCATTAAACTAATTCCATCAAAAATAATATCGTAGACCTTCCAACCAGAATTGTTTTTTATAAGTCTGTAATGAACATCAATATCTCCACCGGGTATGAGATACTTTGACTTTACATAGGCGATGTTATCTCTTTCACCTGGGACATAAGGTAAAAACTGGACCTTCTCTCCGTCAAAAGCTGTAATAGATTTCATATATGTACTTGTCATTCTATAGCGAAATGCACTGATAAAATTTTCTTTTTGATTATCTGTTAAGTTAAGCCAAACTTTTTTTCCAAGAATTATTTTTGACATGAGTTCAATGTCTAATTTAGGCATCACTACAGTGTTCATCTTATCTCTTAAAATTTTTCATCATTTTCAAATCTATCCTTATATTTCGATATTAAATCAGAAATTTCCGTGACTGAATCTTTCAAAAAACCATCGGGGGTGTCTGATGTATGTGCCAAGCTAGAAATGCACAAAAACATTACTAAGATTGATATTTTTTTAATCACACTCATAATTTTAGTATATAATCTGGTTATATGATGCACAAGGTTGTAAAAAAATTATCTTTATTGACATTATTAATAATTGGATCCATGTCTATTTCAAATATTGGATACTCATCTGATAATGATCCTTTGGAGCCAATGAATAGAGCGATTTTCGGATTTAATGAAATTGTAGATGATAATATTCTAGAGCCTGTTGCGAAGGGTTATCGTTATGTGACGCCTGATCCTGTAGAGAGAAGTGTTAGCAACTTCTTCAATAACCTTTGAGAGATAAACACTATTATAAATAGTGCTCTTCAAATGAAAATAGATAAAACCATTACGTCAAGCTCTAGACTGGCAATAAATTCAACCGTGTGTGTACTTGGGCTTTTTGATGTAGCTACATCACTTGGCATTCAACGTGAAAGAGAAGATTTTGGTCAAACTCTTGGTTTCTATGGTATATCTTCAGGCCCATATTTAGTACTTCCATTTTTTGGACCAAGTTCATTTAGAGATGCGCCTGGCTTCTATGCAGATGTAATGATGGAAAAAGTATTTCACCAGTTTATACAGAGTTACACCACGAAGAAAGACAAGCAATACAGGCAACAAATGTCATAGATACAAGAGCTAATTTGCTCAAAGCTACAAAAATTCTTGATACAGCGGCGAAAGATAAATACATATTCTTGAGAGAGTCATACCTTCAAAGAAGAGCGAAATTAGTTACTGATGGCAAAGACGTACAAGACTTCGAAATAGACGTTCTTGAGATTAATTACTAAACCTTCTAAATTAATAATCTATTTGGTTTAACTATGATAGATGCCATTTTATTTTTATCAATAGGACTTGTCTTCTTAATTTATGGAGCAAACCTTCTAATCACATCTACAGATGAATTTTCAAAAAAACTTTCAATTTCAGGTTTTATAGCAAGTTTTTTCTTAATTGGTATTGCTACATCTGCACCAGAAATTTTTATTTCTATTGAGTCTGCTCTACAAAATGAAACTATACTCGCTGTTGGGAACTCAATAGGCTCAAATATTTCTAACTTAGCATTAGTATTCTGTTTTGGCAGTATTGTTTATGAAAAAAAATCAAAAAACAATGTTTATTCCAAGTCTACCCTTTTTTACTATGATAATTTTAACAATAGTATGTTTTAGCGTTATCTATCCTGATAGCATCTTCGATAAAACGGATTCATATGTTTTGCTTGCATTATTCTTTTTCTCTTTATTATTATTTAATTCAAAAAATGAAATTCCATCAGAATCTAGTGAAAACTTGATAAAAGCTAATATTTCAAAAATACTTCTTTATGCAATCATTGGAATTACGTTACTAATATATGGATCAAAATTTTTTATAGATGGCGCTACTAATATTGCCCTTATGTTTGGAGTAAGCGCATATGTAATAGGATTAACTTTGACAGCACTTGGAACCAGCTTACCTGAATTAGTAACTACAGTACAATCCGCAAGAAAAGGAAAGAGTCAGTTTATAATTGGGAACATATTGGGTTCAAATATTTTTAACATAGGCGTTGCAATGAGCATTGCAGGACTCATCAATCCCGCAATAATTGATTCGAATGCATTTTTACGCGACATTTTGTTGCTTTTTTTATCTACACTATTATTTTATGTAATAACTAAATCAACAAAACATACTATAAAGGTTGTATACTCTATTTTGTTAATAACGATATATTGTATTTATATATTGATGATACTTAAATAAAAATGAAAACTTCAAATAAGCAATTTGCTAGACAGATTCTTAATAAAGAAATAAGTGCTTTACGAAGAACCGCAAAACTCATAAATAATGATTTCGATGAAGCATGTCAAATTCTATCTAACATAAACGGAAAAGTAATCACTTTAGGAATGGGTAAGTCAAGCTTCGTTGCAATGAAAATGGCAGCAACCCTTAGTAGTACAGGTACCTCTGCGTTGTTTCTTCATCCAGCTGATGCTTTGCATGGTGATATTGGGGTCATCAAAAAATATGATACGGTAATTATTTACTCTAATTCGGGAGAAACAGAAGAGATTATAAAGTTACTCCCATTATTGAAAATTCTAAAATGCTCCTTAATATCAATTACGGGTAATATAAAATCAACTCTTGCTAAGCATTCCAAGGTTTTACTTGATGCATCTGTAGAAAAAGAAGCATGTCCAAATAACTTAGCGCCGACTTCAAGTATAGTGTGTGCTCTTGCTATATCAGATGCGCTTGCATTGACTGTAGCTGAAAAAAATAATTTTTCAGTTCAGGATTTTGCAAAAACACACCCAGAAGGTGCTTTAGGAAAAAGATTATTAATTACAGTCTCAGATATCATGACTAAAAAAAACATCCCGCTGTTAAAAGTGACTGATAAATTTATCAACTTAATAAAAAAGACTACCAAATCAAATTTAGGTCTCGCTGTAGTAGTTGATAATAAAAATAATATTCAAGGCGTAATATCAGATGGTGATATTAAGAGGATAATGCAAAAGAACACGAAATTTATGATTTAATTTTAAAAGATATTATGACTACTGATCCGTTATTGATTACTCCGGATAGTCTTGCTGCTGAAGCACTTAATATCATGGAAGAAAATAATATAGATGCAATACCAGTAATAGAAAAAAGAAAAATTCTTGGGATTGTAACCTTAAAAGATGTTATCAAATCAATAAATTGAAATGTTAGATAATAAAAAATATATTCCTTTTTACAAATCTTTGTATACAGAAGAATTAATACAAAAAGCTAGCCAGATAAATTTATTAGCATTTGACGTTGATGGGGTATTAACTGATGGCGGTTTATATTTTGATGCCAATGGTAATGAAGAGAAAAGATTTTTTGCTCAAGATGGTCATGGAATAAAAATTATTCAATCCATAGGCATAAAAACAATGATTATTTCTGGAAGAGAAACAGGTTCAGTTCTCCATCGTGGTCAAGAATTAGGCATAGAATATATAATACAAGGTAGCAGGGATAAGCTTAAAAGTTTTAATGAACAAAAATTATCAATACCTTATGAGGAAGTGTGTTTTGTTGGAGATGACACAGTTGATATTGAACTTTTGGAGAAAGTAGGATTATCTGTTATCGTTCCAAATGCCAATACCCTGCTTAAGTCGCTTAATTTTGATTGGACCACTAACAGGAGTGGTGGAAACGGAGCTATAAGAGATGTTTGTGATCTTATTTATTTTTCTAAAATCATAAATGAAAAAGCCTAAGCTACTACTTTTATTTTGTATAACAATCATATTTATAATGAGCAGCTTGTTTGCAAGTACTGTTGATAAAGATACTAAAATTAAAAATAAAATATTTAACTTCTCTTCAGAAAAAATTGATGCAGTTATGTCTACTGAGTGGAAGCTAAGTGGACAATATCTCGAAAAATATGAAAATAATTCCACTCTTATTAAGAATCCTAATTTAAAGTTATATAAGTCTAATTTTTCTACCGATATATTATCTGACACAGCTTTTGATCCAACAGGTGAAATGATTGAAATTTATCTCAAGAATAATGTTTACATAAATAGAACTGACTCATCGAATGTAAGCATTATTAAATTATATACATCTTATGCAATTTTTTATTTATCAAAAGATTTAGTCGAAACTGACCGAGATGTTACTATAATTACATCTGATTCAATTACTACAGGAAATGGATTATCAGCTAACCTTGAAAGTGGCTTAATTTCGGTGCTTAGTAATGCTGAGAGGAAAATTAAAGACGGTGAAAACACAAGAATAATTAAAGGCAATCAGATGATTTATAACACTAAGACAAAAAAATGGATAGTGAAGAATCAGTCGGCATCAAAACTTAAAAATTCAATTATCAAGAAAGTAAAAACAACATTCAGCTTGGATTGATATGTCAATATTGAAATCAGATAACTTAAAAAAAGAATATGATAGTAAAACTGTCATACACGATATCTCTCTAGAGGTAAACTCAGGAGAAATAGTAGGGCTTCTTGGTCCAAATGGTGCTGGTAAAACCACAACATTCTACATGATTGTTGGATTGATTAAGGCTGATAATGGTAAAATTATCATAGATGATGAAGATATAACTCAAGAGCCAACCCACAATAGATTTAAACACGGTATAAGCTATCTCCCTCAAGAACCATCGATATTTCGTGATTTATCAGCCAAAGATAATATCCTCTCTATTCTAGAAATTAATAATAAAATGAACTCAAATCAAAACGAAAAAACTTTAGAGTATTTAATTGAAAAATTTGACTTAAAAAAATTTCTTAACACAAAAGGTGTTCTTTTATCTGGTGGAGAGAGAAGAAGGGTTGAAATAGCCCGCGCAATAGCCTTGAAACCAAAATTCTTGCTGCTTGATGAACCATTTGCTGGTATAGATCCGTTATCAGTTATAGATATACAAGAAATTATTTCAGAACTAGCGCATGAGGATATAGGTATACTTATTACAGATCATAACGTCAGAGAAACTCTAAAGATTTGTGATAGATCATATGTGATAAATTCTGGAAAAGTCCTTGCTTCTGGCAAAGCAAAGGAGCTTGTTAAAAATGAAATTGTCAAAAAAGTATATCTAGGTGAATCATTTAAATTATGAGTAAACTTTTTCAAACGGTTAAGATTAGTCAGACGAAGGTTTTGTCTCAACAAACAAGACAAGCTATCAAATTACTGCAGTTGAGTACATATGAACTAGACAAAGAAATAGATGAACTAATTCTTGAAAATCCACTTTTAGAAAAGAATGATGATATACAAACTGATTATGACATCGGCAGTGCAAGTAACTCCGCTTTTTCTGATCCAGAGGATGTACTTAAATATTATAAAAAAAATGATAGTCTCAAAGAGTTTTTAAATCGACAAATTGAAATGTCGTCCTTATCAGATGATGAAAGACTAATTGCATCAATAATTATTGATTGTGTTAATGACAATGGTTACTTGACAGAAGATTTGAATGATATTTTTATTCAAGCAAATAGAATTACTGAAGTAACCTTCCAAGAGATATTTTATGTTCTACATACTTTACAAAGATTTGAACCTGTTGGAACTTGTGCACTAGATTTGTATGATTCTCTGGCTATTCAACTTGATTATTTCTATAAAGACTCAAATTGTTATCATGAAGCAATGAGAATAATTAAGTCACTAAGTAAAATAGATTCATCTCATGATTTAAAATTTGATCAGGAAATTTCCTCTATTTGTAAAAATGAGGATTTCAACGAAAAAGCTTTTGAGTTAGTAAAGAAGCTCAATCCGAAACCAGGTTTAATAATTTCTAAAAAACTTGATTCTTATCAGATACTGCCTGAAGTTGTTATATATAAGAGAGATGATAAATGGATTACTGAATTGACAAGTAATAAACCTCCATTAAAGCTAAATTCAGAATATGTTTCAATAATGAAAGAAAGCAAAATTAAAACAGATATTGATTATCTCAAAAAAAATTATAATGAAGCAAAATTCATAATCAAATCTATTAAAAATAGAAATATTACTATTCTAAATGTTTGTAAGGAGATTTTTAAAAAACAATTAGATTTTCTTAATAACGGTGACATAGGAATAAAACCAATGACTTTAAGAGATGTATCAGAAGCTCTAGGAATACATGAGTCCACGGTGTCACGAGCAACAAGTAATAAATATGTCCAAACTCCAAGAGGAGTTTTTGAAATGAAATATTTCTTTACCTCTGAACTCAGCACTAATACAGGTCAAATGGTTTCTTCCAAAGCAATAATGAAAATGATAAAAACATTTGTAGATAGTGAAATTAAACAAAAGCCTCTCAGTGATAATCAAATTTCAGAACTATTCAAAAACAAGGGAATATCTGTAGCTAGAAGAACTATTACAAAATACAGAGAAAAATTAAAAATACCAAGTTCTAATGAAAGAAAGAGAGTTGTTAATGATTAAGGTAAAATTAGATGACTCTCATGTAATTATTAATGACAATTCTAAAAGTAAAAAAATCATACTAGAGAAAGCTGCAGAAATATTTTATCAGTCCTCAGGTATACCAAAAGACGTAATCTTCCAAAAACTATATGAGAGGGAAAAACTTGGCTCTACATCTGTTGGTAAAGGAGTTGCCATCCCTCATGCAAGAATTGAAAATATTGATTATCCTTATCTATCGATAATACTCCTAAATGATGCAGTTGAATTTGATAATATCGATGATCTAAATGTTGATATAATTGTATCAATTATAGTGCCGAATAAAGATTTTGAAGAGCATTTGAAATTATTATCCTGTATAAGTGAAAAACTTGATAATCAAGAAACAAGAAAAGACTTGAGACATGCAAGAAATAGTAGAGATATTTTAACAATATTAGAGTCGAATAATTTAGAATTTATATAATATGAAAGTTGGTATATTAATAATTACACACAGCGATATTGGTAAACAGTTGCTTTTGACTGCTATATCAGTATTTGGGAAAAATCCATTTCAAGTCGAATTATTATCTGTTGATAATTATGATCAGCCTAATGATATGAAACAATTAGCAGAAAAATATGTTAATTTTCTTGATAAAGGTCGTGGAGTTTTAGTTTTAACAGACGTTATAGGAACTACTCCATCAAATATTGCCTCATCTATAGAACATAAAAATATAAAAATTGTTGCAGGATTAAATCTTTCAATGATATTGAATGTATTCAATTATCCAGGAGAAACACTGGATCAGTTGTCCAAAAAAGCAATTGAGGGAGGTGCAGAGGGAGTTTCTGTAGTGTAAATGATATCCAAAGATCTCAAAGTAACCAATAAATTAGGACTACATGCCAGAGCTGCTGCGAAGGTTGTAGACATAGCTAATAGATACAAATGTGAAATTAATTTTTTGAAAGATGATAAAAAAGCAGACGCTAGAAGTATTATGAAAATACTAATGTTGTCAGCATCACAGGGAACTTATATAAAGGTTCAAATTAGTGGTGATAATCAAGATGATGCCATGTCATCTATTGAAAAATTGTTCAATGAAAAGTTTAATGAAGAAGAATGAGTATCATACTTACAGGTGTTGGAGTTTCTAGTGGTATATGCATAGGTGATGCCATCATTGTCAATAAAGATAATATCAATTACTCCCCGTCCTATATTAGGAAATCACAAGTTAAAGACGAGATCAAAAAGTTTGAAAAAGCATTATCACGATTAAGACAAGAATACCAAAAATCTATAAATAAAATAAAAAATAATCAGGCCATTATTAAGTTAATGGATATGCAGTTAACTTTTGTAAATGATAATAGTTTTAAAAATAATATTTTAAAAAAAATAAAAAATGAATGCTGTACTGTAAATTGGTCAATCTCATCAGAATACTTAGAAATAAAAAAATTATTTGAGAGTGTTGAAGATAAATATATAAAAGAAAGGTTGGCTGATATCAAACAAATGATAATTAGTTTACTTGATTTATTACAATCAAAGAGGAATAACAATAATTTTAATAATGATAATATAAAGAATAAAATTATTATAACTGATGAGATTACTCCAAAAGATGTTATTGATATTCATCATAGTAGAGGTCTAGGAATAATCTGCTCTCATGGCAGCAAGTCATCACACAGTTCTATTTTAAGTAAAAGTTTAGCTCTTCCAATGATTATAAATGTATCATCATCAGTAGAGTTTATAAAAAATACAGACACACTAATTCTGGATGCTGGTAATGATAATGTGATAGTTAATCCAAGTAACTTTGAACTCAAACATTACAGAAAGACTAAATCCATCAATCGTAGCATTGAAAAATCCTATAACAAACTTGCAGCAAAAAAGGCAGTTACAAGAGATAGAATTAGAATTGATGTCATGAGTAATTTAGAGCTGTCTGAAGAAGTGAAACTAATAAACTCCAATACAGATGGAGTTGGTCTTTTCAGAACAGAATATTTATATATGAACAGAAATGACTTGCCAACAGAAGCTGAGCAAATCAAGGCTTATAAAAAAGTTTTTAATAAAGCTCTAGATAAACCAGTCACATTGAGAACGCTTGACATTGGTTCAGACAAAGAAGTCTCAGAAAATATAAGAATAGGACAAATAGCAAAAAATCCAGCGTTGGGTCTAAGAGGAATTAGGTATAGCCTAATTGAAAAAAATGTTTTTAAAACACAAATTAAGGCCATGTTGAGGGCGGGTTTGGATAAAAAGCTTAGAATATTAATACCGATGATCACTTCATTAGATGAGATAAATCAAGTTAAAAAACTCATTAATGAAGCTAAGACAGAGTTAGACAAACAGAAAAAAATTATACAAATAAATATGAACTGGGAATCATGATTGAAGTGCCAGCTTGCGCAATACAAGCTAGTGTGTTGTCCAAGCATGTAGATTTCATGTCGATAGGCACTAATGATTTAGTTCAGTACATACTGGCTACAGATAGAATAGATGATGAAGTTACAAATTTATATGATCCTTCAAATCCAGCAGTTCTTCACATCATAAAAGATGTAATCGATAAATGTGAAAAATCAGGTATTGATGTGGCTGTATGTGGAGAAATGGCAAGCGAAAAACAATATACGAGATTACTTTTAGGGCTTGGTCTAAGATCATTTAGTATGCATCCTCAGGCAATTCCTGAAATAAAAAATATCATCATGAACGCTAACGTAAAGGAAATAAAGAAAAAAATAAACGCGATTCTTGGTTGTAATGATTACCAGGACAAGACGCCAGCTTGTTGAGGATCTCTAGCTATCTGCTGATAAAAGAAAATCTATTAGTGCCATAGAGCTATACAATCTATTATGGGCCTGTTGCCAGACCTTGCTATATTTTGAATCTATAATATCATTATCAATTTCCACTCCCCTATGTGCTGGAAGACAGTGCAGAAAAATTGAATCATCTTTTGTTTTTGACATTAAATTCATATTAACTTGATAGCTTTTGAATGCCCTTTTCCTCTCTTCAACTTCATTTTCATCACCCATGCTAGACCAAACATCAGTAGTGACAACATCTGCATTATCTGCTGCAGATCCGGGAATATCACACAACTCAACATTTTCTCCAAATTTCTCGAGAGTGTAATTATCAGGCTCATAACCATTTGGGGTAGATATTTTTAACTTAAATCCCAATAATTTAGATGCATTGATATAAGAATTACACATATTATTACCATCACCAATCCATGCAACTGTAAGTTTGTTAAAGTCATCGCCTTTGATTTCGCTAATAGTCTGCATATCTGCTAGCAACTGACACGGATGAAATAAATTACATAAACCATTAATAACAGGTATTGAGGAGAATTTAGCAAGCTCTTTAATTTCTTCATGTGAGTTAGTTCTCATCATAATTAGATCGACCATACCTGATAACACTCTGGCTGTATCAGATATATCCTCTCCTCTTTTCAGTTGAGTTGTTTCTTCGCTTAAAAAAATTGCATGACCGCCAAGCTTATACATCGCAGTTTCAAATGCTACCCTTGTACGCGTTGAGTTTTTTTTAAAAATCATAGCAAGTGTTTTGTTTGTATGAGTGTTCGGAATACAATTACTTTCATCCATCTTTTTATAATCAATCGCCTTGTTAATAATGCGCTTGAACTCTTGGGGATTAATATCTATTAGTGATCTAAAGTGTCTACTGTTCATAATTCTCCTGTATGAGTTGTTCAAGTATATCAACTATTTTCAAAACATGTTCTTCTTCGCAAATTAAAGGCGGTAGTAATCTAATAGTTTTATCTTTAGTGACATTAATTACTAATCTTTTTTTCAAAGCTTTAATTACTAAATCTGCACAGTTCATTTTAAGCTCTATGCCTATCATCATACCAAAGACCCTGATATCTTTAACTGAGGAGAGGGGTTTTATTCTAGCGGTTAATTCGTGTTGCATGATTTTACTGATTTTATTCACGTGCTCACAAAGCCTTGTTTCTCTCATTATGTCTAAAATAGTTAGTCCTACAGATGTCGAGAGAAAATTTCCCCCAAATGTTGATCCATGCATTCCTGCTTCAAGAACACGAGATGCTTCCTCTCTTGCTAGACACGCTCCAATAGGAACTCCGTTACCGAGTGCTTTAGCAACCATGACAACATCAGGTTTAATGTTACTGTGTTGATAGCTAAACCATTTACCTGTTCTACAAAATCCCGATTGAACCTCATCAATCATTAGAAGCATTTGTTTATCTGTGCATATTTCTCTTACTTCTTTAAGATATGAGACATCACATGGAACTATCCCTCCTTCTCCTTGAACGGGCTCAAGGATCAAAGCGCTAATTTCAGTATGATTCTGCAAAGCAGCCTTTAAATCTTCAATTGAATTAAAATTAACTCTTATCATGCCATCTAATATAGGACCAAAAGCATCATGAGATTTTGTATTAGCAGTAACACTCATAGCGCCCATAGTTCTGCCATGAAAGCTGTTGGACATGACTATAATTTTAGGGTTCTTATAATTTTTATCATGGCCATATTTTCTTGCAATCTTAATTGCAGCTTCTACAGATTCAGCGCCAGAGTTACAAAAAAATGCATTTTCCATTCCAGTTAACTGACATAATCGTTTAGCTAATCGTTCTTGACTTGTGATATTAAACGCATTTGAAGTATGAATAAGTTTTTCAGATTGATCTTTAATTGTTTTAGATATTTTAGGATGAGAATGTCCTAAACTTGTAACAGCTAAACCACATAAAGCATCAAGATATTGATTGCCTTCATTATCATATAGATACACACCTTCACCTTTAGTGAACCAAACTGGTTTCCTGTTGTAAGTAGGCATGATGTTAGTAGTCATAATATGATTATCCTATAAAAAGGGACATTTTATATTAAATATTGAATATTACCAGTTGCACTCCCTTGTGACTTAATTAGTAATTTTATGTGTATTTTTGGTGCAAAATCGCATAGTATTACACTGTTAACGTTAAACAAATAGGGGAAATAATGAAAAAACTATTTAGTATGTTCTTCATACTAGCATTTTCATCGTCAATCTATGCTGGTGGAGCAAGCATGGGCACAAATCATGGCCATAATGCAATGTCTTCTGCCAAATCATCATCTGGTGTCCATTTCTATGGAAGAATGTATATTGGATATGATGATAAACAAACTGGCTAGTGATCAGCTGATGTTGAAAATCTAGATGATGGAGGCAGTAAAAGCAGATTAGGTTTGAAGTTTACAGAAAGCCTAGGAAGTGGCTTACAACTCGTAGGTAATCTCGAATACAAATTTGATATTGGAGATGGAACAATCAACAAATGAAACTAACTGTACATCAACAAGTGAGGCAACATCATGTAGAACATTTGATTTGCATGTTGGAAACTTAGGTTTCAAAACACCTTATGGTTACATTGGTGCGGGTACGTTTGAATCGCCTTATAAAACTATGGGGCAATTTGATAACAATATGGATACAGCAATTGCACTCAACGAACATGGGGGAACTAGCCAAGGTAATTCAGGTATTGCTGGCAATGTTGAAAGTATGATTGCATACAGTATTACAGCTGGACCTGCAACATTTGCATACATGGTTGGTGTCAGTGAGACTAGAGGCTCTAATGACAATACTAATACTGATCAAGGAGACTATGCATTAGGATTACAATTTAAAGATATGTTAGTTCATGGTTTAACAATAGGTTACTCACGTAGTCATGATCAATCAGTATCTGGTGGTTCTGGAACAAGTAATGATAGATTTTATGCATCTATGAAGGTTCTACCTAATATGGGAGTTTTTGTTTCTCATGAAGATCTTGTATTGCTGGTTCATACAATTCTAGTACTGTAGGGGACATTAGAACAATTGGTACACATTACAAAATGGGAATGACTGATTTGCAAGTAGTTTATGCAAAAGGTGATTCTGATGGTGCAGCAACTAATGATTACAAAACATTAGGTCTTTCAGCTCAAATGAATCTGAGCAAATCTACAGATCTAACAATTGGTTATATCAAACAAGACTTTGACTCTACTGGAAGTGATATTACTACCAGAGGTATTGGTCTAACACACAAGTTTTAATTAATTTAAAACTTAAAAAGAACCTAACCTGAATAAATCAGGTTAGGTTTTTTTTTATTTGTTTAAGCAGTAAAAGATACTTAAAATTGATGCAACTGAAACTAAGCCAGGATGGTGGGCTGCTCCCATAAATAGAAGCATTGGAACGCTTAGTACAGTATTCGTTCTTGAAGCAAGTAATGCAGTTTTTTTAGCTTGAGCAATTTCATCTGCTGATGCATCAACAAGACCAAGAACCTTCTGTTGGTTAGGCCAAATTAATACCCATACATTGAACAACATTATTGTTCCTAGCCATGCGCCTGCTCCGATAACAGAGCTATAGCCACCAGCAAAAGTAAATGCATCAATAAACTGTCCATGATGACCTAAGTATGCCGCTCCTGTAAGCCAAGTAACAACTGCTCCCCATCTAAACCAGAGTAATGCAAGAGGTGCTACATATTTTCCAATTGCAGCTGGTCCTGGCTCTTTATCAGCTGTAGCTTTTGCCATTGCCGGCACCTGAACAAAATTAAAATAATATAAAAGACCAATCCATGTTACACCAGAAAGATAATGTAACCATCTGATATAGCCTTCAGCCTCTAGTGGAATAGTTCCATCGGCTAGAACCATTACAAGTACAATTGCTAGTACAAAACCAGAAATTATAGTACCTTTGATTGATAATAAAGGATTCATGTAAACCTCATTTGTTGATTTGAATTATGCTTATGATAAATGAAGATGAACATTTAATCTATAGGAGACATATCTAAAGTCATGTGTGGCATTTGTGGAGAATTTAAATTTATCAGCGAAGATTTTGATTTGAGCAAACATGATAATCTTATGAATTCCATAGCAAGTCGAGGAAATGATTCAAAAGGTACATTTAAAGATAAAGATGTTTTTCTTGGTCACCATAGACTTGCAATAATTGATACAAGTGATAAATCTAATCAACCTATGCATATTGGTGAGCATATCATCGTCTTTAATGGAGTAATTTTTAATTATAAATCTTTGAGAAAAGAATTAATAAATAAAGGACATATTTTTAAATCATCCGGTGATACAGAAGTTTTACTAAGATCATATATTGAATATGGCAATGAGTGCGTGAAGCATTTAGATGGAGTCTTTGCATTCTGTATTTATGACTCTAAAAAGAAAACATTCTTCTTAGCGAGAGATAGAATTGGTATTAAACCTTTATACTATTCAAAACAAAACAGCGAATTCTATTTCTCATCACATATGAAAGGTATTATTCAAAATTTGAAAGCAAAAGAAATAAATCCTGTTGCATTGAATTATCAATTTACACTTCATTCTGTTGTTCCTGCTCCTCATACTATTATCAAAGATATTTATAAATTAGAACCCGGTCATACACTTTCAATAGATAGATCAGGGAAAATTTATAAAAGAAAATATTATGATATAAACGAAATTGGTTTAGCAAATTATAAAGATGAAGACATTATGGATAGAATTTCAATTCTTATAGACTCAGCTGTAAAAAAAAGATTAAACGTAGCTGATGTTCCAGTTGGAGTTTTATTATCTGGCGGATTAGATTCAAGTTTAATTACAGCGATTTCAAAAAAATATATAAATAATCTCTCTACATATTCAATTGGATTTAACACGATAGATGAGGAAGAAGGAAATGAATTTTTCTACTCAGATATTGTGTCAAAAGATTTAAATACTATTCATCAAAAATATCAAATTACAAATGATGAACTACTAACAAACCTTGATAATGTTATTGCAAATATGAGTGAGCCAATGTTTAGTCAAGATTCCTCTGCTTTCTACTTATTAGCAAAAAATGTCTCACGATCATCAAAAGTTGTTATGAGTGGTCAAGGAGCTGATGAAGTTTTTGGAGGGTATTTTTGGTATAGAAAAATAATGGATGAAAAGAAATTAAATGAAATAGAAACATTATCCAAATATTATTTTGATAGAACTTTTGATAATTATAAAATTGCAATGAATCCGGATTTAGTCTCAAATAATTATGCATACAACGATATAAAATCTAGATTAGAGGAAATGGATTCTTCGCTTAGCATACTTGATAAAATTTTCAGACTAGAATTATCATTATTTATTATTGATGATCCTGTGAAAAGAGTAGATAACATGACTATGTCTCATGCCTTGGAGGCAAGAGTGCCATTTCTAGACATTGATTTAATTAATTTTATGCTTTCAATAAGCGCAAGCTTGAAAATTTCAAAAGGAGAAAAATATCTCTTAAAAGAAATTTCAAAAGGTTTTCTTGATGATAATATAATACTATCGTAAGAAATTTTATTTCCCGGTACCTCCTCTTAAGATAATTGAAGATAAATTCTTACATTACTGTCAAAAACACTCAACTCTGAACAATCAAATGAAAGAAGATTGTTTAATAAAAAGTATATAAACAGGCTATTAAGTGAGCCTAATAGTCACTTCACGAACCTGAACGGAAATGAATTGTGGCACTTTACCCTACTAGAAAGATGGTTACAACTAAATATTGAACAGTAGCATGACAAGTTATATAATTTTCACATTACATAGGAGTTAATATGTCAGCATTAGAAAGAATTAAGAAACAAGTAGAAGAGAGTCCAGTAATACTTTACATGAAAGGTACTCCTCAAATGCCTATGTGCGGTTTTTCTGCAAGGACTGTAGAAGCATTAAAGAGTTGTGGCAAAGAATTTGCATACGTTAATGTAATTCTAGATTCTGAAATAATGCAGGAGTTACCAAACTTTGCTGATTGGCCAACATTTCCACAATTATATATTAAAGGCGAACTCATAGGCGGATGCGATATTACTCTTGATCTTCATCAGTCAGGCGAATTACAAAAAATGATTGATGAGGCTGTTGTTTAAGTAGAGGGCGTATTTATCGCGTGAATGATTCCCCAGTAATCAAACAAATTCACTTTTGAAATAGATTGTACGTTCAATTTAGCATATGCATTGAACTCTGAAAAAGGAAAATAAGGTCTCCATCCTAAATATTTACTTACCGGCATGAGTCCTTTCTCAATCAGCTTCATTATCTTGCTATCTGTATCAAAGCTAAAGTGATTGACTAAATATATGTCACCATTAGGTTTGCAAACTCTTTTCATTTCCTTAATTAGTAAATCTGGATTTTGTGTGACAGAAACAACATACATACCGACAACTTTATCAAATGAATGATCCTCAAACTTTAATTGCTCACCATTCATCATGAGCACATTTTTTTTTGATAAGTTTAGATTTTTAATATTTTTTTTTGCTTTTTCAAGCATATCAGGTGAAATGTCTATACCGGTAACAAATGTCTCAGAGGGATAATATTTAAAAGATGTCCCTGTACCTATACCTATTTCCAAAACCTTGTCATTTTTAGAACAATTCATCATACTGACGAGTTTTTTTTGACCGGGTCGGAATACTTGACCAAATGTATAATCATAAAAACTCGATACTCGCTTATATGATTTTATTATAGACTTGTCATCCAATATGATATCCTAGATGTGAATTAAGACATAATTATATCATTTTATGAGTGGAATTATCAAAACTTTAGCTGATATTATGCTTTTTAAAAAAGGGCCTCAAGATCTACCCTCTAGTAAAGGGCTGTTAAATGTCTTTATACTTGCTAATATTTTAATTAGCTTCATACCAAATGATGTTAACTATAACCTTAGTGTGGCCGTGATTACATCTATAATTTATGTAGGAGCCAGTCTGTTTTTCATACAAACAATTCTAAGTGTTAAAGAAAACATGTCCTCTTCAAATGGTTACAGAGTAAGATATGTTCAATCTGCAACATCCATATTAGGAATACATGCTGTTATTGGATTAGTGACAAGTATAATTTTTTTCTTGAGCAATAACTCCGAATCAATCATCTTTGTAATACTTTTAGCTACAGTCTATTCGTGGCTAATTTATGGATATATCTTTAAACAGACTCTTGATTGTACTACTTTCATGGGTCTATCAATATCATTTCTCTACAGCATGATTATTGGATTCATGTTAATTATAGTATTGTCTCTCCTTATATGAAAATTCATATTTTAGGTATCGCAGGTACATTTATGTCTGCTATTGCAATTCTAGCCAAAAAAAAAGGTCATGAAGTAACCGGTTCTGATACATCTTGTTATGATCCGATGAAATCTATATTAGAAAAGAAAAATATCAAAGTTATCAATGGACATAAAATAAAAGATGTAAAGAATAAAGACTTGATAATAATTGGTAATATCATGTCTCGCGGTAATTCTGTAATAGAATATGTTATGAAGAATAATATTAACTACACATCAGGGCCACAATGGTTGTATGACAACATTTTAAAAAACAAAATAGTTATAGCTGTAAGTGGTACACATGGGAAAACAACAACAACATCAATGATAGTACACATACTAAGGGAAAATAAATTGAATCCCAGTTATCTAATTGGAGGGTCACCAAAAGGTAAGCTGAGGTCGGTGATGTTAAATAAGTCAGATTATTTTGTTATAGAGGCTGATGAATATGATACTGCATTTTTTGATAAACGATCTAAATTTATCCACTATAAACCTAACATACTTGTTATAAATAATATTGAATATGATCATGCTGATATTTTTAATAACATAGATGAGATTATAAAGTCGTTTCATCACATGGTGAGATTGTTACCCTCAAATGCCACAGCTATTATAAACAATAATGACAAAAACATTGAGAAATTACTGGATATGGGTTTTTGGTCAAGACTAGTGACATTTAATAATAAAAATGAACCAGCGAATTTTAATTTACTGAAAAAAACTGACTATATGCTAAAACATATAGGTAAAAATTATGAACTCCCCAATAATTTAATTGGTGAACATAATCAGCTAAATGCAACAGCAGCTATCGCTGCATGCAAGCAATTATCAATTCCAATTTCTTCACAAATTAAATCACTCTCAACTTTTCAAGGAGTCGCAAAGCGAACAGATTTCATAGGTGAAATTAATGGTGTAAGAATATTTGATGATTTTGCACATCATCCAACTGCTATTGAATCATCAATTAAAGCCATCAAAGAAAGATTTAGAAATAAAAAAATACTTACTGTGTTTATTCCAGGCTCAAATTCAATGCTGCTAGGCGCTCATAATCACCATCTAATTTCATCACTAAATAAATCAAATAAAGTATTGATAATAAGTAAAATGAGTCAATTTAAAAAGTTAAAAGTGAATAACATTAAAATAAGTGTTATTGAATCTGAAGCACATATAAGACATTATCTCAGTAGGCAAAAAGGCATAGATATTATCTTAATATTGTCTAATAAAAATACTACTAACATTATAAATATCATTAAAAATGGATAAATTTAATCTCAAAGATAAGCTTACGGATGCACAATTTGAAATAACACAGAATAAAGGTACAGAAGCGCCTTTTTCCGGAGAATATCTCAATAATAAGGAAAATGGAATATATGCATGCGTTTGCTGTGGTAATAATTTATTTTCCTCTGATCATAAATTTGATTCTCATTCTGGCTGGCCTAGCTTTTTTGATGTCATGATTGCTGAGAATGTGAATCTAGTTGAAGATAATTCTCATGGAATGATAAGAACTGAAGTTACATGTAGTAAATGTGGTGCGCACCTTGGACATGTATTTGATGATGGACCCAAACCAACTAATTTAAGGTATTGTATAAACTCGCTATCATTGAGCTTTAAAAATGAAATTGTTTAAAGACATCCCTATATTTCCATTAAAAAGTATTATTCTACCGGGCGGTCAATTTCCTTTGAGGATTTTTGAAAGAAGGTATCTTGATATGACAAGGAATTGTCTTAAGCATAATACAGGTTTTATTATTGCTCTTACTAAAAAAGATTCAGATTACATCACATCGGTCTATGATTATGCTAGCTATGTTGAAATTGTAGATTGGTCTCAACTTGATGGTGGTCTACTAGGAATTACTGTAGAGGGAAAAAATATCATCAAACTAGACAATTACAAACTTGATGAGGGTAATTTGTTAATAGGTAATGGCAAAGAGATAGAAACAGGTTTAGATTATTTGATACCGCAAAAATATCAAATTCTTTCTAAGTTTTATAAAAAAATTTACCCAGAAATTAAATCTTACATCTTCCATAATAAACCAAAATATAATGACGCAAATTGGATTGGTTTTAGATTAATAGAATGTCTACCTATACAATTAAATGATAAAGCAGATCTCATCTCCATGTCGGAACCATTGGATAGATTAGAAAGAATATTACATATAATAAAAAGGATATATCCTAATGAGCTTAATTTACTCAACTAATGAGTAGTTGCACCAGTATCAGCTTGACTTACAAGTTTTGCATATTTCTTTAGAGCGCCACTTTCTGCATTAATAACTACTTTCTTTGAGGATTTCATTCTAGCTGACATATCCTTTTTAGAAATTAGGAGATTAATTTCTTTTTTCTTTGCACATATCTCAATCAAATCACCATTTTTTACGATATGTAATGGGCCTCCAATAGCCGCTTCAGGTGAAATATGGCCAACAACAAAACCATGACTGCCCCCAGAAAATCTACCATCAGTTATAAGTGCTACATCATTGCCCAATCCTTTACCCATGATTGCAGACGTTGGGGACAACATCTCTCTCATACCTGGACCACCTACGGGTCCTTCGTTTTTGATAACAATTACAGTTCCCTTATTAATTTTCCCAGCAAGTATTGCTTTTAGGCACTTCTCCTCAGAATCATAAACTTTAGCTTTACCTGTAAATTGAGTTCCTTCTTTACCAGATATTTTTGCAATTGCTCCATTTGGAGCTATATTACCGCGTAATACAATTAAGTGACCATCTTTCTTAATTGGATCTTTGATAGGTTTGATAATTTTTTGGTCGTTGGGGTAAGGTTTAATTTTCTTGAGATTATTTTTAAGAGTTTTACCGGTTACCGTCATACAGTCACCATGCATGAGTCCTACATTTTTTAGAGTTTTCATTAAAGGAGCAACGCCACCTATTCTTACAAGTTCAGCCATTGAGAATGTTCCACTAGGTTTAAGATCTGCCAGAACAGGAGTTTTTTTACCGATTCGCTCAAAATCTCTCAAAGATAATTTAATGTTTGCTTCATTTGCAATAGCAAGAAGGTGAAGAACGGCATTAGTAGATCCACCAAGAGCCATAACAATAGTTATGGCATTTTCGATAGATTTTTTAGTCACTATATCTCTGGGCTTTAAATCTTTTGCAACGCATCTCATCAAGGCTTTACTAGCTTCTTTAGTATCGGTTAATTTTGATTTAGAAACAGCTGTTTGAGCAGAACTGTTTGTCAACGACAAACCCATTGCTTCTATAGCACAAGCCATCGTGTTTGCAGTATACATTCCGCCACATGATCCTGGGCCAGGAATCGCTTTTTTCAATTTGATATAATTCATTATCATCTATAGCACCATTTGCATTTTTGCCAACTGCTTCGAAAACAGAAACGATATCAATTTTTTTGTTCTTATGAACTCCTGGGAGAATTGTTCCTCCATAAACAAAAACTGAAGGTCGATTAAGACGTAACATTGCCATGACACATGCTGGCATATTTTTATCACATCCACCGAAACATATAAAGCCATCAAGGCCTTCGCCAGCAACAACTGCTTCTATTGAATCAGCTATGATTTCTCTAGATATTAATGAGTAACGCATTCCATCAGAACCCATGGAGATACCATCTGATATTGTAATTGTATTAAAGTTAACTGCTTTACCGCCGTTTGCATCAATTGCTTTCGTTGCAACTCCAGCAAGTTCATTGATATGCATATTACATGGAGTGACCATGCTCCATGTAGAAGCAATTCCTATTTGTGGCTTCTTAAAGTCTTTATCTTTAAAACCGACCGCTCTCAACATCGATCTACTAGGTGCACGATCTTTACCGTCTACAAGTTTTGAAGAATACTTTCTCATTTAGCTTATTGTAACAGTTTACCAAAAATTTGATATCTCCACCCACTCATAAACTTTGTCTTATTACTTGTGAGAGAAAATATCTCAATATCTCTCTTGTTGGCGATAATCGTAGAGTCAATTTTATATTCGTCTGAGACGTAACTTAGCAACTTGTTATATTTTTGTTCGATATTTTTCGTAGATGGCAAATTTTTATTTTTAATTATTTTTTTAGACTCTAATAATTCATTTAAATCTTTCTTCTCGCGTTCCGTAATATCATGTTTAATATTATTTATTATTTCTGATGTTTTGTTATTATTGCTAACTATTATTTTAATCATTTGAGAATCGCTTAATAACCATCTCTTTGGAATATTATATTTAATAGCTAGATTCTCTCTCCATAATGAAGTTTTCTTTAATAATTCTATGTTTTCAGATTCAAAGTATAATGGATAATTAACTTTCTCCCATGCATCAGCTGGCTTGATTATTATATTAGATTTTTGTAACTCAGCATTTTGCTCTTCTTTAAACCATGAATAACGATTAAGTTTCTTTAAACTTTTTACAAGTTCATTTTTTATATTAATTAAATACTTAACATCGTCAGCTGCATAATTCTTTTTTTCATCACTCAATGGTCTCTTTAACCAATTAGTTCTCCATGAGCCCTCTTTGATGTCCACATCACAGATGTTCTTAACTAGAGTTGAATACCCCATGTTAGATTTTTCAAATAATAAATTAGATGCAATTTGAGTATCAAAAATATTACAGGGAAATTCTTTGGTATAAGCATATAATGCCTCTAAATCTTGTTTTGAGGAGTGGATTATTTTGACTATGTTATTGTCAATAAGCATCTTATTTATCAAATCAATGTCTGAAATACTCAGAGGATCTATAAGATAAATGTCATCATCAGGGAGCGAAATTTGAATCAATGCAAGGATAGGTCTATATGTAGACTCGCGTATGAACTCAGTATCTAATCCTATTTCTTGGCAATCTTTGATTTTTAAAAAAAGATTATTGAGTTTTTTGTCTGAATCGACGAGAAAATTTGTCATAATTATAAAAAATATGATGATAACATAACTTCATAAATGCTTACATGTTAAAAAAATATCTTTTAGAGAATTGTGAATTTATTCAATCATCTAATTATGATGATAGGCCAAAGAATATGGAAATTGATTCCATAATTATACATTGCATCAGTTTGCCGGAGAGTGAATTTAACAATGACAACGTAATTAATCTGTTCCTAAATAAACTAAATTATAATTGTCATCCATCTTTCACGTCACTAAAAAACATCAGAGTCTCATCACATTTATTCATTAAAAGAACTGGAGAAATAATTCAATTTGTTCCGTTTGATAAAAGAGCATGGCATGCTGGTGTATCTAAATATAAAGGAAGAGAGAACTTTAATGACTTTTCTATTGGAATTGAACTTCATGGCTCAATATCTGAGCAATACACAGAAAAACAATACCAAGCTTTGAATTACTGTATCAGTCATTTGAAAGAATTATTTCCATCAATACAAGATAGTAATATACTTGGACATAATGAAATTGCGTCAGATAGAAAAGAAGATCCAGGTCCAAATTTCATATGGAGTAAGATAAAATAAAATATGATTACAGTATCACTAATACTCATTGCTCTAGCTATAGAATATTTTTATGATGATATAAAAAAATATAGAAGAAATGATATTGTAATCAAATCATATAGCTTATTTGAACAATTTTTCAATGATGAGAAATACTCAAAAGATATAAAGTTTTTATTATTTTTAGTAGCTATATTATTTTTTTCTATGATCTTAGTGACATTGTCATATTATTTATCTTCTGTGCTTTATTATTTACTTAGTCTTTTGCTAGTATTATTCTCACTAAGAACTAATGAATATAATAGAGAGATAGAAGAATTTAAAATTAAACTTGAGTTTAACAAAGACAGCATAGACAACAAGATGTTATATTCTTTATGTCCAAACCTTAAACAAACTCGAGCTAAATCAAACATAAATAATCTTGTAATAAAGAATCTTTTCTTTAATTCAATGAGAAATACGTTTTCTGTGATTTTTGTCTTTATTCTGTTAGGAGCTCCTGCTGCTCTGACATATAAAGTTATTGATTTAATGCTTTACTCAGATATTTTCAAAATTAATATCCAAACAAAAAATAATATCAAAAAGTATGTATATTTTATTGACTATATACCAATAAGGCTAACTTCTTACTCTTTATCCATTGTGAGTAATTATGATCGTGTCATAGACAAAATTAACAACCTCAAACTATCCAATAATATGTATCTAAGTAATATTGAGTATATAAATCAAACTGGGGAAGCCGTATATGATGCATCTCAAAAAGAAATCGATCAAATTATACAAATTCAAAATATATTATCTAGGACGCTTATAGCCTGGCTAAGTATAATTTTCCTACTTGGTATTACTGGTTTTTTTATCTGAGAATGAATAGTATTTGATACCAATTTCTACATTACCTCTATTATTCTTATGTCTCCAAATATTTGTATCTCTCAATGAATAAACACAACCACAATATTCTTGCATATAGAATTCTTGTTCTTTAGAAACTTTTAGCATATTTTCTGAACCTTTATTTTTTCTCCAATTAAATGTCCAATATTTAATATTTGTAAATTGCGAAGCTGCTTTTACACCAGAATGATTTATCTGGGACATATCTTTCCATCGAGAAATTCCTAATGTGCTAGAGATAAGGGAAAAATTATTTTCATACGCATATTCTGCTGTTTTGTAAAATCTCATATCAAAGCATGTTGAGCACCGTTTACCTCTCTCAGGTTCCCATTCTTGCCCTTTTGTTTTGTTAAACCAATTTTTAGTATCATAATCTGCATCAATAAACGGAATATCATTTGCTATTGCGAATTGTAAATTTTCATCTTTTCTTAAGAGATATTCTTTCTTTGGATGTATATTTGGATTATAGAAGTATATTGTATAGTCGATATTTGATTCCTTTAATCTAAGCATTATATCTCCTGAGCATGGCGCGCAGCAGCTATGCAATAATAATTTTTTATGTCCGTCAGGTAAACTAATATCAGTCATTGTTTATATTAAAAAATGTACAACTATTTTTGTAAAGCTGTTTAGCAAAACTATTTTTGTCTTTGTTTAAAATTGATGCAATTGCATCTAATACATATATTAAATTAGACGGTTCATTATATTTTTTATTAAGTTATTGAATCTGAAAATGGCATCAAATATGGTGAATCAGTCTCAATCATAAGTCTATCATCAGGTATATATTTAATAATCTCATGAAGATGGTACCCTCTGTTTGGGTCAGTAATCCATCCCGTTAAACCTATATAACAACCTAAATCTAAGTAACTCTTTAAGCTTGCTTTATTACCAGTAAAACAGTGTACCACTGCATCTTCTATCAAATGATAGTATTGACGAAGAAGTATAATAAAATCTTCATAAGCTTCTCTTTCATGAAGAAACATTGGAAGATTTACTTCGGTTGCAAGCTCAAGATGTTTTTTAAAACAATAAATTTGCTCATTTTTTGATGAATAGTTTCTCTTATAATCAAGCCCGCACTCACCTATAGCTTTAACATAAGGCTTAGATGTTAAATCTTTCATTTGATCATAATAACTATCCTTAAAATCTTTTGCGTTGTGAGGATGGAAGCCAACAGTAGTATATAAAAGATCTGGTTCTCTATTAATTAATTCAACCGCATTTTTAGTATCATCAATATGAGATGATGTAATAATAATTTTTTTAAGATATTTTTCTTTTGAACGAAATATTATTTCATCAAAGTTACTATAGAGTTGTTTATCTAAAAGATTAGCCCCTATATCAAATAAGGGCTGAGAAAAATCAACCATTAAGTTTTTGAAGAACTGACTGGACTGTTTCACCAATCACAGATGGGTTTCTTGCTATGGTAACGCCTGCTGCTTTAAGAATTTCTACTTTTTCTGCTGCTGATTCACCGCCTGCACTTACAATTGCTCCAGCATGTCCCATTCTTTTTCCTTTTGGCGCAGTAAGCCCAGCAATATAAGCTACTACTGGTTTTGTAACATTATTTTTTGCATACTCTGCAGCCTCAGCTTCTTGAGGGCCGCCTATTTCACCAATCATTAAAATTACTTTAGTTTCATCGTCTTGTTCAAATTTAACAAGATGATCTTTAAATGCACTTCCATTTATAGGATCTCCCCCTATTCCGACGCTTGTTGATATTCCTATACCAAGATCTTTCATTTGTTGCGCAGCCTCATAACCAAGAGTTCCAGAACGACCAATAACACCTACGTTCCCCTCTTTATAAATATGACCAGGCATGATTCCAAGCATGCACTTACCTGGGCTAATAACTCCTGCGCAATTAGGTCCAACCATTGTCATCCTATCTTCAGGATTAAATGTTTTTAAAAATCTTTTTACTTTGATCATATCATGTGCGGGAATTCCATCTGTAATTGCAACTAATGTCTTAATACCCGCTTCTGCAGCTTCCATTGCTGAATCAGCAGCAAATGCTGGTGGCACGAAAAGAATTGAAGCATCAGCTCCAGTCTGTTCAACAGCATCCTTTACAGTATTAAATACAGGACGATCCAAGTGTGTTTGCCCACCTTTTCCAGGAGTTACTCCACCTACAACATTTGTTCCATACTCTAACATCTCCTCTGCATGGAATGTTCCAATTTTTCCTGTGAAACCTTGAATGATTATTTTTGATTCTTTTGTAATTAAAATTGCCATAAAATATTAATTTCCAAGATTTTTTAAAGCTTCAACTGCTTTGTTAGCTGCATCCTCTAATGAGAAAGCTTCTGTATATTCAATTTTACTGTCTTTAAGTATTTTTATACCTTGATCAACATTAGTGCCAGCAAGTCTAATGACAAGTGGTTGTTCAATATTTATTTGATTTAATGCATCTACAATTCCTTGTGCTACCCAATCACATCTATTGATACCTGCAAAGATGTTAATAAGTATTACTTTTACATTTGGATCACCAGAAATAAGCTTAAAAGCTTTAACAAATTTCTCAGGAGTAGCTCCTCCACCCACATCCAAAAAGTTTGCAGGTTGTCCTCCGGCTAACTGAATCATATCCATCGATGCCATAGCTAACCCAGCACCATTGATGATATTGCCGATATCACCATCTAATGGTATGTAATTTAAACCTTGTTCGTGAGCAAATGTTTCCTTAGGGTCCTCTTGAGACTTGTCTTTCAAATCATGAAACTCAGAATTTCTATATAATGCATTATCATCAAATGACATTTTACAATCTAAGGCTAAGACTTGCTCGTCTCCTGTGAGTACAAGCGGATTAATTTCGACCATAGTAGCATCCGAGCTAGTAAATGCTTTATAAGCTCCGAGAATTGCTTGTGCACATTGATTAACAGCTTTTGACTCTAAGCCAAGTGCAAATGCTATTTGACGAGCCTGATAAGGCTGCATACCAACTGCTGCTTCAATTCTTGTTTTAATGAGAGACTCTGGTTTTTCTTCAGCAATTTCTTCGACGCTCATTCCGCCTTCCGATGAGGCTACTACCATAATACTTTCTGAACTTCTATCGAGAACCAATCCAAGATAGAATTCTTTCTTAATATCTGTTCCTTCTTCTATGTAAACTCTCTCAACGGGTTTACCATCTGGACCTGTTTGATGAGTAACTAGAGTTTTACCAATTAACTTACTGGCTGCATCAGATACTTCTTGTTCAGACTTACATACAATAATTCCGCCTGCTTTACCTCTTGCGCCGGAGTGAATTTGGGCTTTTACAACCCAAAGATTTCCGCCAAGTTCTTTTGCACTATTAATTGCCTCTTCAGGATTATGTGCTATGCCACCTCTAGGGATTGAGACGCCATGCTTAGCAAGAATTTCTTTTGCTTGATACTCGTGTATGTTCATTATTTTTTAGATTGTATTAATTTGTCAATATTAACAATGTTCTCAGCCATACGCTCCGACGCAGCATCAATCATTCTTCCATCAAGTTGAGCAGCTCCACGACCTTCTGCTGCAGCTTTAGCTAGTTCTTCAATGATTCTTTTTGCTTTATCTACCTCAGCTTCTGGTGGTGAGAACACATCATTAGCATGTTCTATCTGCGAAGGATGTATTGCCCATTTACCTTCAATACCTATTGCTGCACCTCTTTTAGCAGCTTTAATATATCCATCAGGGTCTTGAATGTCACCAAATGGGCCGTCTATAGGTCTCAAGCCAAAGGCACGACATGTTGCTACTAATTTAGATAGGCCATGATGCCACTGATCTCCAGGGTAATCTGGATTTAAACCACCTATTACTACTGTTCTTGCTCTTAAACTCGCGGCATAGTCTGCTACACCAAAATGAAGAGCTTCTAATCTACTTGACGATTGTGCTATTTCCTCAATATTAACCATACCTAGTGCACTTTCTATTAAACACTCTAGGCCGATTTTATTCTCTAATTCACGTTCTTGTTCAATTTGTGTAACCATACAATCAACCATATAGACATCGTCCCTTACACCCACTTTAGGAATTAAGATTGTGTCTATAAATTCTCCAGCTTGCATCATTAACTCAACAACATCGCGGTACATATAGTGTGTATCTAAACCGTTTATACGAACAGAAATAGTTTTACCATGTCCACGCCAGTCGAGTTCTTTAAGGGCTTTAATTACGTTTTCTCGAGCTGATACTTTATCATTTGGAGAAACAGCATCTTCTAGGTCTAGGAATATATAATCTGCATCTGAATTGAGTGCTTTTTCGAACATTTTTGGAGATGAACCTGGTACGGCTAACTCACTTCTTTGTAATCTTGTTTTGGCGCTTTTGTAAGACGTGTGACTCATAATCTAATTCAATTTTGACTTGATATACCCCTGTATATTAGCTATAACTCGATAAGTTTTGACGAAGTATATATGATAATTTTAAAATATGCAAAATACAGGGAAGTAAATAAGTGACTAAATTTGCACTAGAAATCCAACAACTTAATAAAACCTATAGGAACGGTGTGAGAGCATTAAATGATATTAATTTGAATGTTCAAGATGGAGATTTATTTGCATTTCTGGGGCCCAATGGAGCAGGTAAATCTACTGTAATTGGAATTATTACAACGTTGGTAAATATAACTTCTGGCTCTGTTAAAGTATACGGAATGGACGTGGTTAAACACCCTGAAGCAACAAAAAAGATGATTGGTGTAGTCCCACAAGAATATAATCTGAATCAATTTATCCCAATTCAAGAGACCATGATTAATATAGGAGGATATTTTGGACTGTCAAAGAAAAAGTCTATGATGAGAACTCAAGAACTATTTGAAGATCTAGATATATGGCATAAAAGAGAATCTACTCCTAGAGAATTATCGGGCGGCATGAAGAGACGACTCATGATTGCAAGAGCTTTGATTCATAATCCAAAACTTTTAATTCTTGATGAACCAACAGCAGGTGTTGATACAGAACTGAGATTAACGATGTGGGACTTTTTTAAGAAACTAAATCAAGATGGAGTAACAATCATACTTACTACACACTACCTGGAAGAGGCTGAGAGGTTATGTAAAAACTTAGCGATAATCCATCATGGAGAAGTAGTACAAAATTCTCCAATGAGTGAGGTTATTTCATCTACTAGAAAACACACTTATATCATTAGAACAGATTCAGATATTTCAAAAAGCAAAGTCTTTGAGGATAAAATAAAAATTATTGATGAAAAATCATGTGAAATAATGGTTGATAATAAAATATCTATCTCTCAAATCATCAATGAATTTAATAAAAACAATGTTAATGTAGTCGACATATTAAGCAAGAGAAACAAGCTAGAGGAGCTTTTCATAGAGCTTACACAAAAATGATAAAAAAATTATATTTAATCCAGCTATCTACAATTTTTAAAAAAGAATTTGTACGTTGGTCAAGGATTTGGATTCAAACAATACTTCCATCAGTGATAACTATCTTTTTATACATAACTATATTTGGAAACTTTATTGGTTCACGAATCGGTGAGATAAATGAATTGCCATACATACACTTTATAATACCGGGTTTAATTATCATGCCTATCATTTCTAATTCATACATGAATGTAGTTGGCTCCTTTTATAGTGGTAGATTTCAAAAAAGTATCGAAGAATTATTTGTATCTCCATTGTCTACTCATGTCATATTAATTGGTTATGTAATGGGCGGAGTATCCAGAGCATTCGTTGTTGGTTTTGCTGTTTATTTAGTATCTCTAACTTTTACAAATATTCCCATCTATAATATTTACTTAGCAATTTTCTTAACATTACTTGTGAGTATACTTTTTTCAATTCTAGGTTTTATAAATGCTGTATATGCCAATAGTTTTGACGATATCAACATTATCCCAACATTTGTATTAACTCCCCTAACATATTTAGGTGGCACATTTTATTCAATATACGATCTTCCTGAAATCTGGCAATCAATTTCAATGTTTAACCCAATAGCATACATGGTTAGTGCTTATCGTTATGCATTTATAGGTGTTGAAGAAATGAGTACTGGTAGTGCTATTGCAATGATGTTCATGTTAATATTTATTATGTATAGCTTAGCTATATACCTACTTAACAAAGGAATAGGTGTAAAAAATTAACTCTCACGAGGTTGGGAAAGTCAGTGAATATATAATCTGACACTGCCCCCGCAACGGTGAACAATAGTCCGAATGCCAACGTGGTGAGACCAACTTTAGCGGTGGTGCTATGAAAAAATATTAATCAATAATTATATAATCATATAAATTTATGACAGAAAAAATCTACTGATTTAAGTGGAGCTATTCAAAATTTAATACATTGTGCATTCACGAATAGCTATGCGAGCGAAAAACTGAATCCTTTTAATTGTCGGATATTATGAACTTTAAGAAAAATTATACTATTAGATTTACATTTTTCATCGCCTGCATCATTAGAAATCAATTCAATCAATAGATAATATTCGATCTATGGAAGGTTTTTCAGATATAGATATCTCTGACATGCATTAAATTGAGCTATCATCAGCTCTATAAGCATAAGTTCTAATGGAGGAATTGGGCAAATTAACATCTATTTTCACCAGAGGAACAGAGAGTAATCATACAAAATTTTTACTTGATGGAGTTGAGCTAAATCCAGGAACACTTGGCTTAGCGCCTATACAAAATATTGCAATTAACACTATTGATAGAGTAGAAATTATAAAAGGATCCTCATCTTCATTATATGGTGCAAACAATTGGGGGCGTCATAAATATAATTACTAAAAATGATTCTAATTCAATTAAAATTTCATCAGGCTCATGGTCAACAAATGAGGGAACGTTAGTCAAAAGTTTCACCTAAATGGATTCAAGATATTCAATTAAGCGTAAATCGGAAAGAGTCTAAATCAATACCAGCAAAAGTTACATCAAATAAAAGGCATTCTATAACAGCGAGAACCTAATGCTGAATATTAAAAAGGAGATAAATGATTACAAGCTCTTTTCTAATAGTTTTTTAGTTCAAGGAAATACTCAATATGACTCTTTTGGATCTAATTTAAATCAAGACCATGATGATTATTTTATATGTTAGGCATTACAAATTATATTAATGAGTGACATTTTAGAAATTAAATATACAAAATCTCAAAATAAAATTACTCAATCAGCACCCTCTGCCACTGATTTTACTAAAACGCTTAGAGATAAATATGAAATATCATACACAAATAACAAAAGTGTAAATGTTTCAAAATTTGGTTTCATTTACACAAAAGAACACATGAGTGAACTATCATATGGTACTAGATATATTGCAGATCCAATAATAAAGGAATTATTCGTATCAGAATGATTATAGTAATGCCTCTTCATTTATAAACTTTGGAGCCCGATTCATTAATCACTCTCAGTTCGGTGATTTTACCTCTGGCAATTTTGGTATATCTTTACTTTCGATAATGAAGATGTTTACTCATTTAATATTAATAAATCCTATGAGAGCTCCAGATGCAACAGATTTATATGGCTATGGTGGCAATCCTAATCTACAACCTGAAGAAGTCTGTATCATATGAATTTGGTGTCAAAAGGTTAATAAATAATCACATTTAGTTTTGCAACTACTTTAAAACAAATTTAAAAAATCTAATTGAGTTCGATTCTAGCTCAGTTCAGTACGTTGCAAAATCAAAAATAACAGGTATTGAAACGGGTTATAAAATTAACAAATATCCATTTAAATATGACCTATCATATACATATATGGTTCCAAGAGATATTAGTAATAATCAGTACTTATCGAAAAGAAGTAAACATAAAATTAATGCAGGTTTTATTTATGAAATAGATAATAACGAAGTTTATCTTTAAAATTAATTGGTGAGAAGCGGAAGAAAAGCATCTCCATTTTCTACAATTGAACTTGGATCATATTTTATTTTCAATGCTGGCTATAATATTAAGGTTAATAATAATATTTTAAATATTAGTATAAAAAATCTTTTTGATAAAAGTTATAGAAATTCTCATAACTATAATGCTGCAGATAGATCAGTCTTTCTTACATATAATTATCTTTACTGATAAACTTGAATAAAATGAATATTTTAGAATAATACTCTTTTTAATAACGACAAGCCTTTTGGTGATATCAAAACTTGCAAGTAACTTTACCAATGTATCGCCATTTATTGCATTAGTGATAGTTTCGGCGTATTTCATAGAAAATAAACAACATCTGCTAATTATGGTATTCATTTCACAATTGATATCAGACATTTATTTTGGTTTTCACTCATCTAATTTTTGTATATCTATCATATTTTATTATGATATCTATCATTTATATTCACCAGATTGAGTTAAGTATAGTCTCAAGTCTAATTAAATCCATCCACTCCAATATTATTTTCTTTTTTGTAAGCAATATTGGACATTTTCTTACATTCAACAACACATACTCTTTGACTGAGCTGACAAGACTATTTATACAAGGGATACCATTTGGCTTGAATCTATTTTATTCAACAATATTTTTTGTACTAGTTATTCACGCTATACTGGCTGTAAGTAAAATACAGCCAGCATGTGTAAGGAGTGCAAGAAAAATAAATTAGAACTTGAGTTGGCCACCTGTTTTATATTCAGTAACACGAGTTTCAAAAAAAATTCTTTTCTTTGTTTAAATCCATCATCTCAGACATCCATTCAAATGGATTGCTAACTCCAGGATATTGATGAGGCAAGCCTATACTTTCAAGTCTCCTGTTTGCGATGAATTTAATATACTCTTCAAATTTTTGTGCATCCATACCTAGCATAGGTTTTGGCATTGTGTCTCTTCCATACTGTGTTTCAAGCTCAACGCCTTTTTTGACTATTTCAATCATTTCTTGTTGAAACTCTTCTGTCCAAAGAGTTGGGTTCTCAAGTTTGATTTGATTTATTACGTCAATTCCAAAGTTCATATGCATAGACTCATCTCTAAGTATGTATTGAAATTGTTGTGATACACCAGTGAGTTTATTTCTTCTTCCTAATGATAAGATTTGGGTAAAACCAACATAGAAAAATATTCCCTCAAAGACAACATAAAAAGCAATTAAATCTCTTAATAACCTCTGATCATCTTTATGTGTCCCGGTTTTAAATGTTGGATCACCTAAACTTTGTGTGTATGGAAGTGCCCACTCAGCTTTCGTAGCAACAGCGGGAAGTTCTCTGATACATGTTAAATATTCTAGCTTCATCCAATCCGAGTGACTGAACACAATATTGATAAGCGTGTGTATGAATTGCTTCTTCAAATGCTTGGCGTAATAGGTATTGTCTACATTCAGGATTAGTTATATGTTTGTAGACAGCAAGAACTAGATTATTTGCAACTAATGAGTCTGCAGTAGAGAAGAAGCCTAGGTTTCTCTCCACCATTTCTCTTTCTTCAGGCCTTAATGCTTGAGGATCATTCCAACACTTAATATCATCGTGCATTGGTATCTCTTCTGGCATCCAATGATTAGCAGATCCATCAAGATACTTTTGCCATGCCCATTTATACTTAAATGGTACAAGTTGATTTAAATCAGCTCGACAATTGATAATAGCCTTATCGTCTACCTGAATACGTTTTGCGCCATGTTCAATGTTTTCCATGCCAGTTGAACCTACACCGCTTGCATCAGCCTCTGGTAAATGTTCGATGTTTGTAGCTTCTGTAATCTGATTACTTACGCTTTCAAATTTTTGCGTTTGTATTTTTTTCTCTGGCACTATGTCTGGTTTACTTAGTGCGTCATTTATAGGGTCATCCCAGTTATACATAATATCTCCTTTTAATTTTTTTCAGCTTCTCTAATAAGCTCTATTCTTTCGTTTTCTAATTTTTTTAGTTTCATAATCACAAATATAGTTGCTATTACTCCAATTAAATAAACAACAACATCTGGTATATAAAAATTCATTATTGGCAAGCCTCACAATCTGGATCATCAATCAAACATTGTTTAACTTCAGTTGATTGTGATTTTACTGCATTCAAATTTGAACCACTATTATCTGAAGTGCTTTTCTCTACGTGTGTTGCACCAAGTGATCTTAAATAATAAGTAGTTTTGAGACCTCTTATCCAAGCAAGCTTGTAAGCACTATCAAGTTTCTTTCCATCGGTATCTGGTATGTATAGGTTTAGCGATTGTGATAGATCTATCCACTTTTGTCTTCGTGCAGCTGCCTCAACTAACCATCGAGTATCAATTTCAAAACATGTTGAGTACATAGCTTTTAAATCATCAGGTACTCGATTAATGGGTTGCAGTTGTCCATCAAAATATTTCAAATCTTTTATCATCACCTCATCCCAAAGATCACGCTCTTTTAGATCTTTAATTAAGTAAGGATTAATCACTGTAAACTCACCTGAGAGATTCGACTTAACATATAAATTTTGATAAGTGGGCTCAATAGATTGAGATACTCCGCATATGTTTGAGATAGTTGCTGTTGGCGCAATCGCAAGCGTATTAGAATTTCTTATACCATGTTTTTTTATGCTCTCTCTTAGCTCATCCCATTTAAGAGTTTCATCTAAGTTAACGTCTAAATATTTTCCACGCACTTCTTTAAGTTTTTTAAGACTATCTATTGGTAGTACTCCTTGACTCCAAAGGGAACCATCAAATGTTTCATATGCGCCCCTTTCTTTGGCTAATTCCATAGAAGCTTCTATAGCAAAATAACTTACGTATTCCATGCTTCGATCAGCGAAATCAACCGCCTCTTCAGATTCATAAGGCACCCTTATTTTATATAGAGCATCTTGGAACCCCATAATACCCATACCAACAGGCCTATGTTTTAAGTTTGAATTTTTAGCTTTATCAACACTGTAGTAATTATATTCGATAACGTTATCAAGCATTCTCATCGCTGTAGTAATCGTTGCTTTTAATTTTTTAGTGTTAATTTTTCCATCATCTGTTATGTGTGCAGCAAGATTGACCGAACCTAAGTTACATACAGCAATCTCGTCTTTAGATGTGTTAAGAGTAATTTCAGTACATAGATTAGAAGAATGAACCACGCCCTTATGCTGTTGTGGTGATCTAATATTACAAGGGTCTTTAAATGTAATCCAAGGATGTCCTGTTTCAAATAGCATGCTGAGTATTTTTCTCCAAATATCAACTGCATTAACAGTTTTGAAATTTTTTATCACACCTGACTTTGCTAATTCTTCATATTCAGTATATTTTTCTTCGAACTCTAAACCATATAAATCATGGAGATCTGGTGTATCTGATGGTGAGAACAATGTCCACTCTTCATTTGAGTGAACTCGTTTCATAAATAAATCAGGAATCCAATTCGCTGTATTCATGTCATGCGTTCTTCTACGTTCGTCTCCAGTATTTTTTCTAAGCTCAAGAAACTGTTCTATATCAAGATGCCAGGTCTCCAAATATGCGCACATTGCACCTTTTCTTTTACCTCCTTGATTAACAGCTACTGCAGTATCGTTTGCAACTTTGAGAAATGGAATTACTCCCTGACTTTTTCCATTTGTGCCTTTAATATATGAACCGAGCGCTCTTACTTGAGACCAGTCATTACCTAAGCCGCCTGCAAATTTTGATAGCATTGCATCGTCGCTTATACCTTCAAAAATTCCACGAAGATCATCTGGCAAAGTAGAAAGATAGCATGATGAAAGTTGCGGTTTGAGAGTAGCCGAATTAAACAATGTTGGAGTGCTAGACATAAAATCAAATGATGATAATAATTTATAAAACTCTACTGATCTTTCTTCTCTATCATCTTCATTAATTGCAAGTCCCATTGCAACTCTCATAAAGAATGCTTGAGATAGCTCAAACCTTGTCTCATTATGATGAATAAAATATCTATCATATAATGTTTGAAGTCCTAGATAGGTAAACTGCATATCTCTTGATAAATCGATATTTTTAGCAAGCTTATCTAAATCATAATTTAATAGTTCTGAATCTAAATGTTTTAGCTCAACGCCTTTTTTGATGTAGCTTTTAAAATACTCGCCATAAGATTTTTTCAGCGCACTCATGCTTACATCAGATGTATCTAATCCTAAGAAAGAGTAAGCTTCCTCTGTCATAGAATGAGACAATAATCTTGCAAGAACATAAGAATAATTTGGATCTTTTTCTATAAGCGGTCTAACTGAAATCAAAATTGAATCAGAAAGATCAGATTTTTTAATTCCGTCATATATATTTTTATCAATCGTATCAAAAATTAAATCTTCGGAGACATCATCAATACCCGAACAGCTCTCTGAGATAATTTTTCTTAAACTTACAAAATCAATTGGGCTTGTTGATCCATCATCAAGAATCATATTTTTAGAAATTGGCATGTCATCAGTTTGTTCAACACCAAGTTTTCTCGCTTTAGCTCTATCTTCTCTATAAATTACATAAGCTCTAGCAACGTCTTGATAGCCTGCTCGCATAATTGCCAGCTCCACTTGATCTTGAATGTCTTCTATATGTACAACTCCGCCATTTGGAAACCTTCTTCGAATAGTTTGATCAACTTTATCTGTTAAATTCTCAACTTCGTTGTGAATTCTAGATGACGCAGCAGCACTACTACCTTCCACGCTTAAAAAAGCTTTGGTCATCGCTAGTACTATTTTATGAGGATCGTATGCTGTGACCTTACCGTTACGTCTCATGACCCGATGTCTTCCTGGTACAGGCTCAAGATGAGCTTGCTCTTCACTGGCAGTGCTATTTAAAGGCGTTTCTATATTAATTTCTTCCATTTCTTTTGACATAAATTTCTCTGGTTTGAGATGTTATGACATTAATTATATCACCAAATATTGTGGTTTGATAACATTAAAAACACTATATGTTGTGTTTAAGTCTGTTAGGAGCTTGTGGATAAGTTGTGAATTTGTTGAATTTGCTTGTATATAAGATTATGGAAATATACTTATAGTTACATCAGAAATGTTGCTATTCCCAACAAAGATACAAAACCGACAACATCAGTGATGGTGGTCAAAATAACCCCACCTGCCAGAGCAGGATCAATATCAAGTTTTTCTAAAATAAGCGGTAAACTCACACCGCTAATCGCACCGATGATAAGATTGATCATTATAGCTGCAGCAATAACCCCGCCTAAAAATAAACTTTCAAACCAAAGATATACAATGGATGCAATTACAGCTGACCATATGACACCATTTAGTAACCCAATTGCAGATTCTTTTAAGATAAGTAGTTTTGAGTTTGAAGAACCTATTTGATCAAGCGCTTGTGCTCTAATGACGAGCGCAAGACTTTGACTTCCTGCAATGCCTCCCATACTTGCAACAATTGGCATTAGAATTGCCAGTGCTACAACTTTCTCAATAGTAGCTTCAAATATGCCTATAGCAGCTGCAGCTAAAAGTGCTGTTAGAAAATTAGCACCCAGCCATAATGTGCGTCTTTTTGTACTTTGAATGACAGGCGCAAAAATATCATCATCTTTTTTAAGACCAGCCATATTCAAAACACTCTCATCTACCTCTTCTCTGATAACATCGACAACATCATCGACTGTAATCCTACCAAGTAAGAAGCCTTGATTATCTACAACCGCTGCTGATACAAGATCTGCATTTTCAAATCTTCTAGATACTTCATGTTCATCAATATCTGGATCAATGGGGTCATCATCTTTTTGCATAATTTGGAAAACATATTTTGAAGGATCTGCAACAAGAACATCTTTAACAGAAACGTAACCGTGATAGAAGTTAAGTCTATCAGTTACAAAGATTTTATCTGTTTGATCGGGCAAACTTTTCATGCGTCTTAGATAGTGAAGGAGGACATCAACTGTGACATTACTTCTAATTGTAATAGTATCGGTATTCATTAGCCCGCCTGCTGTACCATCTTCGAATGACAATACTTTCTCAAGCCTATCTTGATTTTGCTTGGTTAAACTTTTAATCGCTTTACTAGTAAGATGCTTTGGAAGCGATTGAATAATATCTGCTAAATCATCTGTATCAAGCTTTTCTGCAATTTTGACTAAACCTTCTGTTCCGTCTTTATCAATAAGCTCATCTATTAAATATTCCCTAACCTCATCATTGAGCTCTGCTAAAGTTTCACCTTTGTTTTCATCTGTGACTAGAGTCCATAAAAGATCTCTTCTATTTCTAGGAGTACTTTCAATAACATCAGCTATCTCAGATGGGTAAAGAGAATTCAATAAATTTTTAGCTTTGATGACAGCGCCGCTATCAAGAACTTCAGATAACTGATCGAGAGTAACAGTATTCTCATTGTTAATGCTTTCTGCAGGCATTGTAACTGACCTCTCTTTTGTTATTAATTTCTACATGTTCTTAATTATAAGATACCACAAAACACCCTACTTTTGTAAGTAAGGTCTGTATATATATGATTTAGATGAAAAATCTTAATAAGTAATAACTAACTAATTATTACTAATACAGAAGATGTGTTTTTAATTTTACTAAAATTTCCATTTGGTCTTGATTTCAATCTTATGCGAATTTTTGGCATTGTGATTCTCTAGCCCTTCCCACTTTCCTTTCCAAGAAAATGCATCGGTAATTTTTTTACTGAATCCAAACTCATATGATTTTCCTGCAACTCCATCAAAGATATCTTTTCCATGGCTAACAGATTCTGCTGCACCAATTTCGCCATATAGCTTTAAGCCACCTTCTGTTTTCCAAGAATGACCAAATCTTATATGATTGATAGTACTGCTGTAATCTGTATCTTTCATTTTAAATTCATGCTTAGTCATTAAATATGGTCCTGCAAAGACAGAATTTGAAATTAAGAAAACTAGCAATAAAGTAAATATATTTTTCATGTTGACTCCCTTTTTGTCTAAACAGAGATCTCACAAAGATTCTGTTATTTCAATAGCACTAACAATACAAGTTCATTATTATGATTTTAGTAAAGATAAATGAAATATTTATAGTAGAAATATTTCAGTTTTATGAATTTTTACTAATCAAGCTTCAATGTCTAAAGAATATCCTGAAGATCTTATTGTTCTGATTACTTTGCATTCCTCAGTCGTACTCAAAGCTTGGCGTAATCTCCTAATATGTACATCTATAGTTCTGTCTGATACATAGACATTAGTTCCCCAGACTGAATCAAGGATTTGTTGCCTTGTAAAAACTCGACCTGGTTTTTTCATTAGAAATTCTAATATGCTGTATTCTCTAGGACCTAATTTCGCCTCTTTATTACAACAATATACTCTGTGAGTATCTGTATTCATCTTTATGTTTTCAAATTCTAGAATACTTTCTTTATTTTTATTTTTACTTCTTCTCAATAAAGCATTTATTCTTGCAATCAACTCTTTTGGACTAAATGGTTTTGATAAATAATCATCACATCCAATATTTAGACCTGATACCAAATCACCCTCTTCACCTTTTGCGGTAAGCATTATAATAGGAGTTTCTGATAAACTTTCATGACTTCTAATAAATTTACAAATCTCTGTACCAGGTTGATCGGGAAGCATCCAATCTAATAATATTAAATCTGGTTTAACTTTTTGTATATCAATCATCCCCTGATAAGCTGTGCTCGCATGATAGAAATCATACCCAGAAGACTTAATATTATATTCAAGAAGAGATACTAAAGATTCTTCATCCTCCACAGAGAAGATTTTAGCTGTCATTTATTACTACCTTCTAAACTCTTTTCGATAGACTGACTCGGTTTGTTTGTAGTTGAGATATCATCGCCAGTTACGATGAAATGTATTTCCTCAGCTATATTACAAATATGATCTCCTGCTCTCTCGAGAGTTTTTATAGCAAATAGTAATTTAGTGTAAGTGAGTAATTTCAATTTTGAAACTTTGTCTTTTATCTGATCAACAATGATATCGTAAACAAGATTATACTTTTCATCAATTATCAGATCATTCTTTCTAACAAGCTCTGCTTTTTTTGTATCTTTAGAAATATATGCATCGATAACATCCTTCATTTGTGTTTGAACAAGTGTGACTAACCTAAGAATATCATTTTTAATATTTGTATCAGGGACAGTTTCTAAGGCCGCAACCCTCATGGCTATATTTTTTGCATAGTCACCCAACCTCTCTAAATCAGTCGATATTCTCAACGCTGTCAAGGTTGCTCTCAGGTCTATCGCAATTGGAGCTCTCAATGTAATTATTGTAATAACCGCGTCACGAATCTCAGCATCATATTGATCCAATCTAGGTTCATTCTCTAAAATATCTTCAATTGTTGCAGGTGATGCAGTATCAATTACATGATATAGAAGTTTAAATTGCTCCTCTACAAGAGTAGCCATCTGGGTGGTCAATTGATTAATATTTTCTATATCATCATCAAAAGACTTTACTATATGTTCTTTGTACTCACTCATAATATCTCTTTATATATATTATAAAATTATAAATAAACTATCCAATCCTTCCTGTGATATAATCCTGAGTTTTTTGATGCTGTGGATTCGAGAAAATATTCTTAGTAAAACCAGATTCAACAAGCTCACCCATATGCATATATGCAGTTCTATCTGAAACTCTAGCCGCTTGTTGCATAGAATGTGTGACAATCACAATAGTATATTTTGTTTTTAGTTCCTCAATTAATTCTTCGATCTTAGCAGTTGCAATCGGATCCAAAGCAGAGCACGGCTCATCCATCAAAATTATTTCTGGGCCAACAGCAAGTGCTCGTGCAATACATAATCTTTGTTGCTGTCCTCCAGATAGTCCGGTTCCCGGTTCAAATAATCTATTTTTAACTTCCTCATATAAGCCAGCTCGTGATAATGATTTTATAACTATCGAATCAAGTTCATCTTTAGACTGAGCAATTCCATGTAGTTTCGGCCCATAAGCAACATTATCGTAAATCGATTTAGGAAAAGGGTTAGGTTTTTGAAACACCATTCCTACTTTTGACCTAAGCAGAACAGGATCTTGATTAGAATCATTAATGTCTGTTCCATCAATCATAATTTGACCATTAATAGAGCATATATCTATTAAGTCATTCATTCTATTGAGACATTTAAGTAGTGTTGACTTTCCGCATCCAGAAGGACCAATTAATGAGGTGACCTCTCGCTCCATTATATTAAGATTAATATCATACAAAGCTTGCTTGTTAGCATAAAACACATTTAAGTTTTTGATTGATATTTTTAGTTTTTCGGTCATTTATCTACCACTTCTTCTCAAGTTTATTTCTCAAGTATATTGCTAATAAATTTAAAAGCACTAGAAAAATAAGTAATACCATAATTGCAGCAGATGTTCGTTCAACAAATGCCCGCTCTGGACTATCTGCCCATAAAAAAATTTGTACTGGAAGTGCAGTTGATGGATCGAGAGGTGTCCCTGGCACATCAACAACAAAAGCAACCATACCTATCATTAATAAAGGTGCAGTCTCACCTAACGCTCTTGCTATTCCAATAATTGTTCCAGTCATTATTCCAGGCATTGCTAAAGGTAATGTAAAATTAAGTAATGTTTGAATTTTACTTGCACCCAAACCTATGGAGGCCTCCTCTATAGACGGAGGGACTGATTTAATTGCAGATCGTGCCGCTATTACAATTGTTGGAAGAGTCATAACAGCTAAAGTAAGTCCGCCAACCAGTGGCGCAGACCTTGGAAGAGAGAAGAAATTTAAAAATATTGCTAAACCAAGAAGTCCAAAGACTATTGATGGCACGGCAGCTAAATTATTAATGTTGGTTTCGATGGTGTTAGAAAATTTATTTTTCAATGCAATCTTTTCCATGTATAGAGCTGATAGAACACCTAGCGGGAAAGATACTATAAATGCAATTAATATTGCATACAAACGAACCTATAATAGCTCCCTTAATTCCTGCCAATTCAGGCTCTCTGCTATCTGCAGAATAGAGCAAATATTGATTTGCTTTTAGTTTAATTAGGTTTTGTTCTACTAGAATATCAACGTATTGCATTCTAGAGGGATTTATTCTTCCTGCTTCGTTGCCTTGCCTCTCAACAGTGCCTTTGATATACATGTCAATATCAGCATGTGCTAAAAACCAATGATAACCATTGATATCTTCCTTATTAGAATTTTCTAGCAGTTCTTCAAACTCATATATAGCGCCTTTACTGAAAAGTGACATCAAGTTCCTTTTCTCGCTCCTTGTTTTAGCCTGTGGAAACATATTATAAACTTGTCTTTTAAATTCTTTTCTTGAATTAATATCACTTCGTTCAGTTTGAGCAGGTAAATTAATATTAACCCCTATGTAACTTGCTTTGAAAGCTGAAATACCAGTTGAGAATATATTAAATAGTAAAACAAAGAGAAAAGTGATTGCAACTAAAACAGCAAGGAATCCATAAACTTTAAATCTTCTCTCCGCTTGATTTCTCTGAGATAGATTATTCATATAATTCCCTATATTTTTTTACCATATTTAATGCAATAACATTTAAAATTAATGTTAGAAAAAACAATACAAATGCCAAAGCAAAAGCTGAGAGAGTTTTAGCACTATCAAATTCCTGATCACCTGTAAGTAAACCCACAATTTGAACAGTAACAGTAGTCACGCTCTCGAATGGATTCAACGTTAAATTCGCAGCAAATCCTGCTGCCATTACTACTATCATTGTCTCTCCGATAGCTCTTGAGAATGCCAAGAGAAAACTGGCAACAATGCCATGAAAAGATGCTGGGATTATAACTTGCTTTGTAGTTTCAGAAACAGTTGCTCCCATTGCTAATGAGCCTTCCTTTAATGAACTAGGTACTGCATTCATAGCATCATCTGTAAGTGATGTTATAAATGGTATAATCATAATTCCCATTACAGTTCCAGCTATGATTGCGCTCTCACCGCTCAGAGCGCCTGGAGCTATTTTATCTCCTAAGTCTCTAAAGAAAGGTGCTACGGTAATTACAGCAAAAAATCCATAGACAACCGTTGGTATACCAGCCAATATTTCAATAACAGGTTTTGCAAAAGTTCTTACTTTATAAGGGGCATATTGTGATAAATAAATTGCTGAATATAAACCTATTGGTACTGCAACAAGCATAGCTATAAGAGATATCAAAATTGTTCCAACAAATACAGGTATGGCACCAAAACTACCTGATGATGCAACTTGGTCTGCACGAATAGCTGTTTGCGGGCTCCATTGTAATCCGAATAGAAAGTCAAAAATATTTATCATTGAAAAGAATCTTAAAGTCTCAAAAAGTAGTGACAGTACAATACCTACTGTCACAACTATCGCCATAATGGATGATAATTTCATAAGCATGACAAATAATCGCTCAACATATTCTCTTGCCTTAAATTCAACTGTGACTTTTTTCATTGATAATCTTAGTAAAGTTACAGACAACCCGATTGCGACTATAATCTTCAAGATACTGTTTGTATATGTTAGAGATGAATATCTTTCAACTGCAGGTAAAAAACCACTATGCTCAATGACTCTTGTCGATACACCGCTTGAGTAGTCTATGACTGAATTGATATAAAATTTAACTAATCCGGGATCATTTATATCACCAAAGTAATCCTTAATTGTTAGATTAGTTAGAATATTTTGAATACTCGTCCATAGAATCAGCAATGTTATAGCTGGTAAGAACATAACAACAGCTGAATATATTCCATGGTAGTAGGGTTGAGAGTGAAGACTGTTAAACTTGGCTAATGAAACTGCTCTACTTTTATTGATTATAAAGCTATAGATGGCAAGTGCAAGAATCGCGAGATATGTAATCGTAGTCATGTACAAAGAATATATTATTTCAATGTTACATTTTTGTTACATTTCCTTTAATTTTCATGTATCACATAAAAAATAATTCTTTTCTAGAACCTCATATTAGCCAATGATTTTGCATCATTTTCATACCTTAATAGTTCATCTTTAGGAAGTGGGATAAGGCCTTTATCAATTAGATATCCATCTTCACCAATTGCATCTTCACTTACAAAATGTGTAAGAAACTCTTCAATGCCAGGTATAGAGCCTATATGAGCTTTTTTAACATAAAAATATAAAGATCTTGATATTTCATAATCTCCGATAGCTATGGCATCGAATGTAGGGTATACACCATTAATTTTTGTACCTTTTACCTGATCGCTATTTTGATCAAGAAAACTGAATCCAAATATTCCAAAAGAATTTTTGTTAGAATTAAGTTTTTGTATTATCAGATTGTCATTTTCGCCCGCCTCGATATATTTTCCATCTTCTCTAATAGTTCTACAGAGCTTTTTCCATTCATTTTTATTTTTCTTTTTAAGGTCTTTTATCCAAGAAATCGAATTACATCCATCTGTCATAGCAATTTCAACAAATGCATCTCGTGTTCCTGATGTAGGTGGGGGACCATAAACCATTATCGGAAGTTCTGGAAGTTCAGAGTTAACATCACTCCATAATTTAGATTGATTCTCGCAAGTAACATCATCTTGAGCACCACATGGCACTTCCTTAGCTAAAGCAAGATAAATATCTTTTGTAGTCAGTTCTAAATCTATACCATTTTTTAGAATTTGCGAATACAATTCCATCAAATCCAATCTTAATTTCAATAATATCTTTTACACCATTAGATTTACATAGAGAAATCTCTTTCAATTTAATACGTCTAGACGCATTCGTAATATCTGGAGTATTAGGTCCTAATCCTGAACAAAATAATTTTAGACCGCCATCAGAGCCAGTTGACTCAACAATAGGTGACTTAAAAGATGTATTTTTTCTTCCAAACTCCTCAGCAACAGTTGTCGAAAAAGGATAAACGGTTGAAGATCCCACTATAGATATACTTTCTCTTGCACTAAGGTCAAATATAAAAATAAAGGTAAAAATTATTGTCAAAATAGTATTTCTAATCATGTCTACTCCAGTTTGATACATTTTTTTCATCTTAGTATTAAAACTCTAGAAAATTAAACTCGAATTAAGGATTTATTAAAGATTTGTTAACGATACTATTTTTCGATATAGAGAGGCAAGAAGACCTTAAATATACTTCCTGTATTCTCCTCACTTTCAATGACTAATCTTCCTGCATGACGATTAACAATATGTTTAACAATTGAAAGTCCTAGGCCAGAACTAGATTTTTTAAATTGAGCTGCATTCTTTGATCTATAAAATCTCTCTGTGACTTTCAAAATATCTTGTTTTGGAATACCACACCCCTGGTCTTCTACTGTAAAACAAATCTCTGAAGACCCTGCTTCAAAATCAATATTTATTGTCGTTGACTCTTGGCTATAGGTTAATGCATTTGAAATTAGATTTTCAAATATTTCTATAATCTGATCATCATTGCCACGAATAAATAATTCATTTTGGCTATAAGAACTAGATAATTTTATTTGAATATTTTTTTTATCTGCAGTTTGTTTTGCCGCATCTATAGCTGATGATGCGCAGCGGTAAATATCTACTTTTTCATTAGGTATCTGATACTCAGTCTCTTCTACTCTTATAAGTGCTAATGTATCGTTAACAAGCCTTTGCATTCTCTCAGCCTCAGTTTTTATAATACTAAGGAATTTGCTTTTTTGTTTTTCATCATTTTTAGCTGGTCCATCAATAGTTTCAATAAAACCCATTATGGCAGTTAGAGGTGTTTTTAGCTCATGTGTAACATTAGATATGAAATCTGATTTTATTTTTTCAGAAACTTTCTGGATTGTCTCATCTGTTAATATAATGAGTACGAATTTTTCTTTTTCGATTTTGATAGGAAATAATTGTGCTTGTACATATCGATGAACTTGATCATAAATAATTAAATTTACATCAAGTTTAAGATTCTTCTCGAATGCTTTGTTCAATCCTTCGTTGAGCTCATTTGATCTCATTGCTAAGGACAAATGTATATTATTAGAATCTTTACCTACAAACGAGTTAAATGCTACATTGGACTTTTCAATAATAAAATTCTTATTAACTATAAACATAGGAAAGGTATTTTGATTGAATATACTCTTATCATATTCAGAAAAGAATATTGCTTTATTTTTTTGTTTTTCCTTTTCAACTCTGACTGAGGGCTCATTAATAAGCCTGTCCTCTCTGGATAAAAATCTATATATAACAAAGTAAGAGAAGACTACAAAAAAAATTACTACTATGGGTGAATTAACTATATAAAGTATAAAAACAGTTGCAATGGAAATAAGTGATAACAGTATCATAGGTATTGCTCGAATTTAACTATTGATAGTTTAGACTTCATGATAAAATCTTCCACTATAATATCAGATATATGACAGATATAATATTCCATAAATCAAGCAAATATATTGAGGATGATATAGATTACTATGCATCAGATACACGCGATAAACATGGTGCTGTTAAGCCAAGTAAGGATATTAAAAGTTATCTTCTAGATTCATTCAACTTTGATAATAACCAAGAACTGCCATCTTTATTTTATCCCTTTCCTAAACAATCAATTGATAGAATTTACTTAGGTATTAGTTTTCCGCTCTATGCCAACAACTGGGGTGCAGAGTTTCTTAGATATTTAATGTATATAGTCAAAAAAGATGGTGCTGTGGTATTTCCAGTTTATGCAGAACGACAAGGTGTTGAAAAAAACTACTGGTCTAGGAGCATATTAGAAGTTGCATTTCAAAGCAGGCAGAAGTGGTGGGGCATGAGTAATATTTGGGCTGAGAATGATGGCGTTATGTCAATGAGAATTGGCAAAAAAGAGCCTAAAATAAGAAACAGCACTTTTACTCATTTCATTGATAATAAAATGCCGGAATTATTTAATAATAATGATACAAACGCTATAGAAGCGGAGATAAAAATTCAGATAGATAATCTAAGATTAAGTGCAGTTGTTGAAAAAATTATTTTAGATCATCATGGAAGAAATAAAAAAATAAATCTAGGCTCAGTTAGTGATAATACTTTGTTGGCTATGGAATTAGCTTGTAGTGATTACATGAACATAAAAAATGTCCAAGTGTATACAAATAATGAGGATACCATTAGTACATACAAAGACTATCTTCCAAAAAAAATACCATCAGATTATAAACATATGATTACAAACATAGATAATGTAGAGCTAAATAATGAGCATAATGTAATTTTAATTGATGAGAAATTTATTGATGAAGAAAAAAGTCAGGCTCTAATAAAAAGTTCATTAAATGCACTTACTGATGATGGATATATTATTTTAATAAATAAACAATATGAAAATGGCTACAAGTCTTGTCAGCATTCTCATACAGTTGGAACAAAACTCAAAACTGGATATGATATTCCACACTATTCTGATCTGATATTTAAAGAACTTCAAGATGAGAATCAAAATAGAGAGTCTGCAATTCAAGTAATCTACAAAAAAGATAATGCATGACATTTTAAATCTTATTAGCTCATTCATTTGGGGACCATTTACACTCATACTTATTTTAGGAACTGGTATATTTTTAAGCCTAGGTTTAAAAGGTTTCACTTTGACATTTATAGTTGTTGCCTTTAGACAAATTTTTAGTAAAGAAGAGAAATCATCGGATGGTGAGATATCTTCTTTTCAGTCGTTGACAACAGCCTTGTCTGCTACGGTTGGAACAGGAAACATTGCTGGTGTTGCTACAGCAATATTTGTTGGTGGACCAGGCGCTATTTTCTGGATGTGGGTATCTGCAATATTTGGTATGGCAACTAAATTTGCCGAAGCGTTTCTTGCAATTAAATTCAGAGAAAAAAATAGTCATGGTGAGACTGTTGGTGGACCAATGTATTATATTAAAAATGGACTGTCACAGCGATACAGGATTTTCGCATATATTTTTGCTGCAGCAGGCATGATCGCCGCACTTGGTATTGGCAATGGCGTTCAAGTTAACTCTGTCTCTCAAGTCATTCACAATGAGTTTGATATTTCAGAATTATCAGTTGGAATATTTATTTCTATACTTGTGGCTTTAGTTATTTTAGGAGGCATTAAATCCATTGGTAAAATTACATCGACCCTAGTTCCGTTCATGTCAATTGTTTACATATTTGGTGGCCTATTAATTATTGTATTTAATAGCAATGAAGTTGGATATGTATTTAACCTTATTATCACGTCAGCATTTAATGGAACTGCAGCAGCAGGTGGTTTTGCAGGAGCAACAGTCTGGATGGCGCTTAGATATGGTGTTGCAAGAGGCGTCTTTTCAAATGAGGCAGGTTTAGGAAGCTCTCCTATTGCTCATGCAGCAGCAAATACTAATAATCCAGTGAAACAAGGTATGATCTCAATGCTTGAACCTCTAATTGATACATTGATTGTATGCACAATAACTGCGTTCGTTATTTTACTGAGCAATCAATGGATTGGAGAATTAAATGGTGCTGTTTTAACTGCATCATCGTTTGAATACCTTTTTGAAAATGGAAAATATATAGTTATTTTTGGTTTAATTCTATTTTCATTTAGCACAATCATTGGTTGGAGTTATTATGGTGAAAAATATGCTGAATTTCTTTTTGGCTCGAAAATTGTAACTACATACAGGATATTATGGGTTTTAATAATCCCGTTAGCTGCAACCATAGAATTAAATTTAATGTGGTTGATAGCAGATATCATGAATGGGCTAATGTCTATACCTAATTTATTAGCACTAATTTTATTAGCACCTGTGGTTTTTACAAAAACACAAGAACTAAAAAACCAATTCAAAGCTTAAAAGATGGACATGGAAAAACATATAAAGCTTGCTCTAGCAGAGGATTGTTACAAGCATGATATTACAACTAAACTTTTGCCTGTTAAAAAATGTAAAGCAATAATTAAATCCAAAGAGTCATTTCATGTCTATGGATTGAAATGGTTTGCTAAAGTATTTAAAACCGTACATAAAGACACTGTCGTTAAGCGTTTTGTTAAAGATAAAGATTATGTAAAGAAAAATATGATTATTGCAGAAGTCCATGGATCAAACCATGCGCTCCTTCAAGCAGAGAGAGTTGCTTTAAACTACCTTCAGACAATGTCGGCAACATTTGATAAATGCATTGAGTATACAAATAAGATTAAAAATAAAAAAATTAAACTGCTTCATACAAGAAAAACTGTTCCTTTATACCGACTCCCTCTCTCAGAAGCATGCTGTGCTGCTGATTGCAAGCCACACAGATATGATTTATCTGAATCTATTCTTATCAAAGAAAATCACTTAACTTTATCATCTCAAACTCTTACATTAATACAAAGGGCTGTAGATACCAAAAAAAAGGTCATTGTAGAAGCAAAGACAATTAAATTTGCCAAAAGCTTATTAGATTTTAAGAAATATAGAATTCTATTAGATAATTTTTCACCTGAAATGATTAAAAAATTTTTATCATATAAACCAAAAATTAAATTAGAAATATCCGGATCGATAAATCTAAAAAATATCAATAAATACGCACTTGATGGTATAGATTATATTTCCATCGGTGATTTAACAAAAAATATTAAATCAAAAGATTTATCTATGCTTATAGTTTAGGTATATGTTAATGTTACATACTAATATAATAGTTCTAGATGAATAATTCTTTTAGTATTTCACAAGCAATTAAAAATTTTTTCGCACGAGAAGAAAAATCAGGGATATTGTTGTTGTTATTCGCAACTCTTGCTCTCATAACTGTAAATAGTCCACTTAATTCTCTTTATTACGATATTAAGTATACAGATGTACCAATTAGTCTTGGAGAATTTAATTTTACCAAAACGATATCCCATTGGGTGAATGATGGGCTTATGGCTATTTTTTTCTTTGTAATTGGACTAGAACTTAAAAGAGAGATTTTAGAAGGTGAGTTATCGAGTTTTGACAGAATGGTCTTACCTGCAATCGCTGCTATTGGTGGCATGGTTGCACCAGCAATCATCTATGTTCTTATTAATATAAATAACCCTGAGAATATGTCTGGATGGGCTATACCAACAGCAACAGACATCGCCTTTTCGCTTGCAGTGTTATTGATAATTGGTAAAAATGTGCCGCTTAGTCTAAAAGTATTTTTATTATCTCTAGCTATCATTGATGATCTAGGAGCTGTTCTTATCATTGCTTTTTTCTACACAGCTCAAATTAGTGGAATTTATCTGATCTACTCATTAATAGTATTTTTCCTTTTGATTCTAATTAATCGAATGGGTATAAACAAAATGTACGTCTACATGATTCTTGGTGTTTTCTTGTGGTACTTTGTCCTTAAATCTGGTGTACATGCAACTATAGCTGGGGTTCTACTGGCGACAACTATCCCAAACACGTCTAATAATGATTTAGAACATTCCATGTTGAAAGATTTAGAACATAAGCTTCATAACTTTGTTGGAATTCTAGTTCTTCCTATCTTTGCATTTTTTAATAGCGATATTAATTTTGCAGATGTGACATTGAGTAGTGTTTATAGCCCTCTATCACTGGGTGTAATCCTGGGATTACTTCTTGGAAAACCAATAGGTATCACGTTATTCACTTATGTTGGAATGAAAACGAATCTATTTAATTTACCTGAGAATGTCACAATCAAAGATGTCTTTGGTCTTTCTCTTTTATGTGGAATTGGATTTACCATGAGTTTGTTTATTAACGGGCTTGCGTTTTCTGACCCCGTTTTGATTGATAGCAGTAAATTAGGTATTTTTATTGGTTCAATGATATCTGCTGTTGCGGGTTATTTAATTTTAAAATCAAAATATCAGAAGAGTAACTAATCGGAAGTGCAATCCATTGTAAGAGCTTCTGAAGCTCGAGTTGGAATTACATTCATAATATAGTTCTGTGAATCAAATTTAATTAGTAAATCAGGAGCTACTAATTCTATTGAGTCTTTAGTTCTCTTGACCACTGCTAAATTCATATTATTTAATTTTTCATTATCTTTTTTTAAATCTAAAATGAATACAATTCGCTCTTCATAGTTGTAGCATGTAAGCTTATCAGTCATGGTTCGTCCATCTGAAGCAAAAAGATATGAACTGAATAAAGCTGTTGTAATGAAAATAATAAATGCTCGAAGAGTAGACATATACTCCACTATACACGTATTGATATTTTGTACAATTGGTATAATTAGTTTCCGCCTATAGTCATTTCACTAATTAATAAAGAGCCGCATTTAATTTTTGAGTTTTCATAAACATCGCTTCCTATTGCTTCAATGTTTTTGAACATTTCACTCATATTAGAAGCGATAGTAAAATTTGTAACAGGGTTAGATATTTTTCCATTCTTTATTAGATATCCAAATGCACCTCTTGAATATTCACCAGTTAGTATATTCGCCCCCGAACCCATCATTTCTGTAATCAATATTCCATCATCTAAAGAACTGATAATGTCTGTGTCTATTTTCTTTGACGATTGAATGTTTATATTTGAATATCCACTATTCGCAGTTGATTTGAGATTAAGTTGTTTTGCAGAGTATGTATCTAACATGTATGTTTCAAGGATTCCATCGCTTACTAGAGACTTTTCATAAGTTTTTATCCCTTCAGAATCAAAAGGTCTGGTACCAAGACCCTCAGATATAGTTGGATCTTCAATGATACTTAAATGATCTGGGAAGATTTTATTACCTATGGAGTCAAGCAAGAAGCTATTTTTTTTATAGATATTATTTCCGTTGATTGCAGAAAGAAAAGATGAAAATAATCCAACCGATAATTCAGGGGTAAATATTACTGGACATTTTCTTGTCGAAATACTCTCAGCACCTAATCTGGATAGTGCTTTTTGAGCACTTAGTTCGCCAATTGTTTTTGGATTTTCGGTTTTTTCAAAATTTCTTCTTGTAGTGTATGCATAATCTCTTTCCTTAAGATTATTGTCTTCTGCAATAACAACACATGAAAGAGTATAACTTGTAGAGGAATATGAACCTGCTGCACCGTGAGAGTTTAGAATAAGATTATTAGATTGAGAATAAGCATACTCACAACCTTCACTATTTTTAATCTTACTGTCATAATTAAGCGCGTATTTCTCACATTCAACTGTAAGATCAATCAATTCATCAGTAGTAAACTCTTTTGGGAAATTAATGTCACAATCAATGTCTAAATCATTAATTAAATTTTCTTTTGGAAGACCTTGGTATTTATCAGGTTCTAAAAAAGATGCAATAGTTTCACTTTTTTCAATAGTAGATTTAATGCTTTCATCAGATAAATTATTAGTACTTGCAATACCTTTTTTTTTATCATCAATACACGTAACCGTTAATGATTCATCATTATGATATTGAATATTCTCTAAGGCACCAAAACGTGAGTTTACATCAGTTCCATATGCTGAACTTAAATGAAACTCGTATTCTTTTGATTTTGGTAGACTGTCCATAATATTTTTCAATTTGACAGACATTTCATTAAAATTATTTGACATACTATACTTCTGTTCCACCTACTGTTATGTCATCAATTTTAAGTGTTGGTTGACCAACTCCAACTGGAACACTTTGTCCTTCTTTTCCGCATGTTCCTACGCCATCATCTAATTTCATGTCATTAGCAACCATTGATACTTTCTTTAAAACATCTGGTCCATTGCCAATGAGTGTCATGCCCTTAATAGGATTAGAGACTTTACCGTCTTGAATCCTGTATGCCTCAGATGCAGTAAAAACAAACTGCCCACTAGTTATATCAACTTGGCCTCCAGAAAAGTTAACAGCAAAAATTCCATCATCAACACTAGCAATAATTTCGTCTGCTGTTGAAGATCCACCTAGCATGTATGTGTTAGTCATGCGAGGCATTGGTAAATGTGCATAACTCTCTCTTCTTCCATTTCCTGTTGGTTTAACGTTCATGAGTTTTGCATTCATAAGATCTTGCATGTAACCTTTTAGAATTCCATTTTCAATAAGAATATTTTTAGAGGTTGGCGTTCCCTCATCATCAATTGATAATGATCCTCTTCTATTATCAATTGTTCCATCATCTATCACGGTGCATAATTCTGATGCAACTTTTTCTCCAATTTGATCTGAGAAGTTTGATGTTTTTTTTCGATTAAAATCACCTTCAAGCCCGTGTCCTACTGCTTCATGTAACAAAACTCCAGGCCATCCTGAGCCTAGAACAACGGTTGTATTTCCAGCTTTGCAAGGCTGAGAATTTAGGTTCACATCTGCTATACGTATAGCCTCATCGGATAGCTCAAAAGGTCTTTTCGTATTAAGTAAATTTGAGTAAGTATATCTTCCACCGCCACCAGCACTACCTCTTTCTACGCGGTCACCTGATTTTAAAATTACCATAACATTAAATCTAACCAGTGGTCTTTCATCAAAACAATATTTTCCATAGGAGTTCGCAACAAAAATTGAATCATGACTTGAACTCAAATTAATGATGACTTGCTGCACTCGTTTATCTTTTTTCTTAATATAATTATCAATCTCTCTTAGGAATGTAACTTTTTCTTTATCAGTCAATGAGGTTATTGGAGACTCTGAAACATAAAGTCTCTTAAAATCATTTTCATGTTTTAAATTTATACTTTTCGTTTCTTTAGACTCAACAATTGACTTTGATAATTTAGCTGCTTTAATTATCTCGCTGTAGTCAAAATTATTGCCATATGAAAAACCTGTAGTTTCATTACTTATCGCTCGTATGCCATAACCGCTATCAATGTGTTGTGATCCATTTTTAACTATCCCATCCTCGCATGTCCAACTTTCAACAGTTGAATACTGCATATAAATATCTGATAAATCTACGTTAGAACCCGATGATTCCGATAAAATAGTCTCAATATGATTATTGCTTAAATCATGACTAGGAAAAATATGTTCTTTAATTATGTTCATTTACTTTTCATTAATTTCATGTGGCTTAATACAGGAAAGTTTTCCCTAATTGATTTTAATTGAGCTAAATCAATTTCGCTAGTTATGAAACCCTTGCCTTTATCAATGCATTCTAAGGTTTTACCCCAAGGACTAACAATAGTAGAGTGTCCATAAGTATTTTTTCCATTTATATGGTAACCTCCCTGACAAGAGGTTACAACATAAGATAAGTTTTCAATTGCCCTTGCTTTAATTAACGCTTCCCAATGAACTTTTCCTGTTTGTTCTGTAAATGAAGCTGGAAGAATTATTACTTCGATGCCTTTTTCTTGCTGAAGTCTAAAAAGCTCAGGGAATCTTAAATCATAACAGCAAGCTATTCCAGCTTTACCTATTGGTGTATCTATGACTTCAATTGTCTCTCCAGGCATAAAGTATTTTGACTCATTGTAGGATTCATTCGATTTGGGTAAAGTAACATCAAAGAGATGAATTTTATTATACACAGAAACTCTTTTCCCTTTATCGTCATAAGTAATGGTGCTTGCCATAACTCTATTTTTATCAGATGACTTGATAGGGATTGTTCCAGACACTATCCATATTTTATATGTCTTTGCTAAATCAGATATATAGGCTTGTATTGGTCCGTCATCTAAAATTTCAGAATGTTTCAAATAATCATTATCATTTTCTGGCATCAAAGCAAAGTTTTCTGGTAGTACCACCATTTTAGAATCTTTACTTGCAATCTCTTCAATATAGTTTTTTACATCAAACAAATTAACCTTAATATTAGGTCCAGAATTCAACTGTATGGCAGATACTTTAGGCATCCATTTAGAATATATTAATTGAGGATAGGTTTAAATGATTGGGTTACTTTAATTTCAGGTTTTTCCCATGGTCCTTTGATGGAATACTCTATTCCTGCAAGCTTATTAGTGTCTAATCCGAATTCTTTAAGGAGTCTATCATAAAATATTGATGCGGCAGCGCCGATTGGACCACCAATAACTGCTCCAGTGACTAAACTTGTAGATGACAGATCAGGTATGAAAACTAATGTCTGATCGTGAGTTTGCTTTACCAAGTCCGACTGACCAGATAATCTCATTTCTCCAAAGCTACCAATAATTATCATTTTCTTTGTATCAGCTATTCCATTATTGAGTGTCACTTTTGAATTTAGATCATCGAATTTCAATCCTCTAGAAAAAAAATCCGAGAAATCTAAGGATAGCCTCTTAGGTATTGATGAGATGCTGAATAGTCCCAATACTTGTCCTAGGGCTTGCGTGCCTTTATCTAATTCATTTATTTGACCATTAACAATTTTAAAATCAAGATCGCCATTAGTTGCTGCAAAACTAAAATCTTCTAATGAACCACTCCATCTTCCAACTAATTTAGCTGATAGAGTTCCTCCTTTAAGTGTTTTAGGATAACCAAGACCAGCAAGAGCTTGACCAAAGTTTTCACTTTTTATATCAGCAGATATCTCGGTAATCTCTTCATTTGATCTAAACCATTTACCTGAAGAATTCATTTCTAAATTTAAGTTCTTGAAGCTTAATTTATCAATAGAAATAAAATCTTTCTTTGGATTTAGTATTAAATGAACATTATCTAAAACAATATCCGCAGTTTTAACATGCTTAGATTTAATATTAAGAGCTGGAAATGATTTACCTAAACCAGTACTACTCATGTATTTAGTATCAATATATTCAAATGAACCAATTATTGAATCGATTGTTGTTTTTGTTAATCGGATATTTAAAAAAACCTCTTGCAAGTGGCGAGCGAATATTGGCGGTTATATATTTTTTATCTTTTTTTATTTTAAATGTATGCTGATCAAAAGTTAAAGTTACTGGGTAATCAGGTTTTGGGGAATGCTGGTATCTCAGTGAAAAGTTAGATTTTTGTTCTTTTTGCTTATTGAACGGTTCAATAAGATTTATATTTAAACCCTTTAAATCACTTGTCACAAATGACGACAATTCATTCTTAGTATGATTGTAAGTTATCATAGATTTTATTTTAGTCTTACCTTCAATAATATTATCTATGTTGAATGACTTTGTGAGGATATCTGCATCTACAGTACCAAGTGATGAAATAATCAGTTTATTTGATTCTTTGTTATTATTTGTAAGTATCTTGGAATTAAATATATTATCATTTACTGAAAGTTTAAAATCATTAGAAAAAATTAAATTTGATGAGGTAAAAAGATTTAGACTTGGTGAAGAAATATAGATATCGTCTGATTTATTGAAATAAATATTCGTTATGTGATTACTAGAGAATAATTTTTCTCCATGAATAAATATCTTGCTATTAATATCTCCTGAAAACTCAAATTCATTCATTTCTTTAATTGGATCCAATAAAGGCGCAATATTTTCTAAAGATGACGTCAGACTCAATTTTAGAGACAAGGATCTAGAAACTTTCCTACCACTAAAAGATAAAGTGTGTCCTTGATGATTTTTGATATCAGAACTACTAAAATAAATTGACTTTCCTTTAGTCATAAATGAAACATCGCCAGAAATACCGTTCTGTAAAACAGAGCTATGGTTATTCAAAGATGAATCTTTTATCCTCAAAAATGCTTTACTTAGATTTCCATGGATATCTGCTTTGACTTTTTCTAAAGTATAATCATCTTCTAATTTCATGTTTAGATTCTCAATAGATAAACTGAAATAATCTAAGCTATTCATATTATTTATGTGAACTTGTGCATTGTTGATATTACTAGCCAGCAGTCCTTTATCAATATTAAGATTTTCTAAATTAAGTATCTCAAATATCTCCCTGATGATTTCTCCATCAGCCTTTTCAATAAATAATTTAATATTGCCTTTGTCATCTTTATTAATTATCAGCTTATTATTTTTAGTTTCCTTATTATTGATTATATAATTCGTTCGCATCAAACTCAGAGTTTCTGAACCATTATCATTTATATAGAGAACATCGCTATTAATGCTACTCAGATTAACTTTCGAGTTATTTAATTGAATATTAAGTCGGTCAGTAGAAATATTACCTGTGGCTTTAGTAATTTTATCATTCAATAATGTTAGCCAAACACGCATGGTCGCATTATCCGATTCAATTTTTGGGAAATAGGCAGGTAGTAGTGAATACGGAATACTTACAGAATTAGCACTAAGATATAATTTACTTCTTAGAGAGTTATTATCGTAATCTCCTCTATAACGAAGAGTAATCGGATTTGAACTCGAAGAATGATAAAATATTGATGAAATATTAATATCTTTTTGTGAATAAGTTAGCTTAAGATTTTTGATTTCAAATAAAGCAGACTGCATTGTTTCAATGTTTGTAAAATTTACAGATGAGTCATTTAGTATAACTTCAGGTAAAAAATTATTTTCTAAATCAGCGGTACTTTTTATTTATAACTTTATTATTAATAATTATATTTTTTTTACTATGCTTTAAATCTATCTTTGTTTTGTTTAGTGTGACTTGATTAAAAATTAGTGTTTGATTTTTCAGCGTCTTAAGTGTATTTAGTTCAATTTCACTACTAGGAATAAACAGGGCGATATTTTTTTCACTATCTCGCAATGAAATATTTTGGATATATATGACAGGAGTAAATCCTCGCCATTGAATATTGGTTGATTCAATATTATCATCAACCTCAAAAACAGTTTCGATATTAGATAAAATAGTATTAGCGAGCTTTTCACTCAGAGAAAACGAGTTTTCCGTATATATTTTAATTACAGAGAAAAGTAAAAGAATAATTAGAATTAAATTCGTGAAAGCTCTAATTATCTTTGGCATTCTCAAACCATTTGTTCGTTATTTATACTTTCGTCCCATAATTTTTCGAGAGAGTAAAATTCTCTTGCATCTGGATGCATTACGTGAACTAGCACGTCACCAAAATCTATGAGTACCCACTCAGATTTAGTATAACCCTCAATGCCAAGTGGTTTGACTTTTATCTTCTTAAGTTTCTTGATAATATTATCCGCAATAGATTTTACATGTCTAGTTGATCTACCAGACGCAATTATCATTGTATCAGTTACGGAAGACTTATCTTTGACATCTAGTTTAATTACATTTTCTGCTTTGTACTCTTCAAGTAGAAGGCTTATTTCATCATTAAGTATCATTTGTATAAACCTTTCTTTTTAATATATTCATAGACTTCATTACAGACATATTCTTGTATCGATTTATTTTCAAGAAGATTTTTTCTTACCATGGTAGATGAAATATCAATTTTATACTTAGCAGAGAAGTGTATTTTATTTGCTTCAGCTCTGTTAAACGAGTCAATATCCTTTTCGACGTATTTGTTCAATGCTTCTATGCTACCATATTTAGGGACATCGTTTCTAGCAAGAACAATTATATTAGCAATAAGTAATATCTGCTCATACTTAAACCAGTTATTGAAACCAGTGAAATTATCTTCTCCTATCAGTAATCTAATGCGTGAGTTACTAAATTTTTTTTTTAAAATGCTGTACCGTGTCTATTGAAAAAGAAGGTCCTGATGAATTTATTTCATGCTCACTAACATCAAAAAAACTATACCTCTTGGTTGCATTTATTAACATTGCAACCCTATCGCTGCAAGTTGCTTTAAAGGTTTTACCTACAGGTGATGTACCAGTTGGGACAAATATTATTTTCTCGAGACTATAATCATCTTTGAGTTGAAGAGGAATATTAATGTGCGCTTCATGCACTGGATCAAAAGAGCCGAGGTATATTCCTATGTTGTTTTTTTTAATTTCTAATCACTCCTTTACTAGTGACAACAAATTTTAAATTTGTGAGGCCGTCAAGACCAACTGGTCCTCTTGCATGGATTTTATCTGTGCTAATTCCAATCTCTGCTCCCATTCCATATTCGAAGCCATCTGCAAATCGTGTGGATGTGTTTATCATAACTGAACTTGAGTCAACCTCTCTTAAGAATTTTCTTTGGGATAATTTATTTTTTGTAATAATTGAATCAGTATGTTTACTACCATATTTTTCAATATGATTTATAGCCTCATTGATGTTATCTACAATTTTAACAGAGATAATCGGCTTCAGATATTCCTCGTACCAATCTGACTCATTTGCTAAAACCGCTTTTTTAAAAATACTTTTAGTCGTTTTGCATCCTCTTATTTCCACACCTTGTTCACTCAAAGCATTTAATATTTTTATAGTTTGAGAGTAAGGAAATTTCTTATGTATAATTAAAGACTCTGCTGCGTTACACACCCCATATCTTTGTGTTTTTGAATTAATGGTACAATCCATCGCAGTTTTGAATTCAGCATCAACATCAATATATACGTGACAATTACCATCTAAATGTTTTATTACAGGAATTTTAGACTCATGAGAAATTTTTTTAATAAGATTCTTGCCTCCTCGAGGTATTATTACATCAATATATTGATCTTGTGATAGTAACTCACTAACAGCAGCTCTATCAGTAGTTTTTATCAACTGAACCATGTCTTTTGGTAAATTGCATTTTTTGAGAGAATCCATAATTATCTTTGAGAGTACTAAATTAGAGTTAATGGCTTCGCTACCTCCTCTCAATATTATACAGTTTCCAGATTTAATGGATAAACCTGCTGAATCAATAGTAACATTAGGTCTTGATTCATAAATCATTCCTATTACTCCAAGTGGGACTCTCATTTGTTCAACTGTAATGCCACTGGGTTGTTTAATCTTATTGGATGTTTTAAATAGAGTATCAGGTATAGATTTAATTTTTCGTAGACCATCAACCATTGATGAGATTCTTTTATTATTAATCAGTAGCCTATCAATAAGAGCATCAGACATTTTATTATTTTTAGCACTTTCAATATCTAGAGCATTTTTTTTAAAAATTTGAGTTTTGTTATCTTTAAGCCCTGAAATAATTGTAGATAAAATTTTATTTCTATGGGTATTAGATAATGTTCTAGCAAATTTACTTGCCTTATATGAATTGATGCAAACCAGATTTACATATTTCTTTATTTGTAATTTATCCATGACTAACTTTTCATTAAATCTAAAAACATAGAGTTAAAAGATTCCCATGGATTAGACTTTTTAAGATTGTACTTTGATTTAGCATCAAGTGTAGCAATATTATTTATTGCAGATAATATTTTTTCTGGAGAGAATTTTTTAGAGACCTGTAAATATTTATCTAATAGGAATGATGGAATATATGGTCTATATTTTATTGGTTTAATTAATGAGTAAAGTTTTTCTAATTCAGAATTTAAAAGAAATATTATATATGACAAAGACGTATCATTTGATCTAAGATAGTTGCTAGCTCGAATGAACTCGAGAGTATTTCTACTTAAGAACATATCCACTAAATCATATTCAGAATACTTAGATCCCTCTTGTCCATGAATCAACTGATTGCTATTCATTAGACTTTGAATATATATATTCTGAGAGATTGATAAACTGTTATTAAAATTAGAATTCATAAGTTCTTCGAGATCAGAGTCGCTTATCTCTACCTGATTAACTTTACATTTGTTGAGAGACCATTGTTTGAGAACTTCATTTTTCAATTCAAATATTTCAATTATGCAAGCATATTGACTAATCTTTTTGTAAAAATTAGTTTTTTTAAATGATGATGCTTGCCGGTCTAATTTTAAGATAATTTTGTCATCAGTTGATATTTCAATCCATGTCTCTATAAATCTTTTCATTTTAATAGAAATAGAATTCGATACTATATTCAAAATAATAATTTTATTCTCATTAAACAATGAATGTTCATTGAATAAACTCTCAAGTTTTTGTATTTGGGAATCATCATCAACAACATAGTTCATCGATTTGTAGCCCAATTTTTGATAGAAGTTTAAAACATCATGCTCAATTTCATTACTTATATTTCTCGGATTTCCGTGGATGAAGTATAGTGGTGATTCAGTAGAAAGTTGAGATTTTTTGAATTTAACGTAATCAAGTATCATATACTCAATTATACTATAGATCATTAATGAAAAGTGGTAAAAAATATAAAGTTGGTTTTATTGGCTTAGGTATCATGGGCAAACCCATGGTTTTAAATCTTATTAAAAATAATTTTGAGGTTTACTTCTTTGCTAGAAAAAAAAATATAATTGATGAGGTTGTAACGGCAGGAGGAATTTTTATTTCTGCTATCGAAGAAATTCCTAATTACACATCATTATCTATAACCAATCTTCCAAACACCAAAGATGTTAAACAAATAGTAATCGGAAAGAAGGGTTTGATAAATAATATAAGAAAAGGATATGTTGTTATAGATATGAGCACTATCTCACCTCAAGGTGCTAGAGAGATAAATGCTAGCTTAAATACAAAGAATTCATATTTCATAGATGCGCCTGTATCTGGTGGAGAGGCTGGTGCGATATCTGGCGCATTATCAATTATGGTTGGTGGTGACAAAAAGATATATCAAAAAATTAAATATGTTCTAATGGCTGTTGGCAAAAAAATTACATATATCGGTGATAGTGGCTCGGGTCAAGTATGCAAGGCATGCAATCAAATATTAGTTGCACAAACTATTCAATCAATAAGTGAAATTATAAATATTGCGAAAAAATCAAATATTGACCCTAAACTAATAAGAGAAGCGCTCCTAGCAGGATATGCTAATAGCAAAATACTCGATATTCATGGTATGAGAATGATTAATTCAGACTTTAACCCTGGATTTAAACTCTCTCTACATCACAAGGATTTAAAGATAGCCAAAAATCTTACAAAGCACTTGAATATTAATATAAAGGGTTTAAATCATGTAAAGAAATTAATGAAATTAGCAGAACAAGAAGATTTATCAGATCTAGATTCTTCAGCCATACATAAAATATTAGAAAAAATACATAATTAGATATTAAGATTTGTATATTAATATATTATAATTCTCGTATATGGAAAATAAGTACGAGATAATATATAGAAAATTAAACGTTACCCCTACAAAACAAAGGGTTGATTTAGCTAAGTTAATATTTTCTAAAAAACAACATTTTACAGCTACTGACCTTATCTCTGTAGCAGACAAGAAGAACTTAAATATTTCCATGGCAACTATTTACAATACTTTATCTTTATTGGAGACAAAAGGAATGCTAAAAACTATCAACATTGAAAATGATTTAAAATTTTATGATACAAATCTAGACAACCATCATCATTTGTACAATACGACTATGAGTACACTAACTGATATAGATCATGATCAAGTAGTATTCTCAGATTTTCCTGAACTACCTAAAAATCTGCAAATTGAAAGCACTGAGGTACTTATTAAAGTTAAAAATAGGTAAAAGTTAACTAGACTTAAAATCTTTTTCAAGACTTTCTTTAACAGATTTATCAAGGATTACTTCTTTATCATACTCTTTGTGGTTAACTCCAACTACTATTTTATCGCTGGATAGAAATTCAGTTACCTCGTCATGGGTGAACTGAAACCTTAAAAAGTGTACGGCAGATGTTTTTTCATCAGTACTTCTATCTAAATCTTCGTCTGCAAAAGCTATAACTTTTTTTTGACCAACAGATATCCAAATATTGTTTTCAATGTCATGAAGTTTAAGTAGCATTTGTCTTCTTACTTCTACATCAGGATACATTATTAGCATAGTTGCTTTCAGATTCGTACCATCAGGAATAAGAGGGTTGTAGGCATCAATTTCTTCTTGTATTTCATCTTTTTTAAATATTTTCTCTATACGAAGCATCTCTTGTACTTGATATTTAATCGTCTTGAAATCTTCGAATATAAGAACAATGTTATCTCCTATACTGACAGTCCTATTTTTTTTGTGATTGATAACATCTTTTTTTAGATTCTCTCTTTCAGAATCATACTCTTCAAGCGATAGTAGGTTTGATATCTCTAATTTCATGTTTATATTCCGTATGCTTTTTTAATTAAACTAATTGGATGTTCAGGCGCCTGTGTGTTACCTAGTGAATTTTCAATATGATGAGCAGCTAACGAACAATCACTCGTAAAGCTATCAAAATTTGCATCTTTAAATGCTTTTGTTATAGGTTTGGCAATTTTGATTGCAATATCATGTGTTTCTGACTTGACGCCATACGTACCATCATGTCCAGAACAACGTTCTAATGCATCAACTTTTGTTCCTGGTATCAATTCAAGAATTTTTTTGTCAACATGCCGAAGTTTTGTACCCTTTGGTGACAAGCAACCTGATAAGAAACATTACCAAGTTTTGTTTTGAAATCTTTATTTAATATACCTTCATCATTTAGCATATTTAAAAACTCAAATGGGTCTCTGAATGATTGTGATACATTAATAAGATCTTGATTGTCTGGGAAAAGTAATGGCAGCTCCTGTTTATACATTAATACGCAAGAGGGTATAGGCGCTATTATTAAGTAGCCTTGTTCTACATATTTTTTGAATTGTGGCAAATTATTCTTCATCATCTGTTCAACTTTGGTAATATTTCCCAGTTCAAGCTTAGGCATACCACAACAGTTATCTTGAGAGATTATATCTACAGTCACATTGTTATGTTTTAAAATGTCATAGAAATCTTTAATTACACCAGGTTCATTATAATTGTGATAACAAGTTGTATATATAGCAACTTTGTATAGTGCATTATCAACATGATTCATGAGACCAAATTTTTTAGCGGTCTTAGATACAAATTTAGGTAGTTTTGCGTTTTGATGAATGCCAAATAAGGTTAATAACTTTCTAAAAAGTTTCAAATTATTAAAAAAATTAGCAAAACTTGAAATTAGTGGTCTTGAAAATAATCTACCGAGCATATCTGTAGATGAGAGAATCTTGTCTCTTAGTGATGTTTTCTTTTTTGAATCCTTTATAGCTTTACCTCTCAACATAAGATGAGGAAAATCTATTTCCCATTCATGTGGCGGTACATAAGGGCACTTAGTCATAAAACATAAATCACAAAGATAACAGTGGTCAACTACAGAGCTAAACTGTTCATAAGCTACACCATCAACTTCAAAAGTCTCAGAATTATCTATCAAATCAAACAGACTTGGAAATGAGTTACACAAGCTAACACAGCGTCTACATCCATGACATGCGTCAGCAACTCTTCTAAGCTCTTGCTCATATTTTTCTTCGTTCAAAAAGTCAGGATTTTTCCAGTCAATTATATGCCTGGTTGGTTTTTCTAAACCGCCTTCTGTGGTTGTGTTTTTATTAGTTATGTCCATTTTATTTCCAAAATTTTTGCTCTAGTGAGCGATAATATCGCTCACTAGTACATAAAGTTATGAGATTGATTCTAGCGCTTTTGTAAAACGATTAGCATGAGATCTCTCAGCTTTAGCAAGAGTTTCAAACCAGTCAGCTATTTCATCATGACCTTCATCTCTAGCTGTCTTTGCCATTCCAGGATACATATCTGTATACTCATGAGTTTCGCCAGCTATAGCAGCTTTCAAGTTAGCTACGCTATCACCGATAGGTTCACCTGTTGCTGGGTCGCCACATTCTTTTTCAAGATATTCAAGGTGACCATGAGCATGTCCAGTTTCTCCTTCAGCTGTTGAACGAAAAACAGTAGCTATGTCGTTTTGTCCTTCTACATCAGCTTTTGCCGCAAAGTAAAGATAACGTCTATTTGCTTGTGACTCACCAGCAAATGCATCTTTTAGGTTTTGTTCAGTTTTTGAACCTTTTAAGCTCATAATATTCTCCTAAATTATTATTTAGAATGATTCTAAATTTATAAAATATATATGTCAAATATTTTCTGCTATTATAGACAAGATGATAATGATTCTTGTTATCTTTGAGTATATGTTTTGAATAAATTAATTTTTCAGCTTTTTAAAAATATTGCATTTAAACTAGACCCAGAAAAAGTTCATGACATATCTCTTGCAAGTTTGGATCTAATATATGGAAGCTATATCGGTAAACTTTTTCATAAAAAGATCATAAAAAATAAAACTAAACAATTTGATATTGTTTTTGATAATCCAGTTGGACTTGCTGCTGGGTTTGATAAAAATGCTGACTATCTAAATTTTATTTCGAATGTAGGTTTTGGTTTTATCGAGGTTGGTACTCTTACTCCCAAACCGCAACTTGGTAATCCTAAACCAAGAGTATTTAGGATAGTTGATGATGAAGCGATAATTAATCATTTAGGTTTTAATAATAAAGGCATTGATTACGCGATTGATCAAATAAAAAAATTTAGCAAAAAAATTCCAATTGGAATTAATATTGGTAAAAATGCAACTACAAAAATACAAGATGCTTTCCAAGATTACGAGTACTGCTTAAGAAAAGCTTATGCTGTAGCAGATTATATAACCTTAAATGTTTCTTCGCCGAATACTAAAAATTTAAGGGATTTGCAGAAAGGTGAAAATATGGAGGAATTACTGTGCTCTATAAAGAAACTTCATGATAATCTAAGAAAAGTATATAAAAAATATACTCCTTTAGTTCTAAAAATTGCTCCTGATATTTCCATTGATACTATCTCTGAATTATCAATACTTATAGATAAATATGAAGTTGACGGGGTTATTTGTACGAATACTACTATAGATAAATCAGAAATTTCAGAAAAATACATCAACATACAAGGAGGACTGAGTGGTAAGCCTTTACTAAATAAATCTAATGAGATACTTAAACAAGTTAATAATAAAATTAGCAAGGACAAAACTATTATCGGTGTAGGTGGAATAGACTCATGGGAATCTGCTAATGAAAAATTTAAAAATGGAGCCGATTTAATACAGCTTTATACTGGGCTCGTCTACTAAGGTCCTTCTGTTATAAGAGATATTTTAAAATATTAGTGGTTATTCTGGTTTCCAGACACCATAGGCATCATCTGTTGATGACGTCGAATCTTTGCTTTCTTCTGAAAGAGTTTCAGTCTGTTGATCATAGACATATTGTGTAAAATCAATTAACTGTTTAAGGATATCATCTCTATCTTTCTTGGGTATTTCAGCTGTCGCAACAATAGATCCAACAACGGCGGATAAATATTGGGATGCTAAAATAGGATCCTCATTTTTTGGTTCATAATCTACGAGAACTTTTTGAAGATTCTTTAGTAACTCTGGTTTTAGTACTATTTCAGTCATAAATATTCAATCAAGTTATATTATAATGATAATGTATGCAAGCTATAAATACATTGTCTGTTAAAACATTTGATGTTGGCCCTATGTTAAATATTGTGTATCTAATATGGGACAATAAAACTAAGGATACCGCAATAGTTGATCCTGCATGGGACTTAACTGAAGTGCTAAATTTCATAGACAAAAAGGAGCTTAGGTTACGAAAGATTTTACTCACTCATAGTCATCATGATCATGTAAATTCGATTGATATAATACTTAAAAAATATGATATTCCAATATATATAAATAAACTTGAAGCAGACTTTTGGTCTAAAGAGTATGATAATTTACTGACAACAAATTCAAATGAAAAAATAATATTAGGGTCCACAGAAATTTCTTCTCTTCATACTCCTGGCCATACTCCTGGTTCATGCTGCTATTCATTTGATGGTAATCTTATTGCGGGCGATACATTATTCGTATTTGGATGTGGTAGATGCGATCTCCATGGGGGTAACCCTGAAGAGATGTATAAATCACTTAAACGTTTAAAAGAAAATCTCTCTAAAGAGACTATCATTATGCCTGGGCATAATTACTCAATAAAAAGAAATTCAACCCTTAAAGAAGAAATTCAAGGGAATCCATTTTTTAATTTCAATAACCTAAAAGATTTTAGGCAGTATAGAATGCACGAACATGATAAAACAAGAATTGAACCATATGCTCCTATTATTAATTGCTAGATGCTTTCAATGCTGATTTAAGTCTTAAAACCAACTTTCTTGTTAAAGCTCTAGTGATTGAATCGTTTGCAATGATTTCCTTCTCTTTGGTTCCCTGCATTTGTGACTCATCGAAATCATATGATGCGTTTGCAGTAAGGTTGCCAGTTTGTCTGACACCATCGGATAATATTAATTGATACTCTAGGGTTTTGCTTATCTCATATTCGTCAGCTCTCCCGGATGAATTCACTGATAACTGTCTTTTTGAAGTTTTAATATTTATTATTCTTATAATAGGATATTTTTCTTCAGTTGTATTTTTAACTAATTGCGAACCTGGTAATTTTTGTTGGAGTAATCTGACAATTTCATTTTCCGAACTACCAGTAATTAACACCTGATCTAGTCCATCTATGTTTATACTACCTCTTAACTGGTAACCACATGATGATATGATTATGCTCGTTGATAATAAGAATAAGATTTGAATTAGTTTTCTCATTTAATTACATAGTTGATAAGTTTATTCGGTATATATATTGTTTTAATAACATTGGCATTCGTCAAATATTCTATAGTTTTTTTATCATTTGATGCTATTTTCATAACAACATCTTCATTACTTCCTTTTGGTGCCATTACTTTACTTCTCAGTTTACCATTGATTTGAATAATTATTTGCACTTCTTGATTACAGTCAATGTCCTCAATCTTATCTGGCCAACTGGGATTTAGAGCTTGATTAAATTCTATTACTGATAAAATTGAGTAGCATATATGAGGTGTAATTGGATAAAGTAGTTTAGCGATAGTACTCATACATTTTTTGGCTGTTTTATCTGAAATTGTTTGATTGTCTGTTGCTTTAGCTAGACCGTTATAAAATTCCATAATTGTTGCAATTGCAGTGTTATAAGATTTTCTTTTGAAAATATCATTTGTTACCTTATCTATTACCTCGTTATGTTTTAATTGTATGAGCATATCTTTATCATTGTTTTGATCATATGATGTGTGGATATGATGGGTTAAATTCCACAACCTTTTCAAAAATTTAAAACCTCCCTCAATTCCAGAGTCTGACCATTCAAGGTTTTGTTCTGGTGGCGCTGCGAATAAGATAAATAGTCGAATAGTATCTGCGCCATATTTTCCAATAATTTCATCAGGATCAATTGTATTGCCTTTTGATTTTGACATTTTTGATCCATCTTTAAGAACCATGCCTTGAGACAACAATGACATAAAGGGTTCGTCATTATCAATCAACCCTTCATCTTTTAGGAGTTTATTGAAAAATCTAGCATACAACAGATGAAGAATCGCATGTTCAATTCCGCCAATATACTGGTCTACAGGCAACCATGATTTATATTTGTCATCCATCATTTTAATGTTATTTTTAGGATCTAAAAATCTCAAATAATACCAGGACGATTCAAAGAAAGTATCAAAAGTATCTGTCTCTCTAGTTGCTTTTTGTCCAGTGTAAGGACATATCATATTCTTCCAAGATTCACATTTATCGAGAGGGTTCCCTTCTCCATTTAAATCTATATCTTTTGGTAATTCAACAGGAAGCTGATCCTCCGGAATAGGATGGACAGATCCATCTTCAAGATAAAAAACAGGTATTGGGGTTCCCCAATATCTCTGTCTTGATATACCCCAATCTCTAAGACGATAGGTGATTAGTTCTTCTCCAATATGTTGCTCAGTACAGTATTTTGATATTTGAATTTTAGCTTCTTGAGAATTCATCTTATCAAACTCATGTGAATTAATTAATTTGCCATCACCTAAATAAGGAAGTTTTTTACTTTCTTCATCATCAATGACCTGAATAATTTCTATTTTAAACTTATCTGCAAACTCAAAATCTCTTGAATCATGTGCAGGAACACCCATTACAACACCAGTTCCGTAACTATCTAAAACATAGTTTGCAATCCATATTGGTATGTTTTTTTTAGTTATTGGGTGTATACAGTTTACACCGGTGAATATTCCATCCTTTTCGAGTTTTGCCGAGGACTCTTCAGAAAGCTTTAGCTTTCGATACTTTGTGATAAAGTTTTTAATATTTTGATTTTTTTCAGCTAAATCAAGAGAAAGATCATGATTAATGCTGATTGCAACATATGTCACACCAAAGAGTGTATCAGGCCTGGTTGTGAATGCCGTGAATGTCCCATTGTTATCAGACTCGAAACGAATATTCAATCCTTTGGACTTTCCAATCCAATTTTTTTGCATTACTTTTACAGATTCTGGCCAACCTTTTAGCTTATCAATATCGTTTAATAATTGTTCAGCAAAAGAGGTGATCTTTAAAAACCATTGAGGAATTTTTTTTCTCTCAACAATTGCTCCTGATCTCCAGCCTTTTCCATCAATAACTTGCTCATTTGCTAAAACTGTTTTATCAACTGGATCCCAGTTTACTTCAGATAATTTCCTATAAACCAAACCTTTTTTTAGTAATTGTAGAAAAAACCATTGCTCCCACTTGAAATAACCTGGATCTGCAGTAGATATCTCATTGTCCCAATCGTAGAGAATGCCAATGTTTTCAAGTTGAGATTTCATATGGAGAATATTTTTCTTAGTCCATTCTTCAGGGTGAACTTTATTTTTAATGGCAGCATTCTCAGCTGGCAAACCGAAAGCATCCCAACCCATGGGTTGGAAAACATTTTTTCCAATCATCTTATGCGACCTAGTTATTACGTCACCGATGGTATAGTTTCTTACATGGCCCATGTGGAGTTTTCCACTTGGATAAGGGAACATGCTTAATACGTAATATTTATTCTTAGAATCTAGAAGTTTATTCTTATTATTTTGATTACGCAGCCATTCTTGCTGAGCAATTTTTTCTATATCCTGTGGATGATAAACTTTATTCATAATGGTCTGATATTCGATTAAAACCTCTAAGCGTTAGTGACAAAAATATTAACATCAAAATGAAAATATCACCATATTGAGAATAAAAAGATAGGCTCATAGCTGTTGGTATCTGTGCATTAATAGTACCAACGGTATCATTTTCAATATGATCTATTAAGCGACCTTTGTTATCTATCACAGCACTTATACCTGTATTAGTTGCTCTCAATATATACCTGTTAAATTCTAAAGCTCTAATCTGATTAATTTGAAGATGCTGATGAGGAGCTAAAGTTTTTCCAAACCAGGAATCATTACTAATATTAATAATTATTTCGTTTTCAGATCTAGAGTCAATTAAACGAGGAAATGCGCTTTCAAAGCATATCATTGGGAGAATATTTACATTACCGATCGATAATTCTTTTTTATTATCTTTACCATGATGCAAATTAGATAAAGGTATCTCTAAGACATTTGATAATCCTATGAGTAAATCATACCATGGAGTATATTCACCAAATGGCACTAGTTTTCTCTTATCATAATAATCAATACTGTTTGAAAACAAGACCATGCTGTTGTGATAATGTTTACTGTCCTTTGTAAAAAGTCCTGTCACAAGCGCATTCCTATTACTTGTTAATGATTGGAATTTATCAAATAGTGGGTTTTTTTTATCAAATACTATCGGCAATATTGTCTCAGGAAATATTACTAAGTTACTCGACCTATTATCCTGAAGTATTTGATTATACTTAGTAATTATTTTTGAATGATTGATCTTTTCATATGCTTCATTAGGATATATGTTTGGTTGATATATGGTAATAGCAATACTATTTGACTGATTAATATTATCCTCATTCAAATGGGCAGGTTGAGCAAAAAAATATATAAAAAGAAAAAAAAATGACATTGTTAAATAAGAAATGCTTTTACTTCTTATGGCTTTATAAATAATCCCAGAAAAAAGGATGATCAAATAACCAACTGCATAATTTCCAAAAATCGGATAAATAAAATTAAATACACTTTCATTTTGACTATAGCCGACTAAAAGCCATGGAAAGCCTCCAAAAATAAATGATTTAATATATTCTGCAACTATGAAAATAGCAGTGATAGACATTAGATTAATAAAATTATATTTGTAGATTTTTTTATAAAATAGTCCGACTAAGAGCATATGGTAAGCTCACAATAATGATTACTATTAAGGTGACAGTAAAACTTGAAATGTAGGCCATAGAGCCAAATGTAGTCAGAGAGTGACTTATCCAAGAAATGCCGAATAAATGAAATATGATAGAGAATAAAAAAAGATAAAGGAGTCTATTTTTTTTTGCAGATATACCATCTAAAACATAGAATAGAGTTATAAAACTTACAATGATTAAGAACTTATAATCATATGGTGCAAATGCTAGAGAATATGCAAGACCTGATAAAAAGAGATAAAAAAAACTCAACTTTCTTTATTTTTTATAATCAGCTGAATCCGATTGATCTTTTTTGAATCAGCAGACAAAACTGTGAATAAAAAATTATTCACTTGATATGACTCTTGTTTTTTTGGTACTTTCTCAAATTTGTTTATTAGAAATCCTCCAAGAGTCTCTACTCCGTCATCGCAAAGCTTTGAATTAAACTTTTCATTAAAATCCTCAAGGTCTAAAAGTGCATCAAGAATATACTTATTAGCAGATTGTTGAATAATCAGTTCCTTGCTTGAGACATCATGCTCATCATCAATATCTCCAATAATCTCCTCAATCAAATCCTCTAAAGTTATTAGGCCTGAAATATTACTATGTTCATCAATCACCATAGCAATATGATTTCTGCTTGCTTTAAATTCATTTAAAAGTATGTTTAATCTTTTACTCTCCGGTATAAATTTTGCTGGCCTAATATAATCATGCAGATCAAAATCATTAGTAGTTGAAATTTGATATTTAAGTAAATCTTTAGCATGGAGTATGCCAAGTATTTCGTCAAGTTTATCATTGACAACAGGAAATCGTGAATGTCCAGAATTGATAACTTTATTTATGACTGTTTGTAGGTCCTCATTTACATTAATTGTGATCATATGAGGTCGTGGAATCATGATTTCTCTAACTGGAATTTCAGATACGCTAAACACGCCCAAAATCATTTGATAAGTATCATGTGATAGAAGTTGATTTTTGAAGGCTGTTTCTAAAAGAATGATAAGATCATTCTTACTCTTAGGAGTATCACCTAGTAAATCCTTAATTTTATCAATCCAGTTATTATCTTTAAGCTCTGACATAAGGGTTTCCAAAGTTCATTTTGTTCAGAATTTTAGTCTCAACTTTCTCCATATGATTTTGTTTGTTTTTTGTATCATGACTAAAACCTTGTAAATGAAGCATAGAATGAACAATCATATGCGCCCACCTGAAATTGAGAGAGAATCCAAACTCCTTGGCTTCTCTGTTAATAACCTGAGCACACAATATTATATCACCATGAATATAGTTGCCTTCAATGTATGGAAAAGTTAATACATTGGTAGATCTATCTTTTTTTAGATACTTGAAGTTTAAAGTTTTCATTCTTTTCTCACCAACGAAAATTAAATTTACATGCGATACTAGATTTTTAACTAAACTGAAATTGATCCAATTCTTGATATCTTTGTTACTTGGCATAGGATGTTTGTGGATATATCTAATACAATTAATTTCTTTTTTTTTCTTTTATCATATTCACTAATTATAGATGATACAATTTTATGCCTCATAACATCCTTAGGTTGAAATCTGACAACATCAATGCCTTTAATATCTAGAACGAATTCTAAACAATCTTTTAAGCCTGATTGGACGCTATTGGGAAGGTCTATTTGACTTACATCACCCGTCACAACTGTAGTTGAGCCAAAACCTATTCTTGTGAGAAACATTTGCATTTGAGATATTGTAGTGTTCTGTGCTTCATCTAAAATTATAAATGCATCATTCAATGTTCTTCCTCTCATGTAAGCGAGTGGAGCAATCTCTATAATTTTCTTCTCAAGAAGCTTATTGACATTCTCAAATCCAAGACATTCATATAAAGAGTCATAGAGTGGCTGCAAATAAGGGTCAACTTTTTCAGCAAGATCACCAGGAAGGAATCCAAGTTTTTCTCCAGCTTCTATAGCAGGTCTTACTAGGACTATTTTTTTTATATTGCCGCTTTCAAGTGCTTTAACAGCACATGCAACTGCTAGAAAGGTTTTGCCCGTTCCGGCTGCACCAATTCCAAAAGTAATAGTATTATTATTAATAGCATCTATGAATTTATTTTGATTAGATGATTTCGGCTTAATAGTCTGTTTTTTTAAAATAATTTTATATTTATCTTCACAAGTTTCTAAAGATAAATCCTTTGAGTTGTTAAGATAAAGATGAATTTGTTTGGGTGTAATTTCCTCATGTTCAGATAATGTATATATTTTTTCAATAAAACTAGAGGTATCAGCTACATTCTGGTTTTCTCCAGAAATTTTGAAAGAATTACCTCGGTTCGAGATCTCAACGTCAAAGTAATTCTCAATTTGTCTTATGTTTTTATCTAGTAAACCACAAAGTTTTATCAATCTATCATTGTCTAAGGGTTCTAGTTTGACATGTTGATCAGTTTTATTCAGAACAGATTTCATAATTATAGAACTCCATCTAATGAGGTTCTATTTGCATTTATAATATGCACTTGGACAGTCTTTCCTATTAATTCCTTTGAACCCACAAAATTTACCAATTTATTTGTTTGTGTCCTTCCAAAAACTTTCTTATTGTCTGACTTAGATAGACCCTCAACTAGGATTTCTTGTGTTGTATCTACTAACCTAGAAAGGTACTTCTCTGAATTAGATCTCAAAAGACTCTGAACTTTCATTAATCTATTTTTCTTTTCTTCTAAAGTTATGTTGTCAAGCTCATATGAAGCTGGAGTACCTGGTCTCTTGCTATAAATGAAACTGTAGCCATCATCAAATCCAACTTGCTCTATAAGATCAAGCGTTTCTTGAAAACAATCTTCGGACTCACCTGGATAACCAATGATGAAATCTGATGTTATACTGATATCTGGCCGGATATCTCTCACTTGCTTAATTATATTTTTATACTCCAAAGCAGTATGTTTTCTTTTCATTTTAGATAGAATCAAGTCGGAACCAGACTGTACCGGTAAATGAAGATTACTGCATAATTTCTTGTTTTTATACTCTTCAATTAGATCATCTGTAAAATCAATGGGATGGGATGTTGTGTGACGTATTCTATCTATTCCATCTATCATTGAAATGTAACGTATCAATTCTGAAAAATTAACACATTTTTTATCTTTGTTTCTTATTCCTTTATAGGCATTTACATTTTGGCCAAGCAAAATAATTTCTTTAACGCCATTTTCAACTAGGTTTGATATCTCAAATATAATTTCATCTAGTGGTCGACTAACCTCCTCACCGCGCGTATAAGGCACAACACAGAAAGTACAATATTTACTACAACCTTCCATGATTGAAACGTAGGCAGAAACTTTGGATGATTCTGATAGAGGTAAGAAATCAAATTTTTCAATCAAAGGAAAAGATACATCAATTGGTCTCATGGATTTTAGCTTAACCTCATCGATCATTTTTGGGAGTCGATGAAGCGTCTGAGGTCCAAACACTATATCAACATAAGGCGCTCGTTGTTTTAGTTGCTTTCCTTCTTGAGATGCTACGCATCCTCCAACCGCAATTATAGTCCCTGGTTTAATTTTTTTAATCTTTTTCCAGCGTCCTAATTCAGAGAATACTTTTTCCTGTGCTTTTTCCCTAATTGAGCAAGTGTTTAATATAAGAATATCCGCTGTGGTTGGATTATCAGTAGATGTCATATCAAAATGATGCACAAGTAAGTCTGATATCTTTTCAGAGTCGTAGACGTTCATCTGGCAGCCTTGTGTTTTGATAAAATACTTTTTGTTATTTATCATCTACTAGAAGGGAATATCTTCATCCTTAATGATATCCTGATTTTGAAAATCAGTATTTTCTTGAGGCTTAGGTGTGAAATCCCCGGATGTGTCAGATTTACTTCCTACAAATGTAAAGTTATCAGAAATTATATCAGTTGAATATTTCTCTACTCCATCTTTATCTTGCCATTTTCTAGTTTGTAATCTTCCCTCGACATATAACTGCTGTCCTTTTCTTACATATTGACCTATTGTTTCAGCAGGTTTATTGAAAAAAACAACTCTATGCCATTCTGTTTTGTCCTCATAAGAACCAGAGTCTTGATTCTTAAACTTCCTGTTGGTGGCAATAGATAAATTAACGACTGCATTACCGCTTGGCATAAATTTTACCTCAGGATCGTTACCGACTCTTCCAAGCAGGATGACCTTATTAACTGACAATAGTTGCTCCTTTATTTGCTCTAATTAGACTATAAAATGTCCATGTTACTGATATTATAGCACTAAAGAGAAAAATGCCACTCAATCCATTTGTGTCATAAAGATAACCACCAATAAATCCCCCTAAGAAAGTTCCAAAAAATTGAAAAGATGTATAAATACTCATAGTTAGTCCCCTACTATCAGTATTTGTATTTTTAGATAATGCTGATGGTATGCTAGCTTCTAAAACGCTAAAAGTTCCGATATAGCAAATTAGAGCAGCCATAATAATCAGCAAGCTTTTTTCAAAAAACAAATAAGAAGCTACTAATGATATTGCAAGTATAGCAGTCGACAGACCTCTAACTCTAATTGGTTGCTTTCTCTCAAATCCTAAAAGTGGAAGCGTGATAATCAATGATAATACAAATAATGAAGAGTAGAGCTGAGGAAAGTCATCTATGTCTATCAAATATTTTTCTGTCATCATTACCGGGATTGCGATGAATATTGATGTCAAAATGGTGTGCAATATCAAGATATCAATAAAAAATGGATATAAAGTTTTATTAAAAATTAATTCTTTTAAACTAAATCTAAACTGCTTATTAACATTGTTGCTCTTTATCTTATAAATTGACATTAATGAAATGCTTAAGATAGTGAGCAAAACAATCAAAATAAAAACTCCTGATAAATTAAAATATTTTGATATCAATGGTCCTATAATAAATGCACTAAAGAATGCTATCCCTATAGCTACTCCAACAATTGCCATAGATAGAGTTCTGTTACTGTCAGTTGTGCTGTCAGATAAAAGCGCCATCAGTGCACCTGATATTGCTCCCGCACCTTGTAAGGCTCTACCTAAGATAAGAAAATAAATATTATCAGTGATAGCGCACATTACGGACCCGAGTAAAAAAACCCAAAGGCCTAGTAAAATAATTTTTTTTCTACCATATCGATCAGACAATATCCCAAAAGGAATTTGCATTATTGCATTCGTTAAGCCATAGATACCAAGCGTAACTCCAATCAAAAAAGGTGTAGATAGTGAATAAGAATCGGCAAAAACAGATAAAATAGGAAAAATCATAAATGCGCCTAACATCCTGAAGAAATAAATTAGAGTGATTAGAGAAATCGATTTTTTTTCAAGTTTTGAAAACATATTTTTTGTCAGGTAAATTTATATGGTTGAGATTATTTCTAAATTGGCAAATATAGCTGAAATTCTTTTTGAGCTACAATCTCATAAATCAATTGTATTGTATCACATGTAAACTGTTGGTTTTATAACAATAAAGAATGTTAATATTGTCTGATGGACAATGAAATTAAAATTAAGGGCGCTAGGACGCATAACTTAAAAAATATTGATCTAAATCTTCCCAAAAATAATTTAATTACCATTACGGGTTTATCTGGTTCAGGGAAATCTTCACTAGCTTTTGATACAATTTTTGCGGAAGGCCAGAGGCGTTATGTTGAGTCCCTTTCTGCTTATGCTAGACAGTTCCTCTCTATGGTTGATAAACCTGATGTGGATAAAATAGAAGGTCTATCTCCAGCAATATCTATAGAACAGAAGTCAACGTCACATAATCCTAGATCGACAGTTGGTACTGTGACTGAAATATATGACTATTTAAGATTATTATATGCAAGAATTGGCGAGCCAAGATGTCCAGAACATCATGTGTCCTTGGATGCTATGTCTCCCGGAGATATGTATCAAAAGTTAATTAAAGTTTCTGAAAAACAGATTGTTTTAATAATGGCGCCCATTGTTAGAGGACAAAAAGGTGAGCACATTAAAATCATTGAAAGCTATTCTAAGCAAGGGTTTAGTAGGATACGCGTCTATGGTGAAATTCATAAAATCAGTGAAATTTCAAAACATATGATTGGGCACATTATAGACTCTAAAAAGAAAAATAATATTGAAATAATAGTCGATAGAGTTGAAATAAATAATGCAAACAAATTAAGAATAATTGAATCATTTAATTCAGCATCCGAAATATCAGAGGGTATAATTTATATAAATGAGATCAACAACGGCAATGAGCATATTTTCTCTACTAAGCATGCATGTCCTCACTGCGGATATTCCATAAGTAAACTCGAACCAAAATTATTCTCATTTAACTCTCCAGCAGGAGCATGCCAGAGATGCGATGGTTTAGGTATGGATGAATTTTTTGATGAGAATAAAATTATTGAAAACCCAGAATTAAATCTTAGAAATGGGGCTATTGCAGGTTGGGATGAGAAAAATTATTTATATTTTTCAATGCTTGATTCACTTGCTGCACATTTTTCAATTGATATAGATCAAAGCTACTATAAACTACCTCAACATTTCAGAAATATTTTATTTTATGGAACAGATGAAAATATTGAGTTTAAGCTTGTTAAGCTTAACAAAAAAACAAAAAAATTTATTAATACTTCTGAGGTTCGACCATGGGAAGGTATATGTAATATTTTTGAACGAAATTATAATAATGCTTTTAGATTCAGTGTAAAACGTTACTACGAAAAATTTCTTACAGAGAGTATATGCAGAGAGTGTGATGGCACAAGACTAAATATTCCTGCGAGAAATGTTTTTATAGGGGAAAAGTCGATTAGCGAAATAACAGATATGAATGTTGAAGAAGCAATAAAGTTTTTTAATCATCTCGAGTTAGATAGTATGAGAAAAAAAATCTCTGAGAAAATAATTTTTGAAATATCATCACGGCTTAAATTTCTAAATAATGTTGGACTAAAATATTTAACGCTTTCACGTAGTGCAGAAACATTGTCAGGTGGAGAATCTCAAAGAATAAGATTAGCAAGTCAGATTGGTTCAGGATTAACAGGTGTGATGTATGTTCTTGACGAACCCTCTATTGGCTTACATCAAAGAGATAATGACAGATTGCTCAAAACATTAAAAAATCTTCGTGATTTAGGCAACACTGTAATCGTTGTTGAGCATGATGAGGATACAATATTATCATCTGACCATATTGTAGATATAGGTCCTAATGCTGGGGTACATGGTGGCGAAGTTGTTTTCTCAGGTAAACCTTCTTTGCTCAAATCTGTCTCATCTCATACATCAGATTTTATTTCTGGAAGAAACATTATAGAAATACCAAAAGAACGCCTGCGACCTAGTAAAAAATGGATATCTATTTCAAAAGCACATGCAAATAATCTTAATGAAATAGATGTTAAGATTCCTTTAGGCCTATTAACATGTATCACTGGAGTGTCAGGATCGGGCAAATCATCGTTGATTAATAACGTTTTATACTCCTCAATTGTGAATAAACTTCTTGATAATAATGAGGGTTTTGTTGACTGTGAAAAAATTACTGGTATTGATTATATTGATAAAATAATTGATATAGACCAAAGTCCAATTGGAAGAACTCCAAGATCAAACCCAATCACTTACACCGGGATTTTCTCCTTAATTAGAGAAGAGTTTGCAAAAAAACCTGAATCTAAATCAAGAGGTTACACTCCTGGAAGATTTAGCTTCAATGTAAAAGGAAAAAATAATGGTGTATGTCCACATTGTGATGGACAAGGACAGATAAAAGTTGAAATGCATTTCTTATCAGATGTATATGTTCAATGTGAGAAATGCAATGGTAATAGATATAATGATGAAACTTTAGAAATTAAATTAAACAATAAAAATATAAGTGATGTTTTAAATATGACTGTTCAGGAAGCATTAAGTTTTTTTGAAAATTACCCAAAAATTTCTAAAAAATTATCAATATTAATGGAAGTTGGACTCGGTTACATAAAATTAGGTCAAAGTGCAATAACGTTATCTGGTGGTGAAGCTCAACGCATTAAACTCGCTAAAGAATTAATAAGGCCAGACACTGGGCATACACTGTATGTGTTAGACGAACCAACAACTGGCTTGCATAATTATGATGTTAAAAATCTTTTACAAGTATTAAGCAAACTTAAACAAAAAGGGAATACATTAATTATAATAGAGCATAATCTAGATGTCATAAAAACTGCTGATTGGATAGTCGATCTCGGCCCTGAGGGTGGTAACGGTGGTGGGAAGGTTATTGGATTTGGCACTCCTGAAGAATTAGCTTCAAACAAAAAGTCTTATACTGGAAAGTACTTAAAAGAAAAACTCTAGTATTTATTCAGAGAAAAGAACATATGCTACAGGTGAAGCATCACCCAATTTATGTCCTTTTTTTAGAATTCTCATATAGCCGCCAGGTCTACTTTTAAATCTAGGACCAAGTACTTCAAAAAGTTTTTTTACAGCATTCTTATTTCCTAATCTGGAGTATGCCAATCTACGTCTCATTAAAGTATCATTTTTAGCAAGAGTTATTAAAGGTTCGGCTGTTCTTCTAAGTTCTTTTGCTTTTGCTAATGAAGTTTCTATATGCTCATGCTCAAATAGTGATATAGCCATATTTCTAAACATAGCTTTTCTATGTGATGAATTCCTGTTTAACTGTCTACCTGATTTTTTATGTCTCATTATCTTTTTTCAATACTCTTCGGTGGCCAATCCTCAATAACTTGTCCAAGCGATAAACTATGTGTAGAAAGTACGTCTTTTATTTCCGTTAAAGATTTCTTACCAAGGTTGGGTGTCTTAAGCAATTCATTTTCACTTCTTTGGACTAAGTCTCCAATATAGTGAATATTTTCAGCTTTAAGACAATTAGCTGACCTAACTGTTAATTCTAAATCATCTACAGGTCTTAGTAGTACAGGGTCTATATGATTCTCATCAACTATATCTTGTGTATCATTCTTAACTTCTAAATGACTAAATACTTCCATTTGCTCTCTTAAAATTTTACCTGCTGTTCTAATTGCATCCTCCGGTTCAATTGTTCCATTAGTTTCAAGCTCAATTATTAATTTATCTAAATCTGCTTTTTGCTTTACTCTGGCATTATCAACAGAATAAGAAACTTTATTTACAGGTGTAAAGGATGCATCTACTTGCATTTTACCTATTCCCAAATCTTCTAATTCATTGAATTTTCTCTTCATAGCTGGTTGGTAACCTTTACCTCTAGATATGGTTAAGCTGACTGTTAACTCGGTGTTATCGTTAGTTATATTTGCAATACAAAAATCTGGATTCTTAATCTCCAGATTAGGATGAGTTTCTATATCGGAAGCAAGAACTGGCCCTTTGCCTTTTTTTCTAAGCACAACCTCAATTGTGTCTTTTTCATACAAAACCAATGCAAGTTTTTTGATATTTAGAATTATCTCAAGTACATCTTCTTGAACACCATCGATAGTGCTATATTCATGGAGTATATTATTTATTGATACTTCAGTAACAGCGCTCCCAGGCATAGATGATAATAATACTCTTCTCAGAGCATTGCCCAGCGTGTGCCCAAAACCCCTTTCTAAAGGCTGGATTACAATCTTAGATTTTGATTCGGAAATCATCTCTATATCAACTAAGTTTGGTTTTAAAAATGTTATTTCGTTCATGTGTTACCTGCTATTTTGAGTATAATTCTACGATTAATGATTCATTAATTTCTTTTGGAAGTTCTGATCTTTCTGGTGTCCTTAGGTATGTGGCTGTAAGATTCTTTGCATCTATATCTATCCAGTCATTAGTACTTCTTGTTTCTGCTACAGACATAGCAAACTGTATTCGAGATTGTTGTTTTGATTTATCTCTGACAGATATCTTATCTGTTGCTTGAACTTGATATGACGGAATGTTTATTAATTTTCCATTTACTTCAATATTCTTATGATTTACTAATTGTCTAGATTCTGCTCTTGTTGATCCAAATCCAGATCTATATACAACATTGTCTAATCTTGATTCTAAAAAAGTTAGTAAATTCTCACCAGTTGATCCTTTTTTACTTGCAGATTTTTTATAATAGTTTCTAAATTGTTTTTCTAAAACCCCGTATAATCTTTTAACTTTTTGCTTCTCTCTTAATTGAAGGGCATAGTCTGATAGTTTTTCTCTTCTCTCACCAACAATTCCGGGTTTTCTGTCAATATTACATTTTGTATCAAGTGCTCTAGAGCCTGATTTAAGAAATAGGGCTGTTCCTTCTCTCCTCATTAGCTTACATTTTGATCCAGTATATTTAGCCATCAAACTCTCCTTTTCTTAGGTGGTCTGCAACCATTGTGAGGCAATGGAGTTATGTCTTTGATATTTGTGATTTTATATCCAGCATTATTTAAAGCTCGCACAGCAGAGTCTCTTCCTGGACCTGGTCCTTTTACGAGAACCTCTAAATTTTTTAATCCAAATACAGTAGCTTTCTGACCAGCTTTCTCAGCAGCAATTTGAGCGGCAAATGGTGTGCTTTTCCTGGAACCTCTAAATCCAGAGCCTCCTGAGGTTGCCCAAGCAAGTGTATTGCCCTGCTTATCAGTTATAGTAACTATCGTATTGTTGAAAGATGCGTTTATATGAGCAACACCATCTGTTACAATTTTTTTAGTCTTTTTCTTTTTGGATTTATCTACCATTATTTAGCTTTAAGTAATTTTCTTGGACCTTTACGCGTCCTGCTATTGTTCTTAGTTTTTTGGCCCCTTAGAGGAAGACCTTTTCTATGCCTTATGCCTCTGTAAGAACCAATGTCCATAAGGCGTTTTATATTCATTGAATTTTCACGCCTTAAATCCCCCTCTAGTTGATATTCATCAATAAACTTTCTAATACTTTCAAGGTCTTTTTCTTCTAAATCTTTAACTTTCTTAGTTGCAAGTATCCCAACTTTCTCACATATATATTTTGCTCTAGTATCACCAATACCATACACGGAAGTAAGAGCTATCCATATATGTTTGTTATTTGGTAGATTTATTCCTGCTATTCTTGCCATATGTATCCTTGCCCGTAGATTCTATATATCATTTATCCTTAATACAACCGTTATCTTATCCTTGTCTTTGTTTGTGTCTAGGGTCCTTGCAAATAACTCTAACCACTCGATTTCTTCTAATAATTCTACAGTTCCTACATAATTTTTTCACTGAAGCTCTTACTTTCATCGGATTCCTCCACCAATTCCTCTTAGGTTTGCTTTTTCATCATTCCCTCGTACTGTTGTGATAACAAGTGTGATTGAACTTGGGCCATTAAATCCATCACGACAACCACTACAATCAAAAGTGATGTTCCTCCAAAATAAAATGGAACGTTAAAATATAAGATTAAGAATTCAGGAAGCAAACAAACTGCAGTTATGTACATAGCTCCAACTGTAGTCAACTTGGTAGTGATACCGTCAATATATTTTGCGGTCTGATCTCCCGGTCTAATTCCAGGTATGAATGCACCAGATTTTTTTAGGTTATCAGCTGTTTCTTTTGGATTAAAGACTAATGCAGTATAAAAAAAACAGAAAAATATAATAGCTAGTGCATATAGCATAATGTAAGGTGGTGGGCCGGGCGATAATGTCATAGCAATTTTTTGAACGATGCTATCGGGTGAACCTGAACCTGACCAGCTTGCAATTGTAGCTGGAAATAAAATTATTGCAGAGGCAAAAATAGGTGGTATCACACCAGCCATGTTTAGCTTAAGAGGTAAAAAACTGCTTTGTGCAGCATACATCTTTCTGCCTTGCATTTTTCTAGCGTAGTTTATAGGAATTTTTCTTTGACCTCTTTCTACATAGACTACGAATGCGGTAATTATGATTGCTAATAGGAAAATAAGAATCACACTAAAGTTTTGTATTTCTCCATTTCTTGCAAGTTCAATTGTGCCTCCAATTGCAGATGGCAAACCCGCTACAATACCTGCGAAAATTATTATTGAGATACCGTTTCCTACACCTCGTTCAGTTATTTGCTCACCCAACCAAATCAGGAACATCGTACCTGTCACGAGTGTAACAACGCCGGTAATAAAAAATCCAACGCCTGGATCAAGAACGAGAGTTGTAGTTGAGGTATTTTGATTCATTAAAGCATTCATTACACCCATCGACTGTAGTAAAGCCAGTATAAGGGTAAAGTATCTTGTATATTTTGTTATAGTTTTCCTGCCTCTCTCTCCCTCTTTTCTTAGTTGTATTAAAGGGGCATAGATATGAGTCATCATTTGTATGATGATTGATGCAGAAATATATGGCATGACACCAAGAGCAAAGATAGACATTCTAGATAGAGAGCCACCAGAAAACATATTAAACATGTCAAGAATGCTGCCTCTTTGTTGTTCAAAAAGAAAGCTCATAACCGCTGGATCTATACCAGGAAGAGTAATGAAGCTTCCTAATCTAAAAACTATCAGGGCAAAAATAACAAAGAAAATTCTTTGTCTAAGTTCAGAAGATTTTGTTAGGCCTCCAAGGTTTGACGACATATTAGGCGCTGCTCTAGACATTATTTAATAAACTCCATAACTGATTTTGTTGCAACAACATCAATTAGTTTCTTTTTTGTTTTCACAGATACAGGGCCAATTATCTTAACTTTGGTAATTTTGTTATTAATAAGCTTATATTTTTTTAATAATTCAAGAGTAATTTCAGATTCTTTTATTTTATCGAGATAATCGTACTTTAATTCTGTAGTGTTAGTATTTTTTTTAGATGTAAAACCTACTTTAGGCAATCTTCTTTGTAAAGGCATTTGTCCACCCTCAAAACCAACTTGGACTTTTCCTCCTGTTCTAGATTTTTGACCCTTGTGACCACGACCACATGTTTTTCCAGTGCCAGATGCAATACCGCGGCCAACTCTTTTTTTACTATGTTTTGACTCTTTATTTAATCTAATTTCATTAAGCATTTTTCTACTCATCAATATTTTCAACGTTGATCATATGTCTAACTGCGTTTATCATTCCAAGATTTTCTGGTGTATTTTCAATAACTCTTGTATCTCTTATTTTTCTTAAACCTAAACCTTTTACGCAGGCAATCTGTTTTTTAGTTTTTCCTATAAGGCTCAATTTTTGTGAAATTCTAATTTTACTCATATCTCTACCGCCTATAATTCACTAGTTTTTTTCCCTCGTTTCAAAGCAACCTGTGCAGGATAGTACATTGACTCAAGTCCTTTCACAGTTGCTTTCACCACATTTATCGGATTTGTTGAACCTATACTTTTAGCTAAGACGTTATGTACACCTGTTGCTTCAAATACAGCACGCATTGCCCCACCTGCTATTACACCTGTACCTTCGCCCGCTGGTTTCATGAAAATTTTAGCTGAACCATGTTCAAAAGTAACCTCATGATGCAGTGTTCCATTTTTAAGTGAAACAGAAACCATACTTTTTTTTGCTTTTTCCATTGCCTTTTGAATTGCTATTGGCACTTCTTTGGCTTTGCCATATCCATATCCAACTCTCCCATGACCATCACCTACTACAGTCAATGCTGTAAAACCAAACTGTCTACCACCTTTAACGACTTTGGCAACTCGATTTACGGCAACTAATTTTTCAATATAATCTGAATTTCTCTCTTCTGATGCCATTATATATTTACTCCATTTTCTCTGAGTGCTTCAGCAGCTGCTTTAACTCTTCCATGGTATTTGTAGCCTGAACGATCAAATGCTACATTAGTTATCTTAGCTTTTTTAATAAATTCAGCCATTTTTATACCGATGCCTCTTGCACTCTCTATGTTATTATTTTTTGATTTATTTCCTTTTTGGTTTGTTGAAATCGTAGTTAACACTTTATCTCCAGTAGGTGTAATCAACTGCAAGTATAAATGCTGAACAGATCTATGAACAGATATTCTATGATTGTTAGAGTCGGCAATTTTTGATCTTGTTTTACTTGCTCGTCTTAATCTAGGATTATTTCTATTTTTTATATTAAGTTTCATTATTTTTTCTTAGCCTCTTTTTTGACTATCTGTTCATCAGAATATTTAATACCTTTACCTTTATATGGTTCAGGTGGTCTAACTGATCTTATATCTGCTGCAACTTGTCCAACTTTTTGCTTATCTACTCCAGATATTACTATTTCTGTTTGACTTGGAGTTTCAATTGTAATTCCCTCTGGAATAACGAAATTAACTGGGTGAGAGAAACCAACAATCAATTCAACTTTATTTTTATCAGCTTTGGCTCTATATCCAACTCCAACTAAATTTAATTTTTTCTCCCAGCCTTTAGATACTCCATTTATCATATTGAAAAGTAGTGCTCTAGTTGTTCCGCTCATTGCAGTTGAGTCTGAATTTGTACTTACTTTAATCATGTTGTCAGTCTGCTCGATATTAACATCTGGGGTTTTAGTAAACTCTAATTTCCCTTTAGGTCCTTCAACTGAGACAAGGTTATCAACAATGTTAAACTTAACGTCTGATGAGAGTTCTATTGGTTTACTTGCTATCTTTGACATATTGCTAAGAGACGTAACAGATGATCTCCCCTCCACAATTCTTTTCTTTTGCTGTTTTCCCAGTCATAAGACCTTGAGATGTCGACACGATACATATGCCTAGACCATTTTTAACAAGCGGTATTTCATCACAAGACTTATATATCCTCAAGCCAGGTCGACTTATTCTTTTTATGAAATCAATAACTGGCTTGCCCTCAAAATATTTTAATTCAACAATTATATTTTTAATTTTGCCATCTTCAATTCTGAAGCTCGTTATGTATCCTTCATCTTGTAATACTTTACAGATGGCTTCTTTCATTTTAGAAAATGGAATAGACACTTCTTTTTTGTTAGACATCTGTCCATTCCTAATTCTTGTAAGTAAATCAGATATTGTATCGTTCATGCTCATAGTTTTTTACCAACTCGCTTTCGTTAAACCAGGAATCAAACCTGACATCGCCATTTCTCTCAACTTGGTCCTTCCAAGTGTGAACTTTCTATATACTCCTCTTGGTCTTCCGGTCAAAGCGCACCTATTTCTTTTTCTAACCGCCAAGGCATTTAGAGGTATCTTTTGTAATTTCTTTCTTAATTCTATTACTTCTTCGTCAGAAGTTTTTGTATCTTTAAGTTTTTCCTTAATCATTTTAATCTTTGACTGATATTTGTTATTAAGTCTTTCTCTTTTCTTTTCTCTTTCTATCATTGATAATTTAGCCATATTATTTAAATGGAAAGTTAAATTGCTTAAACAATTCCATTGCCTCCTCATTATTTTTTGCGCTTGTTGTTATACAGATGTCTAATCCTTTTATCTTGTCGATTTTATCAAAATCAATTTCAGGAAAAATAATATGCTCTTTTATTCCTAACGTATAGTTACCTCGACCATCAAAAGATTTGTTACTGTAACCTCGAAAGTCTCTTGTTCTTGGTAGTGATATTTTTATAAGTTTTTCAAAAAAATCATACATCATTTGACCTCTTAATGTCACTTTACAGCCTATAGGCATGCCTTCCCTTAACTTAAAGTTTGCAATTGATTTTTTCGCATATGTTAGCACTGCTTTTTGTCCGGCAATTTGAGTTAATTCTTCTTGTGCTTTTTCAAGAATTTTTTTATCAGCTATTGCTGATCCTAGTCCCATATTAAGTGTTATCTTAATTAAACGAGGAGCCTCCATGTTTGATTTGAATTTAAATCTTTCCATCAATGCAGGGACAATATTCTCTTTGTAATATTCTTTATAGGTATTCATTAAATATCTATGACCTCTCTATTAGATTTATATATTCTAACTTTTTTACCAGATTCCAATTTTTTGAATCCGACTCTATCTCCTTTTTTTGTAACTGGATTAAATAACATAATATTTGATAAATCTATTGGCATTTCCTTTTCTATGATTCCGCCCTCAATACCGGCGTTCGGGTTTGGTTTTGTATGCTTCTTTGACATATTAATACCTGAGACCAAACACATGTTATGATCTAGTAGCCTAATCACTTCTCCTTTTTTACCTTTATCTTTACCTGATATCACAATTACAGAGTCACCCTTTTTAATCTTGTTCATTTTTATAGGACCTCCGGTGCTAATGATATAATTTTCATAAATGTTAAATCTCTAAGCTCGCGTGTTACTGGTCCAAAAATTCTTGTTCCAATGGGCTCTAATTTGTTGTCTAAAAGAACAACAGCATTACTATCAAATCTTATTAGTGACCCATCTGGCCTTCTAACTCCTTTTTTTGTTCTAACTATAACAGCGTTGTACACTTCTCCTTTTTTAATTTTTGATTTTGGCAGCGCATCTTTGACAGCAACTTTAATAACATCTCCAACAGATGCAAATCTTCTATGAGAGCCACCAAGAACTTTGATACACATTACCTTTCTAGCTCCACTATTGTCAGCCGACTTTAATATTGTTTGCATTTGAATCATAGCTCTTGCCTTTACTCCTCAACTAATATCCAAGTTTTTAATTTTGATAGTGGTCTACATTGTTTAATTCTTACATGTTCTCCCACTGTGCACTTGTTATTCTCATCATGAATGTGGTACTTGGTAGATCTCTTAATATATTTACCATTAACAGGATGCTTAACTAGTCTCTCTACACTTACTACCGCTGATTTATCCATAGCAGTTTTCAAGACTTTAGCCTTTAAGATTTTAGTTCTACTTTCCATTTTTCATCTCATTTAAAATTGTTTTCACTCTTGCAATGCTAATTTTATTTTCTCTAAATAAATTCGGCTTAGGATTGAGTCCAGAACCACGTTTGATTCTAAGAGAAAATCTCTCCTTTGCAAGCTCATCTAATGTTTGCTTCAATTCTAATTCGCTCTTTTTTCTTAATTCTTCAAGCTTCATTATAATGCCGTCCTTGTTACGAAGGTTGTTAGTATAGGCAACTTCGCAGCAGCAAGTCTAAATGCTTCTCTTGCTACTTCTTCAGGTACACCTTCCATTTCATATAAAACTTTACCTGGTTGAATCTTAGATACCCAATATTCAACATTACCTTTTCCTTTACCCATTCTGACTTCAATAGGTTTTTTAGTAATCGGTACATCAGGAAATATTCTAATCCATACTTTTCCACCGCGCTTAATATAGCGCGTCATGGCTCTTCTTGCAGCTTCAATTTGTCTTGCAGTCACTCTTCCACGAGTTGTTGCTTTTAAACCAAATTCTCCAAAACTTACCTTGGCTCCAGATGTAGCAAAACCTCTAAGTCTTCCTTTTTGTTGCTTTCTATATTTTGTTTTTTTTGGTTGTAACATTATTTACTCTTTGTAGCACTTCTTTTGTTATCACTTGATATCTCATCTTGAGAATAAATCCATACCTTGACGCCAATTATTCCATAAGTTGTTAAAGCTTCTGCAAAACCATAGTCGATTGCAGCATCAAGAGTGTGAAGAGGAACTCTGCCTTCTCTATACCACTCACTGCGGGCGATTTCTGCACCGTTCAATCTGCCGGCAACATTAACTTTTATTCCCTGCGCACCAAGCCTCATTGTATTTGTTACTGCTCTTTTCATTGCTCTTCTATACATAATCCTTCTCTCAAGTTGTTGAGTGATTCCCTCAGCAACTAACTGTGCATCAAGTTCAGGCTTTTTGATCTCCTTTACGTTAATTTTGACTGTATTTTTATCAGTCTTGAGGATTGATGCTATTTTATTTCTAAACTTTTCAATGTCTTCACCTTTCTTGCCAATAACAATACCTGGGCGTGATGTAAAGATATTGATTACTGCTTCTTTAGTGGGTCTTTCAATTACAATTTTACTCACAGATGCGCTTTCTAGTTCTTTTTTTAGATACTCGCGTATTCTATAGTCCTCGAGAAGATAACTTGAGTAGTCCTTGCTACTTGCATACCACTTTGAAGAATAGTCTGTAGATATACCTAATCTAAAACCTGTTGGATGTACTTTTTGTCCCATTAGCTCTCCTCTTTATCGCTAACCACTATAGTAATGTGGCTTGTTCTCTTAAGAATTTGATTTACTCTTCCTCTAGCTCGCGGCCTGTGTCTTTTACCATATGGCCCTTCATCAACTAAAACATTTTTAACAATAAGCTCATCTAAATCGCTTGAGTTATTGTGTTCTGCATTAGCTACAGCAGATTCCAAAACCTTTAAGATTAATTGCGATGCTTTTTTATTACTGTAATTTAGAAATTCAAAAGCTTTATTCACAGGTAAACCTCTAACTTCATTAGCGACAAGTCTGCATTTTTGAGCAGAAATTTTTTGATATTTTAGAACGGCTTGTGTATTCATAGCTTTATCCTTTTGCTTTCCTATCACCTGAATGACCTTTGAATACTCTTGTCGGAGAGAATTCACCAAGCTTATGGCCAATCATATTTTCTGTAACATATACTGGCACATGTTGTTTTCCATTATGAACAGCAATAGTAAGACCAATCATGTCTGGGGATATTACTGATCTCCTAGACCATGTTTTGATGGGTTTTTTATCATTATCTTTCAAAGCTTTATCAATTTTAGCTTGAAGATGATCGTCGATAAATGGTCCTTTTTTTAATGATCTTGCCACTTTGTTACTTCCTACGTTTATTTGTTCTTCTTCTGACTATTAACTTATCAGTTCTTTTATTTGATCTTGTTTTATAACCTTTAGTTGGAGTTCCCCACGGTGAAACAGGATCTCTCCCTCCAGATGTTTTACCTTCACCTCCACCATGCGGATGGTCTATTGGGTTCATTGCTACTCCACGCACAGTAGGTCTTATACCAAGCCATCTTTTTGCTCCAGCTTTTCCATGTTTTTGGAGATTATATTCACTATTGCCAACCTCACCAATTGTAGCTCGGCAAGTTTTAAATATTTTTCTAGTCTCTCCAGATTTAAGTTTCAAGGTCACATAATCACCTTCCATAGCAACGATTTGAGCAACGGTTCCCGCACTTCTTGCTATTTGTGCTCCTTTACCAGGTTTCATCTCAACGCAATGTACTTGTGTTCCTACTGGTATGTTTAATAAAGGAAGAGAGTTTCCGACACTGATAGATGATTTCTCTCCAGACATCAACTGGTCTCCAGACTTAAGGTTCTTGGGCGCTATTATGTATCTCCTTTCACCATCTGCATACAATAAAAGTGCAATATTTGCATTTCTGTTAGGGTCATACTCCAATCTCTCAACAGTTGCTGGAATATTATCTTTGTTTCTTTTAAAGTCGATTAATCTATATCGTCTTTTGTGGCCTCCGCCGATATGCCTTGTAGTTATCCTGCCTTGATTGTTTCGACCGCCTGATTTATTTAGTTTAACCAACAAAGGTTGGTGAGGCTGCCCTTGATAGATATCTTTATTAGATATCTTTACTCTAAAACGTCTGCCAGGAGAGGTAGGTCTTGATTTTACAATTGTCATTTAGCCACCTCTTCTTCGCCATAATTAATATCGAACCCATCCTCTAAACGTACGTAAGCTTTCTTCCAATCTTTACGTTTACCAAAGGTCCGACCAATACGAGTAAGTTTACCTTGTACATTCATGATTCTTACGCTTTTAACTTTCACATCAAACATAAGTTCTACGGCTTTTTTAATTTCAGGTTTAGTTGCATCTCTGAGTACTGAGAAAACATGTTGATTTTCAAGATCCGCTCGTGTCGCAGCTTTTTCAGAAACACGTGGGCTCACAATAACATTTGCTAATCTTTGTGTATTCATAATGTTGTCGCCTTCTTAATATGATCAAGTACATTATTATCGATGACAACATTGTCGTGTTTCATAAGAATGTATGGATTGATCTCTTTATGATCAATGATTGATATATCTTTTATGTTTCTGAGAGAAAAAAAGGCGTTGACGTTATCTAATGATGTGATTATAAGAGCATTAGAAATTTTAAGATTCTCGAGAAATGCTTTTCCTGCTTTAGTTTTTTTATCAGTAAAATTAAGCCGATCCGATAAAAATAATCTCTCTCTTTTTAACAACTCATTAAAGATACAATTTAAAGCTCCCTTATACATTTTTTTATTAATTTTTTTATTATATGTTTTAGGCTGTGCAGCAAAAGTTACTCCACCAGTTCTCCAAATTGGACTTCTAGTTGTTCCAGCTCGAGCTCTACCAGAACCTTTTTGTGGTCGAGGTTTTGCTCCTCCGCCACTTACTGCAGATCTATTTTTCTGAGCTTTAGTACCACTTCTAAGGTTAGACATAAAGTCAGTTGTGACTTGATGAACAAGTGATTCATTAAATTCTTTAGTGAAAATTTTTGTTAATTGGGCGGTCATTTATTCTTCCGTTTTTTTTGTCAACGTTTTCTGAAGATGAAGATTCTTCAACGTCCATTTGTGAATCATTATTAAGGTTAGTTTCTTGAGCTGCTGCATCGTTAGATTCTGCTAATTCAACATCTGGCTTTGCTTCTTGTGAATGTTCTTTTTCACTGTATATTTCCTTTGGAGTGTACTTTTTTTCTGTAGGTTTTATTACAACATAACTACCGTTATGACCAGGTATTGAACCTTTAACAAGCATAATATTTTCTTCAGACATTACTTTTACAATTGTTAAATTTTGAATAGTTCTGCTGACACTTCCTAAATGTCCAGGCATTTTTTTTCCTTTAAAAACTCTGCCGGGATCTTGACATTGTCCAGTAGAACCAAGAGCTCTGTGCGATATTGAGTTACCGTGTGTGGCATCTTGTGTTTTAAAATGATGACGTTTAACTCCGCCTTGAAATCCCTTACCTAACGTTTTCCCTGTAATATCAACGTGCTCTCCTGCTTTAAATGAGTCAACTTTTATGTCAGACCCAACCTTCATTTCATCTTCAATGTTAGAGACTCTAAATTCAATTTGCCCTCTCGCAGGTTCTAAATTGGATTTTTTATAATGTCCTAGTAACGCTTTATTTACTCTACTTTCCTTTTGTTTACCATAAGCGACTTGAATAGCATTGTAGCCGTCTTTTTCTGTTGTTTTGATTTGGGATATTCTATTTGAATCAACATTTATGACAGTGACAGGGATAGATACACCAGATTCATCGAACACTCTAGTCATGCCAGTCTTGATACCAATAAGGCCTACGCTCATTTTCTTATCCTCAAAATGAAAAAAAGTTAGTTAATTCGTATTATTTAAGGTGCTGAATCTTAACATAAAATTCATAATTGTTACACTTTTTTAGAGTTTTTTAGGTTTAAAATAGGGGGTTAATTATGCAATTCAGCTAAGCTCTATCTGAACATCGACGCCTGCTGCAAGATCTAGTTTCATGAGGGCATCAACCGTTTTGTCTGTAGGCTCTAAGATATCCATGAGTCTTTTGTGTGTTCTTATTTCATACTGGTCTCGTGCGTCTTTGTCTACATGTGGTGAAACGAGTATTGTGTATCTCTCTTTTTTAGTAGGTAGAGGTATAGGTCCTATTACTCTTGCACCCGTTCTTTTTGCTGTCTCAACTATCTCTTTCGAAGAAACATCAATGAGTTTGTGGTCAAAAGTTTTAAGACGAATTCTAATATTTTGCGTATTTTTTGCTTTCTTTGTTGCCATTATGAAGCCTTCTCAATTAATTCTTCAGCTATGTTTGATGGAATTTCTGCATACTTCTCAAATTCCATAGTATATGTTGCTCTTCCTTGAGTCATGGATCTTAGATCAGTAGCATAACCAAACATTTCAGACAGAGGTACTTCAGCTTTTATAATATTTCCTACAACTGTTTCCTCCATGCCTTGGATTATTCCTCGTCTTCTATTTAAGTCTCCAGTAACATCACCAAGATAATCTCCTGGAGTTACAGCTTCTACTTTCATGACGGGTTCCAATAATACTGGATTCGCTTTTTTTGCTCCTTCTTTAAAAGCTTGTGATCCAGCAACCTTGAAGGCGACTTCACTGGAATCTACATCATGAAATGAGCCATCAAATAATGTCACTTTCACATCTACAACAGGATATCCGCCTATGACTCCATTTTCCATTTGTTCAATCACACCTTTATCTACAGGTCCAATAAATTCTTTTGGAATTGCGCCACCAACAATTTCATTTACAAATTCATATCCTTTACCAGGCTCTTGCGGCTCTATCTTTAGCCAGACATGTCCATACTGACCTTTACCGCCACTTTGTTTGACATACTTAGCTTCCTGTTCAATAGGTTTTCTTATAGTTTCTCTATAGGCAACTTGAGGTTTACCTATTGTTGCTTCAACATTAAACTCTCTTTTCATTCTATCTACGATGATATCCAAATGTAATTCTCCCATACCAGAAATAATAGTTTGGTTGGATTCTTCGTCTGTGGATACGCGAAATGAAGGATCTTCTTGAGCAAGTTTTCCAAGAGCTAATCCCATTTTCTCTTGGTCATCTTTTGTCTTCGGTTCTACTGCAATAGAAATAACTGGCTCAGGAAACTCCATTCTTTCTAGTGTGATTACAGAAGATGGATCGCAAAGAGTGTCACCGGTAGTGACTGATTTCAATCCAACTGCAGCAGCAATATCTCCTGCTCTAACTTCTTTTATTTCCTCTCTAGAATTTGAGTGCATTTGTAAAATTCTACCAATTCTTTCTTTTTTCTGTGTTACCGCATTATATACAGTATCGCCTGCTTTCAAGACGCCTGAATATACTCTAAAAAATGAGAGTGTACCCACAAAAGGATCCGTTGCAATCTTAAATGCAAGAGATGCAAATGGCTCATCATCAGATGAGTTTCTAACACCTTCAGAACCTTCTGAATCATCATTTATTCCTTTAATAGCTGGAACATCTAAAGGAGAAGGCATAAATTCAATCACAGCGTCAAGCATCGCCTGTACTCCTTTATTTTTAAAAGCTGTACCGCAGGTTACAAGTACTATTTCATTAGCTAGAGTTTGTAACCTCAATCCTTCAATTATTTTTTCTATTGATAATTCACCATTATTTAAATATTCGTCCATTAACTCTTCATTTGCTTCTGCTGCCGTTTCAACCAGTTGCTCATGTAATTCATCAGATTTAGACTTAAGATCTTCTGGTATATCAACAGTGTCAAATTTCATACCTTTGGATTCTTCATCCCAAATAATAGCTTTCATACTAATAGATCTACAACTCCTTTAAAATTATCTTCAGATCCAATAGGTACCTGAAGTGGTACAGGTTTAGACCCTAGCCTAGTTTTAATCTGATCGACTACTCTAAAGAAATCTGCCCCTGCTCGGTCCATCTTATTTACAAATGCCATCCTTGGAACACTGTATTTATTAGCTTGTCTCCAGACAGTTTCAGATTGTGGTTCAACTCCACCAACAGCACAGAAAACTGCTACAGCACCATCAAGGACTCTCAATGATCTCTCAACTTCAATTGTGAAATCAACGTGTCCTGGTGTATCGATAATATTTATTCTGTGTTGATCATATTGCCCGGTACTACCCTCCCAAAAACAAGTAGTAGCTGCAGAGGTTATAGTAATACCTCGCTCTTGCTCTTGCTCCATCCAATCCATTGTTGCAGCGCCATCATGTACTTCACCTATTTTATGTGAAACACCGGTGTAATAGAGTATCCTTTCTGTTGTAGTTGTTTTGCCAGCATCTATATGTGCCATTATTCCAATATTGCGATAATGAGTTAATTCTGTTGATCTAGCCATTTTTTACCACCTGTAATGAGCAAATGCTTTATTTGCCTCAGCCATTTTATGTGTATCCTCACGCTTTTTAACTGCTGAACCTTTATTATCTATTGCATCACTTATTTCAGATGCAAGCTTTTCGCGCATAGATTTCTCATTTCTTTTACTGGCAGCCTCTATAATCCATTTCATTGCTAGAGAGATTTTTCTTTTCGAATTTACTTCAATAGGAACTTGATAATTTGAGCCGCCTACTCTTCTTGATTTTACTTCGACACTAGGGCCTACATTTTGAAGCGCTTTATCAAGTGCTATTAATGGTTCCTCTTTTGTTTTTTTTGAAGAAAGTGAAAGGGCGTCATAAACTATTTTTTCAGCAGTTCTTTTCTTGCCGTCTTGCATAATCATGTTAGTAAGACGAGTAACATTCGTGCTTTTGTAAATTGGATCAGGTAAAATCTTCTTTTTAGGTATATCTCTTTTTCTTGGCATTTTTAACTCTTTGGTTTCTTAGCACCATATTTTGATCTGCCCTGCTTACGATTCTCAACTCCTTGTGTATCGAGACTTCCGCGAACAATATGGTATCTGACGCCAGGAAGATCCTTCACTCGACCACCTCTTATTACAACTACAGAATGTTCTTGCAAATTATGTCCTTCTCCACCAATGTACGATGTGACTTCCTGTCCATTAGTTAATCTCACTCTCGCAACTTTCCTAAGTGCAGAATTTGGCTTCTTAGGTGTTGTTGTGTAAACACGAGTACAAACTCCTCTGCGTTGAGGGCAAGCTTCAAGTGCTGGTACATCAGACTTTACAACCTTTGTTTTTCTTGGTTTTCTTACAAGTTGATTAATAGTAGCCATATATTTCCTAATAAGTATGCGAAATTCTATTGGTAGTGTAAGTTAGTGTCAAGAAATGATTAAAGATATTGATAAAAAACATCCAGCTAATCATTAAATAGATCTTCGGCAGAAGTTTTAGGTGATTTTTCAGGAAGTATATTGATTTCACTTGCTATCTCTTTTTCTAACATATCCTCAAATGATTCATTATCATCATCCTTTTGAGAGAGACCTGTTCCACATGGAAGTAATCTTCCAACGACAACATTTTCTTTTAAGCCTCTGAGTTTATCTTTCCTGCCATTTACTGCAGCATCAGTAAGAACACGTGTTGTTTCTTGGAATGATGCGGCAGAGATAAATGATTCAGTTACTAGAGATGCTTTCGTAATGCCAAGTAGCAATAGTTTATATGTTGGTAATACAGCGTCTGGATTATCAGCTTTAAGTGAATCTATAATCTCAAGTACCTGGTTTTTCTCCATTTGCTCGCCAGGCATAAGTGTAGTGTCTCCAGATGATATAATTTCTACTTTTCTTAACATTTGTCTTAAGATAACTTCTATATGCTTATCATTTATACCAACGCCTTGTAATCTATATACATCTTGAACTTCTTTAACTAGATGTTCGGCGAGATCAGTAACTCCTCTATAAGCCAGAATATCATGTGGATCTAGCTCACCATCAGAGATGATTTCTCCTTGGGTAACACTAGCGCCCTCAAAGACGTTGAGTAATTTAGTTTTAGCGAGCATCTGTACATGCTCATTACCTTGGTCATCAGTAATTATTAGTCGACGCTTACCTTTTGTTTCCTTACCAAATGATACAACACCAGTTTGCACAGCGAGTTCAGCTTTATCTTTTGGCTCTCTAGCTTCAAATAAATCTGCAACTCTAGGCAATCCACCCGTTATATCTCTAGTACCTGATGTCTCACGTGGCGTACGTGCAATAACATCCCCAATACCAACCTTGCTACCCGCTGTAAGGTTAACAGTAGAATTTGAAGGCAGATGATAATGAGCAGGAAGATTTGAGTTCGAAAGGGTTAAATCCTTCCCTTTTGAGTCCACTAATTTAATCATTGGTTTTCTATTTTTATCAAAAGACGTACTGGTGATATCTTTTATTTTTATAGATGTAATACCAGTTAGCTCATCGACGATATTTTCTACGCTTATACCATCCTCGAAATCTTCAAATTCTATTATACCGGCTGTCTCTGTAATGATAGGTGTTGTGTGCGGGTCCCATGTTACAATATTTTGCCCAATTTCTACTCTATCTCCATCCTTTGCCTTGATAATTGCTCCGTAAGGAATTTTATATCTTTCCTTTTCTCTGCCACTGTCATCTAAAACGCCTAGTTCACCAGATCTTGAAACAGTCACAATTTCTTTTTGAGTATTTATAACGGTCTTTAGATTATGATATCTAATTAAGCCCGAATTTTTTACTTCAATGCTGTTTGCTGCGACAGCTCTGGATGCAGCTCCGCCAATATGGAATGTTCTCATTGTAAGCTGAGTGCCGGGTTCACCAATAGATTGTGCAGCAACTACTCCAACTGCCTCTCCAATGCTTACTTGTCTTCCTTTGGCGAGATCCCTTCCATAACATTTAGCACAAACACCATGCCGTATATCACAGGTAATGACAGATCTCACCCAAACCTCATCAATAGCATTTTGTTCTAATAAAGATACGTTATTTTCATCTAGCAGAGTATCTTTAGCTAATATAAGTTCATTGGTCTTTGGATTCACTAAATCGCATAGCAATGTTCTACCGAGCACTCTTTCATTAAGTGGTTCAACAATATCACCACCTTCAATCAAAGGCTTCATTAGTATGCCATTATCAGTACCGCAATCATCTTCTGTCACAACTAAATCTTGAGAGACATCGACTAATCTTCTAGTGAGGTAACCAGAGTTTGCAGTTTTAAGAGCAGTATCAGCAAGACCTTTTCGAGCGCCATGTGTTGAAATAAAATACTGCATTACGTCCAATCCTTCTCTGAAATTAGCAGTAATTGGTGTTTCGATAATTGATCCATCGGGTTTAGCCATTAATCCTCTCATTCCAGATAATTGTCTTATTTGTGCAGCAGACCCCCTAGCTCCAGAATCAGCCATCATATAAATCGAGTTGAATGATTTGTGTTCAACTTTTTTACCACCAGATACTTTAGTTGTTTCTGTTCCCAGCTGCTTCATCATTGCTTGGGAAACTTGATCGTTAGTATGTGACCAAATATCTACGACTTTATTATATCGCTCTCCAGCTGTAAGCAATCCAGAGTTATACTGTTTCTCTATTTCTTTAACTTCTTTTTCAGCTTTTGCTGTAATCGTGACCTTCTCTTTTGGAATAACCATATCATCCACGCCAATAGAGACGCCCGCAAGAGTAGAGTATTTAAATCCCATGTTTTTGATGTTGTCAGCAAAAAGCACTGTCTCTTTTAATCCTGCTAAACGATAAGAGACATCAAATAATTTTGATATTGCTTTTTTATTTAAGTCTTGGTCTATGTAGGTATAAGGAATATTTTTCGGCAATATTTGTGATATGAGTGCTCTGCCCGCAGTCGTTTCTACTATCTTATTTTTTTGAGTAAGCGCATCATCAATGTATTCAGTGACATTCATCATAACTTTTATTTTTGCATGCATGTCAATTATCTTTGATTGATATGCTCTTGATACTTCATCGACATCCGCGAAGATCATGCCTTCACCTTTACAACCAGGTTTTTCTCTAGACATATAATAAATTCCCAAGACCATATCTTGTGAAGGTACTATAATTGGGCTTCCATTTGAGGGTGACAAAATATTGTTCGTCGCCATCATAAGCACACGTGCTTCAGTTTGTGCTTCAACGGATAAAGGAACATGTACAGCCATCTGGTCCCCGTCGAAATCTGCATTAAACGCAGCACATACTAGAGGATGTAATTGAATAGCTTTACCTTCAATTAATACAGGCTCAAATGCTTGAATGCCGAGCCTATGTAATGTCGGTGCTCGGTTTAGTAAAACCGGAAACTCTTTTATTATTTGCTCTAAAATATCCCAAACTTCTTCTCCCTCTTTTTCTACAACTTTTTTAGCAGATTTGATTGTTGTGGTTATACCTCTTAACTGAAGCTTTCCGAAAATGTGTGGTTTGAATAACTCTAAAGCCATTTTCTTAGGTATACCACATTGGTGTAATTTCAGAGTAGGGCCAACAACAATAACTGACCTTCCTGAATAGTCTACCCTTTTACCTAATAGATTTTGTCTGAATCTTCCGCCCTTACCTTTAATCATGTCAGCAAGTGATTTAAGCGGCCTTTTATTGGTACCAGTTATTGCTCGTCCTCTTCTGCCATTGTCCAAAAGTGCATCTACGGATTCTTGAAGCATTCTTTTTTCGTTTCTAACTATAATATCAGGTGCTTTTAACTCCAATAATCTTTTGAGCCTGTTGTTCCTGTTTATTACTCTACGATATAAATCATTTAAATCTGATGTAGCAAAGCGTCCTCCCTCTAATGGTACTAATGGTCTTAAATCAGGAGGTAAAATTGGTAGCACATCAAGAATCATCCATTCTGGTTTGTTACCAGATTTTATAAAAGATTCGAGCAATTTAAGTCTTTTAATATTTCTTTTATTTTTTGCTTGAGACTTTGTAACTTTTATCTCTTCAGCAAGGTCTTCATGTGATTTTTTTAAATCAATTTTCATTAATAATTCTTTAATCGCTTCTGCGCCCATCCCCACTTTAATCTCATTGCCATATTCTTCGATAGCTTGAGTGTACATTTCTTCATTAAGAAGACTTCCGGTTTCATAAGGAGTTAGTCCCCCGTCTATAACAATAAAAGCTTCAAAATATAAGACTTTTTCAATTTGTCTGAGCGTCATGTCCATCATCAATCCAATTCTTGATGGAAGCGATCTTAAAAACCATATATGAGCAACAGGTGCTGCAAGTTCGATATGACCCATTCTTTCTCTTCTTACTTTTGATAATGTAACTTCAACTCCGCACTTTTCACATACTACGCCTCTATGCTTGAGTCTTTTATATTTTCCACATAAGCATTCATAATCTTTTACTGGGCCAAAAATTTTAGCGCAAAACAGTCCGTCCCTCTCAGGTTTAAAAGTTCTGTAATTAATCGTCTCAGGTTTCTTTACTTCGCCATAAGACCAGGATCTCATCAAATCAGGAGATGCGAGTGAAATTTTTATGTGGTCAAATTTCTTTTCATTGTTATTTTTTTTGAACATATTTAAAATTTCTTGCATAACTTATCCTAGTTTGGTTTATTTTCAGAATCTAAATCAATATTTATAGCTAATGACTTTATCTCTTTAAGCAACACATTAAATGACTCAGGTATATGAGCATCAGTGGTATACTCACCATCAACTATATTTTTGTAAACTTTATTTCGTCCAGCTATATCATCAGACTTAACTGTAAGCACCTCTTGAAGTACATGTGTAGCTCCATATGCTTGTAAAGCCCAAACTTCCATTTCTCCAAATCTTTGCCCACCGAATTGCGCTTTACCCCCTAAAGGTTGTTGAGTAACAAGACTGTATGGACCAGTCGAACGAGCATGCATTTTATCATCAACAAGATGATTTAATTTAATGATATACATATATCCAATAGTCACAGGACGCTCAAATTGCTCACCTGTTCTGCCATCGAACAGTATGGACTGCCCGCTGACTGGCAAATCAGCAAGTTCAAGCATTTTCTTAATCTCTTCTTCAGAAGCTCCATCAAATACTGGGGTAGCCATCGGCAAACCATTCTTAAGATTTTCTGCCAACGTAATAATTTCATCATCAGTGAATTTATCTAATGTATATTTTGTAAAGCCTGGACACTCTTTATAGACTTTAGTAATAAACTGTTTTAGTTTTTTAACTTCTTGTTGTTCTTTAAGCATCTGATTGATTTTGTCACCAATGCCGCGTGCAGCCCAACCAAGATGAGTTTCAAGAACCTGCCCAACGTTCATTCTTGATGGTACACCTAATGGATTTAAAACAATATCAACAGGCGTCCCGTCTTCACGATGAGGCATATCTTCAACTGGGATAATTGAGAAATAACACCTTTATTTCCATGTCTACCAGCCATTTTATCACCTGGCTGCAAAGTTCTTTTTACTGCAAGATATACTTTAATTTTTTCTGAACACCAGGACCGAGGTCATCAGGCATAGTAATTTTTTTTGTCACTTCTTCGACATCTTGGTTAAATTTAATCTGAAGTTCATCGATGTTATTAGATAGGTTTGCAAGAGCAATATTGGTTTTTTCAACTTTTGTTTGAATTTTAAATAGATCCTCATTTTTGATTGTTTCAAGGACAGAAGATGATAATTTAGAGCCAGCCTTTAGATCTAATATCGGTTTTGACACAGTTTTGTTTAGTAAGAGATTTTTAGCTCTTACGAAGACAGTGTCCTGATTAATTCTTAATTCATCGATTAAATTCTTCTTAACCTCTTCTATTTGTGTCTCCTCAATTTCAATTGCTCTTTTGTCCTTATCTATTCCTTCTCTTGTAAATACTCTTACATCAATGATTGTTCCATCCATTCCTGATGGTACTTTTAATGAAGAATCTTTAACATCAGAGGCTTTTTCACCAAAGATAGCTCTTAATAATTTTTCTTCAGGTGTAAGCTGTGTTTCGCCTTTTGGCGTAACTTTTCCGACAAGTATATCGCCTGATTTAACCTCGGCACCAACATATACGATACCTGATTCATCAAGTTTATTGAGTAAGTTCTCACTCACATTAGGGATATCGGATGTAATTTCTTCAGAGCCTAATTTTGTATCTCTTGCTACACACTCTAATTCTTCAATGTGAATAGACGTGAATCTATCCTCTCTAACTACTCTTTCTGATACTAATATAGAATCCTCGTAGTTATAGCCATTCCAAGGCATGAAGGCAATTAGTAAATTCTGACCTAGTGCGAGCTCGCCTAAATCTGTAGCTGGTCCATCAGCTATAGCGTCACCAGCTACAACTTTGTCCCCCGGCTTCACAAGAGGTCTTTGATTAATACAAGTATTTTGGTTTGTGCGCGTATATTTAGTTAATGGATAAATATCAACTCCAGTATCATCATCTCCTACATCTTTTTCATCCACATTGACAATGATTCTTGATGCGTCAACATAATCTACAACTCCATCTCTTTTTACTTTTATTGATGCACCAGAGTCAACAGCGACTATTTTTTCCATACCTGTTCCAACCAAAGGTTTATCTGGTATTAATAGCGGCACTGCTTGTCTTTGCATATTTGAGCCCATTAGTGCTCTATTGGCATCATCATGCTCTAGGAATGGTATTAATGCAGCTGCAACAGATACTACTTGTCTAGGTGAAACGTCCATAAGTTCGACTTTATCAGGTGATGAAATTGTAAATTCATTATTAAATCTACAAGAGACTAAGTCGCCTTGGATATTCCCTTTCGAATCTAAACTGGTGTTTGCCTGAGCAATAGTATATTTACTTTCTTCAATAGCCGATAGCCATTTAATTTCATTTTTTACTTTATTTTTTTCAACAACACGGTATGGAGTTTCTAAAAAACCATACGAATTAGTCCTTGAGTAAGTAGCTAGTGAATTTATGAGTCCAATATTTGGCCCTTCTGGAGTTTCGATAGGACATACTCGCCCATAGTGAGTTGGATGAACATCTCTTATTCAAATCCTGCCCTTTCCCTTGTTAGACCACCCGGTCCGAGCGCGGATATTCTTCTTTTATGAGTAATCTCTGCAAGTGGATTATTCTGATCCATGAATTGAGAGAGCTGGCTTGTACCAAAAAACTCTTTAAGTGTTGCTGTTATAGGTTTTGAATTAACAATATCTTTAGGTTGGAGCTTTTCTGACAATTCCATTGTTGTCATTCTCTCCTTAACAGCTTTTTCAACTCTTACTAAACCAACTCTAAATACATTCTCTACCATCTCTCCAACACATTTAACGCGTCTATTGCCAAGATGATCTATATCATCAACTGTATCAGATCCATTTCTAATATTAATTAGGGTTTTTAAGACATCAAGAATATCCTCATTTGATAAGGTGGTCTCACCTTCCATGTTAGTGCGTCCTACTCTTGAATTAAATTTCATGCGACCAACATTGGATAAGTCATATCTATCACTTGATTGAAATAAATTTATAAATAATTGTTGTGCAGCTTCCTCAGTTGGAGGTTCTCCTGGTCTCATCATTCTATATATTTCAATGAGAGCAGTTTTTTGATCATATGTAGGATCAATGTCTAATGTATTACAAATAAATGTCCCTCTATCGAGATCGTTAGTATGTAAGATAGAGAAACCTGATATTCCAAGTTCATGAATTTGTGAAATGGTATCTAAATCGAGCTCCTGATTACAAGACAATAGATTGATAGATACTTTTTTTAAATCTTTAATTTTCTCTTTAATATTTTTATCGACTTTTTGATTTGCATCACAAATAAGCTCTCCAGTATCAGTGTCAATAATTTGTTCGGCTGTAACCATGTCAACTTTTATGTCTGACCCTTTAATGTTTATTGAAACGTTTTCTGCCACTCTTTTTCCTAATAGAAAATCATCAGGAACCTCAAATACTTTCATCTTACTTTTTTTCGCAGCTTCAATTTGTCTTACTGTTATTCGTTTTCCTTTTCCAACTATAAGTTTTTTATTATGATAAATATCAAATGAAGCAATACTTCCTTTCAAGTCTTCAAGTTTTTGGTCAATGAAGACTTTCCCGTCCTTGATTGTAATTTTATTATGATCATAAAACTCAGTAATTATCTCTTGGGTAGAATAACCAAGTGCTCTTAAAATAATTGTTGAAGCTATTTTTCTACGTCTGTCAATTCTTGCATATATAATATCTTTTTGGTCAAATTCAAAATCTAGCCATGACCCCCTGTATGGGATAACTCTTGCTGAGAATAACAATTTTCCTGATGAATGAGTTCTTCCACGGTCATGGTCAAAAAATACACCTGGGGATCTATGAAGTTGAGATACAACTACTCTCTCAGTACCATTTACTATAAAAGTACCATATTTTGTCATTATCGGTAGCTCACCAAGAAATACTTCTTCGTTTTCGAATATCTCTACTTTATCTGAATTCTTTTCGTCAATATTCACATAAAGTTTAAAATTTACTTTGATAGGAACTGAATAGGTTTTACTGCTAATGCGACACTCTTCTTCATTAAACTCAGGCTTACCTAATTTGAATGATGTGTATTCTAATTTGCAGTTGTTGGAGTAATCATAAATAGGAAAAACAGAATTGAATACACTGTGAAGTCCAGATTTCTCTAAATCAAAACTTCCATTGGATATGCCCAAAAACTCATTATAAGAGTTTATTTGTAAATCAATTAAATTAGGAGTCTCGATGACATCATTGGTTTTCCCAAAACTTTTACGTATACGTTTTTTTTCAGTATAGGAATACGTCATAGCCAAAAGTTCCTTTTGGTTTCTACCAAATCATGAGACTCAATTTTAATTTGAGTATATTTTAATTGTATTTTTTTATTTAAGTTCAACGGTTGCTCCAGCTTCTTCCAATTGTTTTTTAAAATCATCTGCTTCTTCTTTAGAAACACCTTCTTTTAAAACACATGGTGCTGATTCAACCTTGTCTTTTGCTTCTTTAAGCCCAAGTCCAGTTATAGCTCTAACAGCCTTGATCACTGCAACCTTGTTGCCACCCATATCAGCTAAAGATACATCGAACTCAGATTTTTCTGCTGCAGCATCTCCTGCATCACCTGCTGCCGCTGGTGCTGCAGCAACAGCTGCTGCCGCTGTCACTCCAAATTTTTCTTCCATTTCTGAAATTAGGTCAACAACCTCCATCACTGTCATATTAGAAATGCTATCTAATATATCCTCTTTACTTACTGCCATCATTTTCTCCCGATAAATTTAATTCTTTGATGCCTTAATTGCATCTATTGTTCTTACAAGTTTACTTGGTACAGCATTCATAGTACCCATGAGTTTTTTGATAGGGCCTTGCATAACTGATAATAGTTTAGAAATTGCCTCTTCATAAGTTGGAAGAGAGGCGAGCTTCTTCAATTCTGCTATTTCTAAATCCTTGCCCTGATAGTTTATAGCTTTAGGTTTTAAGTTTTCATGTTTTTTTATGAACTCATTGATAGATTTAGCAAACTTTCCAGCATCTTCTTTACCAACTGCTACAATTTGAGGTCCTGTAATACCATCTGCCATTGATGCAAATTGACTATCTTTTAGTGCCATTTTAAGCATATTATTTTTAACTAACTTAATAAACACCCCGGCTTCACGTGTGGTTTTTCTCAATTCATTTAATTCATTAGCTGAAAGCCCTGTGTAATCTGCTGTTAAAACAACCTCGGCGCCCTCTAAAACCATAGACATTTCTTTAACAAGATCTTGCTTTTGGGATAAATTCAGTGGCATATTAGCTCCTCTTCTCGACTGACGATAAGTCTACCCTAATTCCTGGTCCCATAGTAGAAGAAATTGTAATATTTTTCATGTATTTACCTTTAGCAGATGAGGGCTTTGCCTTATTGAGATCTGATACAAGCGCAGCAACATTATCTGCAAGTTTATCTGTTTCAAAGTCTAATTTGCCAACTATTGTATGAATGATTCCAGCTTTGTCATTTTTATACCTGATTTGGCCTTTCTTGGCTTTTGAGATGGCATCAGCAATATTTTTTGTAACTGTGCCCTCTTTAGGATTTGGCATTAAGTTCTTAGGCCCCAATATTCTTCCAAGCTGGCCCATCTTCTTCATGCAATCTGGTGTTGCTACTACAATATCTGCATCTAAGTCTTTATCTTTTTTCACTTTATCAATAAGATCTTCAAAACCAACCTCATCAGCGCCAGCATCTTTTGCAGCTTTTTCATCTTCACCATCTGCAAATGCAACAACGGTCATAGTTTTACCAATTCCATGTGGAAGTGTTGAAGAACCTCTGACGCCTTGGTCTGACTTTGTAGCATCAATCCCTAAATTTATGCTTATATCAACGCTTTCATTAAATTTGGCCTTTGGAGCACTTTTTAATAGCTCGATTGCATCTACAAGGCTGTAATCTTTAGATGAATCTATTTGTTCTTGAATTGCTTTAGCTTTCTTTGACAACGACATTACTCTTCTACCTCAATACCCATGCTTCTTGCAGTTCCCGCAATAATTTTCATTGAATTCTCTAAATTTGCACCAGTTAAATCTCCTTCTTTAGTTTTGACAATGTCAGCTAACTGATCTTTGGTGACTTTAGCAACTTTATTTGTATGAGGTGTTGGACTACCTTTTTGGATTCCAGCAGCTTTTTTTAATAAAACTGATGCGGGAGCAGACTTGATTACAAAATCAAAAGACCTGTCTTTATATACGTTGATAACGACTGGCAAAGCCATGCCTTTCTCAGCATCTTTTGTTTTATCATTAAATTGTTTGCAAAAATCTTGAATATTTAAACCATGTTGACCAAAAGCTGGTCCTACAGGTGGCGCTGGGTTTGCTGCTCCTGCTGGCACCTGAAGTTTTACTTGTGTCATTAATTCTTTAGCAGCCATTATCCTTTCTCCACTTGTGTTAGTGATAATTCTATTGGTGTTGGTTTACCAAAAACCAAAACTGATACTTTAAGCTTATTTTTTTCAAAATCAACTGTTTCTACCACGCCATTGAAGTCATTGAATGGTCCATCTGTAATGCGCACTACTTCGCCAGGTTCAAACATAACTTTAGGTTTTGGTTTATCAATATCATTTTGCATCGATTGCATTAGATTATCTGCCTCAGATTGTTTTAATGGAACTGGTTTATCACTGGTGCCACCTATAAAGCCTAGTACCTGTGGTGCGCTTTTAACTAAGTGCCATGTCTCGTCATTCATATCCATTTTAATCATGACATATCCAGGAAAGTACTTTCTCTCAGATTTCTTCTTCTTTCCTTCCTTGATTTCAAGAACTTCTTCTGTTGGCACTAAAATTTCTTCAAATGAATCTTGCAGGCCACTACGTTTGATTCTATCTTCAAGAGCCAGTTTTACTTTATTCTCATAACCTGAAAATGCTTGCAATACATACCAATCCATCATGCTACTCCGTATAATGTGCCAATGGCCCAACCAAGCAACATGTCAAATAGCCATAGAAGAATGCCAACTATAATAACAACCACTATTACACCAAGAGTAGTTTGAGTTGTCTCTTGTTTAGTTGGCCAAGTAACTTTTTTAATTTCTACTTTTGAGTCACTTATATATGAATAAACTAATTTACCAAAATCACTCTGGTAACCTATGAAACCCGATAAAATGACAACTGAGATCATAGCGAGAACTCTATAAAATAATCTTACATCGCTAAAGTAATAAAAAAGAATCATACCTGATATCAAAACAATGATTGATACAATCAGATAAGTATTATTAGATTTTGATTCTATATTTTTTTCTACCATGGCAATACTCTATGTCAATTCGTCAGGCCAGGAGGGACTCGAACCCCCAACCTACGGTTTTGGAGACCGTCGCTCTACCAGTTGAGCTACTAGCCTATCATTCTTAAATCAATGATAGCTTACTCTACTATTTTTGATACGACTCCTGCTCCAACAGTTTTGCCACCTTCACGTATCGCAAACTTAAGACCTTGTTCAAGTGCGATAGGTGTAATAAGTTCGACATTCATTTTCACATTATCGCCAGGCATAACCATTTCAACGTCTTTTGGTAATTCAATTGCACCGGTAACGTCTGTTGTTCTGAAATAGAACTGAGGTCTATAGTTACCAAAGAACGGAGTATGTCTTCCTCCTTCGTCTTTTGATAATACGTAAACTTCACATTCGAATTTAGTATGCGGTTTTATTGATCCTGGAACACATAATACTTGTCCTCTCTCAACTTCTTCACGTTTAGTTCCTCTGAGTAATACTCCAACGTTATCACCTGCAACACCTTCATCCAGTAGTTTTCTAAACATTTCAACACCTGTACAAGTAGTCTTTTGTGTATCTCTGATACCGACAATCTCAATTTCTTCACCAACGTTAACCTTGCCTCTTTCAATACGGCCTGTAACAACTGTACCACGACCTGATATTGAGAAGACATCCTCAATTGGCATGAGAAATGTTTGATCAACTGGACGTTCTGGAACTGGAATAAATTTATCCATTTCTTCAACGAGTTTCTCAATTGATGGAATACCTATCTCAGATGAATCACCCTCAATTGCTTTTAATGCAGAACCTGAAACTATAGGTACATCATCTCCAGGGAAATCATACTTTGATAAAAGTTCTCTAATTTCCATTTCGACTAAATCTGATAACTCTTTATCATCGACTTGATCGGCTTTGTTTAAGTAAACTACGATGTGTGGCACCCCAACTTGGCGAGCCAATAGAATATGTTCCCTTGTTTGTGGCATTGGGCCATCTGCAGCAGAACAAACAAGTATAGCTCCATCCATTTGAGCAGCACCTGTAATCATATTTTTTACATAGTCAGCATGACCAGGGCAATCCACGTGCGCATAGTGTCTATCTGTTGATTCATATTCGACGTGAGCTGTAGCAATAGTTATACCACGCTCTCTTTCTTCTGGCGCATTGTCTATTTGGTCATAAGCTTTTGCTTCGCCACCAAATTTTTCACCCATAACCTTTGTTATAGCTGCTGTAAGTGTTGTTTTACCATGATCTACGTGGCCGATTGTTCCAACGTTTACATGGGCTTTATTTCTTTCAAATTTTTCCTTAGCCATTTTTAAATCCCGAGTTAGTTAAGTTTCAAGTGGATGATATGATAAACCACTTTTATGTCCATTTACACTAAAATTTTACTAAAATCAATGAAAAAAGCCCATAACCGGATTTGAACCGGTGACCTCTTCCTTACCAAGGAAGTGCTCTACCGACTGAGCTATATGGGCAGTTTCTCAATCACTCGGATAATATTAAAAAGATAGAGTATATACAACTAACAAAGGCAGTAAATCATCATTAGGCACCTGTGCTAGCTATGCGAATGGAGCAGCATAGCTAACATACAAGCGTCTTTCTGGAGGAAAAGTCAAAAGCATTATGAGCTCTAATTGTGAACGCTTGATTAAAAAAAAGTGAAATCTATTTCATAAATTGAGCGGGTAGCGGGAATCGAACCCGCATCGTCAGCTTGGAAGGCTGAAGTTCTACCATTGTACCATACCCGCATTTGATTAAGTTGGAGGGGGCAGGATTCGAACCTGCGAAGGCAGGGCCAGCAGATTTACAGTCTGCCCTCGTTGACCGCTTGAGTACCCCTCCGAAAATCAACTTGTGTATATTAACAAAGCATTAAGTCTATAGCATTAAGTTTTTACTTAATATGGTCGTTCAGGTTTTTTAATAAACCATAAATACAAAACCCATGCTATACCAAGAGTTAAAATAACTTGGCTGGTTTTATCAAAATTATTTGCGTAAAAGATGAAATACAAAACTACCGTGGCAAACAAAACAAAAAATGACTCGATTCTATTAGATGTAATTTTCATCCCAAATATTCTTGGGGGAGGACCTAGGGGCTTCATTTATACTCCATAAGTTTAATAATGTTAGTATTAAGTACATTTATATCATGAGTCTTGACTATATTATAGACTTCCTCTACATTCATTCCTGTTTTCTCAGAGATCTGAAATAAGCCTGGTTTACTTTTAAATTCATCAATAATTTTCTTATTAGCCTGATAAAAAGGATTTATCTTTAATAACAAAAAAAGAGTGAATAAAGCGTAAACTTTTATTACTGATATGCTTCAACTATTTTCTCCAGTTCTTCTAAATTTTTTTGTTTTTTTCTATCAAACCTCTCAAATATTTTTAAATAATTGTTGCATCGACTTTTTTGAGAATTGAGCTTTAGCTTCATAAGCTGTGAAACCGTAGCTGATTTAGTTTTCATATAAGTTGATTGCAATATATTATAATCATCATCGGTAAATAACATGTATTTCTCTTTGAGTTCATTCAATAGACTAAAAAGAGAAGTTAATTCTTTATCATCATCATAATTTTTTACACAAAGAGAGCTATATCCATCAATACTTGCAGAATAATTTACAAGATCAATAAAAACTTGATCCGGTTGAGCGTTAATTGTACTTGAGTAAAGTGGGAATATTAAAATAATCTTAATTATAAATACTTTTGTAAATTTCATTTATCATATCCTTATTAATTTTATATCCTTTTTTCGCAAAGTATTCTTCAAATTTTTTAACAAATATATCTCTATTATAGTTCTTATTAAACAAACTTACAGCTTGAGCTACAAATGCCTTAAGTTCCCATTTAATGAACTGAGAATTGCCGATATCAGGATATTTTTTTTTGTTTAGGTTAATTTCTATAAGGAGTTTTTCCCATATCTTTAACATAGATGATGACTCTAAAAGTGACGAGAGTGTATCAAGCCAAACGCCCTCCCAAATTAGAGGGTCAAGATCCGTAAATATACTTCTAACTTTCAGAGGTAAATCTTTATTCATTCAAAAAACTTCGATATCATACGTCAGTATTATATCATTATGTCTATAATAACTTTAAGTAATCGCCACCTTAGCTCAGTTGGCCAGAGCAGGGGTTTTGTAAACCTCAGGTCGTCAGTTCGAATCTGACAGGTGGCTCATTTAATTTGGTGAGTATAGATGGATAAAATACCGATGACCGTTCAAGGTGAAAAGTTACTCAGAGATGAGCTTTCTCAACTTAAGTCAGTTAAACGACCTCAGATTTCAGAAGCAATTAAAGAGGCAAGAGAGAAAGGAGACCTCAAGGAGAATGCTGAGTATCATGCTGCGAGAGAGCAACAAAGTTTCACAGAAGGCAGAATAAAAGACATAGAAAGCAAATTATCCAATGCCCAAATTATAGACGTAACACAAATTCCAAAATCAGATAAAGTGATTTTTGGTACAACTGTAGTCGTTGTTGATGATAATAATAAAAAAATCACTTATAAAATCGTAGGGGAAGATGAGGCTGATCTAAAAAAGGAATGATATCAGTTACATCGCCTATATCTAGGTCTCTTGTCGGCAAATGTGAGGGAGATGTTGTTAACATAAAGACGCCTTCTGGAGATATTGAATATGAAATAATTGAGGTTATGTATGTCTGAACCTCAGAAAAATGTTTTAGGCGAAAAGCTAGAGTTATGTGGCAAAGATCCTATGACAGGTTTTTTACGAGATGGTTGCTGTAATACCGATACATTTGATAGAGGTTCGCACACAGTCTGCGCAGTTGTGACAAATGAGTTTTTGGAATTTTCTAAATCTAAAGGCAATGATTTATCAACGCCTATACCTGAACTCGATTTCAAAGGATTGGTAGAAGGTGATAGTTGGTGTTTATGCGCAGATAGATGGTTAGAAGCTTATCAAAATAATAAAGCTCCACATATCAAACTCAAATCAACTAATATAAAAGCACTCGAGAAGATTGATTTGGATAATCTTAAAGAATATGCATTAGACATTTCTTGACATTATCTGGCGCAATAAGAATAATCCTCTATATGAAAAAAATCTTTTTACCACTCTGCATGTTAATATCATTGGTTATGAATGATGTATCTGCAAATCAGTGTCCAAAAGCATTGGACTTTGAAATAAAACGTCTTGGTGAAGATAAAGTTGAGAGTCTTTGCAAGTATAAAGGCAATGTTATTCTAGTTGTTAATACAGCAAGCAAATGTGGCTTTACTCCTCAGTATGAAGGCTTGGAGAAATTGTATTCTGACAAGAAGGATCAAGGCTTTGTAGTTTTAGGTTTTCCATCACATGACTTTTATCAAGAGCCTGCGCCAGAACAAGATATCAAAGACTTTTGTAATCTTACATATGATGTGAAGTTTCCAATGTTTACGAAAGTAAATGTAAGAGGTGAAAAAGCGCACCCATTTTATAAGAATCTTGCCGCTGAGACAAATAGTTCGCCTAAATGGAACTTTTGGAAATATTTAATTAACAAAGATGGTGAAGTTGTAAAAAGTTACTCTATGGTGACTAGTCCAAAAGGCGACAAGCTTGTAAGCATGATTAATAAACTTCTGTCTGAGTAATATAGTTAGTTGAAGATTACCAGTATTTTTCGAGAGTGATATTGCCAGGTTTGCTTCTTCGGTTTCTCTCTAAACCATAGGTGCCTAAAAGATCTACCATGTCATTAATCATATCGGGATTGCCGCATAGCATAAACTGTGATGATGAATTAATATCTCCACAAATATTTGTAATTGATCCATCTTTTATAGCATCTGGAATACGCGCGTTAATGGTATTATCGACTTTTTCTCTGGTTACTGTTTGGAGATATTTAAGTTGATTAGGATGTTTTGCTTGAAGCTCTTTAATCTGATCCTGATAGGCTAGTTCCCCAGATGTACGAACACCATGAATTAGTACTATTTCCTTGAAACGCTTCCATGGTGAATCAGTCTTTAGCAATGAGATGAAAACTCCTAGTCCTGTTCCGGTTGCTACGAGCCATAACTTGTCGCCATCCGGCACCTCATCCATAATAAAGAATCCTGATGCTTTATCCATCACAAAAATAGAATCATTTCTATCTAGTTTATGTAAATGAGGAGTGAGTTTGCCATCGGGAACATTTACATATATTACCTCTAGAAAATCTTCGTGAGGAGCGCTCACAAGTGAGTATGGTCGTGAGATAAGATCTCCGTCAAGTTTCAGGCCTATTTTAGTAAATTGACCAGCAATATAGGGAGGTATATTATTTTCAAATCGTATTGAGACTAAATCATCCGTCCATCTGGTTTGATCGATAACCTTTGATTCTATCCAATTGATTGCCATTATGCTAAGTTACTCATAATTTATGTGTGACAATAATAAGTTATTGAAATTATCCTGTCAAAGTAATGTTGGAAATCTCTAAATTAAAAAAAAATCTCTCAAAGATTTTATATAACAATAAACCTATAAGGGTATTGTTCAAAAATCATTTAAGTTCAACGAATGATTATTTTAAATATAAATACATCAAAGATCAGTGTCCAATTATCATAATCACAAATAATCAAAGAGCATCAAGGGGAAGAAGCAGCAAAATATGGTACAGTTTCAACCAAAAATCTCTTTCATTTAGTTTGTGTTTAAAATTGAATGCCAATCAAACGGAATTAGGAAAATTAAATTATCTTTCTTGTTTAGCTGCATTGAGAGCGTTTAAAGATACAACAAATCATGCTTTGAGCATAAAATGGCCAAATGATATTTACATAGATAATAAAAAAGTTTCCGGTATCTTGATTGAGTCTCAGTCTTCTGGAAAAGATATTTTTTTATCTCTAGGTATTGGTATAAATATAAACATTGATGAATCATTTAACGTAAATCAGCCGCACTCAAATCTAGGTACTAACATCAACCATACAAAGTTAATATATTTGTTTTGTAATAATATAGTTAATTTTCTGAAACGGAAAATTATGACGAACTTGTAAAAGAATTTAATGACAATTTATATGCAATCAATAAAAGTATATCTATCTCAATAGACAATGTTATTCACGAAGGAGTTCTATTGGGTATCAGTGATTTTGGAGAGCTAATAATAAATACTGGCAACAATGTTTTGACAATTAATGATATTAACAGCACATTAAGAATGATATGAATATACTCGCAGATATTGGAAATAGTCAAATCAAAATTGCTATTGAGAGGAAAAATGGAATTTCTAAAGTAAAAGCCTTTCAATCGAATGATTTTAAAGACATTAAGAAATATCTAAAGTCGCTTGATTATGATCATAAGCCATGTTTATTTTATTCATCAGTCTTGGGCACAAACTACGATAAAAAACTAACAAAGGCTCTTAAATCTTTCTTTGAGAAAATAACAGCATTTAAATCAACAAGATCACTTTTATCAACTACAAACTCATATAAAAAAGCTTCAAGTCTAGGTTCAGATAGATGGGCACAAATTGTTGCGGCTAAAAGTATCTTTAAAAAAGACTGTGTAGTTGTTAGCTGTGGAAGTGTTATTAGTATTGATTGTGTAACAAAAAATGGTGCTCATAAAGGAGGAGTGCTTTTGAGTGGAGCCGAGAGATATAAAAACTGTTTTTCAGATATACATAACTTAAAAAATATCAAGCTGACTCAAACAAAAAAAAAGAATCTTCTTCAAAATGATACTGCAAAACAAATTAACGTGGGTTACCGAACGATGATTTCTGCATCTGTGCACAAGGTGTATGAGGAATTTAAAAAAAACACTAAGTCTAAACCAACTATAATCGTGTCTGGAAGTTATGCACGACAAATTGCTAGCTATGTTGAAATTAACACTTTAGTAGAACCGTTTTTTGTTCTCAAAAGTTTGGCTTTTATTAAAAGGTCTATGTAAGTTCAAATAAAAA